>CAYTWD010000001.1:0-141419 GCA_964441065.1 uncultured Candidatus Peribacteria bacterium
TCCAATGCTATGCAACCACATATTCAAAATGTGACTGGAACTCTGCAATTAAACAGCTATTGACTAGAAAACGGTATATCGTACGTGAATCTTGAAACCTCAGGATTGTTTTAATGTAGCCAAAAAAGCATGGGAGCAGGGTGATCTGTACAACATGAACTGTACGGTTAAATGTGCATTTCTGCCCGGGCAAAGATTTTTACAGGTTAACGCAAAGTTGAAATGTACAGTTTAGTGTACAGTCTTGATTGCCAACCCTTGGCTTTAGTTGGCCTTAAGTGAGGTTTCAAGATTCACGTTGACCCAAACTCAAATCAGAGTCCAATTCCTTATTGTAACTCAGTTACAATAACAACCTGATGAAGTTTTCCACAACAATAAAATTCCAACCTGCTTATTGTAACATTGTTGCAATAAGGAGATCATGCCAAATCGAGCACAAAATCAACCGACACAAAAAAAAGTCTGCCTGCTTGCCACAGCAAACCCGTTAAACCTTCACCACCCTTCCAATCCTCTGAACTTTGAACTGTGGAAGTGCCGCAATCACGGCCGCCTCATCTGAGGGTGCCACAACAAGCACCATTCCTGTTCCCATATTCCAGGTCGCCTTCGCGTCTGCCATTGGCACATTCCCCATCTCAATCAACTTACTCATCATCTCGTGCGGTTCCCACAAGTTGTCAAAATCCGCCTTCAAACCATTCTTTACTACTCTTTCTACATTCCCCTCCAATCCGCCGCCTGTAACGTGCGCCAAAGCGTGCACGTCAATTTTTCGCGGCTCTTTATATCCTCCCAAAATTCCCAAAAGCGCGCGATGATAAATTAAAGAAGGAGTTAAAACAACTTCTCCCCATTTTCTCCCGTCGCCGTAATCCGCGTTCACCCAATCCTCACCAAACTTATCCTGAAGAATTTTACGCACCAAACTAAATCCGTTTGATCTAAAGCCCGCCGAACGAATTCCTATAATCGAATCTCCTTCCTTCACTTTAGATCCGTCAATAAATTTCGACTTTTCCACGATTCCAACCGCAGTCGCGTTCCAAATCACTCCTTTAACTTGGCCGGGAAGTTCCGCAATTTCCCCTCCCGGAACAACAATTTTTTCAGCAACACACGCATTTCGTAATCCCTCCATCATCGCCCCAATCACCACCGAATCCACCTTTTCAATATCAATTGTGTTTGAAACCGTCATAACTTCCGCGCCAAGACAAATCGCGTCGTCCGCAACCATTGCGACCAAGTCTTGCCCGACAGTATTAAAGCGCCCAAGGGCGCTCGCCACCATCATCTTACTTCCCACACCGTCGTCATTCTGGACAAGCAAAAAATCGCCCATGTCCAGTGCGCCGCTAAAGCCGCCTTCAAGCGCAAAAGGCTCGCCAATTCGCCCCGCCCGACCAGGAAAAGTCGCCTTCGCCGCCGCGTAAGCCAGCGCAGAACACTCATCGCCTTTTTCAATATTTACTCCTGAATCCGAATAAGTTGTCATTCTTTCACGGGGTTATCAAGCATCCTCGCTAACATAGCGTCTTTAATATTGAAGAAATCACAGATCGCGTGTTTTGTACCAAAAGCCACATTTTCGCCATTGCAGATCGGGCAAATGTACTCGTATTTATCCCCCTTTTTTTTGGGATTCAAAACGACTCGGTTGCAATCTCTGCAGTAAAATAGAATTTCCATTATAAATCTGTTCTTATTTTCATATTGTCAGTCACTTTTTGCTCGATTGCGTCCAGCTTCGAGAAGGGAGAATCAGCTCTGCGTTGCCATAAATTTTGCCGAGCTTGAGAACTCATTGCTCTGTATTTTTCTCGAGCATCCATATCAACCGGAGTGCTTGTTAGTGTTGAAACCGGAGCTGAAAATGTGTTCTGAACCGGAGTCTGATAAAAGTTCTCTTTAACTTCTACCACATTTCTAACTTTTCCCTTAGCAAAATATGCGCCCACGATTGTTAGTGCAACTCCCATAAACGCAATCATCATTCCAAATCGAGTACCTTTATGAGTCGCGGAAGTTCCAAAATCAGAACTGAAAAATACCGAATTCGAGATTACCAACATCAAGAGCGCCTCAAATCCAGAGAAATTCGCCAGCTTGCTAACATTTGAATTTTTGAAAAAAGATCTATCCAAAAATGGCATAAAAATATGAAGGAAAGTAATTCCCCCAAAAACCATTGTCAAAATTCCAAGTAGGAAAAGAGGTCCCGAAATTCCCATAATTGTGTCGATTACATAACCTTTCATGCTATCATACCAGGGCAAAAGAGGGCTGATCATCAAAAGCCCGCTACCTATAAAAATCGCTTTCTCGGAACCGGGAAGTCTCAGGTAACCTTGTTTAATTCTTTGCATCAGTGACATGTCTAAAATCTATCAAAGCCCGCAGAATATGGCAATAAAAAGCATCGGAATCGACATTCGCGAAACCTTCGGAAAAACCGCGGGGAAGGGAAGATACACTGAAGAAATTACAAAAGCATTAATACGACTTTCACCTGAAACGGAATTTTTACTTTTCACTGACAAGCCGAACGAAAAATTTCCAAACGCAAAAATTATTCCCGGAAAAGGTTTAAGCTGGCATTTAAATCTCAAAAAATATCTAAAAGCGAATCCGGTGGATTTTTACTTTGCCACAACCAGTTTTATTTATCCGGCAATCGCTCCAAAATCTCAAAGAGTCGGAATTGTTGTCCATGATTTGGTGGCCTTTCTTTACCCTGCAAATCATCACTGGTTTCCAATTTTGGTTGAAAAACTGACACTAAATCGCGCAATTAAAAAATCCGAATTTATTACAACAATTTCAAAAAATACTCTCGAAGATTTACATAAAGTTAAGCCTTCATCTAAATCCAAAAAAATAGTTTTTGCGCCGCCAGCGGTTACCGAAAACTTCAAATCTCTTTCACAAAAAACAATGCCCCTCCCGCAAAAATTTATTTTAGCTGTTGGAACTTTGGAACCGAGAAAAAACCTGATTTCACTCATCAAAGCATTCATAAATCTTTCCGAAAAACATCCTGATTTGCATCTTTGCATCGCGGGCGGAGTCGGTTGGAAAACTGCCGGGATCGCAAAGGCAATTCCCGAAAAACTTGAGAAGAGAATTCACTTTTTGGGCTATGTTGAATTTGAAAAACTCCCCGAATTATATTCTCAAGCGGCACTTTTGGCTTATCCTTCTTTTTATGAAGGTTTTGGAATCCCACCGCTTGAAGCAATGGCTTGTGGCTGCCCCGTTTTAACAAGTAAAACTTCTTCTTTACCTGAAGCAGTCGGGGATGCCGCTTATCTTGTTGATCCCCACAGTATTTCAGAAATTGAAGCAGGAATTGAAGAACTTCTAAAAAATCCTGAACCATACCGTCAAAAAGGCATCAAACGCGCCAAATTATTCAGTTGGGAAAAATCTGCAGAAGAGATACTGTCACAACTACTTTACAAATAAGAATAATAGTGTACAATGCTAGTCTATGTTCAAATTAGACAGAAATCTTGAGGAGGCAATCAAGCTTATTGGAACTCCTGTAGATGGAATTCAAAGTGAAATAACTTCTGAAGATTCTGATTTATTAAAACTTCTTCAGTCTCGCCCGGATCCAAGTTCCCTAGACGAAATAATTTCAAGTGTTTTAAGTAACGATGTTTTTCAGTTTATAAAAGATGAAATCCCATTTCCACCATCGTCAACGGATCCATTTTACTTAAGTGATTTCGATGAGAGATTAAGAATTCCATACGAAGCTTTACTTAACGCTTTTCACGCGAGCGCCGGCAATCCCATTTCAGTGAATGCTGCAATCGGAAGCGAAGGCACACTTCTGGTAATAGCACAAAATGGAAATGGATTTGATTTTGAAAATTTCATTAGAAATCCTCGCCCTGTAAGTCGAGAAAGTGGAAATGGACGTGACTCAATGAAAGTTTCAAGGGCTTGGGAAGTATCTTATCAAAAAGATTCCGATAGTTTTTTAACAATTATGTATTGTAAGAAACAGTCTAAATTTCCTAAAATTGACCAAGAAAGCCGAAAGAAAGAACGATTGAAGTGGATTTTAAGCGAAATAGAAAGAGAATCCACAAACCCCGACACGTACTTGCTAGATGGACTAAGACAGCAACTAGCCGAGCTCAACCGGACTCAATAAGTACTCAAACTCGTCCACCATTCTTTTTAGCGTGTAATGTTTTTTTGCAAAAACTTCGCCGGCCTTTCCAACTTTTTTTAAAAGCGCGGGATTCTTTTTCAGCTTTTTAATTGTCCTATCAAATTCTTTAAAAGTTGGGTCGGCAATAAACGCCTCGCGCTCATTTTTCAAATCAAAAGCGATTCCACATTTGCTCGAAATTAAACACGGAGTTCCGGCTGTCATCGCTTCCGCTGCAACCATTCCGAAGGGGTCGAATTCGGTCGACGGAAGCACAAATAAATTCACGCTTTTGTACAAAGTCGACAGCTGTCCACGCCTCAAATTTGGCAACACAAATAGACGCTCGTTTGCTCGAAATTTATAATCGCCTTCACCCACGACAATTAGCTTCACATCAGGTTGAGAGTGGACAATCCTGTCCATCATGTCCACGCCCTTGTCATGTGTCAGCCGGGCGACAAAACCGACACAAAAATCGCCTTTCAAAAACTTTTCAAGCTCCGCCGGCAGTGCCCAATTTTTTTCGAGCGAAACTCCGCAGGAAATCGACTCCACATTTTTTGCAAAAGGTAGAAATTTTTTCATCGCTCGTGAAGTCACAATTACTTTAACTTTTCTTGAAAGTAGCGAATATAAAATACGCCAAGGATTTTTTGTCAGCCAATTTCCAATCCTCGCGTGTTCCAACCAAATCACTTTTTTGTGCATTAAAATTGCCCACGGAGTCATCAACAATTTTTCGCCCAAACTCAAGCAATAGAGTACATCAAATTTTTCACGCTTCATCAAAATTCCCGCCCAAATAAATAGAAAAGGAGAGAGCAATGTAAATAATATCAGCCATATCAAAGTCACCGGTGGTTTTGCAAACCAAACTTTTTTAACTTCAAAATCGCGTCTCGCAAACTCTTCCAATATAACTTCGCAACTTCCCATAAAACTCACGTAAAAACCTTTATCTCGAAGCCCTTCCATGAGGTTCAAAGTGTGCACTTCTTCACCGCCAAATCGTGACTCATAAGGAAATCGTGTGACAAGTATCCGAGCTTTCGCTAAACTTTGCATGTGAGTATCAAAGCAAAAAAACCGGCAAATTTCCAGATCATCGCACTAATTGGACGAACTAAACTTGATGAACACAAGCCTTTTCTTGAAAAACTGCAAAAGCATATTCTCAAACAAAAGCGTCAACTTATCTGGGACGAGCACATTTCGCCTTATCTTGGAAATAAAAATGAACAAGCTCGCCAGGCGCTTTTAAAACAGGCGGATCTTGTGATCAGTCTTGGTGGTGACGGAACTATGCTAAAAATAGTGCGAGATCTCCCAAAACGAAATAATCTATACGTTCTTGGTGTTAATCTCGGTAACGTTGGTTTCAACACGGAGGTCAAAACCTCGGAGAAAACTTTTGAATATCTCGACGAAATTTTGAAAGGAGATTTTAGTGTTGATGAAAGAATGCTCTTGAGAGTTACGCTCTACCGCGACGGCAAAAAAATCGACACGCATCTTGCCTTAAACGAAGCCGTCATCAACCAAGGAAACTTCGCCCGTTTGATTTCTCTTCGCTCAGAAATCGATCAAAGAAAAATGCTCGACTTCAAAGCAGACGGCGTGATTGTCGCCACTCCAACAGGTTCAACTGGACATTCTTTGTCTGCGGGTGGTCCAATTGTCCACCCTCGCGTTGACGGTATTGTCTTCACACCGATTTGTCCTTCAGTGCTTTCCGTTCGCCCAATCGTAATTCCTTCAAATCGCCAGCTCACAATTTACGTTGAAACCGAGCGCCGCTTTGTTGACAACACAATCGGCCTCACAATAGACGGCCAAATCGTTATCCCAGTTCAATACGGCGACATGGTGAAAATCCGCAAATCCTCCCGCAAAATCCGCCTAATCCGCGCCTCAATGATCGCCGGCAATTATTACAAGTTATTGCGCGAGAAATTGAGTTGGGGAGTGTGACAGGTTGAAAAGTGTCCCCGGGAACATATTAAACAACTAAATCTATTTACATCAAGTGCCAGGCTTAAAGCACCTTATCTTTTCATCAGGATCCACTGGTCTGCGCATGACTCTGCTCATGGCCTTCCCAATTCTATATTTTTAAATACAAGCCTGAGCAGCCGCCAATCTGGCAACCGGCACGCGGTAAGGTGAGCAACTAACATAATTTAAACCTATTTCTTGGCAGAACATAACTGATTTTGGCTCGCCGCCGTGTTCTCCGCAAATTCCAATTTCCAATCCGGGTTTTGTCGAACGCCCCAATTTCACCGCGATTCTCATCAACTGACCAACACCTTCCTGATCAATTGATTCCGTCGGATCTTGTTTATAAAGCCCGTGTTCGGTGTAGAAAGGCAGGAATGAGCCCGCGTCATCACGACTCATACCAAATGTCATCTGAGTGAGATCATTCGTTCCAAAACTGAAGAAATCGGCCTCTTTTGCGATTTGATCTGCGGTCACACAAGCGCGCGGCAACTCAATCATCGTTCCAACTTTCCAACTGAAATTTAATTCACCCATTTCCTCGGCAATTTTGAAAATCATCTCTCTAATTCTGCGAAGCTCGGAAACATCTCCCACAAGCGGAACTTCAATTTCAATCAAAGGTTTAACGCCTTCAAGTACAACTGATTTCCCTGCTTCAAAAATTGCTCGAACCTGCATTTCATAAATTTCCGGTGATGTAATTCCAAGCCTGCAACCTCTGTGCCCGAGCATTGGATTTATTTCGTGAAGCGAGCTCGCAACTTTTCTTAGCGCTTCAAATTCAACTCCCATATCTTGTGATAGCGCCTTAATTTTGGCATCTGTATCAGGTAAAAATTCGTGAAGGGGAGGATCAAGCAAACGAATCGTCACAGGCAAATCATTCATTACTTTGAAAATTCCTTTAAAATCTTCTCTTTGCATTTCTTGGAGTGCGCGAAGCGGCACTTTTCGGGCTTCGGCATCTTTTGATAAAATCATTTGTCTCACCAAATTAATTCTATCGGTGTCAAAAAACATGTGCTCCGTTCTGCACAAACCAATGCCCTCCGCGCCGAATTTTCTTGCAATCTCCGCGTCAAAAGGCGTGTCCGCGTTAGTTCGAATTTTCAATTCTCGCACCTCATCAGCCCAAGCCATCAATGTTTCAAAATCCTTTGTTAATTCCGGATCTTTCATTGGAGCCAAACCCTTAATCACCTCTCCTGTACTGCCATTCAAAGTTATAACATCTCCTTCACCAAAAATGTGCCCGCCAATTTTTAAAGTTTTAGTTGCTTCATCTACTTGGACATCTTTACAACCCGCAATACAACACTTGCCCATTCCCCGCGCCACAACCGCCGCGTGGCTGGTCATTCCTCCTGTTGAAGTCAAAATTCCTTGAGCCGCGTGCATTCCGTGAATGTCCTCAGGTGAAGTTTCTTTTCTAACTAAAATAACTTTTTCTCCGGTCTCGGCCATGTCATAAGCTGTGTCCGCGTTAAACACAATTTTTCCGGCCGCCGCGCCTGGAGAAGCCGGCAAACCCTTCGCAACAACCTCAAGTTTGAACTTGGAATCAATCGACGGATGCAAAAGCTGATTCAACTGATTTGGTTCGATTCGTTTCAACGCTTCATGTTTTGTAATTAAACCTTCCGCAACCATGTCTATCGCGACTTTAATCGCAGCCGCCACAGTTCTCTTCCCGTTTCTGGTTTGAAGCATGTAAAGTTTTCCTTCTTCAATTGTAAATTCAATGTCCTGCATGTCTTTGTAATGAGACTCAAGCTTCAATTGAATTTCGAAAAGTTTATCGTAAGCCGCGGGAATTTTTTCCTTTAGCATTTCAATTTTTTCAGGAGTTCTGATTCCGGCAACCACATCTTCACCCTGCGCGTTCAACAAAAATTCTCCAAAGAAATAATGTTCTCCGGTTGAAGGATTTCTAGTGAAAGCCACACCTGTTCCCGACTGCTCGCCCATGTTCCCGAAAACCATCGACTGTACATTCACGGCTGTCCCCAAATTGTGCGCGTAACCGTGCATATTTCTATAGGTAATCGCGCGCTTGTTATTCCACGAACTGAACACAGCCTCAATCGCCATTTGCAATTGCTCTCTCGGCTCTTCAGGGAACGCGCGCCCCGCATGTTTATTTACAATATCTTTAAAAATCATAACCAACTTTTTCCAATCTTCAGCGCTCATTTCCGTGTCCAATTCCACGCCCTTCGCTTTTTTTGCAGCATCCAATGCCTCTTCAAAATGATCATGACCAACTCCCATAACCACATTCCCGAACATAGTCACAAATCTTCTGTAAGAGTCATAACAAAATCTCGCATTGCTGGTTTTTTCTATCATCGCGGCTACCGTGTCATCATTCAAACCAAGGTTCAAAATCGTGTCCATCATTCCGGGCATGGAAAATTTCGATCCCGATCTAACCGAAACCAGAAGAGGATTTGTTTTTGAGCCAAAACTTTTCTTAGTCGCGTGCTCCAGCTCATCCAACTTCTCATTTAAATCATGTTCAAAGCCCGCTGGATACTCGTCTTTCTCCAAAAAATAGTTGCAAACTTCAGTTGTAATTGTGAATCCCGGAGGTACCGGTAATCCCAAATTTGTCATCTCCGCAAGATTGGCACCTTTTCCGCCAAGCAAATCCTTCATCTTCTGATTTCCTTCCGAGAACGAGTAGATGTATTTCATTTGCGAAATTTATATATTAAAGCGCACCCACTTGCAATATTTAATAACCTCCACGCATCTTTATTGCCTCCTCTAATCGACGCATAGCGCTTATATAAGCCGCAGCTCTCAAACTTGTATCAAACTTCAAAGCATTTTCATGCACGGCTTCCCAAGCCGCCACCATAATTGTTTTCAATTTTTGCTGAACTTCTTCAGCCGTCCAATAAAAATTCATATTATTTTGCACAAGTTCAAAGTAACTCACGGTCACACCGCCGGCATTAGCTAAAATATCCGGAATAACTTTCACGCCCATTCCCTCCAAAATCTCATCCGCTTCAGGACTAACCGGTCCGTTCGCAAGTTCCAACACAATCGAAGCTTTAACCTTCGCCGCATTGTCCGTTGTAACTTGATTTTCCAAGGCCGATAAAATCAAAATATCACAATCGACTTCCAAAATTTGCTCGTTTGTCATCATTTCACAGGCTTCTCCGCTACCAAAACACTCGGCAACGCTTCCAGCATCAATTTTACAGGTCATAGCATCGAGCGGGTTCAAGCCGTTTTTACAATAAAGCGCGCCTTTTGAATCTGAAACCCCGATAATTTTGAAGCCTTTTTCGTAAAGCATTCTCGCAACGTGTGAACCGGCGTTCCCAAACCCCTGAATTACAACTCTTGTATCTTTCGCTTCTTTTTTGCCATACTGCTTTAACATTTCTTCAAGTACATAAACTCCGCCTTGGCTTGTCGCGTCAGCTCTACCCTGAGAGCCACCGATTGAAATCGCCTTTCCGGTGACAACTCCGGGAATATTTTTCCCGTGAATTTTTGAATACTCATCTACAATCCAAGCCATGATTTGTGGATTTGTGTAAACATCAGGAGCAGGTACATCGATATCAGGACCAATAAAATCAGAAATCGCGGCTGTATACCTTCTTGTCATTCTCTCTAGTTCTCTTGGTGAAAGTTCTTTTGGATCAACAATCACTCCGCCTTTTCCTCCTCCCAGCGGAATATTCACAACTGCGCATTTAATCGTCATCCAAGTTGCAAGCGCCTTAACTTCATCCATATCAACCCGCGGATGGTAACGAATCCCGCCTTTATAAGGGCCTCTCACATTATTATGCTGAACGCGAAAACCTCTGAAAATTCTAATTGCACCGTTGTCCATTTTAATCGGCACACTAACCTCCAAAATTCTGTCGGGATTGCTCAATACCATTTCAACATTCGGATCCAATTTCATCAACTTTCCGGCTTTTTGTATTTGTTTCAGCGTGTTCTCAAAAAGTGACATATTATTCGGTTAAATAATCTAAAGTGATTTGAGCTGCCTCCTTAATTTTTTCTGGGCTGGCATTCACTAGCGAAGCCCTAACTGAGTTCAATCTTGATTTGGTTTTTCTATCTTCCGCTGAGAAAAATAAATTTGCGGGAATATAAATCACGCCGCGTTTTGCAAGTTCACACATCTTTTCTTCAGCCGGAACCCCTTGTTTATTCGCTCCTTCAATTTCGTCCATATCAAACATCACATAGTATAGATTGTTCTTGTTTTTTAAGCCTAAAATCCCATTAAAAATTTCATGGTTCTTTTTTACTACCCCTCGATAGTCATGTCTTTCCTCGCTTCCCAATAGAATATGAGCCGCTCCCAAATATTGCGCAGGTCCGGGAACAAAAGTTGTGTGTTGCAACTCGCCCGCTCCGCTCGGTCCTTTCGCAAAAATAAATGAAGTTTTAAAATCAACACCCCCGGTCAACAAGTCCTTGAACTTCTTAGTTAAGTATTCATTTCCTTCTTTTGTAATCAAAACATCTCCAAATCGCAAACCGGTGCTTCTCTCAATTTTGGATCTAGCCTGAATTCTCACGGTTCTCTCCGGGCAAAAATCAATCATGGTCTTTTTCTCCGGGAAGAACGAGCTGTAAACTTCATCTGTCACCACTAGCGAATCGTGTTCAACCGCAAAGTCCGCGAGCATTTTCAAGTTTTCTTCAGAAACGGAAACTCCTGTCGGATTATTCGGATCAATCAAAATCACCAATTTTATTTTTTTCAAATTCTTCAGCATCTCCGCGTTTGTAATTTCACCACTAACAGGATCCATCGCCAAACTCACGGCCTCCAAACCAAGATGTTCCAAAATGTCGTTATAAGGCGAGTAGGCGGGTGAAAAAATCAAAACTTTATCTCCTGGATTTAAATATTGCATGCCGTCGTGTCCTAGCAATTTAAAAATCGTCCCAATTGCATGTGAAGCTCCGTTTGTAAAAATAATGTCTTCATAATTGAAATCGGTCGATACGGTTTTTTTATGCCACCACGCCACAATCGCTCTCACCAATTTTTCACCCTGCGGATCGTGATAAGTTCCACCACTCACTGTTGAATATTTGAAAATTTCATAAAGCACATCATATGGACTCATCTTCAAACCCTGCTCTTCACAAATTTGCACGGCTCTTTGAATGAACTCGCTTAAATCCTCCAAATATCTTTCCGCAACTGCCGGGACATAGTTCGAACGAGCAAATCCAGCAATTTCTTCCAGAATCTTCCCCTCACGCTCTTTTTTTGTTTCGACGAATCTTCTTCCGGAATTATTCAATTTCGTGTCTAAAAACAAAAGAAATGAAAGAAACTCTCTCCCCCGAATTCCGGGAGCAAAGCCGTAACCCGGGTCTCCTCTTGAAAGATCAATCATTGCGCCGGCTCCCACGCTCTCTTTTGCAACCTCCTGTAATAATCTAAAAATTTTAAATGGGTTGTTATGTTCAATCGAGAATCCCCATTTATTGTCGTACAGTTTCATAAGTTTTTTGGTGAAAAGAGTCTATGATGAATGCTATTTTCCCGCAAGCATAATGCGATTGCGTAGCCACTCAAAGACTCTTACAAATATACTTCTTCTCTTTAGACTTAGCTCTTTTTGCAATTTTTCTATTATTGAAAACAAAAACATTTTATCTTCATAGTCTTGTCTATTAGGCAATATTTTTTCCTCTTGTATGTCAAGCACGTAAAAATCGTTTTCCTGTTGCGGTTCAAATGCAGTTCGACTATACAAATTTTCGGCTTGATAAGGCGCCACGTCTTCCACTGCTTCTTCTTGCGGCATAATCTCAGTTTGTATAGGCGAATTAGGAAACATAGGTCTTTGCGGCAAACTGTATCCCATGTGAATCAATAACTCCGGGCTAACCACATATTGGTAACCCTGTGGAGTTTTAATTCTCCTGGCATTTAAATCACCTTTTTTAATTAATCTCCTTAGGGTTTGTATGGATTTATCCATAATCATCGAAGCTTCTTGTAGACTTAAGTAAGACTTCCCATCCATAAAATTATACTAAAATATAATTAAAGCTTTATATCAAATCGACACTCGATTCACGGCTTATTCTACATGAAATTTTCAATTCGACTATACAAAATTAATTATGGCCAAAATATTGTATAATTCGCCTATACACTTTTTCAAAATCGACTATACAAATGAAGTGCTTTCTCTGTTCTATACTATAAAACCGCCTATACATGTTGAATAGTTGACAGAACTTTTTCCAAAAGCTGTTGAAATATATTTTGTAGCTCATTTCGATTGCATACTTGACCACGAGTTGCTAGGATTTTTCTGATCTTAATTTTGAAATCGTGGACATCAGACTTTCTTGGGACCTCTTCGTGTTGGTATTCTTCGGGATTGTAATCGCGTACAGCTTTATTATTGGCCGTAATCAAACACTTAAAGTAATTATTGCCTGTTACATGGCAATTCTTTCTGCAGACGGTTTAGGGAACATATTTAAACAATATGTATTTCCTCAAATGCCGACTCTTCAAGGAACAGACGCAGATAACGCTTTAATTTTCCTAAAGATTTTTGTATTCGTTTTAGCCATCGTTTTGATTGCTATCAAAGGGGGATTTTATGTGGATATTATGTTCGAGAGATCACTAGTAACCAGATTAATGGCGACACTTACCTTCGGTTTCCTTAACGCAGGACTGATTGTGAGCACGATTCTTGTTTATATTTCAGGCGCATCTTTCGTTGGAGGATCGATAAACATTGCAACCAGCACTAATCTCTATAAAGAATCACAATTCGTTAAACTGATGATTGATAACTACAATATTTGGTTTGCCTTACCTGCAATTGCCCTTGTACTTATTAGTTTTTTTGAGCCAAGACAAGCGCCTCCCGCATAATGTCTTGCCTTAATCGCATCTTGCCAATAAAATACAGCCACATTTTGGGTCGGTAGCTCAGTTGGTAGAGCAACAGCCTTTTAAGCTGATGGTCCCGGGTTCGATTCCCGGCCGACCCACCACCACTCACACGGAGTGTGAGCTTTTTGTATTACGCACGTAGTGCGAGGAGTTACGCCGTAGGCGAGAACTTTTGCACTACTTTTCAACATTCTTAGACAATGTCCAGTGTCCTCCTCGACGTCTAAAGTTTTGCACAATTACAGGTTATAATAAAGTTTTGCACAACAAATAAATCATTAAAAAGTTTTGCACAACACTCGACGCAGTCGAGCTACACTAAGAAAATGCGCGTAGCGCTCCAACCTAAAATATCCCATCAAAAAAACCTTCCGACTTCACATTAACTTTGCTCTCTTTCGCCAAGTTCTCAAATAGTTCTCTCTCTTTCTTTGTAAGCTTTTCAGGGATTTTAACATTCACTTTTAAGATATGATCACCCATCTTATCTGATCTTATGTTAGGAGCTCCTTTTCCCTTAATGCTTAGTTCAGTTCCGCTCTGAATTCCAGCGGGAATCTTCAAGTCAACTTTCCCATGCACGGTTTCAACTTTAATATTCGCACCCAAAATAGCCTGTAAAACGTGAATGTCTTCACTAGAGTGAATATTAGGACCGTCTCTCAGGAATTTTTTATGCGCAAAAACTCTAACATGAACATATAAATCACCGTGCTTTCCACCTCTAACCCCTGCGGAGCCCTTTTCCTTAATTTTTATTGATGTCCCGTCTTCAATGCCTTTCGGAATTTTAACGGTAACCTCCTCAGTCTGCTTGGTACGCATCTGACCTCGACATTCAATGCACAATTTTTCAGGAATCTCACCTGTTCCTTGACATGTTGGACATAAATGTACACTGCTCATTTTACCCAAAATTGTCTGTCTCGTAACCCTAACCTGCCCCTGCCCGTTACATTGTCCACATTTTTTGACAGAAGTTCCGGGTTCGTTACCTTTGCCCGCACATTTTTTGCAGGTTTCAGGTTTTGTTATTTCAAGATATTTTTCAACCCCAAAAATTGCCTCTTCAAATTTAATATCAACCTGAACCTGAATGTCATTTCCCCTTATAGGTCCTGCTTTGGCAGTCTGTTCTTCTCCCCTCATATTTTCACCAAAGAAACTCTCAAAAATATCAGCAAATCCGGCAAAATCATTCGGATTAAACCCACCCTGAGCCCCATTGAATCCAAATCCACCACCTTGTGCCCCCCTTTGAGAGGCTCCTGCAGATCCAAATCTGTCATAATTAGCACGTTTTTGAGGGTCTGAAAGAATTTCATATGCCTCCTGCACAGATTTAAACTTCTTTTCGGCTTCTTTATTATTCGGATTTTTATCGGGGTGGAACTCCTGAGCTTTCTTCCTGTAGGCTTTTTTAATTTCACCTTCAGTTGCTCCTTTGCCTACTCCCAGTGTTGAATATAGATCGTCCATATTTATTTGTGTAAGGAAGTTTTATCTTACATTCATTACGTTGGCAAGCAATAAAAGGACATATTAATGACGAGTAGACAAGCCATTAATAGAAGACAAAGTGTATAGCCGAAAAATGGCTACCGTATAAGGAAAAACTCAATTCGACTATACAAAAATATTTTGATAAGCTTATCAGAGTTGCGTGTATAGGCGAAGCGACGTAGAGATATATATATTAACCTATAGATTTTGACATCAAAAAATATCAAATTTGTATATTGACACAAAGGTATTTAATGCATACCTCGAAATTAAAGAATTATATTTCCTCTTGTCAATCAGGGGAAAATGGCATATATAAAACAAGAACTCAAATTCGACTATACAAAATTTTGAGGGTTTGGATAGGCGACTCGTCGTGTATAGGCGAAAAAAGGTTGTCAAGTGTAGACACGATTTTCCAAGAAAATCTTGAAAGAGTAGACAATCTTAAATATCTTATCGCTTGTCGATTCTGGCCCTAGATTCCGGTCCCATCGTCTAGCGGTTAGGACACCGGATTCTCATTCCGGTAACAGGGGTTCGATTCCCCTTGGGACTACCAATGAAACCGGAAAAAAATGTGTCAACTGGGAATGTACAAAAATATGAAACATAATGTCTAGTGTAGACGTTTCAACCCCCGACACGACAAATATTGTTTGATGATTGTCTAAAGAGTCCTTACCTAAATATCTGACACCTTTATATACTTCGGTCCTTGAAATCACGGCCACTCGACGAAAGTCGAGCTAACTATAAAGAGAACTTAAGCGATTTGGAGAAATCGCGAGAAAATTACTTAATTTACTGACACTGTTGCTTTTTAGGTCGGGCAACAGAGAAAACTTCTTTTAAGCTTATTCCGACTTACATGAATCGAATTTTATTCGATTTCATTTTTTATTTCCTAATGAAAAGATTCAAATGAATATCTCTTTCATATATAGGAAGTTCCGAAAATCTATAGCTGGTATTGCTCTAACTGCACTTCTTGCGTCTTTCGTAAGTTTTGCAGCTGTTGCATCAGCGTCATTCCCTGACACTGATGGACACTGGGCATCTGACTACATTGATGAACTAGTTTCACAAGGTGTAGTTTCCGGTTATGACAACGGTAACTTCGGTCCAGATGATTCTCTAACAAGAGGTCAATTGGCAAAAATCGCAGTTCTAGCCTTCGGGATAGAACTAGACAGCAGCTACGATGCAGGATTCGCTGATGTGGATTCAAATGCATGGTACGCTGAATACGTAAATACAGCAGCTAAGAACGGTATCGTTGGTGGTTACACTGACTCTAACGGTGTTGCAACTGGATATTTTGGTCCAGATGACACAGTTAACCGAGCTCAAGCAGCTAAAATTCTTGTAAACGCAGCTGGTCTTGCTACAGACACTACGGGAGCTCCTCATTTCGATGACGTTGCTTCAGGTGATTGGTACTACGACTACGTTGAAACAGCTTACAACAACACAGTTGTTGATGGTTACAGCAATGGAAACTACGGTCCTGCTGATGCAGTGACTCGTGGTCAGATTTCTAAGATGACCGTTAACTCTCAGAACCCTGTTGTTCGTGATACAACCGACGATACCACAGATGATACTACATCTGGTGATGGTACTCTAAAACTAGAGATGATCAGCATCGACGGTGGTACAGTTCCAAAGGGTGCTACAGCCGTTCCGGTTCTTGGAATTAAGGCTACAGCTTCTGGAGCAGACATGACATTGAAATCATTGGTATTGAGCCGAAGTGGAGTAGGTGCTACATCCGATATTTCAAACTTGTACTTCTACAACGGCACAGAAAGAATTGGATCAGGTCACTCTGTAAGCAGCGACACAAACACTTCAACATTCAGTTCACTTAACGTGGACGTTGCTGAAGGTGAGTCTGCTATGTTCTACATCAAATCTGATTTCTCTTCTACAGCCTCTTCAGGAAATGAACACTATTTCTCCGTACCAAGTGCAGACGTTGTTGGAGTTGATAGCGGTTCAGTGACTGGATCATACCCATTAGACGGTGATGTATTCACAGTTGGTGGTGCATCTGCAGGAACAGTTACAATCTCAAGAAATAGCTCAGTATCTAACCCAACAATCGGTGATACAGATGCTACTGTTGCTGATTTCAAACTTGCAGGAGCTAATGAAAATATGTCAGTTCAGCACATTGCTCTTATTGTTAAAGGAACAATCTCTACTACAGGTCTAGACATGCTTTCACTTGTTCAAAACGGTGAAGTATTGGCTACTGCCGACGTAGTAAGTGATAATCAATTGATCACTTTTGATCTTGATACTCCTTTCGAACTAAACAAGGGTGATACAAGAACATTCTCTGTAACTACAGAAGTTACTTCAAAAGCAAGACCTGATGATACAATTAAGATTTATCTTGATGAAACAACAGATCTAGTAGCTATCGGTGAAACTTATGGCTACGGTGCTCAGGTTACAAAGACAGATTACGACAACAGTGCCGCTGACGGTACTGATGCTAGCTGGTCAACAGTTCAGGGTGGAGACTTTACAATAGCCTTCGGAGGTCCTTCTGTATCTAACTTTGCACCAAA
The DNA here is from genome assembly GCA_964441065.1 of uncultured Candidatus Peribacteria bacterium. Classification (GTDB taxonomy): domain Bacteria; phylum Patescibacteriota; class Gracilibacteria; order UBA1369; family 2-02-FULL-48-14; genus CALRGE01. The sequence goes on from CAYTWD010000001.1 coordinate 17,192, forward strand.
TGCAAAAGACGTTCAGATCTTGGATCTTACATTCTCTTCTCAAAGAGACGTTGAGGTTAGAAGACTTTCATTCCTTGTTGCCGCTACAGGTTCAGGTTTGATCGATGCTGATGGCGCTACTGCGAACTTCACAGACGTTAAACTTATTGATACTGACTCTGGTTCTACATTGATGGGGCCACAGGAATTATCAGTCACTGGTTCTGACTCAAGTCAAACAGTTGCATTCACTGATAGCTGGTATTTATCAGCAGGTGAATCAATGAGCGCGGCTCTTTCAGTAGATATTGCTAACGAATCAACCATGGACGGTTCAACCGTTACTGGTACCTTGTCTGCAGTAAGCACAACTGAAGGTGTTAAGGATTCAGGTACAGGTCAATTCTTGACTAATATCGTTCCTTCTACAGCTATAGCTGGTTACGCGCACAACATTCAAACAGCTTCTCTAGCTGTTGCTTTAGCTTCAAGCCCGGTTTCTGACACATTCGTGAAAGGAACTATGGGAGTTACTCTTGCAGGTTTCGTATTCACAGCTGGTTCTGCTAGCGACATCGTAATCAGTAAGATCCTACCTACACTTGATTACTGTACATCAGCTTGTACAGCAGCAGGTTCATGGACGGCTTCTGGTTCATCAGGTGCTTACTACGGTAAGACTGACGTAGGTACTTTGTACTTATACGACGAAGACGGTAACCAACTTGGTACTTCTGAGGCAGTTCCAAACGGTGGTAAACCTACTTTTGATGGATTTAACCTAACTGTATCTGCAGGTTCAACTGAAACTGTGTACGTAGTTGGTGATATTTCATCATCAGCTCCAATTGACGATGGTACTTCTACTACAACTAACGTTGTTGGTGTAGATATCGAAGCTACAGGTGACGTAACTGCTGCAGACGAAGACAACAACTCAGTAACATTGACAGCTGCTGATCCAAACGGTTCAACAGATACAAATGCTACAACTGTTGCTATGACTATCTCTACAGGTGGTTCAATCGTAGTTAGTGCTCCTTCAACTCAGGTTAATGACCAACTTCTAGCAGCTGCATCTACTGATGTATTGCTTGGAAGATTCAAAGTTAAGGCTACTAGCGAAGATTACAAAGTTGATAGAATTATGCTTTACTCAACAAACAGTGGATCTGAAGATTCATTCAAGTCAGTAAAGATCAAGTATCCAACAAGCACAAGTGCTCCAACAACTCTTGATGGATCATCTAGTGCTACATTCTCAGGTACAGCGGCTACATTCGCTAACTTGAGTTTCATGGTTCCAAAATCAAACGACAATGTGACATTTGAGATCTACGTATCTGCAAATACACACGCCGACGATTCTGGTGCTACAGATTCTGGAGATGATCTTCAGATGACTCTATACCCATACGCTGCAACTACATCTACAAGCACATTCAACGCTGTAGGTCAGGGTTCTGGTGCTACATCGACAGCGGCTACAGCGAGTGTAATCCCAGCCGGAGGTCTATCTACAAACCATGCGTATGTATTTAAGACAACTCCAACAGTAACAGTTGCTGATGACTCTGCTTCTATCGTTTACGGTACTGAGGCTGAAGTATTCAGATTCACAGTTGCTGCGGGTGCGAACGGCGATATTGCTCTTCTTGGTCTTAAGTTCGATGTATCATCTTCAGGTGTCTTGACTGGTTCAACTGGTCTTGGTGCTGTTGATACAGCTACTTACTCAAGAAACGCAGGTGATGCTCTATCCAACACTTGGAAGATGTACGAAGTTGTTAACGGTTCAGTTGATAACTCAGTACCGGTAGGTTCAGGTCAATACTTATACGGTCCAGGAATTGGTTCTGCTCTAACAAACCTTGTATACATGCAGGTTTACCAGAACATTACTAACTGGGCTGCTGGTACAGGTGCTTTCGAAAAAATTACTGCTGGTTCAAGCAGAACATTCGTTGTAGATGCTCCAGTACAGGATGATGGTACTTCAAACACCAACTCCGTATCTGTACGTATCTCTACAGACAATAGCGCTCTATACCAACAATTGGCTACTGACACTATTACTACAGGTCTAGATAACTATGATGGTGTAACCGTTCTAGGTTCATCTTCATTCATCTGGTCTGATCGACCAAACGTTTCAGGCTTTGGTACAGGTTCTTCCGCTACATACTGGAATAACGCTTACAAAGTTACTGGCGTACCTTCAAGTTACGTAACATCTACATGATGACGTGATTCTAAGCTGATTAACTCAGACTTAGAGAAAGCCCCCCGCTTCGGCGGGGGGCTTTTTTGTTTACTGGCCGAAGGCCAGCCATTCGGTCAGCGCCGAACGGCGCGCACAGCTAAAAAGTGCACCCGCTGCACTTTACAACAAATCCAAATACAATTTCTCAAACTCATCCGCCGCCTTATCCCATGAAAAGTTTTTCTTTTCGCTAACTTTCCACTCTCCGGCTTCAGCTTTTTTCAGTGCATCAATCAACGAGGTCTTGTCTCCGCTTCTGAAAATCAAATGCTTTCCGCCGGCGATTTCAGGCAGTGAACCCGCATCGCTGAGAATAACCGGAACATCCATCGCCATCGCCTCTGCGGCGGTGAATCCAAAACCTTCCGCAAGGGAAGGTACAACAACCGCGTCGGCCTTCGCAATTTCACCGGGCAAGTCTGCACGTGCAACACTTTTCTTGACGGTCACAAAATCAGAAATTCCTGAAATCATTTTCTCAACTCTGGCAAAATCTTCATCACTACCGGAAAGTAATAATTTAAATTCTGTTTTTCCTCGGTAGTCTTTATAAAACTCTTGAAGACTTTCAATCAAAAACCAGATTCCTTTGTTGCCGGCAATTCTTCCGAAGTATAAAAATTCAAAACCTTCATGCGGGACACTAGAAGGCGTGAACATCTCATCGATCCCATGGTAAATCACGTTAGACTTTCCTTTCAATTTTTTTTGAGTGGCTTTTGAAACCGCCACGGTGTGATCAAAATTAAATCCCAAAAGAATTTGTTCCAAAAAACCAAATAATCGAGCTTTATGGGCGTGTCTCGGAAACACATGTGTAAAGTCCGGACCCAACACCTCATGCACGCTTAGAACAGAAGTTTTGCCATGAATTTTTGAAGCAATCCAGGCCGGTAGAACAGCGTTATACATTGTTGCATGAATTATGTCCGCCTTAGCTCCAATTTTCATAACTAGCGGAATCGATAAAAATGTAAAAGAATTTTGAGTTTTTCCTACTCGGTAAATAGTTCCGCCTTCCTCTTTTTCAACACTTGGTGCACCGGTTTCAGCCGAAGTTATAACATCCACGTGATGCCCACGCGCAATCAGGCGTTTTCGTAGCTCAAAAAAGAACGTTTCAACTCCGCCGATGTGCGGAGGATAATGTTCGGCAACAAAAAGAATTCGAAGAGTTTTCATTTTTTTGGAATGTCGCGCAGGCTGTCTTCTCGAACAATTTGAGTTATCTCTCGTTCAAGAGATTCAAGTTTAACGTAAATTCTGTAGATTAAATAAAACAAAATCACAATTCCGGAGTAAACAAAAACATCCACACCACGGCCAATTCCAAATTTCTTTGCAAGAAACTCGGTTGTGTTTGGAATAAAAAGTACAATCAAAAACCCAATCCAAATCATTGACCAAAAAATCAAACCGAACAAACTAACGCTATCATCTCTGTATCTTAAAAAAACTCGACTCCAAGCAAACAAAACAAAAATCGCTCCTACAATTTGAATTAAACTTATATTGTACATATTATTTGATTAAGCGATGCATTAGTAGTCTAGCAAATGTTTTGATTCCCACAAAAAAACTTTGTCCTTTTGAGAGAGAATAATCCGTGTAAATTGCCTTAATTGGAACCTCTTTGAACCTTAAACCATGGTATCCGATCTCACGAATAATTTCACTGCTTACTTCCATTCGATTTGTTCTAATTCTAATGTGCTCTGCTGCATTTCTATTGAAACCGCGAAGGCCGGATTGGCTGTCGGTTGTCCAAACTCCAAACAAAAAATAAGTCACATAATTTGCGATTCGATTTGCGATTCTTCTTTTCATCGGCATTCCCTCCGGATCAATTAAACGTGAGCCGATTACAACATCAGCCTCACGTCGTTTCAGCGGAGAAAGAACCTTTTGAATATCTTTCGTATCGTGCTGACCATCCGCGTCAAAAGTAATTATATACTCCGCGCCCATTCTGAGCGCTCCTTGAATTCCTGTTCCCAAAGCACCTCCGAGGCCGCGATTCAACTTGTGTTTAACAACAACTTGCGCATGTTTTTTAGCGACTTCAAAAGTGTCATCTCTACTGCCGTCATCAACTACAATCGTTTTTTCATAACCGGCTTCTTTCAGATTTTTCAAAACCTTCAGAATTGTGTTCCCTTCGTTGTACGCCGGAATAACTATCCAAGTGTCATGCATAATCAAGTACCAACATCCCAAGAAGACAAATATTTTTTCTGTTCTTCGGTTAATTGGTCGATTGAAACGCCCATTGCTTCCAGTTGAAGTCGAGAAATATCATCATCAATGTGCTCGGGAAGTGTGTAAACTTTTGCGCTCAAAGTCGCTTTATTTTTTACCAACCATTCGCAAGCCAAGGCCTGACCACAGAATGAAAGTGACATGACTTCGCTCGGATGACCTTCCGCTGATGCAAGATTTATAAGTCTGCCCTCGCCGGCCAAGAAAAGAACTTTCCCGTCGAAAGCGTATTCATCAAAATAAGGTCTGATGCGGCGTTTTGTCGCCATTTTTTCAAGACCTGCAACATCGATTTCAAGATCAAAATGTCCGCTGTTAGCCATCATCGCGCCATTTTTCATAACTTTCATGTGCTCTGTTCTAATCACATGTTTATTTCCGGTCACAGTAATAAAAATATCACCTTCTTTCGCCGCGTCTTCCATTTTCATAACTCGGAATCCGTCCATCTTTGCCTGCAAGGCACGAAAAGGATTTACTTCAGTGACAATCACGTTCGCACCCATTCCTTTTGCACGAAGCGCGCAACCTTTGCCGCAACTTCCATAACCCAAAACAACAACATTTTTCCCAGCGAACAAAATATTTGAAGCGCGAATTATTCCGTCCAAAGTCGATTGGCCGGTTCCATAATAATTGTCCATCAAATGTTTTGTGAGGTTGTCGTTCACGGCAACCATCGGAAACTTCAAAATATTATCTTTTTCCATTGCCTTTAAACGAATCACTCCGGTTGTTGTTTCTTCGCATCCGCCCAAAACTTTAGCGGCTTTTTCAGGATGTTTTGTTAAAAGTTCGGTAACCAAATCGCAACCGTCGTCAATTGTGATGTCCGGCTCAAATGCAATAACTTGATTCAAAAAATTGTAATATTCTTCGCTTGATTCGCCTTTGTGACCGAAGACTAAAACTCCTTCTTCAAGTGCCAAAGCCGCCGCCACATCGTCTTGTGTTGAAAGTGGATTGCAACCTGTTATTGCCACCAGAGCGCCCCCGGCGCGCAAAGTTCTAACTAGAATCCCTGTCTCTTTTGTTATGTGAAGAGCCATACCGATTTTCAAACCGGCAAAAGGCTTTTCTTTAGCGAATCTTTCACGAACCTTTAGAAGCGCGTGCATATTCCTTTCCGCGAGTTCCAAATTTAACTTCCCTTGATCGGCAAGTGCCGGATTTTTAACGATTGATTCCATTTTTAAATTCCTTTAGATAATATTTCTGCCTTGTCTGTTTTTTCCCAAGTGAAATCGGGAAGTTCTCGCCCAAAGTGACCGTATGCCGCAGTTTGTCTGTAAATTGGTCTTCTTAGATTTAGTGAGGTAATAATTCCTTTTGGAGTTAGATCGAAGTTTTTTCTAACCAATGCCACCAAAATTTCATCTGAAACTTTTCCTGTTCCGTGAGTATTCACATTTATTGAAACCGGTTCAGCAACTCCAATCGCATAAGAAATCTGAACCTCACATTTATCAGCCAATCCCGCAGCCACAATATTTTTTGCAACATAACGTGCCGCGTAAGCCGCGCTCCTGTCCACTTTTGAAGGATCTTTACCTGAAAAAGCGCCACCTCCGTGTCTACCCATTCCGCCGTAGGTGTCCACAATAATTTTTCTACCGGTAAGTCCGCAATCTCCTGGAGGACCACCGATAATAAATTTTCCTGTTGGGTTTATGTGGAAAATCGTGCTCGCCGTTAAGTAATCTCCGCAAACCGGCTTAATTACTTTTTCAATCACATCTTTTTTAATCTGTTCATGGCTAACTTCCGGTCCGTGCTGAGTTGAAACTACAACTGTGTTAACGCTCTTTGGCTTCCCGTCAACATACTCAACCGTAACCTGACTTTTCCCGTCCGGTCTCAAATAAGGCAGAGTTCCGTTTTTCCTAACTTCAGCCAATTTCATTGTTAATTTGTGCGCCAACATAATTGGAAGAGGCATCAACTCTTTAGTTTCATTCACTGCAAATCCAAACATCATTCCCTGATCTCCCGCTCCTCCCGTGTCCACGCCCATTGCAATATCCGGGCTCTGTTCATCAATAGTTGTAATAACCGCGCAGGCATCACAATCGAAGCCGTAAGTCGCGTCGTTGTAACCGATTTCCTTGATGACGTTCCTTGCTATTTTTGAAATCGGAGCATAAGCCGAAGTTGTAATTTCTCCCGCGACCACAACCAAACCGGTAGTCACAAGAGTTTCACATGCCACGCGTCCGTTTGGATCGTCTTTAAAAATTGCATCCAAAACCGCGTCTGAAATTTGATCGGCAACTTTATCGGGATGCCCTTCCGTAACAGATTCGGAAGTAAAAAGATGTGTACTCATAATCTATAAAAAATTCTCGCACAGCATATATGAATTGCTTTTGAGAGGCAACCTTATGTATATTTGACGGCGATGTTGAAAAAAGCCAAAAATTTGCTCAAGCACTACCGGAAAAAAATAAAGATGTATGGTCCTTACTATTTTGACAAACTTCGCGGGAAAAAAATTTTTAGTTCAAATTATTATGGCATACCATTGGTGATGCACGCCGATACTCATTATCATCATCATATTTTGCGTTGGCAGAGGAATTCTTGGTATGAACCGCACATTTTGGCGGAATGGCTTGAGCTTTCAAAAGGAAAAAAATGCATTCTCGACATAGGCGGATACAATGGACTTTTTGGAATTCTTGCCGCAAAACTAAATCCTGAAGGGAAAGTTTTTATTTTCGAGCCGGATGAAATAAATTTCAAACATATCGCGAAAAATATTGAACTAAATAAACTTACAAATGTAACACCATTGCAAATCGCTTTGAGTGACAAAGAAGGCGAAGTTGTTTTTGGAGGACACGGCGGAGGAACAGGTGCGAGAATTGGGGTCGGAACGAAAAAAGTCAAAGCAGTCAGCCTTGATACTTTTATAAAAGAAAACAACATAAAACCGGATCTGATTAAAATCGACGTTGAGGGTGCTGAAATCTTGGTTTTTGAAGGAGGAAAAGATTTTTTCTCAAGCGATTTAAAACCACAAATCCTACTCGAGGTGCACTTCGAATTTTTAAAAAACTTCAACTCCAGCGCCGAAGACCTTTTCAAAAAAATCAACAGCTACGGTCGTTTTGATCGTAAAGATCTCGAAGATAGCCGTGAAGTCACTTACACGGTGAAGCTTCAGAAAATTTAAGTAATTTTTAGAGCACTATCAGTCGCCTTTTTGTGTTAGTCATTTGACATGCTAAAACCTCATCTTGATGGCAGTATTCATCATACTTTTCTTTAAAAACCCTCTTCAAATTAGACAACTCCATTTTCGGCATTTTTGTGAATAAGTCATGCAAATCTGAAAAACCAAGCCACTCGACAATTTGATTAAATCCTTTTACGTATGATCTATTTTTCTCCCTGAATCTGGGAATTGCAAACAAGGAGTCCAGGTCCTCAAATCTCCATTGTTGATTTTTTTCAAGCATGTAAATCAGCTCAATAAATATGGGAAGATGTTCTTGTTCAACCGTGTGATGAATAATCTCGTGTATAATCTGAGACTGTTCAAACTCGGCTCTGTCTTTATCCGCAAGCGAATTTACATTTATATCAATATCAACACCTGCGGTCCCGTGAGAACCGGAATTTTTAAGCCTCAGCATATTTTTTTTACCAAGAAGAGAGTCTTCGCCGAGAATCTGAGAAAGATATGAATAGCCACTCTGAAGAAATTCAAGTGCCAAGGCTTTTATTTCCGGTGCAACCACCATGCTGTTATTTCTGTAACCGATTTCAATCTTCATGCCGGTTTCAGGAATTACAAAGTCCTCTTCGTACCCCTTGAATTGTAGATCATCAAATGTTGTCATATTGTGATTATACAACTAAGCAATTTTCTTCTTAAATTTAATTCTGAAGGAACTGTTCATGTAGAAAAAATCTTCTTTATAGTTCTTTGGATCCCAAACTTTTGTATCGTCCGGTGCACATCCGTATTTAGACCGAAAAGTACGCATGTCAAACAAATATTTCTCACCTCCTGTTGAAGTAAAAATCTGTAAATCCGGGTCTTTATTTTTAAACCTCATCAAATTTATTGTGTCCAATTTTCTCGCAGGGGAATATCCTCTTTTTTTGTTTTCCAACCAATATATTAAATCTGGTTGCCCGACTTCAGCTGAAACAACTTGAGGTTTTTCCCTTTGAGAGACATATTCCTCAAAAAGTTTGAGAATTTCACTGGCGATTCCTTGTTGTCGATATAAATTACCGGTTTCTCTATGTTTCATATTCCAATCTTCAGTTTCGCCAATTTCAAACCTCGCGAAATCAAAAGTTCCTGCATAATATTTTGACCAGTCATCTTTTGAGCAGTCCGGTCGTACTAAATTTAAAGACATAACATCCTTACTTCCACGCCAGCCCCTCGTACTTTTTGAAAATTGAAGTTCAAGTTTTTTACCACTTGTTGATGGAATTTCACACACGGCAAAATCGCCATTTCCAGATGAATCATAAGAATCCATTTTTTTAAAAAGTTCTTTTTTATCTAAAGCTTTCCAATCAATTCCCAAATCAATTACATCATTAACCGCACCATTCACCGCATCTCTATTTTCTTTTAAAACCAAATCAGTCTCACGAGGAGCCTCTCCAGGTTCAAGGGTTTCAGGTTTTTCATTTGTTTCCATCCGCTCATTATACCTCAAAACAGCACTTTTCACAATCCGGCTTTATTTTATAAAAGTGCACCCGGGTGCACTTTTCACTCTGCAAAATACTCAATAGTCTTTTTCAAACCGCTTTCCAAATCAACTTTCGGATCGAAACCCAACTCGGCACGTGCTTTTGAAATGTCCGGCTGACGAATTTTTGGATCGTCTTGTGGCAAAGGTTTGTGGATAATCGTACTTTTGCTTCCGGTCAATTTCACAATCATTTCAGCGAGCTCCAAAATAGTTGTTTCTTTAGGATTTCCCAAATTAACAGGCCCGTCAAAATTCACGCTGTTCATGACACTCACAATTCCGTCCACCATGTCGTCGATATAACAGAATGAACGTGTTTGCTTCCCGTCGCCGTAAATTGTGATCGGATCGCCTGCCAAAGCTTCGCTCACAAAGTTTGGAATCACTCGTCCGTCATTCGCGCGCATTAGCGGTCCGTAAGTATTAAAAATCCTGAAGATTCTAGCGTTTACCCCATGAACTTTTTGATAATTCATAATCAAACTTTCTGCGAATCTTTTCCCTTCGTCGTAACAACTTCGCGGACCGTTTGGATTCACATTTCCCCAATAATCTTCTTTTTGTGGATGAACCAAGGGGTCACCATAAACTTCTGAAGTCGACGCGTGCAAAAACATCGCCTTATTTTTTCGTGCCAACTCCAGCAGATTTTTTGTACCGGCCGCGCTAACCCACAGCGTTTCCAGCGGAATATTTTGATAATCCACAGGAGAAGCAGGACAAGCCAAATTTATAATAACTTCAAACTCACCTTCAAAAGGCTCTGTAATGTCATGATCAACAAATTTCAAATTTCCCGCTAAATGCGAAAGATTTTTCAAATTTCCTGTCACAAAATTATCAATCGCGGTCACTTCATGACCCAAACTCAAAAGCCTTTCCACCAAGTGGCTTCCAATGAATCCCGCCCCGCCTGCAACCAAAATCTTACTCATTTGTTAGGATTTTACCGCCTCAAACAGATATAGCAAGCTGAAGTTCCCCGCGTATTTTTTGTAATAAAAATTGCCAATCAAATCAAACAAAAATAATCCCGACTGGAAAATCGCCCGCAAAAATCGAGGAGCAGGCGTGCTTTGAAAACCCAAAACAAAAGGCCCAACTCCCACTGAAACCATTTTTTTAACCTTTAAACCGTGTTTTTCAAGAATTCTTTCAAGCGCGGTGTGAGTGTATCTGTGATAATCGTCAGGATCGGCATGAAATGGATACAAAAATGGCACGCATCCAATCAATTTCCCGCCTTGTTTCATTATTTTCGCACTCTCTGAAATCAAATTGTCGGTGTTGAAAATATGCTCGATCGTGTTGAAACAAAGTACAAAATCAAAGCCGCTCAAATTTGCCGGAAAAGGTTTTTCCAGATCAATTTTCATAACTTTCGGTCCTTCGCTAAAATAATCGCAAAAATATAAATCTGCCGAATTATCTTTTTCCAAAAAACGATAATAACTCGATTCGCCAGACTTCGCGCCCAAATCCATAACTTTGCCGCTCAACCTGTCAAAAGGATGTTTTTTCATGCTCAAATTCAGCAAAATTCTCGGCAAACTTTTGCCTTTTAAAGATTCGCGCCAAACGAATCCCAAATCCGAAAATGAAAACTTTGAATGTTGCACGGCGCCAGCCTACCGTAAAAGCTCGACTTTTTCCAATCTCTCATTTATTCTTCCGGCACTATGAAGATAACAGTAGTTGGCACAGGATACGTTGGCTTGGTCACTGGAACTTGCTTCGCGGAGCTAGGGAATGATGTTATTTGCATAGACATAGACGAGGCAAAAATTGAAAGATTAAAAAAAGGCGAAATTCCAATTTATGAACCCGGTCTTGAAGAATTGGTTTTGCGAAATCACAAAGAAGGTCGTTTAAATTTTTCTACCGATCTCAAAACCGCGATTGAATGGTGCGAAATCATTTTCAGCGCGGTTGGAACGCCTCAGGGCGAAGATCACCGTGCCGATTTGCAATACGTACGCGCGGTCGCAAAATCTGTCGGTCAGCATTTGAACGGCTACAAAGTTTTCGTAAATAAATCGACAGTTCCGGTTGGCACAAGCAACGAAGTGAAAGAAATAATCGCGTCTCAAACAAAATTTCCTTTCGATGTGGTGGATAATCCGGAATTCCTCCGAGAGGGTTCTGCAGTTAAAGACTTTTTAAACCCTGATAGAATTGTTTGCGGAGTTGAAAGTGACAAAGCGAAAGAAGCGATGGAAAAACTTTATTCACCGCTCGTGCGCGCAGGCAGACCTCTACTTTTCACAGACATCCACTCCGCTGAAATTATCAAATACGCTTCGAACGCATTTCTCGCGACAAAAATTTCTTTCATAAATGAAATTGCTAATTTCTGTGAAGCCGCCGGAGGCGATGTTACAAACGTGGCAAAGGGAATGGGTCTCGACGACAGAATCGGCTCAAGATTTTTGCACGCTGGAATTGGCTACGGAGGAAGTTGTTTCCCAAAAGATGTAAACGCCTTCATTCAAACCGGTCTTGATCACGGCTACGACTTCAAAATTATCAAAGCCGCGAATGAAGTTAATCAAATTCAGAAAAAAGTCATAATCAAAAAAATTCTCAAAGAATTTCCAAAGCTCGACGCTTTAACAATCGCGGTTTGGGGCTTGGCTTTTAAACCAAAAACTGACGACATGCGCGAAGCACCGTCTCTTGAAATTCTCCCTGAACTTTTGAGCGCGGGCGCAAAACTTCAAGTTTTTGATCCTGTTGCCGCTGAAAACGCAAAGAAAATTCTGGGCTCAAATAACATTGAATATCTCACTTCACCTTACGATGCCGCAACCGGAGCCGACATTCTTCTGATCCTCACCGAATGGGACGAATTCCGCGCAATCGATTTGAGTCGAATTGTCTCATCAATGAAAGGAAAAACGATTTTCGACGGCCGCAATATTTATCAGCCCGCCGAAATGCAAAAACTAGGTTTTAAATATGTGAGCGTCGGGAGATGAAAAACTATAAATCCTCCATTTTCGCCCTAATAACAGTATTTTTGTGGGCATCAACGGCGGCTATTGTTAAATTACTTTTAAATGATCTTTCGAGTATTCAAGTCACTTTTTACTCATTCATTTTTACATTAATTGGACTATTCGCGATTGTGGCTTTCGAGAAAAAATTACCACTTTTAAAAAAATATACAAAAACGGATTACCTAAGAATGATGGGGATCTCGGTTTTGGGTTGTTATTTGTATTATGTTTTTCTTTTCGGAGCACTTGAATACGCACCCGCTCAAGAAGCTTTTATTGTTAATTATTTGTGGCCGATAATGGTGGTTATTTTTGGCATTATAATTTTAAAAGAAAAATTAAGCGTCAAAAAAATATTGGGTTTGCTAGTCAGTTTCTTGGGAGTTTATTTGGTCGCCGCAAAAGGTTTTGGATTCATTTTTGAGAATCCAAAGGGAGATATTTTGGCAATTTTAGGAGCAATTTCTTACGGACTTTTTTCGATTCTTTGTAAGAAATATAAGTATGAAGCATCAACTTCCACATTAATTTATTATTTCTTTGGATTTATTCTTGTCACAATTACCACCTTCTTTTTCTCACACATCGAAGCAGTTTCATTTTATGAAATTTTAGGTTTGGCGTGGCTTGGAATAGTTGTAAACGGAGTGGGATTTATTTTTTGGATCAAAGCACTTGAACAAGGTGAAACCGCGAAAATCGCCAACTTAATATTTTTAACGCCGTTTTTGTCGCTCGTTTACATTCATTTTTTGTTAGGCGAAAAAATCTTGATCAGCTCAATTTTGGGACTTATACTCATCATTGCAGGAGTTTTTATTCAGTCGCTAGGAAAAGAATCAGCTTGATTTATATATAGTTTTAAACTATACTAAAAATAGTTATTAACTATATCTATGACTACACAAGTTTCATTTGTCGCTGACCAACACTTGAAAAATCAAGCTCTTGAAAAAGCTAAAAGCGAGGGGATCACACTAAAAGCATTTCTTGTTTTTGCCATGAAAAGTTATGTTGAAGGAAAAATTTCATTGGGGATCGAATCCACAAATAACGAAGCGGATGTGGAAATAATTAGATTCAACGACAAATCAATCTACAATAAAGCTTCAAAAATCGCCAAATTACTGAAATAGCATGCTGATTTTGACTAGCTATATTTTATCACATGAACTAAAGCCGCTACGCAGGTTCTTAAGTATTGATGAAATAAAAAAGAGAGCAGAAAAAGTTAGATCGGGTCTTGCTATTACAATAAAAGTTCCACAAAACATCAAGGGAATTGAATTTTATAAAGTTCGCATTGGAAGAAATAATGGAGCAAGAATGATAGTTTTTATGATCATTGAAAATAAAAAAATTGTCCCTGTGCTCATTCGTTTGAAGAAAGACAAAATATTTGGTATGAATATGGCCATGAATAATCCTCAAGTAGAAAAGCAAATCAGCAAAAATCTCGATCACATTTTTGAAGATATAAAATTAAAAGACTTTCAAGAATTTATACAATGACAAACATTTTCATCATTCACGGCGTTGGTGGACATCCTCAAGAAACATGGTTTCCTTGGCTGAAAGCCGAACTGGAAAACACGGTCACAATGCTATCGTTCCACAATTTCCAACTCCTGAAGGCCAAACTTTGGAAAATTGGCTCGCGGTCCTAAAAAACTACGAAGAATTTATCACGCCCGAAACTATTTTTGTTGGGCACAGTTTGGGAGCACATTTTGTTTTAAATGTGGCGGAAAGATATAAAATCGGCACAGCCTTTTTGGTGGCGAGTTTCTTTGAACCATCTGACAATCAGTTTGATGTAATGTTGCCGACTTTCACGCAAAAACCCTACGACTGGGAAAAAATCAAGGAAAATTGCAAAAAATTCGTAGTTATCCATTCTGACAACGACCCATATCTCAAATTGGAAAAAGGTGAAAAATTAGCAAAAATTCTAGGCGTTGATCTCATTCTTGTGCCTGGAGCAGGACACATCAACGAAGCCGCTGGCTTTCGAAAGTTCGAATTACTCTTGCAAGAGATCTTGAAAATCAAGAATTGAGATCTGTCCTCTTTCTCTCTTTCATGCTATTTTGCGCTGGATGAAAATTTTAGTAACAGGCGCGGCTGGTTTTATTGGATCGCATTCGGCGAAGGCTTTGATTGCTCGTGGCGACACTGTCTACGGTATTGACAATTTCAATGATTACTATGAGGTTGCGCAGAAAGAGAAAAATGCCGAAGGAATAAATATTTTTCGTGTCGATATTGGCGACGAGTCTGCAATCGAGAAAATCTTTGCCGAAATTAAACCGCATGTTCTTTTGCATCTCGCGGCGCGGGCTGGAGTTCGTGCTTCAATTGCCGATCCTGAGCTTTATCATGAAGTGAATGTGCTCGGCACAAATATTTTGTTGGAAGCGTGCAAGCGACACTCCGTGGGTCGTGTCGTGTTCGCTTCGAGCTCTTCCGTTTATGGAAATCAGAAAAAAACGCCCTTTTCAGAAACCGACGAAACCGAAAATCCAATCAGTCCTTACGCCGCAACAAAAAGAACAGCTGAAAATCTTTGCTACGCTTATTCAAAAATGTACGGTCTTCAAATAACTTGTCTTAGATTTTTCACGGTTTACGGCCCGAGCGGACGACCGGACATGGCGCCGCTAATGTTTACAAAAGCGATTGATGCGGGCGAGACAATTAAACGTTTTGGCGATGGAAGTTCAAAACGCGATTATACTTTTATTGATGATATTGTTTCCGGGATTGTTTCCGCGGTAGATAATCCTTTCAATTTTGAAATTATAAATTTGGGAAATAATAAACCCGAAGAATTGCGAACTTTGATTTCTACGATTGAAAAGAATCTCGGAAAAACCGCGAAAATTGAAGAACTTCCAATGCAGCCGGGCGACGTTGAAATGACTTACGCAGACATTAGAAAAGCCGAAAGGCTTTTGCATTATTCCCCGCAAACCACGCTTGAGCAAGGAATCGCAAAATTAATTAAATGGTACAAAAAATGAAATATTTGGTAACAGGCGGGGCGGGTTTCATTGGATCGCATATCGCGCGAGCTCTGCTCGCGCTTGGCCACAAAGTCGCCATAATCGACGATCTTTCAAATTCAAAAAAGGAAAATGTTCCGGAAGGCGCGGAGTTTTTTCAAGGTTCAATAACAGACAAAACTTTACTAAAAGCATCGCTTCGCGATGTGGACGGAGTTTTTCATTTGGCCGCACTCGTTTCGGTTCCAAAATCAATGGAAGATCCAAAATATACCCTTGAAGTTAACGCGCTCGGCACACTTCGAATTCTCGAAGTAATGCGTGAATTAAAAGTTAAAAAAATTGTCTACTCGGGAACTTCCGCCGCCTACGGTGATCAAGGCTCAGCAAAAAATACCGAAGACATGACTCCGCAAACTCTTTCGCCTTACGCCTACTCAAAACTTGAAAGCGAATATTTAATAAAAACTTACGGACATCTTTACGGAATCCAATCTGTTATTTTCAGATACTTCAATGTTTTCGGTCCCGGCCAAGACCCATCTTCGCCGTACTCCGCCGTCATCGCACTATTCACTTCTAAAATCCAAAAAGGCGAAAAAATTTCTGTCTACGGTGACGGCAAACAAACCCGCGATTTCATTTTCGTTGATGATGTTGTTGCCGCAAATTTACTCGCGATGAACTCATCTGTAAACAACGAAGTAATCAACATCGGCCGCGGCGAATCAATTTCAATTCTCGATTTAATTTCCGTGCTCGGCAAAATCTTCAATCAAAAAATCGAACCGGAATTTAAAGCACCACGCTCGGGTGACATTCTTCATTCCTGCGCAGACGTTTCAAAAGCACGCAAGCTACTCAGCTTCGACCCGAAGGTGAATTTGGAGGAGGGATTGAGGAGATTCATATAATTTATTGAAGCATATTTTTTAGAAAAAGTCCTGAATTAAAGCTGAATTTTCACGGTCTTTCATTGACGCTATTTTTGAGTGGAGTATAAAGAAAATTACTCTCACAAATTTATATGGCAACAACTGCGGAGAAAATTCTCAAAGAACTTGCGAATATGGAAGCAAGAATGAACGCGAAGTTTCTAACCAAGGATGATTTAAAGGACTTTGCAAAAAAACAAGATCTACAGAGATTTGCGACGAAGGACGACTTAAGTGCTTATGCTACTAAGGCAGATTTAAAAGGGGGGATAGGAATTTTAAGAGAAGATTTGGAGGTGTTTAAAAACGACATTATGACAAAACTAGATACAATTTCCTCAACTTTCCAGGATACCGATGAAATGCTAATTGTATTAGGTGCAAGAACAAACGAACATGAAATTGATATTCGTAAAATAAAACATAAAGTCGGCCTTAAATAAAATATTCAGAAGCTTTTTAACACTTCCTCCAACTTTGCCAGCCAGTTTTTGTAATCAAAATATTTAACTCGTTCCATCGCCGCCCCCCGCATTTTTTTAAGCAAATCTGGATTTTCATAAAACATCTTTATTTTTGCGGCTAAATCTTGCACGTCACCGGCTTTGAAAGTTAAACCTGATTCTCCGGCAACCCAAGCACTTCCGCTTCCTTCGCTTGAAATAGAGGGAAGTCCATAATTCATTCCTTCCACAACAATCAATCCAAATGGCTCCGGATCTAAAGTTGGATGCACAAGCAGTGTCGCCTTTTTGTAAAATTCGCCGACTTCATCATGACTTTTAAATCCGTGAAAAACGACTCTGTCGTCTGCAATTTTTTCCAAATTATTTTTTTCTTCGCCATCACCGACCAAATCCAATTTTATTTCTTTCGGCAAAAACTTCATTGCCTTAACAAGAATTTCAACGCCTTTATAAAGCACAAATCGACCCACAAATAATAGTCTAAATTCTTCGCCCGGCTCGCCATTTTCAGGGTGAATTTCAACAAAAGGACAAATCATTGTGGATTTTTCATTTGGCAATCCGAACTTTTTAAAAGGCAAAATATTTACCGGTGATTGATAAATAAACCAATCAATCAATTTCAGATTTTTTTTCGCGAATAACATTTCCCAAGTTCTTTGAATAAAGAGTCCGATTCTGCGTTTTAGATTCATTGGACGACCTGCCTCACTAAACAAATTCATGCTTTCCAAATAAGAGAAAATGAAGGGCATAACTTTGCTTCCCCCACCTGATTTTTTATAAAAAGCCGCGCCCCACATAAAAAAATGCCCGTCCAAAATATAAAGATCCGTGTCCGATTCATACTTTTTCAAAATCGAAATAATTTCCGGAATATTCTTTCGCGGGTGAGTACTTGTCATGTGTTCTTCAAGCACTTCGTACGGCAAATTTTTGAAGGAATTTAAAGTGGAAAATGCTGTGATCATCTTTACTTCGTGTCCATTTTTAAGCAAAGAACTCACCAGTAAATTTATGGAGTGATTCGCACCACCACCACTCAAATTCATTTTTGTTGTTAGATATTTAATCCTCAAATTATGTTTTGTAAGATGCTTTTTAACGTTTCACCCGGGCCGATTTTAAAATATTTCCACATTATAAAAATAATTGCGTTATAAATTATTCCGATTCCAATCATTGCGGATGCGTATTCAAAAATATTTCCAAATCCAACAAAACGGTTGTATCCAACGCTCAACGCGCCTGCAACAAGCGTCGCAAAACATACCGCGAAAGTACAAGGTATAAGTTTGCTTAATTTGAACTCGATTAATCTCACAACGTTATAAGTTGTGTAAATGAAGCAAAGTCCGGTCGAAATTATTAATGAATATGCGGCACCTGAAATGCCATATTTTGGAACCATAAACCAGAGCCCAAAGAATAGTGCAACAACTTGTATCAAGATTGAATAAAAGTAGATTTTTGGCTTTCCCATGCCATTAAAAATCGGATATGTAATTGTCACAAATCCTCTGATTGTCATGGCAATCATTAGAAATTTTAGCGGAAAAACAATGTCTGCCCATTCTGCCTTCAAAACCAAACCGATTAAGTTGTTTGCCTGTGTGAAAACCAAAGCTAAAAAAGGCAAAGCGATCAACATGTTTATGTCGAATAATTTTTGTAATGCGTTTCTAACACTTTGCTTGTCTGCCTGAACTTTTGAGATTGAAGCGAAACCGATTTTAATAGCAATCTGCGAAACGTAACTAGATGGAATTGTGGAAAAATCTCTAGCCTTGGTGTAAATGCCCAATTCTTGAGGCCCAAGCAAATGTGCCAAAAAAGTGCTGTCAATCACACTGTTTAGATAATTTGCCAAGTTACTACCAACGATCCATGAACTATAATTAAAAAGATTTCTCAAATTCTTAAAGTGAAAATCAAAACGTGGTCTATACGGACTCAAAAAATAAGTTGATAACGTTGACCATAAATAAGAGGTGAGAGTAGCTGATGCCAAAGCCCAAACCGGACTTACAAGTTGAACCATTATCAAGCCCATAATCATATATGCAATCGGCATTCCCAAATCGCGGAAGAAAATCATTTTGAAGTCTATATTTTTTGTGAAATAAATATGACCGATATTTGAAAGTCCTTCCGCAACCACAAATAAACCTGAAAATCTAATCACATCGACATAATCACCAACATTAAAAAATTTTGCGGCAAAAGGCGCGACAATCCAAATTATTAAAAAAATAGCAATGGATCTCAAAATATTTAGAGTCCAAACTTTGTTTAAATACTGTACAATTCCATCTTTACTTTGAATCAAAGCCGCTTCAAATCCGGTTTGAGAAATAGTGTTCAAAAATCCAATTAAAATTGTAACGGAAGCCATAATTCCATAAGCTTCGGGCATTATTAATCGAGACAAAAGCAAAAAACTAACAATCCCCAAAACCCTTTGTATCAAAATATCCGCCGTCATCCACAGGCTTGAATTTATCGTTCTCTTGTAAACCTCGGAATTGCTTAACTCCATATTTTTTTCAAAATTAATTGAAAGATTTTTTTAAATCCTCTGAATCTATAATTATATTTCTTACCGTCAATCAATGTCATACCGTTAACTTTAGAAATTGTATGTAGACCATATTTGTATATTGAATTTTCATAAGGTTCGACTTTTGTAACTTCAATTTCTTTAAACTCAGACGCGCTCAATTTTTTTATCTCACTGATTCTAACAGTTCCCCCATAAGTTTTCGAGCAATCTTGCGCTGGTCTATAAATTTTACCGTCGTGAACAAAAATTGAACCGGCCGGCCGTGAAGACTTTATATCATTTTTAACAGGATTTTTTTTATGTTCTTTCCACTCGCCAAATAAATCTTTTGCGTATCGAATATAAAGTTTTGAATGCGGTGAATCCGCCAAAGTATAAAAACAAAACCACATTCCATTCTGCTTTAAAAAAGTCGCATCGCTCACTTTCCCTTTAAAAAGCACCTGAACCTTTTTCCACTTCCATGGAAAGTCCAAAGCTTTATAAATCGCGACTTCATTTGCCTGATTCGTTTCAGGCACACAATAAATTTCCCCATCCTCTTCTATCAAAAATGGATAAGAAGCATGAACCTCCAAATCCATCACTTTCTCATTTCTATCCCCGACTCGAGCATAAATTTCACCCAATTTGCGTTCATAATCATAATTTTCATACAAAATTCCCAGTTTCCCGTGATGCACAATCCCAAAAGGATCGGCATGAAATTCTTTCCTCATAACATTTCCAATCCACTGCACCTCCGGCTTCTTGCCATTCAAAAAATCCTCAATTGGAGCATCAACAAGGCCAATATTCCAATTTGCTCTCTCCTCGAAAAAAAGTCCGTGAATTTTTTTAAGCATATCTAGATGCATTCTAACACAGATTAAAGATTTGACAAACTAACCATATAATGTGATAATGACAGCTCATTTAACAAAATTCGAATGTTACCTGAAAACGAATCACTTAATTTTGAAGAAACAATCACAGAAATTGAATTACAACTTCAAAGAGCGCCAGAGAGAAGTTCAACTGTCGAATCAATCAATGCTTTACATGAGAAAAGAAAGGCTGCAATTGCAAAACTAATGAAACCTGAGGAGGCGAGAGCAATTTTCCTCGACACCTTAATTGAAGCTAAAGAAAGTTTTGAAAGAGCAACTTTAGCTGTGGATATTGGTGATACTTATCGAAGAGAAGGAACTCCTGAAAGTTATGAAGCGGCGGAGAAAATTTTTGAAACGGTGTCTACGACAATTGAGAAAGGTAATGGATTTGAGTCCACGATAGTCGATATAAACAGATATGTTGCTCAAGCACTTTTATATTTTTCGAGAGATTCAAAATCTCAACCAAACGAAGCCGGAATGGCACTACTCAAAGAAGCCGCAAATGCCTCAATAGTTCTTTTGGAAAGCGGGAAGAAAGATATTTTGTCCTCAGAATTTGGGCGAAATACTCTTTCTCGCGCTATTACATTCCTTTCAAGCTACGCGATAAGAATGGGCGACATGGCTACATTTACGG
Source organism: uncultured Candidatus Peribacteria bacterium (assembly GCA_964441065.1). GTDB lineage: Bacteria > Patescibacteriota > Gracilibacteria > UBA1369 > 2-02-FULL-48-14 > CALRGE01. The sequence goes on from CAYTWD010000001.1 coordinate 37,898, forward strand.
AATCAGCGGCAAATGAAAAAAAATACGGATTAGAACCAAAAAATCCGCACGATAAAGGGAACAGAGTCAATTCACTAGCGATTGCCCATCTTGACATGGTTAAGCCGGAGATGAGTGACGAGCAGAAGAGAGATCTTTTGAAGAATGCACTGCAGTATGCCAGCGAAGCCGATATGTGCTACCTTAACGCACAATCTAATGCAGGTTACGCCGCTGCAATTTTGGCACGACTGACCAAGCTCAGAATTTTTGCCGCGAAATTTAAATATAATTTGGATCGTAACCTTACACAGACTTACATGGAGGGTGAACTAAATACACTAGGTCAGTACATCGCAAAATATTCGCAAACAGTACAACCGGACGCCCTTCGTGGAAGTTTTGAGATTCTCTCTAAAGAACTTGAAGACAGTGGCTGCAAGCATATTCGAGACGAACTCAAAACTATCTTAAATTTGCAATCATAACTTTAAAGAGTAAAATCACATGGAAAATATGCTTTCATTTCTAGACAACAAGTCAATTTTAGTAACGGGTGGAACAGGCTCGTTCGGTAAGAATTTTATAAGATTCCTTCTTGATAATTCAAAAGCGAAAAGAATTGTTGTTTTCAGTAGAGATGAATTCAAGCATTTCCAAATGCAAAAAGAATTCACTGATCCAAGACTTCGATTTTTTATTGGCGACATTAGAGACAAAGAAAGATTGATGAGAGCTTTCAAAAATGTGGATATTGTTGTGCACGCGGCGGCTTTGAAGCACGTTCCGATGTTGGAATATAATCCTTTTGAAGCGGTTAAAACAAATATTTTGGGAACGCAAAACGTGATTGACGCGGCCATTGATTGCGGTGTTAAAAAAGTTCTTTTGATTTCAACAGATAAAGCGGCTCTTCCTGCGAATTTATACGGATCAACAAAACTTTGCGCCGAAAAACTTTTCATCGCGGGAAATTTCTATTCTCCTGAAACAACAAAATTTGCCGTTGTTAGATACGGAAATGTAATTGGAAGTCGTGGAAGTATTATTGAGACTCTACTTTCTCAACCCGATATTAAGAAAATTACAATTACAGATTTGGAAATGACTCGTTTTTGGCTGAAAATTGAGGAAAGTTTCCAATTGGTTTGCTTCGCTTTGGAACAGATGGAAGGCGGAGAAACTTTCATTCCAAAAATGCCTTCAATGAAAATCGTGGATATGTTCGATGCGATTGTACCTAACGCGGAAAAAGAAATAATTGGAATTCGACCGGGAGAAAAAATGCACGAAATTTTGCTAACCGAGCAAGAATCTGTGCGTGCAATTGAGCTGGCAAAATACTTTGTTGTCTTGCCTGAATTCAAAATCTCACCGGCCTACGACTACGAAAAATACACAAAAATGCGAATTGGAAATCACAAGAAATTTGAGTACAGCAGCGATAGAAATGACAAGTGGTTAACTAAAGAAGATTTGTCAAAAATCATAAAAGAATTAATCATCTAGCATGATTCCCTACGGACGACAGTCAATTGATGAAAGCGACATTCAAGCTGTTGTTTCAGTTCTAAAAGGCGATTTTTTAACTCAAGGCCCCTCGGTTTCCGAATTTGAAAAGGCTCTTTGCGATTTTACCGGTTCAAAATTTGCGGTCGCGGTTTCAAACGGGACAACCGCGCTTCATTTGGCTTATTTGGCCGCAGGAATTTCACAAGGCGATGAACTTATAACGACCCCAAACACATTTGTTGCCACGGCAAATATGATGATTCTTTGTGGCGCAAAACCGGTTTTCTGCGATATCCGACTCGACACTTACAATATTGATGAAGAAAAAATTGAAGCTCTTATTACTCCGAAAACAAAGGCGATAGTTGCGGTGGATTTTGCGGGTCAACCATGCGAATGGAATCGACTTCATGAAATCGCCCAAAAACATAATTTGATTTTGATTGACGATGCCGCGCATTCACTTGGCGCGACTTATAAAGGCAGAAAATCCGGAACTTTGGCGAACTTGTCCACTTTAAGTTTTCATCCTGTTAAATCAATCACAACGGGTGAGGGTGGAGCGGTGTTAACCGATAACGAAGACATGTATAAAAAATTAAAATCAATGCGAAGCCACGGAGTCGCAAAAAATGAAAAAGGCTTCAATGTTATGACTGAAATGGGCTTCAATTATCGAATCACTGACATACAATGTGCACTGGGAAACAGCCAGCTTAAACGACTAAATGAATTCATTGCAAAAAGAAGAAAACTTGTGGAAATTTATAAAAAAGAACTCGCAAATGTTGATGGAATTATTTTACCGAATGAACTCGATGGCAATTTATCTTCATGGCATATTTTTGTAATTCGAGTCAAAGATCCAAACAAACGTTACGCTCTTCATGAATTTCTAAAAACAAAAGAAATTCAGTCGAATTTTCACTATCCGACTGTTTACGGACATCCTTATTATCGCCAAAACGGTTACGCAAATACCGCACTCCCAAGCGCGGATACTTATGAAAAAACTTCTCTAACAATCCCACTTTATTTTGATTTAAAAGAAGAAGAGGTGACTTTGATTTGCGATTCGATTAAACTTTTTATGAAATGATACTGAAAAACAAGAAAATTTTGGCATTCTTCGCACATCCGGATGATGAAACTCTCGGAGCCGGAGGAACAATCTCAAAACTTGCAAAAGCCGGCAACGAAATTTTTGTTGCCATTCCCGGTGCGGGTGTTTATGCGCGCAGAAATAAAACTGATGATAAAAAAATGAAAAATGAAAAAAATGCACTCTCAAAACATTTTGCTGAAGCAATGAAAATTCTTGGAGTGAAGTCGTCGAATATTTTTACCGGATCTTTCCCAGATAACGAAATGGACAAATGCAGTCGTTTGGAATTGAATCACTGGCTTGAAGATGTTTTGGGAAAAGTAAAACCTGATATTATTTTCACTCATCATAGATTCTGCACAAACATTGATCATCAATATTGCCATGAGGCCGCTGTTGTTGCCGCAAGACCGGGCACAAACAGCCATATCGTGGTAATCGCCTCTGAAATCCCATCAAGCACCGGTTATTTGAAGCCAACAATGTGGGAGCCAAACTTCTATGTTGAACTTTCAAAAAGCGACCTTGAAAACAAAGTCAAAGCGATGATGGCTTACAAAAATGAAGTGCGAAAAGATCCACATCCTCGAAGTCCTGAAGTTCTTCGAGCACTCGCAAAAGTTCGCGGGAGCGAATCCGGCTTCAACTTTGCAGAAGCTTTTATGATTTTGAGAGACTTCGCTTAAAAGCTCGGTCCAAAAGCTTTCTTATGTTTTTCGTAGAGGTCTTTGTAATACTCCTCTCTTAAAATCGCCATTCTCACAGTGTCATAGTATTTGCTATTTCTATAAATATCATTCACGAGCACTCCTTCTTTTTTGAAACCAGCGTTTGTGTAAGCGCCTTCCGCCGCTTTATTTTCTGATGTATATCCCAAGAAAAGTCTTTGTAAATTTAACCTGTCAAATCCGTAAAAAGACAGCATTTCAATTGTTTCCGTTCCGTAACCTTTGCCCCAAAAAGATTTTTCACCAATCAAAATTCTCACTTCGGCTTTTCGCGCGGTGAAATGAATTTCGTAAAGCCCGGCGTAACCAATTGCTTTGCCACTCTCTTTTTCACTCACCATGAATACGCAATTTTTTTCCGAATTAATATCTGCATCGAGCATTTTTTCAACCTGTTCCATAGTCATCGGTCTTTGACCGCTAAACATGTGAGCGGTAACATTTCCGTCGTTTAACCATGAGGCGATTTTTTCATAATCGGTCTTTTCAACAGGACTTAAAACTAATCTATTCGATTCTAAAAATGTCATGATTTTTCTATTTTAATTATAAATTTTTTCCCATTCTTCATAAAGAAAGCTGGGTATCTTTCATTGTCGCAAACTCTTAGTAATGGCAATAATTTTTTTAGCGGCATATTGATATCAAGTTCGCTGTCTTTTGGTGTTCTTTTTTTATAATAAGTGGCTTTCCCAATCTGTTTTTTCCCTCTAACATTCGGATATTTATCTATAAATTTTAGCAGTAATTTTATGCTAATTTTCCCCTGCGCATCTTTCAATTCAGAATTGAGTTCATCTCCATTAAAGTGCAATTTTTCCTGAAAGTAAATCACACCCGAGTCAATTTCATCAGCCGCTTCGATGAGCGAAACCGGAATATCTTTCTTGCCCCCCAAAATTTGCCAAGTTAAAGGCGACCAACCTCGTCCTTTTGGCAAAGCACTTTCATGCACAACAAGATTATGTTTGTTCAATTTTAAAATTTTACTATCAAGTTTTTTTTCACAACCGAGTAAAATACAAATATCGCCTGATTTTATCTCATCTGCATGATTCAAAAGCTGACAACTGTGTCCACGTTTATTCAGAGTGCCACGTAAGTCTTCGGCATAAGGCATAATGAAGCTATTTTTATTGTCCACCAGAATAGTAATTTTCATACCATTTTATTAATTTCCAAGACTACATTTTCAGTAGCATTTTGCACCATTTTTAGCTTTTTGGCAAGAGGTTTCTCATCAATAAGTTTTTTTAGCGCGTCGGCCAAATCTTCTTTTTTGTAAACAGCCTTACTGATTCCCATTTTATTTGTAATTAGCGGATCTTTAATATTTAAACCCGGCTGATAACTCAAAGTTTTTCTACCGCAAACTGAAGCCTCAAAAAGTGCCATTGAATTCATTCCAATAACTAAAAATGAATTATCAATTAAACTTTTCGCATTTTCCTCAGTCATGCTGAATTTTCCTTCCAAAAATTCCTCATATTTCTCTCTATTTTTTGTTGTGGGGTGAAGTTTTATTTTTAAATCTTTATCAATTTTAAGTTTCTTCCAAACATCTTCAATATCCTTCAAAATTTCAAATTCATTCATTCCCAAATTATTTTCAAGTTCACTAAACGGTTGTGAAAAAAACACCGCAAAATCACCCTCAGATTTCAACTCCTTAAAAGAATCAAAATGAGGATTACCCGTGACAACGATCATATCGGGATTAAAACCCTCTTTTATCATTTCATCTTTTGCAAACTCATCCATTACAAAAATTTTATCCGGCATCGCGTTTATAAATCTAACCTTATAATTTACCCAAAAATCCAAAACCGCCGCGCAGGGAATCCCAATTTTTTTTGCGATCCTTGTGAATCTTTTGTCCAAACTTTCATTTCCCAAACTCGTTCCGCACAAAACAAAATCAGGCTTCTCCGATTTTAAAATCTTCTCAATTTCTTCATTTGATAAAATATCTTTATGACTGAAAATCTTCCCGCCCATTTTTTCGTAAACCGGCTTGATTGAATCCATTCCACCGGGATTGTCTGCCGCAAAAACAACTTTAATTTTTCGATTCATATTCTTTTAATTCAGATACGTTTTTTTCGATTTTTTCAATAGCCGAAGTAAAATCATCAATATCTGAAAAACTTTGTGGTGGCTGACAGATTGCTGTGAAAAGCAGTTCTTCAAAATACATTTTTTCAGTGAAAGAACAAATTCCTTTTTGATAAGAAACATTGCTAGGAAATTCACTTGAAACAAAAGGGAACTGTGAATTCGGAAAAATTCTTTTCTCCTGATAAATCGGCAAAAGATAGAGAGGTTTTTGATAACCTTCATTCAATTTATAACCCTCGGCAGCCATAGCCAACGCAAAAGTTTTTCTCTTTATTCCGATTTTCTCACTAAAAAATCTAAAGCCGTAAATATAATAAACATGTTTGGAATTTTCAGCATTTGAAGGATGATTTAACCATTCAAATCGCGAAAGTTTTTCACTCAAATAATCCGCCAATTTTATTCTTTCTGCATTTAATTTATCCAGTTTTTTAAATTGTTCAATCGCAACCGCCGCGTGCAATTCACTCATTCTAAAGTTACCGCCAATCAGTGCTTCAAACTCGGCTCCGGCATCAACCATGTCGTCCATAACAACTTCGCCATGATTTCGATAAAGCTGAGCTCTAAGCGCCATTTTATCATCATTGCACACCAAAACGCCGCCCTCGCCACACTGAACGACTTTGTGAATATTAAAACTAAAAACTCCAATGTCTCCGATAGTTCCGGCAAATTTTCCTTTGTAAGTGGCGCCCATGGCCTGCGCGCTGTCCTCAATTATTTTCAGCCCGTGTTTCTTTGCAAGCTCCAAAATTTTTTCAAAATTCGGAGTTCTACCCATCAAATTCACAACATAAATAGCCTTGGTTTTTTCACTAATATTTTTTTCGACAGAATCCGGATCAAGACAAAAAGTCTCATCTATATCAGCAAAAACCGGAATCGCATTATTAAATAAAACCGAAGTTGGTGTCGCGCTCATTGTAAAAGGCGGACAAATTATTTCATCCCCCGGCCCAACACCAATCGCCACAATAGCCGCTTGCAATGCGCTTGTTGCCGAGTTAAAAGTCACCGAATGTTTTACTCCAAAATAAGAATTGAAAAGACTTTCAAGTTCTTGAACATATTTACCGCCTAAAAATTTTGCTCCGGCTCTACCTAAAAAATCCGAAAGCAGTAATTTCTCGTCAAAAATACTATTCACGGCATTTTTCTCTTCATCTCCAATTGTGTAATAAGCGGGAATAGGGCTAGTTCTTACCGGCTTTCCTCCTAAAAGTGCTAATTCAGACATGTTAATTATTATTCATACAATTCGCCACGAATTTTAACGTTTTCAAGGCATCTTCACCAGAGCAAAGAGGCTCTGAACTCGTTTTTATACATTCCAAAATGCAATTCACGGAATCCATCATAAACTCCCCATCAGGTTTATTTTTGAATGGATATCCGATTTCTTTTAGCTCCTTAAATCCGCTGAAAAGTGAATGTTCATCCGTTTCAAAAACAGATATTTCAAAACCATTTTTCTTGAATAAAATCGCGCCCTTTTCACAATAAACACAAAGTTCCAAAATCAAATAATTTTTATTATTTTGTGGAGTAAGTGAAAAAATAATTCCGTCTTTAGACTCGGCAACAAAAGCGTAATTCGCATCATTTTCGTAACGAGATTCTATGCTTGTTTTTATTGATGCAACTTTAGAAAATTCCGACTCGCAAAAAAACTCCGCCAAATTAATTAAATGTGATGCGTTTGTAATAAGTCCATCTCCATAATGACCTGTAATTTTTTGAATTTTCCCCATTTTTTCGCTCTTCAAATAGTCTGCAATTTCCCGATAAGCCGGGCTAAATCTTCTCATGTAATTCACTTGCAAAATCACTTTTTTTTCACGACAAATCCTCACCATTTTCTCAGCCTCCTCAATATTTTTTGCAATCGGCTTTTCACATAAAATCGCAAGCGGTTTCGCATTCACGCATTTTTCAAGAATTTCCGCGTGACTTTCAACTTGAGTGCAAATGCTGATTATTTCAGGCTTTTCTTTTTCCAGCATCTCTTCGTAATTTTTATAAAGACCGGAAATTTTCCATTTCGCTCCCGCTTTTTCCAATTTTTCCGAATCTGTATCGCATAGTGCAACCAACTCAATTTCAGAATTTTTTGTGTAAGCACCTGCGTGACTTGCAACAAAGATTCTTTTTGGATCGTCGTCGTATTCACTGCCGATTCTTCCACAGCCTATAATCGCGGCTTTAAATTTTTTCATCAATTTATTAAATTCGGAGAGAATATATCTCATTTGACCCTGTTTGACAAAGAGAAGATAATAATGTTAATTTCAATTTACTAAGTTAAAAAATGCGAAGTGAAGATATAAATATTGAAGGTTTAAAAATTGGGCCAAATAATAGTCCTTGTGTTGTCGCTGAACTTTCTTGCAATCACAACCAAAGTATTGAAACCGCGTTGAGAATTGTTGATGCGGCGGCTGATGCGGGTTGTCAGGCAATAAAACTTCAAACATACAGAGCTGACACGATGACAATCCGGTCCAATAAACCCGATTTTTTGATTAAAGGTTCAAATCCCGATTGGGAAGGAAAAACTCTTTACGATCTTTATGAAAAGGCATTCACACCTTGGGAATGGCATGAGGAACTCTTCAAAAGAGCAAAAGAAAGAGGAATGATCGCCTTCAGCACACCTTTTGACCTGGAAGCCGTTGATTTTTTGGAAAAACTCAATGTCCCAGCATATAAAATTGCATCTTTCGAAAATAATTGGGTTGAACTAATTGATCGCGTTGCTCGCACAAAAAAACCGATAATTATTTCAACCGGCGTTTCTGATCTTTCAATAGTTGAACGAGCCGTGAAAACAGCCAGAGATGCGGGAAATGAACAAATCATACTACTAAAATGTACAAGCAGTTACCCTGCGGATCCTAAAAATTCCAACCTCGCGACAATTCCTGCTTTGGCGGAAAAGTTTGATGTTCAAGTCGGTATTTCAGATCACACTCTTGGGATTGGAGCTTCAATTGCGGCCGTTGCACTTGGCGCGACAATGATTGAAAAGCATCTTATTTTAGATAGAAAAGATGAAAGTTTTGATTCTTCATTTTCAATGAATCCTGATGAAATGAAACAACTGGTAGTTGAGTCTGAAAGAGCATGGCAGAGTGTTGGGCAAGTTTTTTACGGACTGACTCAGGGTGAAGAAAATTCACTTCGATTCAAGAGATCAATTTATGTGGTTGAGCCAATAAAAGCCGGCGAAACTTTTACCCGAAAAAACACGAGAGTTATCAGGCCGGGTTATTCGCTTGAGCCACGTCTTCACGGCGAAATTTTGGGTAAAGTGAGTAAGAAAGATTTGGAAATAGGAGATAGAATTGATGAAAATTCCTTCTGATGAATACAGAAAACATAGTCATTTTGAGTCGCAGGCAAGTTAATAAAGATGATTTCAATAATTGGGATCCTCCGGCGGGTTTTTCCAAACATTTTATTGGCGATGAAAGTGCATTAACATTTGAAAATCTACAAAAACTAAATCCAAAATTTATTTTTATTCCGCATTGGTCAAAAATTATTGATGATAAAATAATTGAAAATTTTAAATGCGTAGTTTTCCACATGACCGATTTACCATTCGGACGAGGAGGAAGTCCGCTTCAAAATCTGCTTGTTCGAGGAATTTACAAAACCAAAATTTCAGCAATTTTAGCAGTAAAAGAACTCGATGCCGGCCCGATTTATTTGAAAAAAGATTTTGATATTTCCGAAGGTTCCGCAGAAGAAATATACTCTAGAGCTTCAAAAATTATTTTTGAAATGATTGACGAAATTTTACGAAAAAATCTAAATTCCACTCCTCAAACGGGAGAAATTACAGTTTTTAAACGCAGAACTCCGGCGGAAAGTGAAGTTCCGGAAAGTCTGAATGAAAGACAACTTTACGATTTTATTAGGATGTTGGACGCTCCCGGCTATCCACATGCTTTTAAAATACAAAACGGCAAAAAAATCGAATTCAAAAACGCGCGTTTTGAAAACGACAAACTTATTTTCGACGAAATTTCTCAATGAGAAACTCGCTTACGTTTTGATTTAACTCCTTTTTTTGCGAGTTCGTCATGGTAGGCCTTATTACCAGTATTGTGCATTTTATTTATTTCAGCAATTTCCGGATTTTTCTTCACAAACTCAAGAAGTTCCAACATCGATACGTCTCCCGCCAATTTCTCAAAAACCTGAGAAACAAATTCAAAATCCTCAGGATAATCCACAGTCCATCTGTGGTGAGATAAATCCTCATGATAATCGGCATTTTTTATCTTAAATTCCTCAGGATGTTCGTAAATATAAGCAAAAGCCAATTCTCTCCAAAACGCTTCTTTGATATTTTCCCAAACTTTTTTCATTGCCGAAACTTTTATAACTTCCACATCTAAACCATGTGGCAAAGTTGGACTGAAATTATTGCTGACTTGATCAAAATTGCCATCTAAAAAAATCTTAATTACCCGGTCAACTTCATCAGGATCAACCAAAGGACAATCCGCCGTAATTCTCACAATTGCGTCGGCTCCGAACTTGATTGCCGTTTGATAAAGTCTATCAACAAGATCATTTTCATCGCCCGCGTAATAATCAATTCCATTTTCTTTAGCGAATTCAATAATCGGTTTATTTATCTCATCATTCGCGGTTGCAATTACAACTTTATCAACAAGTTTCGCCTTTTTAAAACGCTCATACAAATAAAGCATCATCGGTTTTCCGGAAATTTTTTTCAAAACTTTTCCGGGAAGTCTTGTCGAACCCATTCTCGCCTGAATAATTCCTAAAATCATAAGCTTTTGATTATAAGTTTCGCGGCCTCTTCTGCTCCGTTTAAAAGATTTACATCTTGCGCTCTGTCTTTGTCCAGAAGTTCGACAATTTTATCTTCCAAATTTGTAAAATTAACAATGGTTTTTGAATCGCCTTCCAGCAAAATAACGTTTTCCAATTTCTTTAAATACTCAACATTATTTTTTTGATTTTCAACCTGTTCAAAAATAAATTGTGGACACCCGATTGCCGCCAATTCCATGGCGGTTTGACCGGCCGCTCCAAATGCAAATTTTGATTCACGCATCAGTTTATAAACATCTTTTGGCGAAACAAAATCAAGCCCGACAACATTAATTTTCTGAACAAATTTCGAAGCGATCGGCGTAAATTTATCCAAAAAGTTTTTGCATTTTGTTTCATCATAATATGACTTTAAAAAAACCACCGCCTCATTCTTCACTTTTACATTTTGATCTCCAAAATACTTAACTCTCAAACAAAAATTTCTCAAAATTAAGCCGGCTTTTTCTCCAATAAAATCGATTTTATGATCTTCGAATGCCGCCAAATTCGCCCTCAAAACATTCTTGGGAAATTTCTCAATTCTATACGAATCAACAACAACAAAATCGCCATTTTCACACTTTCCATATGACACTTTTTTTCGATAAGAATCCTCCAAAAATTCAGAAAATATTTTTTCGTTACAATCAATTCGCACTTCCTGATCCAAATCCAATAAAGCCATTGTTAATGCGGCAATTCTTGAAACGTGTCCCAAGCCGATTTCTCCTCCGAAGTCCGGAATTAATGTGATCATATTGGTTTCTGTTCAATGTGAGAGTTAATTTCAAAATATTCCGGATGTTCTTCAAAAACTTTCAAAACGTCATCCATGAGAAAATCAGCTTTTTTCGGCCATAATTCTTCATAAATTTTCTTAATCAATTCATAATCTTCAGCCGTGTCCAATGTCCATCTGTGCATTGAAAGATCTTTTCCATTCAAAACACCTCCGGCAAAACTTGCGGTTTTTTGTCTTATGTAGGGCGTAACATGCTCTTTTTCAGAATCCGATTCAGCATTTTTTGCAGCGTCTTCAAGTAAGGAAAACGGGAAAACTTCCACGTCCAATCCTCTCGGAAAAGTTCGTCCATCAACCGGAATATTTGAAGTATATGTTCCAGACTTCAGCTCTTCTTCAATAACTTTATCCACAATTTCCGGGTCAATAAGCGGGCAGTCGGAAGTAATTCTAACAACAAGATCCGCAGATTCTTTTTTTGCCGCTTCAAAATAACGAGAAAGCACATCATTTTGAGAACCGCGATAAATTCCAACTTTTGAATCTTTCAAATTTTCAACAAATTTTTCCAAAACGTCGTCTTCAGCATTCACAGTGATTGCAATCACAATTTTATTTATTTTTTTGCATTTTTTTACTCTGTTAATCACATGCCAAAGAACAGGCCTACCGCAAAGATCCATAAGAATTTTTCCGGGCAATCTGCTCGAACCCATTCTTGTTTGAATTATGCAAACCGTATTCATATCATGCGGATTTTAATGGCTTTTCAGCTCCAGATCAAGTATAGTGCTCCAGCTAACAAAATAAAATGAAGGGACTTTTCTTCTTACAAAGAAATTTCGCAAAATTTGGCCACTATATCGCGCTTGGTTTAATGAAAGAGCATGGAATGACCGAAGCTGCGGCATTTATTCAAGGTGTTAAAGCAAAAAATTTTCTTGATTCACAGCATGATTTTAAATATTGCACTGAAGTTTTTGAAAATGAAATTCATGAAAAAGCAAAGCATGGCAAACCGGACCACGAGTTTTTAAATAAAATCGAAAAAGAATATGGAATTCCTAATTTATGGCCTTTTTATTTGGCCGATAGAATTTTGGCAATGGATCATCCGCATTTTGAATATGCCTATACTCCAAAATATGACTACGATAGAACTTTAGTCATGATCCAAGAACGTTTTCGCGCGATAATCAAAATGTTAGAAGAGGAAAAACCAGATTTTATAATTTTATCTTTGGTCGGCTGTATCAGCTCAATGATTATGTACAAAGTTGCAAAAAAAATGGGAATTAAAACTTATATTTTTGACCACACAAAGCTAAAAGATTATGTCACAATGACAGAAAATGAAGAGTTCTCGGCGGCGAATAAACTTTTTGATGAAAAAGGATTTTCAGAAAGTCACATGAAAGAAGCCGAAGAAATTTTAAAATCTTATCGTGAGAAACCCGCTCCACGAAAATGGATGGAAACCTCAGGAAAAATCGGACTTTTACACGCGATTTTCAAGGAAGTTTTGGGCTTTGTAAAATACGTAAAAGCTCATTATTCGGAGGGTCGTAATGGTGATTTTACAGAGCAATCGCCTTTTGATTACTTAAGAAATAAATTTGTGAAATTTTCTCGAAGGCTCAGCGCTCACGGTTTGGTTTATGGAAAAATGAATGAAAATGAAGACTTTGTATTTTTTCCACTTCATTTCGAACCGGAAAGAGCAACGATGTTTTTGGCGCCTTATTTCACGGATCAAATCGCCTTAGTTCACAACGTCGCAAAAGCTCTCCCGATTACAACAAAACTTTACGTTAAAGATCATCCAGCGATGATAAATTTCCGCCCAAGATCTTATTACGATCGTTTAAAAGAAATGCCGAATATCGTTTTCATTGATCCGAATGTCTCATCTTCAAAAATAATTCCTAAAGCCAAATGCGTCGCGACAATAACAGGAACTGCCGGGATGGAAGCAATTTTATTGGGCAAGCCTGTCATAACTTTCGGTGAGATTTTTTACAACAAATTATCCTTTGTTTATCACGTCACGGATCTCACAAAATTGGCAGATGTCTTTAAGAAAGTTTTCAAAGAAAACAAGCATGACGACAAAGAATTGATCAATTTTATTTCCTGTATTTTGGCAACTTCTTTCCCAATAAACTACTTCAAAATTTGGCACGACAGCACTCCGGAACAAATCAAAAACTCAAAAGAAATCGCTGAGTTTATCGACTACATTGCTAAGACTGTAGGATTTCGAGCTTAATTCTGTCTTTTTTCGCGCTTAACCTAACAAGTCCTCCAATCGGGAAAGTAAAGAACGGCGTTGTATGCCCAAAATCTGCATTGGCAATAACCGGTATTAAATCCAGTTCTTTTTTTGACTTTATAATCTTCTTCAAAAGATCCTCGTTCATTCCACTTTGATTGCGGAAACGTCCAATAACAATACCTCGAACTTTCGCAAAATCGGGAAGGTGAATTATTGACTGTAAATCTCTATCAAAAGTTGCAACATGAGCCTCTTCATCATCTTCCAAAAACAAAATACTATTTGCTAAATTCGGCATAAATTCTGTGCCTTGTAACAGGTTTAAACTGCATTGGTTCCCGCCCAAAGAAATTCCCTCGGCTTCGCCTTCATTAATAAGCCAGTATCCTTCATTCTTTACAAAAATTCTTTTACTTTGATCACATGCAAATCCATCATTACTCCACTCTTGTGATGGCAAAACCTCAAAACTCAAATCTTCACAAAGACATTTCTTAAAATACTCCCAAATATAATTAAAACTTTTCTCATTTTTATCTCCAAAGTTCAAAAAATGTGAGCCCGAATAAGTTACCATTCCGGTTTTCGCATAAATTGCATTTGCAAGCACGGTAATATCTGAAAAACCGCAAAATATTTTCGGATTATTTTTTATAAGTTCATAATTTAAATATCTTAATAATTGGTTCGAATTAAAACCGCCAATAACCGTTATAATCATTTTCACATTTTGATCTGCAAAAGCATCATGAATATCCTCGATTCGGCTATCAATCGATGAAGATGAAAAATCATCAATCTCATTCACATGTTTGCCAAAACTTAATTTAAAACCCAAGTCAGCAAACCTTTTTGTAGCTAAATTTTTTACTTCTTCAGCAATCCAAGTAGTCGTTAAACTTCTTGCAGGAGCAATCACCCTGATTTCATCTCCTTTTTTTAGTGTTGTCATGTTTAAAATATACACATATCACTTCATATTGCCAAAACCTGTTAAAATCATTACCCTCACACAAGAGCAGAGCGATTGTGCTAAATCAAAAACATGAAAACAGCTTTAATTACAGGCATAACAGGTCAAGACGGATCTTACTTGGCGGAATATTTACTTTCGCTGGGTTATAAAGTCTATGGTTTGGTTAGACGCGCAAGCGGAAATAATCTGGGAAGAGTTTCTCATTTGCTAGACAAAGTGGAAATTGTCTACGGTGATCTGCAAGATATGTCTTCTTTAATCACTGCGATTGAAAAGTCCAAACCTGATGAAATCTATAATCTTGCGGCGCAATCTTTTGTGGGTAGTTCTTTCACAATGCCGGTTTTAACCAGTTCAGTTACTGGATTGGGAGCACTAAATTTATTTGAAGCGGCAAGACTAACAAAAAAAGACGCAAAAATTTATCAAGCTTCTTCAAGCGAAATGTTTGGAAAAGTTAGAGAAACACCTCAAACTGAAATGACGCCATTCCATCCCAGAAGTCCTTACGGATTCGCTAAAGTTTTTGCGCACTTTGCGGCTATGAATTATCGGGAAAGTTATGGAATGTACATTTGCAGCGGAATTTTATTCAATCACGAATCGCCAAGAAGAGGAGAGGAATTCGTAACGAGAAAAATAAGTATGGGAGTTGCTAAAATTAAACTTGGTTTAGCCAAAGAAATTCATTTGGGAAATCTTGATGCAAAACGTGACTGGGGATTTGCAGGAGATTACGTGAAGGCCATGCACCTGATGCT
Source organism: uncultured Candidatus Peribacteria bacterium (assembly GCA_964441065.1). Classification (GTDB taxonomy): domain Bacteria; phylum Patescibacteriota; class Gracilibacteria; order UBA1369; family 2-02-FULL-48-14; genus CALRGE01. The sequence continues at coordinate 52,951 of CAYTWD010000001.1, forward strand.
TCAACAAGAAACCGCCGAAGATTTTGTAATCGGGATGGGTGAAACTCATAGTATTAAGGAATTTTTAGACCTAGCCTTTGCAGAAATTGGGATAAGTGACTGGAAACCCTATGTAAAAATAAATCCCGATTTCATCCGTCCCGCGGAAGTGGATATTTTGATTGCCGACGCTTCAAACGCAAGGAAAAAACTAAACTGGTCACCTGAGTTCGACTTTGGCGATTTGGTAAAAATGATGGTCAGGGCAGATATTGAACTATTATCTTGATATGAAATATCCCGTACAAATTGGCGTTGGATGCGCTGATATTACAGATTTGGAGAAAAAATATGTAAACGAGGTTTTAGATTCCGGTCGGCTTTCTTACGGGAAATTTTCTCAAGCTTTTGAAAGAAAATTCGCAGATGCCCATGACAGAAAATTTGCAATTGTAAGTAATAGTGGGACAAGTTCTCTACAAATTGCATTGGCGGCCATGAAGGAAAGATGGAAATGGCAAGACGATGATGAAGTTATCGTTCCTGCACTCACATTTATTGCGACTTCAAACATTGTTTTACAAAATAATATGAAGGTTGTTTTTGTTGATATCAATCCGCTTACATACAACATTGATCCCGCAAAAATCGAAGCCGCGATAAGTCCAAAAACTCGCGCGATAATTCCGGTCCATCTTTTCGGCTTACCTTGTGACATGGATGCGATTTGCGAAATCGCAAAGAAGCATAATCTAAAAATTCTGGAAGATTCATGTGAAACAATGCTGGTTTCAGCGCAAGGTCATAAAGTTGGTTCACGTGGAGATATTGCTTGTTTTTCAACTTATATGGCACATTTAATTGTCACCGGAGTAGGCGGACTTTCACTTACAAATGATGACGAACTTGCAATAATGATGAAGAGTTATTTGAATCATGGTCGGGACTCCATTTATTTAAAAATTGACGACGACAAAGATACAAATTCATCCGAGTCACTATTTAAAATTGTAGACAGAAGATTTAGTTTTATTAGAATGGGTTACAGTTATCGAATAACGGAAATGGAAGCGGCGCTTGGACTCGCGCAAATTGAAAGAAAAGACGAGGTAATTGAGACTCGTAAAAAGAACGCCACAAAATTAACGGAAGGCCTTAAAGAACTGGAAAAATATCTGCAACTTCCAAGTGCACCTGACGGTTTTGAACATGCCTTCATGATGTATCCGATTGTCTTAAAAAATAGCATTGCGCGTGATCCCTTAATTATCTTCTTAGAAGAAAGAAATATAGAAACTCGCTACATGGTGCCACTGATAAACCAACCTTATTATTTGGAACTTTTTGGTGATTTAGCCCCAAAATTTCCAAATGCGGACTACGTGAACAAACATGGTTTTTATATTGGATGTCACAAGGCGATTGGAGACGCTGAAATAAAATTTATTGTTGATACTTTCAAAGAATATTTTTCAAAAAATGCCTAAAGTTTTAATTACCGGCGGCAATGGTTTTCTTGGAAGAAATATAATTCCGGAACTTCTTGACGGGGGATTTGATATTACAAATTTATCCCTTCATCCGGTTAAAAATCCAAAAATTAAAAATATTATTTTCGACGCTTTTAAAGATGACATATCAGAACTTTTGAAAAATATGGATTTCGATTTTGTAATCCATTTAGCGGCTTATGCGAGCCCAAAACTTGCAGATGACTTAAGTAAAACAATGGAATTGAATGTTGTGATGACAGAAAAACTTCTAAAAATCGCCTCAAATTTTTCATCTATGAAGGCATTTTTATTTTTTTCTTCAGCAACAACTTATTCTGATGAGGCGGAGCGACCTTTAAAAGAAGATTCCGCGCAAAAACCACATGAAGGTGATAACTATGCCTTATCAAAAATTGAGGCGGAAAAAGTATGTATAAAATATATATCAAAAGGTTTGCCGGTCAAAATTTTAAGGCTTACAAATTGTTTTGGGCCGTATCAAGCTTGGCAAACAAAACCGAATCTTATTCCTCAAATCATAAAAGATGCGATTCTCGAAAAGAAAATCACCATTTTAAACGGAAGTCACACAAGAGATTTTTTATATTCAAAAGATTTGGCGAGAATCATAAGTCTAACTTTAGTGGGAAATAATGATTTCAATATATTAAATGTCGCCAGTGGTGAATTACATGAAGTAGGTATGATTGCGAAATTTATTTCTAAGCAGTTAAATGTACCATTGGAAGATCAAAAAAAAGAAATTAACAGATCAAAAGATCTAACATTGGATACAAATCGATTCCAAAAAATATTTCCAAATTTTATTTTTACGCCAATTGAAAAAGCGTTAAAAGAGACTCTCGATTTTTATATTTCAGAAATTGCGACATGAAAAAATCTTTAATAGTTATTCCAACAAAAAATGAAAAGGCAAATATCGCTTTTATGATAAAAAGTGTATTAAAATATATGCCGCAATCCACAGTTATTGTTGTGGATGATAATTCCAGAGATCATACAGCCGACGAAGTTAGGAAATTTTCAAAAGACAGAAGAGTTAAATTAATTGTTAGGAAATCAAAAAAGGGTAGAGGAGGAGCTGTTTTAGATGGTTTTAAGTGGGGATATATAAATGGCTCTTTCGATTATTTTTTTGAAATGGACGCGGATTTTTCACACGACCCCAAAGATCTCCCAAGACTTTTGGAAAAACTCAAATCCGGCTTTGATGTCGTGATCGGATCTCGTTATTTACCCGAAAGCAAGATTATAAATTGGGGCTGGAAAAGAGAGTTTTTCAGCAAATATGCTAATCTTTACACTCGTAGAATTTTAAAAGTTCCAATACACGATTTTACTAATGGATACAGAGCATATAAAAGGGACATAGTCGGGTCATTTTTATTCAGAAAAATGATAACAAGTGGATATATTGTTTTGAGCGAATTCATTTATATCGCATACTTAAGCGGGAAAAAAATTGGTAAAATTCCCATTGTATTTGTTAACAGAGTTAGGGGAGAATCAAATCTGACTTTGAAAGAAATTATCTCGGCAATGTATGGTGTAATTAAACTCAGGATAAAATATAAGGAGTTAACAAAAAAAACATGAAAGTTTCATTCATACTTCCAAGTTATAATGAGCACGACCATATAGTTACATTCATTCGTGAGATTCAAAGAGCGGCGGAAAAAGAAAATGTAGATTATGAGGTTATCCTGGTTGATGATAATTCTCCAGATAAAACCGGCGAATTTGTTGAGCAATCTTTCAAAAACTCTAAAAATGTAAAAGTCATAATAAGAAAAAATGAAAAAGGTTTAGCAACGGCGATTTTAAGAGGAATTAATGAATCAACAGGTACACACATTGTTTTGATGGACACCGACTTTAATCACGATCCTAAATATTTAAAACAATTTTTTGAGCTATCAAAATTTTACGACATAGTTACAGGTTCAAGATATACCTGGGGAGGTGACATGGAAGGTGGTCGTTCAAGATATATCGGTAGCATGGTTTTCAACTACTTTTTATCTTTAATTCTTTCAATGAAATCCACCGATAATACAGGCGGCTTTGTACTTTTCAAAAAATCAATTTTGGAAAAAATGAATACTAAAAAAATATTTACAGGGTACGGCGAATTTTATTTTAGATTTTTATTGGCGGCGCAATATTTAAATAAATCTTGCATAGAAATTCCGGTTGTTTACGGATTGCGTGCATCGGGTGACAGTAAAACATATTTTGGCAAATACATTTTCATATATACTTTTGAAGGATTGAAACTTTTATTCTCAGGTAGGTCTTTAATTAAAAAATAATGGATTTTATACCTCAAATTCAGCCATGGATTGATAACGCGGAGCTTGAAGAACTCGCAAAAGTTATCAAATCAACTTATATTAGTGAAAATGAAGCCACAAAAGAATTCGAAAGCTTACTTCAACAAATCACGGGCGCAAAATATGTTATTGCATACGCGAACGGAACGCTCGGCCTAGCGGCCTCGCTTATGGTTTTGGGAATTGGCCAAGGTGATGAAGTAATCGTCCCCGATTTAACTTTTATCGCCACGGCAAACGCTGTAATTTTGGCGGGAGCAACACCTGTTATTTGCGATATTAATGAAAGCGGATGGCAAATGTCGCCGGCATCGCTACGTTCCAAAATTACATCCAAGACCAAGGCTGTAATCCCTGTTCATCTTTACGGCCAATCGGCTAAAATGGATGAAATAATTTCCATTGCAAAGGATCACAAGATTTTTGTGATTGAAGATGCTGCTGAAAGCATTGGAACAACTTATAATGGCAAACACGTTGGTACAATTGGTGATATTGGAATGATCTCCTTTTACGCGAACAAAATCATTACAAGTGCCGAAGGTGCCGTAATGCTCACGAACGACGAAAAACTTGCTAAAGAATTATATAAAATGAAAAACCACGGTCGTGAGAAAAAAGGAATTTTTATTCATGAAAGTATTGGTTTCAATTTTAGTTTTTCAGATATAAATGCAGCGGTTGGGATTGCGCAACTAAAAAAACTATCTAAAATTTTAACTCGAAAGAAAGAAATTAATGATAAATACTTAGCAGAATTAAAATCCATCGTAAAATTTTACGAACATCCACCGGAAACTTCACCGGTTTATTGGTTCACAAATATTGAAATTCCTGACGCCGGAAAACTCGAAAAATTTTTAAGAGAAAATGGAATCGGTTCTAGAAGGTATTTTTATCCTCTACACCTTCAACCTTGTTATAAAGGCAAATTTGGTACCGATTTCCCTAATGCAACAAAAGCTTATGAAACTGGATTATCTCTACCTTCCAGCTATTCACTAACTGATGAACAACAGTCCTACGTAATCTCAAAAATAAAAGAATTTTTTAAATCATGACAATTTTTTTTACGCCATTCGCACTTTTTTTACCCGGCTATCTTTTTTTAAAATTAATTTGGGGAAAGAATGAAAAACTGAATTTTTGGGAAGCAATGATTTTGAGCGTGACTCTTAGCTTTCTTTTTTCTTACCCACTTGGGGTTGCAAACAATATTTTTGAGTATTCCCAAACCCCTTATCAGGTTCATATTGACACTTTATTCCCTCTTTATTTGCTACTTTCCGCCGGTTTATACGTCCTATCCAGAAAGAAAAAAACCTTCCATGAAAAAATAGAGCCCATAGAAAAGAAGTGGCTTTTCTTGATCCTCTCAATTCTCGGTTTTGCGATTTTTATGAGGATTTATGGCAATTCAAATCAGAATATAAATCAGGATGAGCAAGAACTCTCGCTCTATTCATACCATCTTATAGATGGGATATTTGTTGGAAGGAAGGCACTCTTTTTATCAACATCAATTCATTCCCCATTGGGCTTTTTCCTTTCTTTCATTACGTACAGCTTAATTGTCCCGTTCGGATATTTTTACTCGCCCGAATATATTGTCAGGAGTCCGATGATTATTTTTGGAATTCTTGAACTTTGTATCTTACTTCTTTTCGCAAAACGATTAAAAATTTCCAAATCAATGACCGCCTTTGCTTTATTCCTTCTTGCAATTAACACATATGCCATTTTTGGATCTAGATTGATGATTCCGCAAGACGGCTCCATTTTTACATTTTTCGTCTTAATTTTTTCATATTTCTACATTAAATTTTTAGACAAAAAAGATAAAACCACAAATCTTGATATTTTCTTGGTCGGCTTGCTTGCCACCGCCACCATTTTGGTAAAACTGGCTGCTGTATTTTTAATTCCTCCTTTTTTAATATTCTGGTTCTTAAAAAAGAAAGGTTTTAAAAATTTACTAAAAATTTCCTCGGTAGTTTTGTTCTTTTTTTTACCGGTAATTATTTTCAACATAATCGCATATAAAACGACAGGATATACTGATGTACCTACCGCTAAAGTCCTTAATTTCTTGGGGATTCATGCCAACTCAATAATGAATAATGAAGAGCTATATTCTTCAGCACTTCAGCCATTTTTTAAAACTCTACTGGGTTTTATTGAAATGCTCGCAGATCAATGGTCTCTGCTAATTTCAATTAACTTCTTAGGCTCAATCCTGTTAATTTATCTTTTTAGGAAAAAATTTAAAGAGCAAAAAACCACTATAAACTTCTTTATAACAGTATTCTTAGTTTCTATTATTTTTTTCTCATTGAACGGTTATAGAGCATATTATGCCGAATATTTGACACTTCCATTAATACTCTTGAGTCTTCTTGCCATGGAACAAATGCTTGTGAAGCATTTTATTTTGAAATATATCATAATTTTTTGGTCGTCGGTATTTACTCTAAGTTCATTTATCCACAGCATAAACACACATATTTTAGTGATCCCAAGACCTGATTCCATTCAAATTGGTGAATTCGGTAGATTGGATCTTTATACATACGAAGAATTCAAACAACATAATTCTTTGGCTTCATGGAGTTTTTTACGCGATGACGGTTTCCCGGCACTGGCAAAATTTTTAAAGGGCAGCAGAGAATTGCTTGTGATTGAAGATAATTTTATAGACGGATATGAACATCACTTCAGATGGTATATTGGAATCCACCGCGATGTATCTAAATATTATTTAGGAGATTTTTATAAGGATGACTACAGGTTTACCACAATTTCAAAATATGATTATTCCGAAAACGCCATTGCAATTATAGAGTACTCACCTGAAAAGCTTAAAGAAGGTGATATTTTAATTTACAACCACAATCAGAGGCCAAAGATGATTATCAGGTATTTAAAAATGCAAGAATCTCTTTCGCCCTCTCCCTCCAAGAGTATTTTTTAACTGCATCCATAGCTGTCTTTCCCCGTTCTTCCTCTGAGTTCAAAGCGTCCAAAATTTTTTTTCTCAAATCATCCTCATGATCCGCTTTAAAAAACCAAGCCATTTTTTCATTTAAAATTGTTTTTAAGGCAGGCACGTCGCTCGCTAAAATTTTCTTTCCGCTGGCCATATATTCAAATAATTTTAGCGGTGAAGTATCTTCAGAAAAAACTGTATCTTTTGCACTGTTTGGGATCACCAAAAGATCCGCTTCCGCAATATATTTAGGAACTTCATAATGTCTAACGTAAGGCAAAACTTTTGATTTCTTTGCAATTTTTTGAAGGTGTTTAAACTCAGCGTCATCTTTGTTCCCTCCCAAAAAAACACACTGAATGTCTTTTAAATTCTCGCATGCTTTTGCAAGTGTGAGCACTCCTTTTTCTTTATAAGGTGAACCCGTGTACAAAACAACTTTTTTCTTGCCAGTTTTTTTAAAGTTTCCAAATAAATCAATATCGACCCCATCATGCGCAATTAAAATTTCACCTCTGTAAATTAGCGCGTATTTTCTTGCCAAAGCTTCACTTATGCAAACCACTCCGCGCGCTTTTCTAAGAAAAATACGATGTACTAATTTGCCCCCAAAACTTTTTGGGAAAGCATGTGCCTCGAAAAACCACTTACCACTGTATCCCATCAAGGGAAGAAAAGTCCTAGAGTAGATTGTATATTTTTTGAATTGCCTTCTTATCAAAATGAAGGAAAACGCAAAAGAAAAACTTTGGAAAAAATATGCAAGCAATCTTGGAACAAAATTACTCATTAGAAAATCCAGGCACCAAATTCTTTTAACTTTTATGTCATTTTTGAGGCCATAAAATTCTTTCGGAGAACCGAGCTCAGTAATTTGTTTTCGATTTGGTACAATCAATAAAACTTCAGCTCCCTGATTCAAAAAAGCCTCGCACATCTTGGCTATCTGAAGACCATGTGCTTTTTCAGTTGGGAACCTGTTATTACTTAAATAAAGTATTTTCATTGTTTTTCCGCGACAATACAAAGATAAGTTCCCATTCTTGTAAAAGGCCAGAAATTTAAAGCCGGATTTCTGTACTGCGCGGGTAAATACGGAATTGATAAATTTCTTGTAGTAACTTCAATCACCTTCAAATTATTCATTGCCAAAATATTGCAAAGCGAAAGTGGTTCCCAAAATATTTTATGATCATGATTACCCAAAAATCCCCTATAATTTTTTCTCTCGTAAGGTTTGGGTGAAAGAAACCAATACTTTAACCAATTTAAAAATCCATAACAGCAAGGAGTTGTGAGAATAAATTTACCACCTTTTTCCAATACTCTTGAAACCTCCGCGAAACCTTTAACGCTGTCTAAAACATGCTCAACAACTTCAAGCAAAATAACCGTATCAAAAGATGCATCTTCATAAGGCATTTCCAGGAAAGAACCGACTTTTGTATTAGGAAAATTATATTTATTAACCAATTTCTCATTTGTATCTATTCCGGCCATAAATGAATCCGGATTCATTTTCCTAAGTAATTTGTGTAATGCCGCATCTTTTTCCTCTTCACCGGCAAAGCCGATATCCAATATGCGCTTACCCAAGCTTTTTTTTGTTACCCAATCTATTCTTCCGTTGGCCATGAAATTTAGATAGAATCTGCAGAATTATACAGGTATAATTCGCGACATGAAACAGCACTTAGAAAAAATCCCCGTAAGCCTCAGACAATTCATCAAATTCTGTTTCGTGGGCTTACTAAACACCGCAATTGATACATTTGCCTATATTTTTTTCACCAGGGTTCTTGGGATATTTTACCTTTTGGCAAACATATTTGCCTTTATGATCTCCTCAACTAACAGCTATTTTTTAAATAGGGTTTTTACTTTTAAAAGCACTCACGATAAAAAGAAACTGGAGTACGGAAAGTTTATGAGTGTCTTGCTTGTTGGTTTGTTTCTGGCTGAAATTGTTCTCTTTATCTGTGTACACTTCTTTGGTCTCGATGACATTATTGGCAAGCTAAGCGCAATCGCAGTTGTTCTATTCTGGAATTTCTTTGGAAGTAAGTTTTTTGTCTTTAAAATAAAGAAGTAAAACTTTTTAAAATCCGCTTTTTATCAAATGATTCAACCCTTTTAAGGCCATCTTTTTTAAGTTCCTCGTAAATTTTTGCAGAACTTAAAATTTCCAAGCATTTTTCAGCACCGATTCCGGGATTTTCGAAGTCAAAAGTAAATTTTTTCTGTTTTTCCGTAAGTATAGCTTCCGCTCCCAATGTTTTTGTTGAAACAATCGGTAATCCCACCGCCATTGCCTCAATAATTACTCTTCCGAATTCCTCTTCTCTTGAAGGATTTATAAATAAATCGGCTTTTTTGAAGTAAGATAATATATCTTTATTGGCTACCGCACCGGGCATTTCAACTTCTAAGTTTCTTTTTTTAAATTCATCCTTCAGGAAAATAAAATCCGGGCCTTCTCCAACTACAATAAATTTAACACCGGCCATATTTTTTGAAATTTCAGAAAATATTTCAGGCAAAATACGGCTACCTTTTCTCGGTGAAAGCCAATGCAAAAATAAAATCGTTTTCCCGGGTTTTTTCTCTTTTACCCTCAATTTTTCCGTATTGACCCAATTAGGTAAAACCTCAATTTTTCTCAATGGAACACTAAATTCTTTAAAATAATATTTCTTCATTTGCTCGGAACATGTCACTAAATTTGAACAAAGCTTCAAAACCCATCTAAAAGGCCAGTCTTTTGTAATTTTTGCCGGCAAATTGCACAAATTACATGACTCCTCATATTCTTTACGCATTTCGCAGTGCCAAAAATAAAGTTTGCCAAAACTGATTCTGCAAATTAAACCCGCGATCATTGCGCTTAAATATGCGTAATGAGAATAAAAATTTTTATAGCCACAGACTCTTGCAACCCAAAAAATAAAAAATCTTTCCAAAATTCTCATGGGCAAAAAATTGAATTTTGCCACATAAATATTTTGAATATTTGATTTAAACTTTGCACCTTTTTCAATAAATAAAAATACGCGCATCTCTTTTGCAACTTCTTCCAAAAGTTCAACATTATATCTGAAATGTGTGGACGTATCTTCATAATATTCAGGCAAAATGTAAAAAAGTTTTTTCATAATCCCAAATAAGTTTCGGCATAATTTTTTATCGCCTTTTTATATTCAAACACGCGAACGGAGTTCGCGCCTTCCTTTCCCATTTCCCGCATTTTTTTAGGATTCTTCAGTACAAATTCCATTTTTTTCGCAATCGACTTTGCATCCCAGCCAATTTCAATGGAATTTTTTTTATTCATCACCTCTTTCATTATTCCCACAGGTGTGGATAAAACCGGCGTTTCACAGGCCATCGCTTCAAGAGTAACTCGAGGTCCACCCTCTGAAAATGAGGGCATAATCAACGCAGCGGACTCGCTATACACTTTTGCCAAATCTTCGTGTTTTGGAAGCCAACCCAAAATTTCCACATTTAAATTTTTACTAAGCTTTTTGACCTTATTTAACAAGGTACCGTCACCAATCATTTTCAATTTTGCCTTAGGATATTTTTTTGAAACCATCTCAAGGGCGTATAGCAAAGCAAAGATATTTTTATTAGTTTCAAATCTACCGGAGTAAACAAATTGCCATTCATTTCTTTTAATTTTACGCGGTTTGAAAATTTCAAAATCAACATAAAAAGCAGGAATGAAAATCATCTTTTTCTCAGGCACACCCAAATCCAAAATAAATTTTTTAGTTTCACCAGGATTTATAACTCTAATTCTATCGAATTTTTCCCAATTCTTTTTCAAAAATTTAGCCATTGTCATTTTTTCTAAAAACTCTCGTGGCCCGCTTGCTTTTGGATATCCGGGAATATGCATTACCTCAGCATAATGAGAAATCTTAAGTTCGCTCGCTATTTTTATCGCCGCTTTTGTTCCCGGGAAAAAAGGTGGAATCACATGTGAAATCACAAAACTTAATTTATTTTTCTTATTTATTTCAAGCGTTTTTTTTACAGCAAATTTCTCATGTTTTAAAAAATCATTTCTTAAAATTCTGCTCAAATTATTTGGATGTACATGTACATTTTTATGAATTGTAAAACTTTTACCAACTCCATTTGAACCTGTAATAACATGCACGTTGTCAAAATATTTGGAAAATTCTTTTAGCATTTCAAAAAAAATATTATGCTTTCCGTGGGCGATTCCGCTGTCGCCGCTAATCATCAAAATATTTTTTTTCATATCAATTTTTTGAGCTTCTCAATGTGAGTATTCCATGAAAACTCACTCTTGAGTAGCTTGACACCATTGATGCAATGTCTTTCTCTTCTTTTCTTATCCCAAGATAAATTTCTAATTGCCTCCGCTAATCTTTTTGGATTTTCCGACTCGGCCAAAACCGCGGTTTGATCATCAATTGCAACTTCATTCGTACCCAAAATATTTGAAGCCACGACGGGACATCTCGCCGCAAATGCCTCTAAAATCACATGTGGTAAACCTTCGTAACTTGAATATAAAATGAACATTTCATGTTTTTCCATCGCACGTGAAAGTTCACTATGTGAAACATTACCAAAAAATTTGACACGATCTCCCAGCTCGGCCGCTATACCTATTAATTTTTCTTTTTCCGGCCCGCTCCCGTAAACATCCAAAGTATATTTTTCAGGAAGCAATTTCATCGCTTCAATAATTAAATTCACATTTTTATGAGGAACAAGCCTACCTCCACACATTAATTTGTAAGCCCTTTCCCCATGTTTTTTTTCGACATTCCTATATTCAAATGCATTATAAACTCTTGTAATTTTAGATTCAGACACATCGTAGTACTTCATTAGTAAATCTTTCAAATATTGTGATGGCACAAGAATTTTATCAACATTTTCAAAACTTTTTTTCTGTACCCACTGTAAGATTTTAGATTTCAAATCTTTATTTTCCGTTTTGAGCCATTCATTCAAATCCAAACTGGTTTTTCTGCTTCTGGAAGCTTCTTCCCAAGCAATATCACCCACAAATTTCAGCATGGATTTAATTCCAAATCTTCTTGCAAAAAAAGATGATACAAAGCCAACTACCACTGGTCCTTGAATATAAATAAAATCAGCTCGGCGTGAGTGTTTCCATAAATTTTTTAATAATCTTAACTGTCTGCCCAAAAAACCGTGTTTACGGGGGTTGATTATGTGAATATCTATATTTTTCATAAGAATGGGCTTTGTTTCACAGAAAGCAATCACGCTAATATCAAAATCGTCTTTTAAACGTTGACCCAGTTCATACACATAAGAAGCCGGACCTCCAATATCAGGAGGAAAAATCGGGCTCACAATAGTCAATTTAGACAGTTTTTTGTTTTTCCAATTGTTCATTTTCGTTTCGAATATTTCTTTGACCTCGAAGCTTTCCGCTAAAGTTTTCAAATAAACTTTCATTCGCGGAAATCCATGTAATTAATTTTTTAAGCCCTTCTGCAGGCGTGAATTCAGGCTTCCATCCAAATTCTGACTCCGCTTTTCGAATATCGGAGATATAAACTTGCTGATCTCCCGGTCTCCAATCGGTAAATTTCCTTTCAATTTTTTTGCCAAAATATTTTTCCAAATAATCTAAAAGTTCCAAAAGAGAAAGCGTCTTTTCAGGGCCGCCCCCCACATTGTAGACTTGCCCCGCAGTTTTATCGATGTTCTGAATAGACAAATCGTAAGCTTTCATCAAATCTTCAATAAAAAGTACATCTCGAACCTGTCTACCATCCCCAAAAATCGTTAATTCTTTGTCAAACATGGCCGCAATTGCAAACCATGCAACCCAACCTTGATCTTCAACTCCGAATTGTCTGTATCCGTAAATGCAGGACTGTCTCAAAACAATAGTTCTCAAACCATAAATTCTGAAATAATCACGGAAATATTGATCCGCGCCGCCCTTTGAACAGCCGTAAGGAGAGTGAAAATCAAGCCCGCGTTCTTCTGAAACACCCATCGGCAAATTTTCATAGGCGTATCTTCCATCTTTTTCAACAATCTTAGCGTCTTCCATTCCGCCATAAACTTTATTTGTTGAGGAATAAAGTACAATCGGCATAGGATCTAATTTTCGACAAGCCTCCAACACATTAAAACTTCCCAAAGCATTTATTTCAAAATCGTTTCGCGGATCTGTTACAGAGGTAGTTACCGCAACCTGTCCTGCCAAATGAATTACTATTTCCGCTCCCGAAATCGCTTTTTCCAAAGTCGCAGGGTCTCTAACATCGCCCTCCACAACTTTAATTTTTGGATATTCATTCAAAAGCCATTCGGAATTTTTTCGCGTTCCCTCCCTCGAAAAATTATCAAAAATCGTAACCTCATCGCCCTTCTTGCTAAAGTATGCCGCCGCATTAGATCCAATGAAGCCTGCTCCACCCGTAATAAAAACTTTTCTCATAGCCGGCAATCTACCAGATCAGGTTGGCTTTGACAAGCCTAAACCTCAACTGTTGTCACAGTTCTGACAACACTATTTGAATCTGATTATTGATAATTATATTTTGCAAAAAGAATCTAATAATCTATAAATTAATCGGTTATTGCATATGTAGCCATAATAATATATAATGTAGCTATAAAATGACTAGTAAAGAGAAGCTTTTAAGTAAATTTTTTAATAATCCAATCTCTCTAAAATACAAAGAAATTGAATATCTACTGCTTGAAAGCGGATTCCATAAAATAGAAGCAAAAGGAAGTCATATAAAATTTAAACATTATTTGTTGCCAAGAAATCTAATAATTCCAATACACGATAATGACTGCAAAAATTTCTACAAAAAATACGCCAGTAAAATCCTTAAATCACTTCGTTACATTGAATAACAGGAAATATTTTTATTCTTTAAGAAAAGTTAATTCAAAAACGACGTACTTTGAATGTGAAGCCGCAAACATTTCTCAACCTTTCCAGAATGAAGATATAGCCGAACTTTTAATTGATCTGCCAAATTTAATTTTATCTGAAAAAGAATATCTTGAAAAACAAAATATAGTTATCAGATTTAGAGTAAATGTTAATGATAAAAAACTTATTGAAGAAAAAGCTTCAAAAAACGGATTTAAAACCATATCGGATTATTTAAGAGAAGTCGCAACCAAATAAGCCTCCTCAACTTTGTTTGCGATATTTCTCCAGTCGTAACTTTGTTCAACCAAAATTCTCGCGTTTTTAACTATTGATTTCATCATGCTCTCATTCACAAACGCAAAAATAATTTTTTGAGCCAAAGCATCTGCGTCATCAACAGGAGCAAGTAAACCAGTTTCCCCGTCTCTCAAGAAATCTACAATTCCGCCCACAGGGCAGGTAACAACCGGGGTACCCAGTGCCATAGCTTCAATAAACGAAACCCCAAAGCCCTCAAATCGTGACGGCCTAACAAACAGATGCGATTTCTTCACGAGTTCCGGAATTTCATCGTGCTTAAGAGTTCCCAAAAACTCCACTTTTATTCCAAGCCTTTCAGCTATTTTTTTCAAATCCTCTTGCATAGGTCCTTCACCCGCAATCTTTAATTTTGCCATTGGAAATTCAGCCGTGACGGCGGGCATTGCTTCAATTAAAACATCAATCCCGTTTCGTGGAATTAAGGTTGAAGTTGTGCAAATTTCAAACATATTTCTTTCTCCTTCGTAAAGTTGAAATTTTTCCAAATCGATTCCATTTGGAATTAAAACGCAATTTTTGGCACCCATTTTTTCAGCCGCATTTTTTGAAAAATTACTGACGCAAGCGCAAACATCGGCATTTTTCAGCGCGCTTTTCACCCAAAAACCCAAGAAAAACAAAAATGGTTTTAATAGAGTTCCCAAAAATCCTTTCAAAATCATTTCTTCCTTGTAAGCCAAGGGATTTTGAACCGTAACATAAAGCGGAATTCCCAATTTTTTCTTTAATTTCGCGCCCGCGATTGCTTGAGGATAAACCTGTTTCGCGTGTAATAAATCAAATTTTATTCCACAATTCATAATTTCTTTAATAACAGCTTTTTCAAAAGCCCAAGAATTAAAATTCCCGATTTTTTTATATTGAACCGCGTGCACAAATACATTCTCAGCAAAAAGTGATTTCGCTGAATCGTCATTTCCAACAAAAAGATGCATCTCATATCCTTTTTTTGCAAGCTCACTCACAATTTCAACAATATGCACCTCAGCACCGCCCAAATCATTTGGATTTAGATCCGCGCAAATTACAGCAACTTTGACACTCATCTTATATATTTAAATAAAATCCTTGACGCCATTGATAGCACGGAAACAGGTAGAAAAGCCATCAATTTTGCCGGTAGACGACTTCTTTTCCCATGGCGAATTTGTCCTTTTTGAACTGTCCACACCGGTATTTTTTTTGTTCCGAATCTTGATTTGAAAAATGCCAACGAAGAACTTTCTTCACTGTTCCCAAAATCCACTTCCAAGCCATTTTCACACGCAAATTTTATTACATCCGCGTAAGTTTTCATATTAGCTGATGACAGACGAGCCTCTTTGGACTGTCCGTTACTCCAAATGTGAAGCCTATTACCATTTCGCAGTGCCACAATCCCGGAAACATCTTTGCCATTCAATTTACTCAAAAATAAAATAAAGTCTTTGCCAAACTCTTTTCTTGCCGCGGAAAAAAGTTCAAAACTTTGTGGAATAGCCCCAATCCCGCACATACTTCGAACATACATTTTATAATATTCCCAAAGCGACTCTTCATCATTGGCAATTTCAGTCACAACTCCGTTTTTCTCGGCTTTATAAATCAAATTTCTGCTTTTTTGATGTATGTCCTCTTTCAAAATTCTCTCAAAGCTTTTATCACATTTTAACCTGTAAGTTTCCAATCCGCTCTCAAAATTCCAATATTTTGGTTTTGAATCGACACGAATAATGGCATTCGCCTTTTCAAAAAAATCCGCATTTGGCATTTCAATATAATCACCCACAAAATTCATTTCCATTCCGCCGCGAGTTTCAAAAAGCCAAACCCCGCAAATCTTTTCGGAGCGAATTCCATAAGCGTCTTTCAAAATTTTTGACCACTCATCACGATTAAACATTTTTAAGTAAGTTACAAATGATTTTCACGTCTTTTCCTGTCATAAATTTGTTGACCGGCAAAATCAAAACTCTTTTTGCGAAACCGCATGCCGAATTGTACCAGATTCTATCTCCAAATATGCCATAAACTCTTAATTTACCCAAAACCTCATTGCGATTTTTATCTTTTGGAACAAGAATAGGGAAGTTAAAAAAATCATCAACAGGCTCCTTTAAAACAGCTCTATATTCTTTTGGCAGATTTTCAAAATATGACTTATAAACCGCCTCACAATTATTGAGCATTTTTAATCTTCTCATTAAAAGTCTTTTTGAACCTTCGCTCGCGGACTTAAAAGCGGAATATTTTTTATCATTTTCTTCGTCATTATCTATAGGGAGTTTTTTTGTGGAACGATATAAATTTAATACGGGTCTAATCAATCCAATTTTTAGAATTACTGAAACTAAACCTGAAAAAAATGAAGCATGTTTTCCCAATTGAGGAAAATGTATAGACTCCGAAATCAAAATTCCACCTTGAGAATTCGCAATTCTTTTCGCGAAATGAAACAACACAAAATCACCAAAAGTTTTTTCAATGCTCAAAGAATGAGCGCAATCCTCAATCAAAAAAAGTTTCTTTTCTTTGCAAAGCGCAGAAATTTTTTCAACATCTCCCTTATTTCCAAAAGTTCTAACAAAAAATACTCCGCCAAAATCTTCCAACAGCATCTTTTTCAGTTCTTCATAGTCTAAGATTCCTTCTGAATTTACTTCACAATAATCAACTTTTATACCGGCTCTTTCGGCAGCGCGTGTAACTGAACCGCAAATGTATTTTGGGAAAATAACTCGTCGTTTCTCCATTTCCAAATTTTTGAAAAGGAATTCAACAGCGCCTCGCAAATGAGCAAAACTTTGTGCATATTTAAACTTCCTCCCACCCATAAGTTTTTCCGCAACTTCAAAATCGGAAAAGTTTTTTGACTTCACCATGAGGCATTGAATGTCGCGCCAATCGGAGACGGGCATCACATCAGGAATCGGCATAAATTGTGGTACAAAGCTCGGTTAAAGTCATGAATTCAAGATCCATATGTCCCTTAAGCATGGCGATTTTTTTGGATAACTCCATAAAGTTTTCACCGTTCGGGTACTTCATGTCGTCACGTGATTGAAACTCCCAACTGTGACATAAAAACACAATATGAGGAGCAATCTTATTTTTACGGTGATATTCTCGCAATCTTTCAATTGCTATTAAAATTTCACCGTCTGAAAGTTTTAAGAAGTTGAATAAATTCATTACAATATAGTTTCCAAACGGCATAAAATATTTCCACTGAATATGTGGTTTTGGATCACGACTGACCGGCACCCGACAAATCCCGTCTTTTAGCTTCGGCATGGGTTTTCTTCCAAGCATGGCGGGGGATGAAGAATCAATTTCAAAGCCAAATTCACGAATCAACGAAAGTGTTGTTAGATCAACAACAAGATTAGGAGCTCTAAAAGCACGCACTGCTTTCAATCCACAAGAATCTACAATTTCACGAATTTTTTTCAGTAATTTTTTTCTTTCAAGAGGTGGAACCCACGGATCTTTCAAGAACCATTTTTCACGACCCCAAAGTTCATGATGCAAACCATGAATTCCAATCTCATGGCCGTTTTCTTCCAAAGACCTGAGTTTTTCCTGAAAAGTCTCGATCAAATCAGCCTGACAAAAAAGTGTACTCTTTATATCTAATGCCTTGCACATATCCGCGAAACGATCCAAAAATACCGGCACGTGTTCAATCTCGTGAGGTAAATCTGCCGATCCATAAGCCTGTTCAACATCAACCGTCAGACAAAATTTCAATGGTGCGCGACCTTTGTATGTTTCATTGTAAAGTTTTCTCTCAAGCAAAACTCGGGGTAAAAACCAAGGCATTCTTGAATCGTGAAAAATCGAGATAAGCCTCATGTAATTTAATTTCCTGTCAGTATTTTTAACTTTCAAAAGCTCTTCGTAAATCCCCGCAGTTTTTTCAGCAACTCTGTTCCAAGAATATTCATTTTTCACCAATTCATATCCATTTAAGCCCATCTCACGCAAACCCGGATTCAAAGCAAAATATTCCAAATAGTAAGCAAGTTCCTCAACATCTTCAGGAGCCACCAAATGCCCGTTAACCTTTTCGATAACTAACTTTTTATTGTCACCCACATTGGTTGCCAAAACCGGCAGTTTTGCCGCGCTTGCTTCAAGTAAAGTAAGAGGGAATCCCTCAGACCTCGACGGTAAAACAAATAAATCGGAACTCTTATAAAGTTCAATAAGTGCCTCGCCGGATACTTTTCCGTGAAATTTAACATGCTTCACAATATCCAATTTCTCGCACATTTTTTTGAGAGATTTTTCTTCAACGCCTTCACCCACAATATGCAATAAAAAATCTTTGTGAGACTGAATGAACTCATTAGATTCTACGACTTTTTTTACCGCATTAATAAGTACATCCAAACCCTTTATATAATCCAAACGACCAACGAAAATCGCGTCAAAAGATGTATCTGTTTTTTGATCGGCAACAGCGTCAAAATTATCCAATCGAATTCCATTTGGAATTATAGCGATATTTTTATTAACATTCTCGGCTTTCAAAAAATTTTCCGCCACACTGATTTCTCGGGAATATCTTGTTTCCAGAAGAGAAACTCTTTCAATCAACTTCTTCACTGAAAATCCTTTTTGAAAAATCGTTGTGCCGTGCACAGTCATAACGGTCGGGACTCCGGTTATCCAAGACGCCAACTTCATTGGAATTGAACTTGAAATAGCGTGCGCGTGATAAAGTTCATATTTCTTTCCAAAAAAATGAGCCCAAATCAAAATAAAAAAAGTTTCAACCATATACCAAATTCTCATAAAAGGATTTCCAAATTTTGATTTAATCCCCAGCTCTTTAACACTGAGTTTGCCAGCATCTACAAGCGTTTTTTCGTAATGAGTCATTCTTCCGCTGATTGCCCTGGTGATAATATCAATTTCATAATTGTGATTTTCGGTTAAAGCGCGAGAAACCTCAGCAACATGCACTTGTCCGCCTCCGAAAAGCGGGAACCAAGCATCCACCAAAAGCGCGATTCTAGGTTTATTTTTTTCAATTTTTCTAATTTCCATACAGTTTTTTAGTTAGCTTGACTGTGTCGAGTAAATGCTCACGCTACGCGTGACTGGACTTCGCACTTTTCTATTTTTAAAGATTCTTTCAAGGAGTTTAGCGCAATTTCCAGTTGTTTGTCATCAGGTTCTTTTGTGGTCAATCTTTGAATGAAAAGTCCGGGCAAAACGAATAGTCTTATGATAAAGTTTTTTTCGTACTTGGCGCTGAATTTTAGAAACTCGTAGCTGACTCCCGCAATCAATGGCAGAGCGGCAATCCTCTCAAAAAAATTTAAAGCGAAACTTTCAGATTTCGGCAAAAATGTATAAACCAAAACGCTCATTATAATGACAATGAAAATAAAACTTGTTCCGCATCTTGGGTGAAATCTCGTCTGATTTCGTGCGTTTTCAACAGTCAGTTCCAAGCCTTTTTCGTAAGTCCAAACAGACTTATGCTCCGCTCCGTGATATTGAAAAACTCTTTTTATATCCTTCAAAATTGAAATCGCCAAAATATAAGTTAAAAAAATCGCTATTTTTGAAAGACCGTCGATCGCATTGAAAAGAATATAATAATTTTTTATAATCGGCCAAATTTCGGAAGCTTTTTGAGCAAGCCAAAGTGGCACAAATTTCAACATGAAAAGCGTCAAACTTAAAGTCGCAATCACATAAATAATCCCAAAAAATCCGTAGACATATCTCTTCCATCCCACATGTTCAATTTTCTCCTCTCCGGAAAAAACATCACTTGAGAAATCAAGAGCTCGAAAACCGATAATCATCGATTCAACAAGTTGAACCGCCCCGCGAACAATCGGAAACTTATAAAATCCTTTTTTAGTTCTTGTGGAAAAATGTTTTTGCAAAACTTTAATACTTCCGTCACTGTCTCTAACAGAAACAGTGTAAAAATTTGGAGATCTCATCATAACTCCTTCAAGCACGGCTTGCCCGCCAATCGCGAAATCAATTTTTTCGTTCATATTATTACTTTATTTTTGGGATTTTGATTATACTGCCAAAACGTTGTTTACACCCATTTCTTCTAAAAGAAAACCACCCCTCCGTGCATTTTGTACATATATTCATATAATCTATATTTTCTTTTTTAATTCCCAAATCCAGCATTTGTTTCAAAGCTATTCCATTTAGGTCTACTTTCCTTCCTTTAATAGCCCAGTGAAATTTTTGCGGAATCTCGTTTTTAGGATCGGAAAATTCACTACACTCAAATCCCAAAGAAGGTCCAATCCCAGCTCTAATTTGTTCGGGCTTACAACCCATTTCAAACATTTTTTCCAAAGTTTTTGGAATTATATCTTTTGTTAGACTTCTCCATCCGGCATGAACCGCGGCGACAATGCCGTCTTCGGCGCTACCCAAAACCAGTGGAATACAGTCCGCGGTCTTAACCATAATTGTTATTTCGGGTTTATTACAAATTATCGCGTCGTGGCCGATTTCATCTTCGTGATATTTATCAAAAATCATAATATTATCTCCGTGGACTTGTTTCATGCCCTGAACCTCAAAAGGGAGTCCGAGCAAAACATCTTCTTTAATAACTGCCGCTTCTATTCCCGACCCCAAATTTAATTTATGAATAATCATTTTTTTGACAATGTCTCATCTAAAAGTCATACTAATTGTACCAATTTTAAAAAAATATGAATAAGAAAAAAAATGTCCTTGCGATTTACTTCTTCGTAGCTATCGCGCTTTTAATTGGAGGCATGCTTTATCTGAGACAAGCAAACCTGATTGTGAACGCTCACGAGTCGATTGAAAATGCTGATCAGATAGATAAATTGCAAAAAGTGATGTTTTGGGCGGGAATAAATAAAGTTGTGTTAACAGGAATACCTTATGAAATGCTTCACTTTACGCCTGAGGCGGCTCCAACTTACACAAAATTGGATGAAAATAATGAGCTTATAAAGACAGCATCTGAAAATTACCCGGGACAGTTTGATTATCTCTGCGGAATAAATCCTCAGGATTTTGACGTTCTTGAGAAGATTGAAACTTGCATGAAAGAAGGCGCGGTAGGAATTAAAATTTATGATGGCTACAAGGCCTACCATACCCTAGCGCTAGACAATCCCGATATGCAGAAAATCTTCGCTAAAATTAATGAATTGGGAGGAATTGTTATGATGCCTGTTAGCACGGAAAATTACGCACAGGAATTGGAAAACATGTTAAAGGTAAATACGGAATTGCCGGTTATTTGTTCTCATTACTGTCTTTCTTCAAAGAACTTAGACAGGTTAAATTCCTTGATGAGTACGTATAAAAATCTTTATGTGGACACAAGTTTTGGTTTTATTGATTACGCACAAACCGGATTCCAGACAATAACGGACAATAATACCGCTTTCAGACAATTCTTTAACGATTATCAAGACAGAATTCTTTTTGCCACTGATAATGTTATTACAGGTTTTGAAAACAAAGATAAGGATTGGCTTGATAGACTCTATTCGGATTATTTGTCTATTTTGACGAAAGATGACTTTAAATCCTTGTCAAAAAATGAAGCACAATATAAAGGTTTGGACTTGTCTTCCGGGATATTAGACAAAGTCTTCTCAGATAATTGGAATAAACTGACCGGAAAATGAAAAAATTTTGGATAGTTGGACATCCGCTTTCTTTCTGTCTTTGTACACCCGTTTCAAACGGCGTATTTAAAGAATTAAACTTCGCGGGCGAATTCTCAACTCATGATGTGGCACCTGAAGATCTCGCAAATGTTATGAAGAAAATTCGTAGTGGAGAATTGGCCGGAGCGGTTACAACAATGCCGCACAAAACACCCTCGCTCGGATTTTTAGACGAATCGACCAGCGACGCAGTCGCCATTAATGCCGTAAATTTGGTACTTGGAGAAAACGGCAAATTAAAAGGCTACAACACAGACTGGTTGGGCGCAATCGGAGCTGTAAAAACTCAAATTCCCGATATAAAAGGTAAACACATATTGGTTTTGGGGGCGGGAGGCGCGGCTCGCGCGGCGGCTTACGGTTTTTTAAAAGAAGGTGCAGTCGTTTCAATTTGGAATCGTACTTCCGAACGCGCAAAAGAATTCGCCGAAAAAATGGGAATCAAACAAATTCCCGACATGAGAAAATGGGATGGTGAGCCCGACATAATCGTGAACGCGACTTCTGCAAGTTATCAACCAAGCCAATCAACTCTAGTTCCATTTCCTCTCTGGAAAAATGTACAATTGGCAATGGACGCGGTTTATGGAAAAACCAGTCTTTTTTTGGAAGAAGCAAATGCCGCAAAAGTAAAACATATTATCTCCGGTGATGTTTGGTTTTTGAATCAAGCCGTGCCACTTCTTGAAATAATTACAGGAAAGAAAGCGCCGCTGGCGCTGATGCAAAATCTTACCGATGAGGCGGTAGACATTATAAAATCATAGATCCTCGAGAGTATTTTCACGAATCAAAAATTCCCAAGCGAATAAAATAATTCCCGTGACAATAAATACGTCTGATAAATTAAATATTGGCCACCAATATACTTTTATAAAATCCACAACTTGACCGGTTCTAAACCTATCGATCGAGTTCCCTATTCCTCCTCCTAAAAGCAATGCCAATCCCGTTAAATGCCATTTGTCTCGCCATAGTTTATTTTCAATAACAAGCCAAAATCCAAGCCCCAAAACCGCTATTGTTAAAAACCAAATTACCCAAGTTGGAGAATTATAACCAAGCCCAAAAACCACGCCTTTATTGTAAGACAAAACCAAACCAAAATCCTTCTGAGTTCCCTCTGACAAATTTGAAACCGCCCACATCTTTGTGATTTGATCGGCGGCCACCAAAATTACAAAAAAGGGACCGAAAAATTTCCAAATTCTATCCAACTCCGGCGACCTAGCAATTTTCATAAATTTCAATTACAAACCCAACATATAAGACCCATAAAATTTCGCAAACTTTCAGAGTTGACCGCCAGCTCATATTGAGGTATAATTAGACGATGATTTATAATCACTATGGCAACTAGTAGACCAACAACAGGGGCAGATGATCCAAGTGTGCCTCAACAACCAGATAGAGTTGAATCTAATCCCGATCCCGCTAATGATTTTGCCGGAGATGAGCCCACTTTAGCTGGCGCTCAACCAGTTGTAGATGTAAAGAAGTCAATTAAAGATAGAGCTGGAGAAGTAATCGGCTTAATTGACGAAACGCTCGGAGCAACGGAATTTAAAAAGAATACAGCAAGAGTAGTAGGGGGAGCTAAACTGCTAAATGAATACTTGGCAAAGAATAATACTGCAACGGAAGCCGAGCAAAAAGCTTTTCTTGAACAAAAAGAATACAGTGCAGATGAGATCGCTGAAATTACTTCGGCGATAAAGAATATTGAAACTCACAAACGCGATCAAGAAGAGAAAAGGAAAGCCGAAGCTGAAGCAAGAAAAACGGCCACAGAAAATGCTAAGAAAAAATCAAAACCCGAACATTTTCACCCTGAAAAACTTATTCTCGCGACAACTCTCGCAGTTCACGCCGGAACTTCTTTAATTGGAAGCGCGGCAGACGCGACTGTGTCCGTTGTAAAAGGCGGAGGACGACTAATTGTGGAAGAAGTTGTTGGATTAGGAAACAGTGCTGTTGATTTGGGTAAACAAGTTGGAAAAACATTGGTTTATCCTTTTGGACGAATCGGATTTGGCGCAAAAAATAGAGCTTCTCGAGCTTTGGATTGGGCGATTAATTTCCCAACTCCACCCGCAACCGTAAAAAAATCACACGCGCCGGTTCACAAAGACGAGGCAAAGGAAGAAAATGCTACTGAAACATCTACACCGTCTTCATCCACATCAACTTCAGAAAAGAAAAACATTTTCTCAAGAGGCTTGAGCGCGATTGCAAATGGAGTTTCTTCCGCAGCGAGTTCAGCTTGGGATTTAACAAAACGGGCTTGGTATAGAACTAAACAAGGTGCATTGATTTTAGTTGCGACCCCGATTGCTTTAGTTGGAGGCGCGCTTGAAGGTGCGGCGCTTGCAATTCCACACGACATCATTGGTGTTCATTGGGAAGGCGAAGCATCGGTTAGTGAAACTGGCGCGGCATCTCGAAAAACCACAGACAAAGGCTTCCACATTGATGGCGGCGCGGCCGGCATTGTACTTTCCGCGGGTAAAATGTTAAAAGACATTGTTTGGGATGCACCAATCCGAGCCTTTGAAGAACAATTGACTACTATAAAGGAGACGCCGGTTGAAGCGGATGAAGTGAAACCAGCGAAACCTGCTAAACCTGCTAAACCAGCCGAACCAGCTGCAAAACCTGCGGAGCCGGCGAAACCCGCTGAACCCGCAACAGGTGGTGGTGATGCAAAACACCCTGAAGAGCATCCTGAAGAACACCACGAAGATGACAAAAAGAAAAGTCTGGAGCCTATATATACAGACCGAAAAAAGAGTGTAGATGGAGGGAAAAAAGGAACAGGTTTCCTTGGCGCATTAAAAGTTGTGAGCGATGTTATGAGAGAAGATAACGTCTCTACAGCAGATTTTGAAAAAGCAGTCGACGCAATGGATGAAGCAATGGGTAAAACAGACGGCAGTTTGGCCGGAAGTCTTGCAAAAGGACTTAGATCATTATTCGGTCCCTCGGATATTCTTAATTTCGATTACAAAACACTCGGCGCAAGAATGATGAAGTTAAAAACCAAAGAACGCGAACAGTTTTTCAGATCGCTTGATATGGTTGAGTTTAGAAAAGAGTTTAGGGTTTTGATTGAGACACCGGCAGCAGCGACGAACACTCTTACAAGACTTACCGCCGCAATGAAAACAGATGATGGAAAAGCTGAAGTAAAAAGACAAATCGCCAATTTGGTGAATCACACCGGCCCATTGGATCCCGGTGAATTAGGAGCATTACTTGATGCTCTTCAAGAAAAACTTGGGATTAGAGTAGAGCCTCCCGTATCTACACCAGAAACACCACAAAGGTCACTATGGGTTGCACTCCAACAGGTAAGGGCAAATTTTGCACCTGAGACTATTACTCCACCTCCTGCGACTCCTCTGCCGGCAAACACCAGACTTCGTGATCTCTTCCATGGCCCTGAAAGCACAACAATAGATATTAATTATAAGGCATTGGGTGAACAGATATTTAATTTGAAAGAAGGAGATAGAGCTAAATTCATCAATTCGTTTGATGACGCTAAATTTACTACAGAGTTTGCCATGCTATCATCAACACCTCCAGCTAACGCTGCAGCCAATTTAAGTAATTTGTTGGACAACGATGACGATGGATCAATTAAGAGAACAGCTAAAACTGAGTTTATGAATCTCCTTAAAACAGATCGTAAATTAACAGACACAGAAGTTTCATCAAGAATTGATATTTTAGAAAGAAAACTTGGTTTATTGCCTCGTCCCACTCCACCAGCAACATTAACAAGTCAGCAAGCTCGAGTATTAGAATTGCTTAGCCATGTTCGTGCAGCTTTATCACTTAATACAAATATCGATAAAATTTTTGCACCTGAAACCGCTCAAACTTTTAATTATGCAAAATTGGGTGAGAATATTAACAAAATAAAGACCCCACAACAAAGAGATAAATTCTTACAAAATTACGATAAAAATGAATTTGAAACTTACTTTAGATCAATACTTAACCCGGCCGCAATAGATCAAAACACAAAAAGTAATCTTAAAACGGTAAAAGAAAGAATTGCTTCACTGATGGGTTATCCTGATGAGGCGGAAGTTAGTGCAAATGAATTTGCAACTAGAATAAGTAATTTTGTTGCTACTTTAACACCACCCGCCCCAACTGTAAGGCCAGGAATTTGCAAAGATATTGAAGATATTAGTACTGCCATGGTGGGCCCGGGACCGGTATATAATCCAGACAAGCTCAAAGCAATTTATCATCCTGAGAAATCTGTGCAAAGAATTAAGATTGAAACAGGAAATTTTGGAGATCAATTATCCAATCTTCGTGACGAAGCTGAAGTTCTAGGATTTCTTAGAGGTTTCTCCCCAAGTATGATTAGTAATTCATATTCCTATTTACCAAGACTACTGAGTGACAGTGATGTACCGGGTATTGTTGCTACAAATAAGGCTGATTTACAAAGGGACATCAGACAATTTTTAGATGATTCAAAAGATAAAACAGGATTAGATTTTATAATAAATGAAATGAAAGGGAAACTAGCATTAGTCAGGACTGGTACACCACATCATTCCGAATTTACACAGACAGATCAGTCAAAAATTAATACAATCGTTACTTTTTTAAATACACAAGCAAAAGTTGCTGCAGATAATGCACATTTAATATTTGTACCCTAGGCTGAATCAGTACAAACATTTGACAAACCCCTCCTTTTAGTCTAACGTTCAAAGCCTTTCTAGCTTTGTTCAGATATGGCAAAAGATAGTCCAACCGATGGAAGATTACTTGAGAATATTTTCTATGGTACGCCAGTTTATGGAGAAATTAGAACTCCGGATGGACGTATTTTGACGGAAGTTCATAGAGGCAGATTAGATGACGCAAGAAGACACGAGCAAACCACGGCACTTCAAGGAGAAATTGTTAACGCGCTTAAAGGTATTCACGGTGGACAAACAATGGTTTCGCGAGATGCTTTTTTAAATAGAGGTGCAGAAGTTGCAGAAGCTTTGGGTCAAGTTTCAGGTGCTTTTCAAGAGATGCGCGGAGGACAAAGAGAAATGATTGAATCCAGCAGATTGCTGGCTAATATTTCCGGACAAGGTTTTGATGCAGTAAATAATACACTGCGTGGAGTTGAAGCAGGTTTATCCGGAGTAGGTTCAACTCTCACAATAATGGAAGGAATTGCAAGATCTACCGATACAAAACTCGGCAAAGCAAATGAAACTTTGGGTGACATAGATCATTCTGCGAATAAACTGAGAATGGAAACAAGACGTGGCTTGGGAGATGTAAATGCAAATCTCGGTGGTGTTAATAGAAATCTTGAAGGTATAAAAGGTCCAAAATTAGACAGCAAAACTTTAAGAGATGCCTTAGTTGATGAAGAAGTTTTCTTTTTAACACTTAGCGCATATACGAAGGGTTTACTTAATGAAGAGGGTCAGAGGTGTTTAACCGGATTTATTTATTCGAAATTTGGTGGAAACGAGCGTCGGGAAGATTCAAAATCTGTTACGGGTTTCACTTCAACTCGAGAAGAAGTTGAAAGTTATATGATGAGCAAGATTAAAGAGAAGCACGAAGCTAGTTTAAGAGGTGCAATAAGTCAACGAAGTAGAGATTTAATAGATGCCCAGTATGATAAAATGATGGCGGAGTCTGAGGAAGTTGTATCTATCCTTTCTAACCCATCCGAACTTCTTTCGAGCACAGACGCAATTTATAAATTGCAAATATTGGAGGGAGTTCAACAAGCAACAGGAGATGAAAATCTTCTCTCTTTCACTCAGTCCGCTCGAGCATTGGTTGCAATGGCTGAACAAGCAAAGAGAAGTCCTATTCCACAAGAATTTCTTGTTGATTTAACAAACTTGAACTTGTTGAGTCCTGAGCTTCAACATTCAATAAAAAGAAATGATCGAAGATCTCGTTTAAGTGGAACGATGGTCGATTTAACATTGAATGGTATAGATGCTCTTCGACAGGGTGATTATGCGATTGCTCAAAGAGAAAGAATTGAAGGTCTTACAGAGCAACTTCTTGGACATTCTGAAATTGGAACAATACAAAGATCCGCACAACTTGAACTGATGAAGCACCAGTTGAGGGTTAATATTGGTGTTTCCAGAATTTTGAATACTGTTGCCGCAGTTGAACTTAGAAATGAAAGACACTTGGACTCAATTTCAAAATCATCGTTAGAAGCTCGTGATCATTTGGCAGGGCTGGTAAGCATCGGGACTGAATCTAAGGAGGAACTTGCAAGAATTGCTATTCTACAAGAGAAGACGGGAATGAGTCTTGGGGAAATTAGGGATATTATTCAGGTTTCTGAAGGACACTTGGCCAGAGGAGAAGGCCATTTAGAAAATATTGCCCAATTGGAGGCGAGTTCAGGAATGAGATTGGAAGAAATTAGAGATATAGTTTCAATCTCACAGGATCACTTAGCTAGAAGTGCAGGGCATCTTGGAGATATAGCGAGTATTGGTGCAGAGTCTAGAGACGAGCTTACAAGAATGAGAACATTGCAAGAGAGAAGTGGGATGGATTTGGAACAAATTAGAGGAATAATCGGAACTTCATCAGATCATTTGGCAAATATAGTGCTAATTGAGGCAAGCTCAGGCATGAGACTATTAGATATTCGTGAGTTACTTGCTAGAGCAGATGCCAGATCAGAATCAATGGAAGGCATTCAGTTGAGATCAGAATCACATTTAAGAGGAATGCTTGGGGCGATGGGATTTATCGCAGAAGGGATGGTTAATTTGGAAGAAATTGGAACTCAAATTGTTGAAGTTATGGGAGTGAGCGCAGTAGCAAATTTCAGAGTTTTAGATGAAGTCTCGCATCAAATTGACCGTGCTCGTCAGGAAACTTCAGCACAATTGATGACTATCAATGACACAATCCATCAACTTGTTAGGGGTATTTATGCGACAAACACTCAACTCGAAAGAATTGTACATTTAACTGAAGAAAGTTTACAAAATACCGCTCTGCAAAGAGTAAGACAAGGATTTTTGTTACTTGAAACAGCTGAAAGTGAAGATGATTATCTTGATGCAATTGCAGTATTTAAAAAAGGAATTGAGGATGATCCAACTGTGATTGAAAATCACTTGGGAATTGCTCTTGCATCCGAAGGCATTGGAGATAAAAAAGAAGCAAAAAAAAGATATAGAAGTGCAGCAAGATTGGCACCCGAAGATAAATCACAAGCAACATCAAGTGCTTGGCAAAATTTGGCACGAATTAATTTTGAAGAAGACGATTTTCCAAATGCAATTAAACACTGCAAATTAGCTCTAAAATCCAACCCTAAAAGCTTTGAAATGAGACTGATATTATGTAGGGCACTTGCTTTGTCTGGCATGGAAGATGAAGCTCTGGATTTGATGTTTACAGTATATAAAGAGGATCCAACTTATTTAACTAAATTTAAAAATGATAAGGCATTTAATTTTTCATTATTGGCAGAGCTCTATAAAAAAATTCTTAAAGAAATTCCAGCATTAAAAATGAAGAAAGAGGAGTCAAAATTTATTTTTGACGAACTTTTGAGGATCGGTGAATATGAAGCGATATCACCTGTACTTATATCGATTTTAAAGAAAAGCCCAAAGAGTTTTTTGAAAATAATGCAAACTAATTCAGACTTTCCAGATTCAGTAAAAAAATCCATCCAAACAATTATTGAAAAAGATTTTGTTGAAGGATCAGAGTCTAATTCTGCTGAAGATTATTATGCATTGTGCATGTTAGCACTAAGAT
This sequence comes from uncultured Candidatus Peribacteria bacterium, assembly GCA_964441065.1. Classification (GTDB taxonomy): domain Bacteria; phylum Patescibacteriota; class Gracilibacteria; order UBA1369; family 2-02-FULL-48-14; genus CALRGE01. The sequence goes on from CAYTWD010000001.1 coordinate 82,485, forward strand.
TCGGCATTGAGGATGATTTTCTAATTTTCAATTTATTTATTACAGGTGCTAAACATGACATATCTTATCAGGCTAAAGACAAGGAATCTTTTATAGCAAATATGAAGGCAGTCGATAATGATTTCTATCTAGGATTGATTAAAAAAATGACTTATTTATATCCTGAACTTCAATGGCTAAAATAACTTTTTAATTTTATTAATATGAGTAATAAAAACACACTCACTACCGATCTCAAAGTTTTACGAGAGCAAAGAATTAACGATGATTTATTTGGAGTTAAGTTTGGAGTCGAGGTGAATGATGAAGAAGGAAAACCGGTTCAATGGCAACCATTCAAACTAAACGCAGATGGTGAAATTATTATAGACTCCATGACAGATGATGAGGGCAAATTTGAAGGGCAAAAGGTTTTAAATATCAGAAAAGGGACGCAGAGGAAGGTGGAATTGGTTTTAGAAAGTGGAGAGGTTATCGCAACTGTAAATATTCCTCAAGTGAAAGACAATGGGTCTTCAGATCTGGCGCAGTCAGATAGGCTGGCTCAGGAAGTACAACATATAGAGCTCAATATTCAGAATGGAGAAGTAAAATTATTAAAGGAAGGTGTGTACAAGATAGATAGTGATATTCTTATAGATGAGGATAGTCGTTTAATTATCGAACCAGGAACTCGGTTAGAGTTCTCAGAAGGTGCTGGGATTTTCTCCAGAGGCAAATTAATTGTGGTAGGAACTAAAGAAAAACCAATTATATTTACAAACGATAAAGAGCAAGGGAAATCCTGGAGAAATATATGTCTTGTTGGAAAGGGATCGGTTGGTAGTTCATTAAAACATTGCATAGTTGAAAATGGCAGGGGAGGACGAGAGATTCAAATGAGATCAGGTACATATAGACTATACGACAGCATTAACCATGACGTAGATAAAGGATCTGGATATGGAGCTGGAATTTTTATTGCATACACGGGTTTAGTAGATTTTGAGGGTGGTGATGACACGTTAATTTGTATGGACCATGTGGTATTAAGAAATAATGCCTGTACATGGGGTGGTGGGATTCAAATCATTTATGGCTCGTTGAAGATATCAAATTCAGAAATTATTAATAATCAATCAAGTGGTGATGCTGGAGGTATCGGTATTGATAATTCAAGGGTAAAAATTATTGATTCAGTTGTCAAATGCAATGCTGGTGAAAATGGTGGCGGTATAAATGTAGGATCCCAGTCAATTATAAAAATGATAAACAGTACTGTAACTGAAAATAGGACAACTGGTAAACAAGGTATGGGCGGTGGAATTAGAATTGGAGGGGGAAATTCAAGATTTGAAATACGAGATTCAGAAGTAAGCCAAAATGCCTCATATTTTGATGCTGGTATTTCCAGTCACGGTGCGAGAAGTATTATTATTGCTAAAACAAGAGTCGTTAACAACACTGCAGAAGATGGGCCCAGCTCTATAGGATTTATGGATGACACATTTATAACTTTAGATGATGTGGAAATATCTGGAAATCATGCAAATGGAGTAGGAGGCAGCGGTCACACAATTTGCACACATTTCGCATCATATAACCCAAATTTAACAATCAAAAATCTAAGAGTCATAGACAACATAAATGATGTAAACAAAGGCACGATTCAAGATGCACATGGTATTTTTAAAGAGGCTGTTAGAGACGGGCGTTGTGTAATGACAGGCAACACATCAAGAAATTTCAATTAATCATCCAATATGAAAAATATACCCACGACTGATCTAAAAATCCTACGAGAGCAAAGAATTAACGATGATTTGTTTGGTGTTAAGTTTGGTGTTGAAGTGAAAGATGCAGAAGGGAAACTGGTTCAATGGCAACCATTCAAACTCAACACAGATGGTGAAATTATTATAGACTCAATGACAGATGATGAGGGCAAATTTGAAGGACAAAAAGTTTTAAATATTAGAAAAGGTACGCAGAGGAAAGTCGAGTTGGTTTTAGAAAGTGGTGAAGTTGTAGCAATTATAAGTATTCCTATTGAGAATGAAGGTGAAGTTGTCACCGGAGAAAATCTAAGACCTGAAGTAGAGTTAATCGACAATCTTGAATTAAGTGTTAAAGCAGGAGAAACTAAAACTTTGAAGGAAGGAATTCATAAGATTGAAAAAGATATTCTTGTAGAAAAAGGAGGTAGGCTAGTAATTGAACCTGGTGCAAAATTAGAGTTCTCAGAAGAGGCTGGAATAATTTCAATGGGGAAATTAATCGCGGTAGGAACTGCAGAAAAACAGATTATATTTACAAATGATCCTGAAAAAGGAAAATCCTGGAGAAATATTTGTATTTTTGGAAGAAGAACAGTTGGTAGTAGGTTAGAACATTGTGTGATTACTAATGGGACGGGGATATAGTCTGAATACAGATACCGAAACCTCTATAGAAACCTTTAGTCTAGAAGTGAGAAAAGATTTGCCTATAATGAACTTTGGTGGAGGGTTATTTATTTTAGCCACAGGTAAAATAAATCTCACCGATTCAGATATTGAAGACGGCGATATTATAAGAGTAGGTAATATTGAAGTTCATAGTAATAGTGCTTACTCTGGAGGAGGCATCGCTATAATTAATAGTTCAGTGAAAATTGATAATTCTAAGATTGAAGAAAATAAATCAAACCAAGATGGCGGTGGAATTATAATTTTGACTGCCAACGTAACAATAAAGAATTCATATATCTCAACGAATCAAACCTTAGATGGTGGTGGTGGTATTTGCTGTGAGCAAAATTCAAACTTAAGAATTGATTCATCTACAATAAACAAAAACGCAAGCCATAATAATATAAGAAATGATAGCGGTGGTGGTATTGCAGTTAGTGATATATATAAATTGGAGATAGTTGATTCGAAAATTACTGGGAACAACTCTTTCTGGAGTGCTGGATTATCTATTTCTAAGTCCACGAATGTAGTTATCAAAAGATCCACTATATCACAAAATACTGCTGATGATGCAGTAGGTGGAATGAGTATAAATTATGGTGAGTATATAATAATAGATGATGTAGAAATTTCTCAAAATGTAAGTAGAGGTCAACAAGGATTATCTAAATCTGCAACTGCAATACATATTCATTACCATCCCAATAGTCCTTACTATAATATAAGAAATTTAAGAATTTATGATAACATTAGTAATGTAAATAGATATGGTGTGATGAATAGTGTAATTGATGGAGATATTGATGAAATAAAGGAAGCAGTTAACAAAGGCAACTGCATATTGAGAGGAAATATACCAAGAGATTTCGATTGATTGAGTTCTTCCTTAAAACTCAAATTTCACCAATCATTTTTTTAGGCTATAATCCTCCAGCCTAATCATTTTATATGTCCCGCCGTCCGAAGTTTGATCATCTGTTATTGTTTGCGGTTCTTGCGATTGTTGTGATTGGGGTTGTGATGATTACGAGTATTGGAGTGCCGAAGTCGATTTCATTGTCTGCGCCGGATTTGCAGTATCCGGATTGTTCTGATGACGCGGTGGATTGTTATTTAGTTTTGAAGAAACATTTGATTCGTGTTGTGATTGGATTGGTTTTTATGCTCGGGGCTTTTAAGATGAATTTTAAACATTGGAAAAAGCTATCGGTAATTATTTATGGAGGAGGTTTGGCTTTGCTACTTGTGCTTTTTGCACTTGGGAAAGCGAATAATACTTTTGCAACAAGTTGGTTAAATTTTTCTTCAATTCCGCTTATTGACTCTCTTCAGCCGTCGGAGATTGCAAAGTTCGGTTTGGTGATTTATTTAAGTATGATTTTTGCAGATAAACTTTCTCAAGAAAAAATTGAGGATTTTAAGGAGGGATTTGGTAAGTTTTGTTTGATTTCGGGCGCCGTGATTTTGCCGATTCTACTTCAGCCGGACATTGGTTCTGCTATGATTGTGGGATTTATTGCCGTGGCGATTTATTTTTTAGCGGGGGCGAACTGGAAACATCTTGCAATCGGCGCCATGTTGGCGCTGATTTTCGCGCTTGCGGCCGGTAGTGTTAGCGAAAGAGTTTCACAAAGATTCACAGCATTTTTTGCTCCGACAGCGGAATGTGGAGAAGGTTTTTGTTGGCAAGCAAAGCAGGCAAATATTGCGATTGGAAGCGGCGGACCTTGGGGCAAAGGTTTGACTCAAGGAATTCAGAAATCATATTGGCTTCCGCAAGCAACTGACGATTTTATTTTTGCGGCTTCGGCGGAAGAATTGGGCTTTTTCAGAATTGCAATTTTGGTTTTACTATATGCAACTATCGCTTATCGAGGTTATAAAATTGCAAATCACGCTCCGAACAAATTCGCCATGTTGATGGCTACCGGATTAACGACGTGGATTTGTGTGCAGGCTTTCGTTAATATAATGGTAAACACATCGCTCTTCCCGATAACGGGAATTACTCTGCCATTTATGAGCTATGGTGGCTCGTCGATGGTGACATCATTGCTGGCGATGGGCGTGCTACTGAATATTTCAAAATATACAACTGAAAATGCCTATACTTTTGACAGGAGGGGGTACAGCGGGTCACGTTCTGCCCAACCTCGCTATAGCCGAACTTATATCACAAGATACTAAAGTTTTTTATATTGGCTCCAAAGGCGGACTCGAAGGCGATTTGGTGCGGCGAGCCGGAATTCCTTTTGAATCTATTAGCGTTGGAAAGTTTCGTCGCTACTTTGATTTGCGGAATTTTCTTGATTTGTTTCGAATTCCAATTGGCGTGGCGCAGGCTTGGTGGAAACTCGGTAGACTGCGGCCGAATTTGGTTTTCAGCAAAGGAGGATTCGTTGCTTTTCCCGTTGTTGTTGCGGCTTGGATTCGTGGCATTCCGGTGCTGACGCACGAATCAGACGCGGTTTTAGGTTTGGCAACACGTTTGATCGCGCCTTTCGCGGATAAGGTTTTATTGGGCTTCGACATAGACTGTCCCCGGGGACACTTTGTTGGCAATCCGATTAGGAAAGAGTTGCTGACCGGCAATGCAAAAAATGCTCAAAAAATTTGCGGATTCGACGGAAAGCGAAAAGTTCTACTTGTGATGGGTGGAAGCACGGGTTCCGAGCAGTTAAATAAAGTTGTCTCAGACGAGTTAAAAGAATTAATTAAGCACTTTGATGTTGTACACATAACCGGAAAGGGGAAGGGTCAGTCTACAAAAAGTCCGCATTATTATTCCGTACCATACATCCACGAAATGGCGGACTTCCTCGCGCTCGCTTCGCTCGCGCTCTCCCGTTCCGGGGCGAATGCTCTCGCGGAATTGGAAACTTTGCAAATCCCCACACTTTTATATCCGCTCGGCCTCGCTGGAAGTCGCGGAGACCAGCAGGCTAACGCCGCCGCAGTCTCAGCAAATTCCACACTTTTCAAGATCGCCGACGAATCAAAATCCGCAATTTCTCAACTCTTAAAACTTCCGTCCCGCCCCGCTAAACAGAAATCAAATCTGGCGCTGGAAAAAATAGTGAAAATAATAAAAACCTATTTATGAAAATCGGATTTCAAGGCTGGTTTTTGTCTCAGCCCTTCACGGGAATCGGTCAGCATTCGCTTGGGCTAATCAAAGAACTCGCGAAAAAAGCTGACATCACCGCGATCAGCCCAAAACCGATAAAAATTCCGGGCGTAAAAGTAATTGTTATCAAGCCAAAACCCGGTCCATTAGGAAAATGGTATTGGGAAAGAATTCAAGCTCCGGCCGCCATGGCCACGCTCCAACTTGATATGGAATATTATCCTTATCCCAGTCCTCTTCCAAAAAAATCTCCACATAAGCGTGCTGTAACCGTGCACGATTTAATTTCGTGGAAAGACGCGCGTTATTTTGGCAATTCGCTCAAACAACTTTATCACAAAAAATCACGTCACAGCCTTCTTTATGTCGACAAAATTTTCTGTGTTTCGGAGTCGGTTCGTCACGAACTTTGCATTCCTTCCGCAAAAATTCTACCAAACGCGATTCCCGAAATTCCCAAAAAAATCAGATCAAAACCCGATTCAAATCTTCTGGTTTATCTCGGTGGTTACGACATCCGTAAAAATGTTCCCGAGCTTCTCAAAGCCTTCAAAAAAATCCAAGCCGATTTTCCAAAAATGAAACTAAAACTTATTGGAAAAGCACATCACAAATCCAAATATTATCCCAAACTTGATCTTCCAAAAAACGCCGCACCCACCGGAAATATTTCAGATGCAAAAGTCTATGAACTTCTTTCTTCCGCATTCGCGTTTTTGCATTTTTCAGATTCCGAAGGTTTTAATATTCCGCTTCTACAAGCCATGAGTGTGGGTTGTCCGGCCATCGTCACGGATATTCCTGTCAACCGCGAGGTTTCGCAAAATTCGGCTCTATTTATTTCGCCAAAATCGACTCCGCTTGCTATAATAAAAAAGCTTCAAGATTCGGCTTTCCGCAAATCGGTTTCAGCCGAAGAAAAAGCAGCATCCAAAAAATATTCATGGAAAAAATCAGCGGAAATATTTTTTAAAGAAATAAAATGAAATTCTGTTTTCCGGGTCAAAGGAAAGGTGAGGAAGTACTTTTGCTCCTAAAAAAGCATTGGATAAGTGATTTAAAAGTCATTTCAATTTTTATAATTTTTGGATTGATTCCGATAATTGCTTATCTTTTTTTCGTGATAAAATATTTTCCATCTAACATCGCTAACAACCAATTAATGGTCCTTTTTATTTTTTCATTTTATTTGCTCTGTGTTTTATTGCTGACTTTTATTTTTTGGCTAAATCACGAACTTGATATAATTATTGTGACAAATTTAAGAGTTATTAATCATGATCAAATCGGGTTTTTAACGAGGCAAGTTTCCGAAGCAAATCTAGATCAAATTCAAGATATTCGAGGAACTGAACGAGGTTTAATTGAGACGATTTTTCACTTTGGTAAAATTGAAATGAGAACCGCCGCGGACGTTGTTATTTTTAGTCTGCATGATGCTGAAAACCCTTTTGAAAATTCAAGAAAAGTTCTTGATATACGCGATAAATTTATACATAAATTTAAAAAATGATAGAAAATATTTTCCTGATTATTTTTGCAATTACCGTCATAATTTTTATTTGGATTTTTTGGTTACGAAACGCCCTGGTTAAAGATTTAAGTGCGGCTTTACAGGTTAAATCAATTTTAAATAAAGACTTTGAAAAACGCAGAGACACGATCCCTTATCTTTTGGAGTCTTTTAGAAGTTCAAAAGAACCCAACGATCTTTGGAGAAAACTTTTGGATTTAAGAGCCCAAATAAATCCACAGGAAAATGAAATTGAGCAGACTTTGCAAAGTTTTTTCACTCAATCGGAAGACATAAAAAACCTCAATTTCCTTGAAGCAAAAAAAAATATTTCAGATTTAAATAAGCATATAGAAAGTTCAAAAATCGAAATGAAAGAAAAGGTTCAAGTTTACTCAATACTAAGAAAAAGATTCCCTTATTCGCTTGCTTCAGCTATATTCTCCCTCCCGGAACTTAGCATTTTATGAAGTATCACATCAAAACCTTCGGTTGCGCCATGAATTATTCAGATTCAGAGCGCGTTGCCAGCGTTCTTGAACGAATTGGATACACTCCAACTTCGAGCGAAAAATCAGCGGATATTCTCATTTACAACACCTGCCAGATCAAACAAAAAGCAGAAGATAAACTTTTTGGTCTACGCAAACAAATCGCCGCACTAAAAAAAGACAACAAAAATCTGAAAGTGACCGTGACAGGTTGCATGGTTCGAACTTCTTCAACTCAAATTGATTCCAAAATTGACGATATTTTAAAACGTATGCCGGAAGTTGATTTTGTTTTTAGAATTGAAGATGTGGCAAAACTTCCGGATCTCTTAAAAACAGTCGATCCAACAATGCAATTTGAAGATGATATTGAAGATGGAACTCTTGAAAACTACTTCAAAATTAATCCAAAAAAAACCTCAAACTCAGCAGTTTTTGTGCCGATTTCCAACGGTTGCGATAAATTCTGCACATATTGCATTGTGCCTTTCACGCGTGGTCGCGAAGCCAGCCGTGATTTCAATGAAATTGTTGAAGAATGTCGACGCCACGTTGAAGAAGGAGCGATCGAAATTACACTCGTTGGTCAAACCGTAAACTCCTACGGTCTTTCTTTTAACGATAAAAAATCCGGAAAATTTGCAGAGTTTGGCAAAAGTCCTTTCGCAACTTTACTCCGAGAAATCGACAAACTTTATGAACTCGGTTTGCGTCGACTTCGTTTCACTTCTCCACATCCGCGCGATTTTTTTGATGAGCTAATTCTGGCAATGGCGGAACTTCGCACAATCTGTCCTTATGTTCACATGCCTGTGCAAGCCGGCGACGACAGAGTTCTTCGTCGCATGAACAGAAATTATAAAACCGCCGAATACAAAGACATTATGAACAAGCTCAAAAAAGCGATTCCAAATATTGCAATCTCCACGGATATAATTGTTGGATTTTGCGGCGAAACAGAAGAAGAATTCCAAAATACTTTGAATATGTATCGCGAAATGGAGTGGGATTTTTGTTTTAATAACCGTTATTCACCACGAAAGGGAACCTACTCTCACAAAAAGCTGGAAGACACGGTCTCTCCTCAAGAAAAAGCTCGTCGTTGGCATGAATTGAATTCGCTTGTGAAAGAAATTTCGAATAGAAAACACAAAGCTTTCATCAATAAAAATGTGGAAGTTTTGGTCGAACAGCAAATCGGCCAACATTGCATCGGCCGCTCGCGTGAAAATAAAGAAGTACACTTTATGTCCGGCAGAAAAATGGTCGGCCAATTGGCAAATGTGCTAGTGAAAAATTCCGGCGACTGGCATTTGGATGCCGAACTTATTTAACAGAGTTCATGACTTCGTATCCGGCTTTTATACAATCCTCCTGATTTTCTGTTATGGCAGGCACTATTTCAACAATAGTGAGACCTTCCGCGGGATCTCCAAAATCTTTAATTATTCGTCGAACAAAATCTTTGCCGTCGATTTTTTCTTTTGTAACGACTGCTCCATTTTCACCATCTTCATAAGTAAAATCTTTTCCCATTTCGCCCTTTCCACCCGCATCCAAATACAACCCGCAATATTCATCTGACTTCATAACTAACTCACGAGTTTCTGCGTAATAATCCCAAATCTTAGTGTCGTAAGTTGCCGAGTACGAAGAAAACTCAACAGTCTTCATGCAACCTGTAAGTAGCAATCCCGCCGCAAAAATTAGGAACATCTTTTTCATAAATTTACACTAAACCTCTTTTCTCTCACTTTCAAATTAATCGCATGTGCAATGCTTGTTCGACATGATTCTCTTATTGCAACCGTGTTACAATAAGCAGGTTAGCATTGTATTGTTGTTGAAAATCTCATCAGGTTGATATTGTAACTGAGTTACAATAAGAAAAACTACATGAATCGGGCTATTTTAGGCGAGAGAGATTGACCAACTTTCACATTGAGGTCTAATCCGTGCGCGGGCACAGATTACTAATCCATTGGTTTTGCCTGCTCCCAACAAAGAGGAAATATCACGTTTCTATAGAAAAAGGCGATGTCAGCGTTTTCTATAAGCGTGCAGGTTATCTTACCCTCGGTAAACGATTTTATCGCAATCCAATTATTCCAAGAAAAAATACCGGCTTTCCATTCCAATTTTTCGGGAAGTATGCGAACTTCAATCTTGTATTCTTTAGCCTTTTTATTAACTCTATTTGCAAAAGCACACGGTGGAAATATAAGTTTTGTATAAATATTTTTTGCTGCACGACGTTTGAAGTAATTTTCAAGATAATCCGGGCCAACGAGTTTTGAGAATAGGTCAACATAAGTAAATACGAGCACGCCACTTTTTGAATCCAGTGTTTCTTCAAGCATTTTCTTGAATCCATCCACATCTTCATAAAATTTTACAACAGGACGATTAGAATCCGGAGATTGAATGCTCGAAAGAAGCTGGCTTACATAATCAAGATTTGTTTTGATTAGTTTCAGCTCATTTTCTTTTTTTTGAACGAGATGATGAAGTGAATCCGGATTGTCCGCCACGATAAGGCGTTTTTTCCCTTTCCGAGTTTCATAAAGAAGCCCTTTTTTTATTAACTGCTCAATCGCACTATGAGCGGTTACCCGATTACATTTGAGTTGGCGCGCGATTTCCTGAACCGTCGATCGACCAACTTTTAGTGAATGTATGTAAATTTCAGCTTCCCGTTGATTGCACCCAAATTGTTTAAGTAATGACTCAATGCGTAAAATATCGGATTCATTTAGCATAATGTAGAATGATTTTCTACATATATTATATAGTCGAAATATATGAATTTCAATCTTAAATATTCAAATTTACATAAATATTGTATATCAAATGTCATATGTAAATTGACATCATTTTTTCTAAGCCTAAAATGTTAACTTAAAACAAACTATTTAGACAAAGTTATGAATATGACTCCAAAATCTCAATTTGTTCAAAAATTTCAAGAGCTGCTTCTAACAAGCCCACGATATAATCTTAAGCATGTAATGGCGGAAAACTGTGATTACGCAGACACGGCGGTAAAATCTAAGAATTGTTATTACTCCTTCGGAGTTTTTTATTGCGAAGATGTATATTACAGTCGCTATTCCAGAAAATGCACCGATTGTAACGGTGTCACGTTTTGCGTTGGATGTGAATTGTGCACGGAATGCCTAGCTTGTTTAAATTGCTACCAATCCGCTTATTGCCAAAATTGCCAAGAATGTAAGGATTGTAAATTCTTGATTGATTGCTTCGGATGTAGCGAGTGTTTTGCTTGCGTTGGTCTTTATCAGAAAAAATATTGCATATTTAACGAGCAACTTACTAAAGAAGATTACACACAGCGTTTGTCTCAGATAGACTTAGCTCGTTCGGATCATCGTAAATTTATTCACCAAAGAATTGAAGAGCTTCGCAAAATTTCGCCGCAACTCAATTTACATCAATTCCGAACTGAGGATTGTATAGGAGAAAATATAACCGAGAGTAAAAACTGCTACCAATGTTTTGACACTTTTGCTTCTGAAGATTGTTTGTATACAATCGAAGCAAACGCAAATAAAGATTGTTGTGATTTAACCGTATGCTTTGAAACAGAATTGTCATATAGCTGTGTTCAATCCCCGCTCTGCTATAACTGTAATTTTTTATTCCAAGTTGATAACTCCAGCAATTCCGAATTTTGCGCATATTCAAGGCGATTAAAAAATTGTTTTGGATGTGTTTACTTGGAAGATAAAGAATATTACATACTGAACAAGCCATATTCGCCGGAAAATTATGAGTGGGAAGTTGAGCGGATTAAAAATGAGTTAAAACAATCAAGCGAGTATAATATGAAAATTTTTCTCGTTTCGGACTATGAAAAATGCAGAATTGAAACCGAAACGGATCCTGTTATTAAAATTTAATTTTGATTTTTATGACTCAAACTTTGCCAATCAATAGTGTGTGCCAAGAAGCTCAGTGTGGTAAAAACTTTATAGTTATTCCTCAAGAAATGAAGTTTTATGAGAACAAGAAATTGCCTTTGCCAGATTACTGTCCCGCTTGTAGGCATAAACAGAGAATGGCACTTAGAACCGAAAGAACTTTATATAAAAGAAGCTGTGACAAATGCCAACAGTCAATTTTGTCTGTGTATCCACAAGAATCTCCTTACAAAATTTATTGTCAAAAGTGTTTTTGGGAAAATATAGGCTAACTTACAATAGCCTTAATCCTTCTCACTCCGCTCGAACTCGCTTCCTCTTTCACGATTTTAAAGGAACCAAGTTCGCCGGTGTGATCAACGTGAGGGCCGCCGCAAATTTCTTTCGAAAAATCTCCCATAAAATAAACCTTAACTTTTCCGCCCAGTTCGCCTTCATATTTATCAACGAAAATTCCCGTCGCGTTAATTTTTCTAGCCTCTTCAACAGTCATTTCTTTGAAGGAAACAGGATAATCGGCCTTAATTGCATCGTTCACGAATTTCTCAACTTTTGCCAACTCCTCGGCGGTCAATTTTCTGTCGAAATTAAAATCAAATCGAAGCCTTTCTTGAGTAATATTTGATCCGCGTTGCTCAATGTGATTTCCAAAAAGTCTGCGCAAACTTTCAAGCATCAAATGAGTTGCCGTGTGTAATTTTCTACTTTCATGACTGTGATCCGCAAGTCCACCGGCGAATTTCTGCTCGGCTCCTGCTCGCGATTTTTCTTGATGTGCTTGATAGGCTTTATCGAAGCCTTCGCGGTCAACTTCAACTCCGCGTTCTTTCATAATCTCCACAGTCATTTCAAGCGGAAAACCAAAACTTTCGTAATAAAGAAAAGCTCGATCTCCGCGCAAAGTCCAACCCGATTCCCTCAAAAAATTCGCTTTTTCTCTCACCAGCCGAAGAGAATCTTCGGCCAATTCCTTACCTGCGGCTTCCCCCTTAAATTCAGCGCGCAATTTTCCCATCAAAGGCCTTAAAGTTTTATTGAAAACTTCCAAACATTCCGCGGAAGAAATCACAGTTGAAACCGCATTCAGTGCTTTTTCAAGCTGTGAAACCGTATTCTCGCTACTCAAAATTTCAAGCGCTTCTTTCACTCTTTCCACATCTTTTTCAATTTCAATTTCGCCGGCCGTTAAAGCATTTTGAAACTGTTCTTCTTCTTTTTTCAACTCGTCTAAAATTCTTTTTTCATATTTAATAAGTTCCTTGTAATAATCTCCGTAAATTCCCAAAAACAGTCTTGCGATTTGAACCGTAAAACCTTCTGAAATTCCCATTTTTCTGCCGTGCCTTATCGCTCGACGGATAATTTTTCTAAGTACATAGCCCTGATCATTATTCGATGGAGTGACTCCACGATCGTCGCCCAAAATAAATACAGCGGCGCGCAAATGATCAGCCAAAATTCTTCCACCAACTTCATCATAATTCTTCGCGATTTCTTTGATTCTTTTTATTACCGGCTCAAAAAGTTCGGTCTCAAAAGGCGTTTTTTTCTCTTGTAAAAGCGCTGCGACTCGCTCAAGACCCATTCCCGTGTCCACATTTTTTTGCTTCAAAGGTGTGAATGTCCCGTCTTCATTTTTGTTGTACTGCATGAAAACGTCGTTCCAAATTTCCACAAATCTTCCGCACTCGCAATTTGGATGACACTCTCCACTCGCGATTGGATATTTTGCAATTGCCTCCGCCGAAGCCTCGGGTTTGTGTTCATTCATCGAAAGTCCCGGACATTTATCATAAAACATCTCGGTATCCGGACCGCATGGACCGGTTAAACCTGCAGGTCCCCACCAGTTTTTTTTCTTTTCATAAAAATAAACCGTCATCCCAAGTTCCCGCCAAATTTCCGCCGCTTCGTCATCACGAGGCGCGTTTTCATCTCCTTCAAAACATGTCACCAAAATTCGATTTTTATCAATTCCCAACTCGTTCGTCAAAAATTCGTAAGACATTTTTATAGCCTCTTCTTTGAAATAATCTCCAAGCGACCAATTCCCCAGCATCTCAAAAAAAGTAAGATGTGATTCATCTCCAACTTCGTCAATGTCATCCGTTCGCAAACATTTTTGAACATCCACAAGTCGCTTTCCTTCGGGATGTTTTTCTCCCAACAAATAAGGCACAAGCGGATGCATCCCCGCAGTCGTAAATAAAACAGTCGGATCATTTTCCGGAAGCAAACTTGAGCCTTTTATCTCTCTATGCTCATGTTTTTCAACGAAGAATTTAATGAATTTTTGTCTGAGTTCATCTGCTTTCATGTGACGATTTTATCATAAACAATCTTTTTCTCCAGTAATTTCCATATCGTCGCCAACAGATAACTCAGATTGCATAACAGAACTAGGATCAATCTCAGCAATCACTCCAAAAGTTGCTTTTGGAGTATCAGGTCTTCTCGGCCTGTTTTTAGTCAACCATTTTCCGGGTTCAGCAGTAACTTGAGCATTTTCAGGATCAATGTTAGGTACAGGACATCTTACACACATTTCACCAAATTTTAGCCTTAAATCACCAATTTCCGCGCTATCAACTAAATCCTCAAGATTTGTAAGAATTTGGTCCAGTACAATATTTGGACGGAATGAGCCCTGAAAAACTTCTCTTCGATCATATCCATGCTCTTTAAGTAAACCCTTATTCAACCAATCAAGTGTTGATTTACTGGTTATTAATAGTTGACCACCATCACTATATAGAATTCTGGAATGATCACCTCTTCTATGTCTTTCTTCAACTTGTCTTTCAAAGTCTGAATTTCGAACAATAACTTCGACTTCATCCGGATTAAAACTGCCATTACGTGAGGGCCATTTTTTTAAAAAGTCACGTATCCATTCCGTTACAGATCCATTTTCCACCACACCTGACACTAATTCACCGTCATCAAACATTCTTGTAAGCACGGGCTCACCACTTTTCCCATGTAAATCCTCGGCCTTTAATGTAAACTTAGTATCATCAGGAGCAATATAATCCATTGTCCCAAATTGTCTTCCGCCCGCCTTTATCAATGAAAGCTGTGGAGCATTTCTTTGGCTAAATCTTACAAAGTCAAATTTCACATCATTACATTCACCCGGTTTTCTAAGAGCTAACATCGCCATCCTATCTTTAAATCCATCAATTGTTTCCAATCCATCTTTGCCAATCTTCAATGATGCTTCTCTTGATCCGGCCAAGGCCTTTAAAGGGTGAATTCTCAAACTCAAAATTCTTGCACGCACACCCTTTATATCTTCGGGTATTCCAGCCAAGGTTTCTCTATAATCTTTTAATTCGTTTTCCGCACTTTTCCTAGATGCCATCAGTGCCTCTCTGTATTCAAGCGACATATCTATAAATTATAGTTACCAAACATATCACTCTCGGCTTCCTTTGTCTAGACATTCAGGTATAATTATTCGGCAATAAACGCCCATGGAAGAGAAGAAATCAAATTTTAAGGAGAAACTCGTAAAAGCGGCTTACAAGACGCAACTTTATGTTTCAGAAAGTTTGTTGATCGCCAGCGTTTTGCTTGCTGTCCTGATTTTTTTCTTTTTCCTATACATGCGAGGTCAAAAACTTCCGGATTTAGCCTCAATTTTACCGGCAGAGGAAACTTTTGCCTTCGCGACTTTTTCCATGAAAGATTACTTGGCTTCGGCTGATGCTTTACCATCAGACAGTCCTTTCGCCGTTTCAAAATTGCAAATTCCTTTTGAATATTATCTTGGTTCCACTCCTTCAAAATTGGATTTTATTGACGACAAACTTGGACTCGCCTTTGTTTCGGAAGAGCCTGTGATTTTTTTCAAAATTAAATCCAAAAACAAAGCTCTCGATTATTTAAAAACCCTTTTGGTTCCGGGTGAGGAACTCACTGAAGATGAAAATGTTTATTCTTACCCAACTTCGCACCCTTTTTCTTTTGCCTTTACCAAAAATCTTTTGGCATTTTCTCTAAAGCCGGAAATTCTAAAGGAAATCCTGGATGATAATCAAAAAATCAGTGAGACTGAAAATTATCAAAATCTACGTTCACGTTTGCAATATTTTTCGTCCTCTTTTTTCTACTCTAATTTGCCAAAAACCAGACTTTACATCACTCAAGCTTTCGCAAAAATCGGTCTTAACGAACCGGGTTTCATGGAATCTCTTTTTCAGATTTTTTCATCTTTTGGAGGCACAATCACAATGAGCGACACAGGTTGGAATATGGAAACTTTTACGGCGGTCGATAAAAGTAGAATTGGAGGAAAAGCTTTCTTTAGCTATGACACGAAATACGAACAAAAATTTCTGCCTTATTTGAGCGACAATTTTTTGTTCGAATGGGGCGGACACAACGTTAAAGCCCAAGTTTTCAGAATAATTGATCTCTTAAATAATTTACATTCAAGCTCAGCACTCATTTTTGAATCGTCAATAAAGGCGATAGCGCTTAAATATTTTGGAGAAGGAATTGATTTGGAAAAAGAAATTTATCCACTTCTGGATGGTGAATACTTATTTGCTATGGGGCCGGAATCAGACGTTTTAATTCTTGAACTTAATCCTGATGAAGCCACCGAAGTTTATAAACTCCGCGATTTATTTTCCAGAACCTTTCTTTACAAATATGAAAGACAAGTTGAAGTGGAAATCGACGGTAATAAAATCAATGAAACTCAGGCCACTCTATTGCCTTTAACTCAGATTGAAAAAACTTATGAAAATCACAATTATGTTGAATGGAAAGCCGGAGAAAAATCTGTCGCCGCGGTTGCAATTTTAGATGACAAAGTGATTGTTTCGACAAGTGAAAAAGATCTTTTTGACATTTTAGACAAAATGGACGGTCGGGCAGAAAAACGCTCAATCCGCACTTTCGGCCAGTTATTAGCAGGTTCGGACGAAATTTCGGTTCTTCACACTGATCTTCTCCCCGAAGGAAATATTTTAAAAGAACTCTTTAAGGGCTTTAAAAATTTTGCAACAACACGTAAAGTGTTCGATGACGGTATATTCACTAGACACTCACTTCTGTTCAAATGAATCTCAAATTAGACATTGGCCCGGAGATTTTGGGAGAAGAAGACATGCCTGTTGTCTCCGAACATTTGTTGAATCTTAAATCTGCCGATGGAGAAAAAAAATCACAGGCGCATGAAAATGTGACTCTCGATACAAAAGAAGAAATCAGATCGCAAAGAACTGCTTCCGGCCGAATTTGCATTGTTGGAGAAATTTCAGCTGATAAGCAGGGTCTTGGAAGAATTGGAATGATTGCAGCCGCAGTATTTTTAATCATACTTTTAAATCTCGGTCAGGTTTTATTTCTTGGGAAAACGAAAGGTAACGAAGCCCTTGCCTCAGCCGCTCAAGCCTTTACCTCCTTGAAAGGCGCGGGTCAGTCTGTAATTTTAGGAGAAAATGGCGCAGACATGATTCTTTTTGACCAAGCGGAAAAACTTTTTGCGGATGCGGAGGAGAAAAGTAAATTTCTACTCGTTCATGAATCCGAATGGTTGGCTGAACCAAACGAAGTCAAAAGTCTAAGAAATATTCTTTCCGCAGGAACCTTAATTGCGGAAGTAGGTCAACATATTTCAGCCTCAAAAACCGCTTTCTCCAGCCTACCAAAAGAAGGCTCCCTAACTGAATATTTAGACCAAATTTCAATAAATAATCTTGAGCCCGCTTCCGAAAAACTGAATCAAATTAACACACTTCTCGCTGAGGTTGATCTGAGCTCAACAGGTTATGAAACAAAATTTATTGATTTCAGAGAAAAAGTTAAGGCACTTTCGGCAATGTTTCAAATGTGGGTTCAAAATAAAGACGCCGTTCTCACTCTACTCGGCAATCGCTATCCACAGCGCTATCTTGTACTTTTGATGAACAATGACGAAATGCGTCCGGGAGGCGGATTTATTGGAAGTTTTGTTTTGGTTGATATAAATGACGGTCGTCTCACAAATTATGAATTCCATGACGTTTACGAATACGACGGTATTTTTCAACAAATTCTCGAAGTTCCAATTCATGAACTGAAATCTCTTACTAGTGCTTGGAAAATGCGTGATAGTAATATTTCTCCCGATTTCACTTACTCCGCGCAAAAAGCCGCTTGGTTTCTTGAGCAAGAAGGCGGCCCAGGAGTTGATGGCGTAATCGGAGTCAATCTTTCCGCAATGCAAGCGATGCTTGAAGAAACCGGTCCGCTTGTTGTGCCCTCTTTAACAAAAGCAATTTCCGCGGAAACCTTGCCAACTCTTTTGAGTACACTCGTTGAATCAAAATACTACGGAGCTTCTTCCCCAAAACAAATTTTAAATGAACTCGTAAAATCATTCATTGAAAAGGTTAAAGATACTGAAATTGACCGAAAGCTCGCTGCGCGAGTTATGCTTGAAGCCGGGAAAAAACAAATTCTTGCTTACTCCAAATTTCCTGAAGTTGAAGCGCTAATCACTCAGTTGCACTTAGACGGAGCAATGCCAAAACTTTCAACTGTGAGTGATGATTATTTCATGCCGATTTTCACAAACATTGGCGCGAACAAAAGCGATCGTTACATGCAAACGTCAATCAATCACGACACACAAATTCTAAATGATGGTGGAGTTATTGGCACGGTGTCAATTTCTCGAACTCACAGCTTCAGTGATTCAACACTTTCTTGGATAAAACAAATCGCTAAAGATTACGGTTTCACAAAATGGAATTCTGATCTCGAAAAAGTGCTTGGGAACTCCCCAAATAAAACAGGAATTCGTATTTACCTTCCGGAAGGCTCAAAAATCCTTTCAACTTCCGGCGTTCTCCGTGACGACGTTCAATTCTACTACGATCCACTCGAAGAAGTTTCTTATTTTTACACCGAACTGAGCGTAAATCCGGCTGAAACAAAATCATTTTCAATTCAATATTCACTTCCTCAGTCTTTCAAAGGTGATTTCAAAGAATACAATTTCCATGTATACAAGCAACCGGGTCTAAAAAGCATAAACTTTACAAAAACTTTTACTTCCGAACGCACCTTGCTTTCAAGCTATCCAATTCCAAGTTCCACAGATCCACTTTATAATTACGTACTAAAAAATAACTTCGAGTCGGATACGGACATGAAGTTGCTTTACCATTAGTTTACTCGTTTGGACTAAAAATTCTTCCTCTTAAACATTGTCTCCAGCCCGTCAAAAGTCAAAGTCACAAATGCGGGACGACCGTGTGGGCAATGACTGCAATGTTTAGTTTTTTCCATGTCGCGAATCAAAGCCTCCATTTCGCTGATCGTCAAATTATCCCCAAATTTTATTGCACCTCGGCAAGCGGTGTAAGTCAGTAAGGTCTCACGAAAATCTTTGACTGGATTTGAATTCAAATCACTTATAATTTCATTCAAAAATACATCCGGGTTGCGCACTCCAAACGGTGTTGCCCTCACCAAGAAAGTTCGGCCACCAAATTCTTCCAATTCAAAACCCAAAGCTTCAAAATCCTTCAAGTTATCTTTAACAATTCTGTAGCCGTCTTTTCCAAGTTCCAATTCAAGCGGCACCAAAAGCGACTGTTTCTCAATTTTTTCACTTGCCAAATTTTCCATCAAACGGGCATATCTGACTCTTTCGTGCGCGGCGTGCTGATCAATCAAAATCAATCCCTCTTCACTTTCAGCAACAATATATGAATTTGCAACTTGTGCAATCGGTCGCATGTAAACTTTTTCAAATTCTATTAGTTTTGGCGTCGGCGATTCAGGTCGAATTGATTGTGCCTGTCTCTCAAAATTTACAGGAGCTGGAGTAAAAACCTCAACTTTTCTCTCGCCAATTATCGGATTCAACATATTCGCCTCAAGAGCGTGATGAATCGTAGACATTACGACTCTAAAAACTTCCTGTTGGTTCAAAAACCTGATCTCAAGTTTTCGCGGGTGAACATTCACGTCAATTAAATTCGGATCAATTTCCATATTGATTAAATACCAAGGAAATTTCTCGTGCATCAGGAGTGAATGGAAGGCATCTTTAACGGCGTGAGAAACCATTCTGTCTTCGATTGGTCGGCCGTTTACAAATAAGAATTGATATTTTTTACTCGATCGAGAAAGTTCCGGTTTACCAACAAAGCCGCTTAGAATTAAATTCGACTGTTGATAATTTATTGGAATTAGTGAGTCTGCCGCCGTGCCATATAAAGAACGAATCCTTTCTTTTAAAGACTGGCGCGAAGGCAAATCAAAAACTTCTTCATTATTATTTTTGAGTTTAAAAGAAATTTCCGGGTGAGCCAAAGCCACATTCGCAAGCACATCAAAAATATGACCGTATTCGGTTTTTTCCTGCTTCATATATTTTTTTCTGACAGGCGTGTGCTGAAAAAGTCCCAAAATCGAAATGTCTGTTCCTTTCAAACAAGCGCTTTCTTCAAAACGCATTTCTTTTCCTCCGTCAATTTCAATCAAGGTGCCAATTCTGTCTTCATTAGTTTGTAAACTAACTTGAGCAATACTTGCGATACTAGCGAGCGCCTCGCCTCTGAAACCCAAGCTTTTCACGCAAAACAAGTCTTCAATAGATTTAATTTTACTTGTCGCGTGTTTTTTAAAGCAAAGTCGAGCGTCGTCTGAGCTCATTCCCATCCCATTATCAATAACCCGAATTTTTTTTAATCCGCCTTCCTCAATTTCAACCGAAATTTTATCAGCGCCTGCATCAATGCTATTTTCCAGAAGTTCCTTTAAAGCGGAAGCCGGTCTTTCAATAACTTCACCGGCGGCAATTTGGCTTATCAATTCTTCGCTTAAGACAGTGATTTTTTGCATACCCTTTAATTTAATCACAATCTCAGCTAAAATAAAGCCATGAATATATTGTCGATCATAATAACAGTGTCTGGTCTCGCGCTATTTGAGACAGTTAGCAGTATCGACAACGCAATAATCAACGCCCAAGTTTTAAGCACAATGTCGGCAAAAGCAAAAAGATGGTTTTTATTTTGGGGACTTTTGTTCGCGGTTTTTGTTGTTAGAGGAGCCTTGCCATGGTTTATAGTTTGGATGGTTAATCCCGGACTTGGCCCGATTGGCGCCTTTACTTCAACCTTCAGTAACGATCCCGCGATTCATGAATCAATAGAGAAATCAGCGCCAATTTTACTAATGGGAGGGGGAGTATTCCTCTTATTTTTATTTTTCAACTGGCTTTTTTTGGAACAGAAAAATATTGGTTTAAAGGGAGAAAAATTTTTTTTACGCAATGGGGTTTGGTTTTACGCCGTCGTTTCAATTCTACTTTCGGTTATAGTTTGGTATTCTCTGAAAATTAATCCTGTGATGGCTTTTTCAGCTGTAATTGGATCAACCGGATTTTTTATCACTCACGGTTTTAAACAAAATGCGGAACAGGCCGAGAAAAGATTAATAGGAGGGCACATGTCAGACGTCAGCAAAATTTTATTTCTCGAAATTATTGATATTTCATTCTCAATTGATGGAGTTTTGGGAGCATTTGCCTTCACTCTTTCTGTTCCGCTTATTTTACTTGGAAACGGACTTGGAGCATTTGTAGTGAGAGAATTGACAATCGGCAATATTGAGCGGATTAAAAAATATATTTACCTCGCGAATGGAGCAATGTATTCAGTTTTTTTCCTTTCCCTTGTTATGATTGGCCACGCTTTCGGTTTACCTGTCCCAGAATGGGCCTCACCAATTCTAACTTTCGGAGCAGTTTGGTACTTTTTTATGAAATCTAAAAAAACTCAATTAACATGAATAAAAAACTTTTAATCGCTACGGTCTTATCTCTAGGAATAGTTGGAGGAACTTCTCTATATTATTTCAATTCAGCAGATGAAAGCCCGGTCGAAACTCCAGTAGAAAATACCGGCGAATCCAATTCGCGCCCCGCAGGAAAAGACGCATATTTTGTTCAAAATCCAAGCAACTCGGCAAATCTTTATGTGAAAATTGTTCATCCGACAACTCGTATTGAAGGAAAACTTCCCACGGTATTTTTAATTCCGGGTTCAAGTGGTGACAGTTCGGAATTTTTAAAGCCGGGGAAAAAATCAGCGCAAACTTTAGCAGACGAGGGTTTTGCTGTAGTAGTTTTTGATCCTGACGGAAGAGGAAAAAGTGAAGGCGAAGAAGATTATGACGGCTTCGTTCAACAAGATGGTTTGAAGGCCATAATCGATTATGTTTCCACACTTCCTGAAATTGACTCCGAGAAAATGGGAATAGCCTCATATTCTTTTGGGGTTACAATGGCTTCAGGCGCGCTTTCACGTTATCCGGATTTGCCCATTAAGTTTTTGTCTGATTTTGAAGGACCCGCGAATAGGGATGATACCGCGGGTTGTGATGGCTCCGGTCTGGGTCATTTAAAAGAAGTAGCCGAATGTGACGATGAAAATTTCTGGGCGCAAAGAGAAGCCGTGTCTTTTATATCCAAAATCAAAGTTCCTTACTGGAGAATTCAAACACTTAAAGATCACGCGCAGCCAGATTATCACCACACGGTTTTGATGATAAATGCGGCATTGTCAGGCTCCTCAACAAACGTGCTTTTAAATGAGGAAGAAGTCAAAACCCAATTTAGTGAGAATGATCTTCCGCGAATGGTACCCGACACAGTTGATATAAACTTAATGAAAGTCCTTGCAGATCACATTAATAAGATGCTGGAGTAGGGGGTTGACCACCAAATCTAAAGTAGTAAAATGACTTGGTGAGTAAAATTAATTCAGACGCAAAAAAAGAGCGACATAAGAAACTCTTTGAGGGGCACTACCAAACCCGTTTGGGTCACGTTTGGTTCCTTGCAATAAGAGCTGTGAAGAAGGTTTGGGATTTCATTACTCCTTCGAGGAAAATCTTACCTTCGTTTCGTCATCCACTTGACGGAATGCCCGCTCCAAAAAGACTTTACACGACCGTTGCCGCTTGGAGCATGGTAATTTTACTTATGACTTCTGTAAATATCAGTAGCGCAAACTATGATGAAGGAGCTTATTTTGCATCTGATGAATTGGGCTTGCAGGAAGGTTTTGATGTGATTACTGATGAAGAGGGCTACATTATTAAATCATCTCCACTCGAAGGGGAGGCCCTTTTTGCACAAAATAGAGCCGAACAAATTGAGCATGAGGTTCAACCTGGTGACACTCTATCTGTAATTGCTTACAGGTACGGTCTCAAAAGTAGCACGATAAAATATGCAAATCCCACAATTGGAAGTGGCGATTATCTTAAAATAGGTCAAAAATTAAACATTCCTGCAAAAGACGGATACTACGTTAAGGTAAAAGCTGGAGATTCGATAGCAAAACTTGTTGAAAAATATAAGGGTGATCTTAATAAAACCAAAGAATTCAACAAAATTACTGAGGATTCTGATTTGATTGCAGATACAAGCCTCTTAATTATTGATGGTAAACCTGAAATAACATACATTGCCACCCAATCCTCAGGTGGCGGAGCTTCGAGCAGACCCTCTGTGTTTCAATACGATATTCCTCCAAATGCTCAAGGCTGGATTTTACCGACCCATGGTCTTGTAACTCAAATTTTCCACGGTGGGCACTTCGGATATGACGTCGCGGATCGTTCACAACCGCCCATTGTTGCTGCTGCGGACGGGCTTGTTATTAAAGCTAGCTCAGGAAGTTATGGAGGCGGTTATGGAAATCACATAATTATTGACCACGGCAACGGCTACACAACTCTTTATGCTCATGCCGAAGCGCTTTATGTGAATCTTGGCGACCATGTTAAACAAGGTCAGGTTATTGCAAAAATGGGTCGAACAGGGCGTGTTCGTGGCGCGACAGGGATTCATTTGCATTTTGAAGTCTCATACAAAGGAAAAAAACTTCCGATAAGTGCACTTGGGTCTGAATTCACAGGTTACGGTACAAAATGGTAAAACTTTTAATCCGACTTTATCAGAAAACGATTTCTCCTGATCATTCTTGGCTCAGGCATTATTTTCCGGGTGGATTTTGCAGGTTTACCCCAAGTTGCAGCGCCTATACGTATGAAGCGATAAAAAAGCACGGAAATATTAAAGGCATTTTGATGGGAATTTGGCGTGTTATTCGCTGTAATCCTTGGTCGCGCGGCGGTATTGATTTGCCGTAAAATAAAGTGTAAAGTCACCCGGGTTTCCTATCAATTATGACTGAAGACATAAGAAAAATCGCCAGAGTTTTGATCAGCGTGTCTGATAAAAGTGAACTAATTTCCTTAGCCGAGGCTTTGAAAAAGCACGGCGCGGAAATTTTATCTACAGGAGGAACCGCAAAATTTCTGAAAGAGAATGGTTTTGAAGTAACAGATGTTTCTGATTACACCGAATTTCCTGAAATGATGGGGGGAAGACTCAAAACCCTTCACCCAAAAATTCACGGCGGAATTTTGATGAGACGCGGACTAGATGAAGCAGAAGCCGAGAAAAACGGCATCAAACCAATAGACATGGTTGTGATAAATCTTTACCCTTTCCGCGAAACAATTTCAAAAGACGGCGTAACTGAAGAAGAAGCTATAGAACAGATAGACATTGGTGGTCCGGCAATGCTTCGTTCGGCTGCAAAAAATTTCAAATCCGTGACTCCGCTCACCGCGATTAATGATTACAAATTAATAATCGAAGAACTCGAAAAATTTGGTGGAATTACTTTGGAAACACGAAAAAAACTAGCGATTGAAGTCTTTGATAAAACCTCAAGTTACGATTCTGCGATTGCGGAATATTTAAGATATAAAGGCGAACCGGTTGAACTTCTGAACTTGCATTATGAAAAAGTCATGAGTCTTCGTTACGGGGAAAATCCACACCAAAAAGCCGCATTTTTCCGTGATCCAACAGATCATTTCCCAAATGTAACAAACGCAAAAGTTTTACAGGGGAAACAACTGTCTTACAACAATATTATAGACACCGATGCGGCACTCGAGCTTGTGAAAGATTTTGATAAGGCCGCGGCGGCCGTGATTAAACACACTAATCCTTGCGGTTGTGCTACTGCTGAAAAAATAACCGACGCATTCACTCTCGCTTTTGAAGTTGATCCAAAATCAGCTTTCGGCTGTGTAATTGCTTTAAACCGACAATGCACAAAAGAAATCGCAGAATACATTCAAACAAATAAAATTTTCGTTGAAATAATTGTCGCAACAAAATTTGAAAAAGCCGCTCTCGAGATTCTCTCCAAAAAAGAAAATTTAAGACTTCTTGAAACCGGCGATTTACGCAAAAATCCAAACCAGCGCAATATCAAAACGGTCAGCGGTGGAATTCTTGTTCAAACAGCAGATCAATATATTGTCACAGAAAAAGATCTAAAAACTGTCACAAAAAAAGAGGCAACAGTAGATCAAATTGAAGCTATGCTTTTCGCGCGTGTTCTTGTTAAGCACGTGAAATCAAACTCTGTGGTCTTCGCAAAAACTCACGACAAAGGCGGTTGTGTTGCCACCGGAATTGGAGCCGGCCAAATGTCTCGAGTTGATGCGGTTATGCTAGCTCGTATGAAAGGCGGTGACAGAATCCCCGGCTCGGTTATGTCTTCAGACGCATTCTTCCCATTCGCCGACAGCGTTGAAGAAGCGAAAAATGCCGGCGTGACCGCGATAATCCAACCGGGAGGTTCAATACGTGATGCTGAAGTGATTGCAAAGGCGGATGAGCTGGGAGTGGCAATGATTGTTACGGGTATCAGGAGTTTTAAGCACTAAATTACAGGTTTGCACGGGCAGATTTTGAGCGCAGGCAGAATGCATTTGACACAATTCTTTATTTGGATGTAAGTTAAGATCCTTTTAATAAAAATCATGGCAAAAGTAGATGAATTCAGAGTAGCCTCAGAAGGTGCAACTGCAACACAACCAAAAGAAGTACCTGCTCTTCTTGATGTCCAACAGGATACAGGCGAACAAGTCGTAGCAGTTTCTAAAGCAACAGAATCGATAGAAGTAGATTCTAGACTGACGGAATTCTACGAAATGTACGGGAGATGGAGCGCAGTAAGTAAATCAAGACTAGATTGGCCGAGAGTTCAAGATGCAATGCTCGCAGATGACGGAGCACTTCTTGAACGAGTGAAGGAAATCCCAAAAGGCTCTGAAGGAGAAGACCCTGTTATGTTCGGAGCTGATAGAGATGGGAACATTCTTTTCGCAAATGGAGGAAAGCACGCAATCCTCACTGGTATGCCGTTTGCACAAACAGTTCAAAAGGCAAAAGAATTGGGACTTATACTATTTTCATGTGTATTGCATGGTAATTATAATGATGAAGGGAAAAAGACTTCTGACTATGCTCAAATGAGTGAAGAAATGCACCTGTATCAAGAATTCACGAATTCAGATATTGTAGAACCTGAATTAGATCAAAATGAGGCATCTATATGGCTTCCAAAGAGCGATCTGTTAGGACTAATTTGGGTTATGTCATATTCAAAATACAATTACAGTTTTGGTGTTCAGTCGAAGTATTTATCGATCCGTACTCGTGGAGTACGTTTAATGCTACGTGCAAAGGCTTAGTCCTCAAAGCAAAAACTTCCCCTCGACAAAATCCGAAAAGTTGATAGTATAGCTAAAATAAAGCTATGAGCAACGATATTAAAGATTTTGCAATCGCCACACTGGGGAGCCATACAGCTCTTCAAATACTCAAGGGTGCCAAAGAAGAGGGAATGAAAGCTATAGCAATTTGCACGAAGGAAACAAGAAAGCCATACGACAGTTACGGAGTCGCGGATGAAATTATAGAAATTGATTCCTTCGATAATTTTTTTGAAATCGAAAAGATTTTGATGGAGAAAAATGCAATTGTGATTCCACACGGGAGCTTTGTTAGCTATCTTGGTCCTGAAAAAATCAAAAATAACTTGAAGGCGATGCATTATGGCTCAAAGGGAATTTTGATTTGGGAATCCGATCGTTCAATGGAAAGAGTGTGGCTTAAAGACGCGGGTTTAGATCTCCCTAAAA
This sequence comes from uncultured Candidatus Peribacteria bacterium, assembly GCA_964441065.1. GTDB lineage: Bacteria > Patescibacteriota > Gracilibacteria > UBA1369 > 2-02-FULL-48-14 > CALRGE01. The sequence continues at coordinate 109,016 of CAYTWD010000001.1, forward strand.
TTTATAAAACACCTGAGGAAATCGACGGTCCGGCTATTGTTAAATTTCACGGAGCAAAGGGCGGATTCGGTTATTTTATAGCGCATTCACCTGAAGAATTCCACGAACGCATAAAAAAATTTAAAGATCCCGAAGATTACGTAATTCAAGAATATGTGGTTGGTGTTCCAATGTATGTTCATTATTTTCAATCAGCGCTCACAGGAGAACTCGAAATTATGAGCTTCGACAAACGTTATGAATCCAATGCCGATTCAATCGGACGAATCGCCGCAAAAGATCAAATTGCTGCAGATATTCAAACGAGTTACACAATTACCGGAAACATGCCGATTGTTGTGCGTGAATCAATGCTTCCAATGTTTTTTCAAATTGGCGAAGATGTTGTTAAAGCTTCGAGAAAACTCGAGGGCGTGCCAAAAGGTCTTTACGGACCGTTCTGTCTTGAAGGAATTATTGATCCAAATTTGAACTTCCGTGTTTTTGAAATTTCTGCAAGAATTGTTGCCGGAACGAATCCTTACACAAACGGTTCGCCTTACACTTGGTTGAAATACAACGAACCAATGTCCACGGGTCGCCGCATAGCTCGCGAAATTAAAACTGCAATCCAAACCGGTCGTTTACAAGATATTTTAGGATGAAATACACAATAGCCGTTCTCGGAGGTCACAGCGCATTAGACGTTTGCGCCGGAGCAAAAAAACACGGCTTCAAAACGCTCGCGGTTTGCCAAAAAGGTAGAGAAAAAACTTACGCCGAATATTATAAAACTCGTGGAAAACTCGGCTGCATTGATGAGGTTCTTACTGTGGAAAAATTTTCCGACATCACAAAACCCGAAATCCAAAAAGAACTCAAAAAAAGAAATGTAATTTTCATTCACAATCGTTATTTCTGGGTTTATTGCAATTTTGATGAAGTTGAGGACATAAAGAAATTTACTGCACCAATCTATGGTAATCGTAAATTTGTTAAATTTGAGGAGAGAAATATAGGGAGAAATCAATATTGGTTGCTTCAACAAGCAAAAATAAGGACTCCAAAAGTAATAAGAGATGGACTTGTAGGTTTTGCTAACGAAAAAGATCTGAGAAAAGTATTAGACGACCACTTTGTTGTAAAAAAAGGTGGTCCTTTGATAGTAAAGGTTAATGAAGCACAACGAAAATACGAAAGAGCCTTCTTTATTATCAACTCGGAACACGATTACTTTGAAATAAGTGAAAGAATGATAAAAAATGGAGTAATAAATAGAGATATACTAAATTCTGCATTAATTGAAGAGTTTGTAATTGGGGCACAGGTCAATTTCAACTTTTTTTACTCAACAATTAGTCAGAGATTAGAGTTGATGGGAACCGATGCTCGAAGACAAACAAGTTTAGATGGTTTCTTGAGACTTGATGCTGAAAGACAGTTAGAGTTATTAAAAAAAGGTTATAGACCATCAATGATTGAAACTGGGCATTATTCAGTTACTATTAAAGAATCTCTAATAGAAAAAGCCTATGAAATCGGTGAGAAATTTGTGAAAGCAACAAAGGAGCATTATGGCCAATCCATAATCGGTCCATTCGCACTTCAGGGTGCTGTTGCCTCTGAAAATGGCCGTGAAGAACTAGTAATTTTCGATGTCTCAATGCGAATTCCGGGCTCACCGGGAACAAAATTCACTCCATACACAAGTTATCTTTGGGGCGAACCCATGAGCTACGGCGAAAGAATCGCGATCGAAATTAAAGAGGCGATTAAGGCTAAGAAGCTGGATCTAGTTTTGACATAAAATTTAGGAATTTTACTTTTTCAGCTTTCTCCCTTGCCGCATCAGCGATCCATTTATTAAAAGTAGTTCCTTCTTCTTTTGCTAGTTTTCCGATTCTAGTTTTTTCCTCCTTTGTAAATGGAACTAAAACTTTTTTAAGCTTCATAAAAATAGGTGAGTATGTATTTACTTTATAGTATATCTGCTTAATTAAAACAAATAATCCACCTGTAAAATTATTGTATAATTCTACAGATAAGACTTTACCGCCGGCGGTAATATTACAGGTGATGTTTTGCCAAATATGTTTTATATAAATCGTATGTCAATGCAATTCTTTGCCTTCCTGAAAAATTCAGGAATCTTTCAGGACTTTGTAAGTTCTGAACGCTATCCTTATTACTTAATCCATAATATAATCTATATGAAAACATATATTGATTTCATGAAAAAGAAACAACTTTTCACAGTTATAATTGAAGAAGACAACAATGGCTTCTTTGCTTATTGCCCACAGTTACAAGGTTGTTATACTCAAGGTGAAACTTACGAAGAGGCACTCTTGAATATTAAAGATGTGATAAAACTACATACGGAAGACAGGATTGAGGAGGGGCAAACTTGGAGAAGCCCAAAGTCCATAAATGTCACTTCATTAGAGGTAAGCATTTAATTATGGTCAAATTACCCAGATTAAATGCCAAAGATTTTACATCCTAAAATCATTAAACAGATATTTAGAGATGCTGAGTTAAATTAACTCCTACTCCAATCCTTTCCCAAGCTTCCTAACCAGCTTCCACGTTTTTTCACGTATCGATTCAACGGTTTTCCAGCCCGCTCTGTAACACAAAACGTGTTGCTCCAAATCATTTCCAATTTTTCCACGAGCATTGTCTGAAATCCCCAAGGTTTTACCTGTTGGCAAACCTGGATAAACGTCTAACATTGCATTAATTGATCCGTCAGCAAGTCTCATATTAAATGAGTCTTGATCAACAGCATTTCCATCACTTGTGTTCAAAAAGTAAGCACCATTTTTCATTTTTCCAATCAACTCTTTGTTAACAAGTCCGTGAGCTTTGTGTGGTGCGACGCAAAGACTAATGACATCCGAATCTTCAAATAATTCATCCAAATTCGCATATTCAAATCTTGGATCCAAAGTGTTTGGCGAATAGTATTTCACTTTCATTCCAAGCGTTTCTGCAATTTCCGCGGTTCGAGTTCCAATTCTTCCCAAACCAACAATCCCAAAAGTTTTATCTGCCAAATTCTCTTCAATATGAGCAAGCTCACTCACATCAATTATTCGGTCATTCGGCAATAGATCCAGCCAAATCGGAGCTTTTTTTGTGTCGCAAATAAAGAATCCATCTTCCGTACAATCAGACATATTTTCAGTCGGAACCATCTCCATTTGAAATCCATCTCTCAAGATTTTTTCCAATCTCGCTTTTCCGGGCATTTTTGCATCCAAAATAGTAATTTTCTTGCCTTTCAATAATTGCTCCGGAATTACTTCCTCAGGTTTTTTATTACCATTTATAAGCTCGCCATAAGTATCGGCGCTTCTTCCGAGTTTGTGAAAATGATGACTGAACCGACCTCGTCTTGTGGCTTTTTCATTCTGCAAAAATTTTCTAAATTTTTTGAAAAGTTCACCAATAGTTCCAATCACAAAGTCATCTTCCGTATAAGCTTTCTCATTCGTGGATTTATTTCTTATCATTAACTCAATCATTCCTCCAACATTTAATTCGGAAACCGAATCGGTCCCGTAATCAGGAATGGAATCAACATAAATCCCTGCATTTTTTGCCATCGCCACATTCATTCTGTGTTCAAATTCATGAGTCCAACAAATAATACTTTTCATGTCGCCTTTTTTAATCCACTCTTTTAAAACGGAATCGGGAATTTCAGTCCAACAAGTGACAACACCATCCGCATCTTTAGTTTGATTCAACATAAATTGAGCAGTTCGGTTTTCTCTAATATCCGCCTCGGTCCAACATTGAATATTTCCCATTTTTGCCAAATGTTCATCTGAAATTCTGTCTATATTTTCAGGCAAACTACTTGGCCACATTCTCACGTTCGCAGTCGAATCGGATTGAAAATTCTCAGGCAGAGTCCAAGCTTTTCCATTTTCTTGCCATTTCAAAGGCACGCAGTCAATTTCAGCCTTGCCGCTTTTCATTAATTCACCCAATCCCTCAACGTGCTCAGGGTAGAAAATAACCGTATCCAGAACCTCTAAATGTTTGTAACCTTCTTTCATAAATTGTTGTTATTGAACAATGCAATAATATGCCAAGATGTCAAATATGTATAGTATAATAAGTCAACTAGTAAGTCTACTATTGCAATTACAGATTAAAAATGCTAAAATAAAGTGTCGATTAATTAAGTCAACATGAATCAAAAACTGCTCGAAAAATTGGGAATGACCGCTCGTGAAGTTAAACTTTATCTAAAACTTTTGGAATTGGGTTCAAGCCCGGCAAACAACTTATCAAGACGTTTGGAAGAGAACAGGACTTCAACATACAGTCTACTTCAATCACTTCAAAAGAAGGGTTTTGTGACATACTCGCTCAAGCGAAACGTGAAATATTTTTACCCGATTGATCCGGGAATTCTTGTTGATCAATACGTCCACACTGCGAATAATCTTCAGTCCGCCCTTCCTGAACTGCTCGCTGTTTTTAATAAGTCCACCAACAAACCAAGAATTGCATTTTATGAAGGAGTGAACGGGATAAAACAACTTTGCGAGACGCTTCTTGAAGTACCCGGTTCCACCCGCTTTAGTTTTATGGGAGTTGATGAATCCACAATTCATCCGGAAATTAAAGAGTATTTTGAGACCGATTTTCTAAATAGACGAGTCGCCGCAGATATTAAATATAAAGCGATTGTAACAGGTTTAATTCCCTTTGCTTCCGGCTACAAAAAAACTCATGAAGCTCAACTTCGCGAGCTGAAATGGGTCGATCCCAAAAAATTTCCAATGAATATTCAAATCGACATTTATCCTCACAATAAAGTTGCAATTTATTCTTACAATAAAGACGAAATGATGGGCATTGTTATTGAACACGAATCTTTCTACTCAACAATGAGATCGGTTTTTCAGATTGCGTGGAGTGGCCTTTAAATCACTCCCACTTTTCTTAAACTAATTAAACTTAAACCGCAAAAAATAAATAGCAATCCTGCGGATGCGAGTAAAGCATTTTGAATTCCCCATAAATCGCAAATCGTTCCCAAAAGTGGCGAGAAAATAAAGAAAATTCCGCGCGAAAAAAAGCTACGAATTGAAAGCACCGTCGCTCGTCTGTCATTGCTGATTATTTGCTGAACATAATCATAAAATAATGGCATGGTTAAACCCCAAAGTGAACTTGTGATTACCAATAAAGGAATCGCCCAAAGTGTTTTAATATTTGCCAATAATATCCAATCCAAAATAGCAAAAAGTGGAAGTAATATAATGCAAAGTTTTTGACCAAGAAAATCCTCAATTTCCTTTCCATACTTAGACCCCAAAGCAGATCCGACATTCATCGCGCCAATAACAAATCCAAAATAAAAAATCGGCAGTTCAATAAATTCCATATATTTTTGATAAAGCCAAAAAGTTATGAAGAAAAATCCGAATGGAATTGACGAGTAAATGATAAATAATCCCAATTTTTTATTTTCAAGAAAAGTTTCTCTAAATATTTTTTTGAAGTGCGACCACTTTTCGGCTTCCATCTCATGTTCTTTTGGCTCAATCAAAGTCAGATTAAGCAAAAACCAGATTATCCAAGTGATTATTGTTAAATGAAATGGAAACCTCATAGAAACCACGGCCATCATTGCACCAAGCACATTGCCCACCAATGATCCAAATCGACCATAGAAGAATATATTACCCTGAACCTTCTTATATTTTTCGCTTTTTTCGCCCTCCACAAGGCTTTCAAAGGCCATTGCTTCGGTTGTGCCGGAAGTTAAACTGCTACCAATACCAATAATTATTTCGCCAACCAAAAACCAAAAATATAAATTCGAGTACACGAATATTAAAAGACCCAAAAGTTGGATCAAAGAGCCAACTATTAAAGTCTTTTTTCTACCGATTCTATCGGAAAAATAACCTGATGGAATTTCAAAGATCACAAGCATTGCCGCGAAAGCACCTTCAAGCATCAAAATTTCTCTCATTGAAAATCCAAGCCCGCTAAAGAAAGGAATCATTATCGGAATGAAGAAAACCAGCTCTGAAAAGAACTGCATCAAATATAATTTCGGTATATTTTGAAGGATTTTTGAGTTCATTTTTTGAGATTATTCTCCCTCACCATAAAAGTACTTACCGTAAGTATTTGCAAGTGCTTCATATGCCCTATCAAACCCATCGTTTAAATCAACTTTACCACCTAAAATAATGCTTTCACCGTCTGTAACAAGCATAGGTATCCCACGTAAACCATGACCATATTGTGAAAATCTTTTTTTAGATCCAACAAATCTACCTGATACATTCTCAGCATATTCAATTTCATCTTTAGCGATTGGTTTGCAAAGAAGAGCGCCTATATCAAGCGAAATTTGTTTTGCGATTTTATCAGCCATATTTTTTGAGCCCACAAAAATTGTGAATATTTTCCCATCTTCAATATCTCCACCATTCATACATTTATGGCAGATGTTATTATCAGTTAGATAATCAGAAACTTTCTGCACATCCTTAATTGCGACATTTAAATGTAATTTGTGGCCTACAGCTATATTTTTTTCATCTAAAAATTCAGTAGTTTCACCTTTTTTCCCAAGATCAAACCTTCCATATGATTTAAGTTTTTCAGTCCATATTTTATCTTTAATCTTCCACTCCGACTTATTTTTTGGCAAGTCTGGATTTTCTTTACCATTAGAGTTTGGATATTGATCCTCAAGGTTTTGCAGTGTAGCCAATTTTGCTTTATATCTTGTTCTCCCAACAATGTTCTGAGTATTTTTTGGTACATCTAACCACCATCTCTTTTTTTCCGTTACAGGTTTCGGGCTTACTCTCTCCCACCATTTATCAACATTAGTCATATTTTCTAAATCAAAGGCATTTCAAACTCTGCGGCTTCTTCAATAACTTCATTCTTCGCCACAATCTCACCGGGTTCTTCAATTTTTCCTTCGTCCCATTTCTTCAACATTTCTTCAACTTCTTCACGAGGATGGCAGTAGGCCGCGCGCGAAATTTCAATAATCTCACGAGTTTTATCTTCGGGATTATATTTGATGTCTAAAGTGCGACCGGAAAAGGCCTCGGAAAGTTCACCTTGCACAGACATTTTTGTATAAAATTCTCGAACCCCCAAGTTAATAATATCTCGAACATTGAAAATCGGAGTGTATTCTTCGGCAAGAATAACAGCATCTTCGGCACCCACACGGAAGTTCACAATTGTACCAACGTTACCAAAAACCGTTTTTCTAACAAGATCGGAAAGCTGACCAACATATTGGTGGGCAATCGTCATGTTCAATCTGTATTTTCTGGCTTCAGACAAAATCTCCGAAAAAGTATTTGTGGCAAAATTCTGGAACTCATCCACGTAGAAATAAAAATCGCTACGTTCGTCTTCGCGCATGTCCGCACGAGCCATCGCCGCCTGATAAATTTTCGTGATAATCATGGCACCCACCAATTGAGCGTTTTCCTCACCAAGAAGCCCTTTTGAGACTTTCATGAGAAGAATTTTTTTGTTGTCCATTATGTCGCGAATATTGAAAGTATTCACCGGCTGACCGATAATATTTCGAATCATATTTGTTGAAACCAACTGTCCGACTTTATTCAAAAGCGGTGTGATCGCCTCGCTATCAAATTTTTCACTCCATCCGGCAAATTCATTAACCCAGAAATTTTTAACAACGGAATCCTGAATCCTCGCCACAATTTTTTGACGGTAATTTTTATCGGAAAGCATTTTCAAAATCGAAAGCACAGTCGTGTTTGGTGAGTCTAGAAGCGCCAAAGTCGTGTATCGTAAAACGTGCTCCAATCGATCAGACCAGTTTCCACCGAAGAGTTTTTTGAAAATATCAATGAAACCAATTGTGATCTGCATTTTGAATTTTTCATCAACTTTTTCGAGCGGATTAAAGGCTATAGGGAACTCAGTATCAGAAGGATCAAACAAAATCACGTCCTTCATTCGTTCCTCCGGAATCATTCTCAAAATGTTATCAACAAGATCTCCGTGCGGATCCAAAACACCAATTCCTTTTCCCGCTTTAATATCGGACTGAATCAAAAGTTCAAGCATTTTTGATTTACCGGTACCGCTCTTCCCCACAACATATAAATGTCTTCTTCTGTCTTCGCGCTTGATACCAAAGTGCTGAAAATTGTTGTGATAATTCGTCATACCAAACATACAAACGTCTTGTCCGCCGGTCGGTAAATCCTTCGGTGGCTCATGTTTTTTCGCCATAACATGCACAACGTGTGGAACGTGATCCGCATTTGGAATATGAAAGAATGTCGCCAATTCGTGATCACTAACAATCGCGCCGTTATCAATATGTCGGCTTTGATATTCTCGCAAAAAAGCAGCTCCTTTTTTGACTTTTTCCAATTCAAAATTATTCGCGTCGGTTTTATTAAATTGAAAAAATGCTTTTGAAAGCGCTAGCAAATTCTTTCTTGCCTCATCTTCTTTATCTGAAACAGCGCCAAATCTAATTTGAACTTTAAAAGGTTCATGCTCCGATTTATGAATGAAAAGCGATTCCTCTTCTTTGTAATATTCCGCTTTTTCTTTCATTCGCACGTAATTCTTCAATCGGAATCTTCTCAAAAATCTATTAAGTCTCATCCTGAATTTTCGCAAGAAATGATATTTCCAATCTTCATCAATCGGTACGGTTAAAATCTGCACCCAAGCATGATCATTTCTTCCCAATTTTGAAATCACAGAGAAAATTGAAGAAAGCGAATCCACTTCAAATTCATCGTATGCTTTGAAGGGATAAATATCGCTCATCGCGAATCTTGCGGTTGTTCCCAACAGGATATGTTTTTTGGGATCGTAAACTGTCGTGTAGTCTTTTACAGGTCTAATTTCCGCGTCAGGGTAGCTTGAATAAATCAAACCCTCCACAAGTTTTGTGATGTCCGGCTCGCAACCGATAAAGAAATATGTGTACTGATTGTAACCAAAAAGTTCAAAAGATAAATGCTTGTGATGCGCAGTTTTATGCAAATTCTGCAAAAACTGTAGAAACAGACTTTCTTTTTTCGGATTTTCGGCCGTTCCCTGTGGGACTATTACATGTAAAAAATCCATAGAGTAATTATACCTTATTATAGCATCCGCGTCAACCTGCTAATATCAGTAAATTTCATTCAAATAACATGCTTCACAATACACTTTTTCAGGTCTATCCCAAAGTTGCCTTGGTCTTCTTCTCGCCATTCTATCCAAATGCCTTTCATCAGGACATTTTCTTGGAATTGGCAAATTCATCTTCCTGTAAAATGCCAATTCTTGAGGAATAATTTTATATAATTTGCCGCTACTTTCACACTTTAAAATCTGCTTTGTGATTTCATCACCAACTTCAGTTATATTATCTTGCATATTCAAATAAGCTCCTTGGTAATTATTTACTTTATCATCTTCATGCCATTTATAACTGCGCGCCAAAGCCTCCTCTTTACTAAGTGGAAACCATTCATTCGCCAAACTTTCATTATATGCGAATGCGCTTAGACTTATTGGAAAAAACTCACCCCATTCGCCCGTTTTTTTAAGATGCTCAATAATTTGAGGCAACAGTTTTTCATATTCTTCTTTGCTGTATTGCTTATTCAAAATGCAATATTGCTTCTGTTTTAAACCCACACATCCGAAGCAGTTCTTTGTTGAAAAACAATGATCACAATAACTAAGATCCGCACAATTACTCCAACATAAATTACAAAATTTTAAGTTATAAATATCATATCCACAGGCCTGACATTCATAAGTTTCACTTGCATTCGATCCCCAATAACTGTGATCCATCGAATTCTTAACCTTAACCTCCAAATTATTTGAATATTTCACGTCTTCGCAATCAAAACACTCAAAAATTTCCACACAATTTCTGGAATTATTTATATAATCACCGCTAACATTTTCATTCATTGTCCCATAGAAATTTTTCACAATCATCGATTTTTTCATTTCCATAAATTTTTCAACGGCATCTTTATAAGATTCATATGAACCCAAATTCAATTCTCTTTTAAATTTTTCATATTCTTCTTTTGTAACTTGTTTATTAAAAATATGATATTCAACATTTTTTAAACCCCAAGAAAAAATACAATTTTTCACACCTATACAATTTTTTAAAAACATTGAATCCGAGCAATTTCTACATTCTTCAGAGTAAATTAAGTTATAACAATACTGGCAATCCACTGTTTCGTAGCAGAGTTCATCATGCAGAGCATTCTCATTATCTATACAATCTTTGCAAAAATTTATCCAAGAACCGTAATAACAATCTTCGCAATGATTTGTTGAAAAAACTAAATAACAATTTTTATTTCTACTCGCGCAATTACAATATTGTGAATTTTCCATTGGCTGTTGTTGTTGCAATGCCAACCTCGGAACCTTGTTTCTAAGCTCCTCATATTGTTCAAAAAAACTGCGAGAAAAATCAAAATCCATTCCGTGGCTTAGTGGATCCCACTTATCGCTCCACCACTCTTCAATATCGTAAACAGGATATGGTTTATCGGTAGACGCTGAAGAAATAATTTGCTTCCCGCTCAAATCACATTTTCTATGATAAAGATGTCTTTCATTTCTAAACGCCAATCTTCTCCGCATTCTTTCTTCCGGACACAAAGTTGGCAAAGGAACTCCCATTTTTTCATAAAAAGCCTGATCTTCCTCAGAAATAACGAACTCTTTTCCCGAAACGGCACATGTTTTTTTAATTGAAGGCATTAGTAAACCAATTTTAAATAACAGTCGTCACAATATACTTTTTCTTGGCGTTCAGGTTCAAAAGTGCTTTCTATTTCAATCTGACAACCATAACATTTTCGTTTCCAAAGGCTTTGAGGGTTTCTCATTGAAAGTCTGTCTTTGTGCCTTTGATTTGGACATCGCAGAGGTATTGGCAACTTCATTTTTCTATAAAACTCCAACTCTTGTGGAATTAATTTATAAAGTTTCCCGCTTACTTCACATTTTAAAATTTGCTTTAAAATTTCGTCGCTAACTTCATTAATATTTTTTGGAATTTCAGCATGTGGGCCTTGATATGAACTAATTTCATCCTCATCTTTCCAATGATAACCCAACTTTAAGGCCTCCTCTTTTTCCAGTGGAAAATATTCATTTGCAACAGTCTCGTTATATCCAAATGCAGATTTATTAATTGGAAAAAACTCACCCCATTCGCCGGTCTTCTTCATATGATCAATAATTCGTGCCACAAGTTTTTCGTATTCTTCTTTTGAATATTGTTTATTTAAAATGCAATACTCTGAATTTTTCATTCCACTGCATCCAAATAAGTTTTTTGAATTATGACAATTATGAGAGTAGAAACTATCAGATAGTTTATTGCAAAACATTGAGAAAAGCAGATTTCTATTTTGATATGCCGCCAAATATTCATAACAAAGTTCATTCTCCTCAGTGAAATTATTGTCGTAACAATCCTTCAAATCAACCACTTGCATACAATAGGCAACGTCTTCACATTTATCTGTAAAATACGAATTTTTAGCATTTTTTGACTGAAAAATATAATTTCCGCTTACATTTTCCACATTTCTACTCTGCATAAATCTGTGAGGGATTTCCAATTTTAATTTCTGCAACTCAGTTTTTAATTTTTGAGTGACTTCGGGATCGCACAAATTCAATTTTCTTTTAAACTCCTCGTAATCTTCTTTACTTAATTGCTTGTTAAAAACGCAATATTGCTTTTTTCTAAGACCCGCGCATCCAATGCAGTCACTGCATCCTTGCAAATCATAACAATAAATCAGATGATCTGAAGTGTGACAGTCTTGGCAGTAAAAACACTCGTAAAGTTTTCTTGAATCTACACATTCATAAGAATACTGACATTCTCGAACGACTAATGTATCAAGGCATTCAAGTGAGTAATAAGGGGAACCATAATAACATTTGTCAGAATATACGGATCCAAAAATCAAATAAGAATCTTTCACATTACCAACGTAATTACAAAAACTGCTATTTTCCGAATTCCATACTGACAGTGCAAGTTGCGGCACGTCTTGATAAAGTTCCTTAAATTGTTCAAAAAAAGGTCGATTAAAATCAAAATCACGCCCGTAATCGAGAGGATCCCACTTGTCACTCCACCATTCATCAACATCATAAACGGTAATCTCACCGTCTTCCGAATAATTTGAAATTAAACTTTTTCCACTTAGGCCGGATTTTCTGTGATAAAGACTGCGTTCGTTTCTATGTGCGTATCTTCTCCGTCTTCTCTCCTCCGGACACAAAGTTGGCAATGGAACTCTTACTTTTTCATAAAAAGCTTGATCCGCATCTGTGATCACGAACTCTTTTCCTGAAACGGTACATGTTTTTTTAATTTCCATAATTTAAAATAATTTTGAACCCAAAGGCACTTCTTTATCCGGTTGCGCCAAAATAACATCACCATTTTCATCAGGAAATCCAAGGGTCAGAACTTCGGAAATGAATGGACCGATTTGACGAGGTGGAAAGTTGGTGACGCCCATAACCATTCTCCCAATTAAATTCTCTTTTGAATAATGTTTTGTTATTTGAGCGGATGATTTTTTCAAACCAATTTCAGCCCCAAAATCGATCGTAAGTTTATAAGCCGGCTTTCTGGCCTCGGGGAAGCTTTCAACTTCCACAATTCGCCCCGCATGTATGTCTAATTTATTGAAATCTTCAATCGTCGTCATAATTATTTTTTAATAGAGCCAAATTATAGCATTTCTTGTAAAATTGTACATAATTGGAGCTTGTAATTTGTATTATAACAGGTTATAATAACTGTAGAAACTTTTTTACAACAATATGCTTTCTGAAGAATTAATTAGGCTCGGACTGTCAAAAGAAGAGGCGAAAGTCTATTTAACTGTCTTGGAATTGGGAGGCTCTTTTGCAAGCGCGATTGCCAGAAAATCGAATACGCCGCGTGTAAATTGTTATTATATTTTGGAAAGCCTGAGAGAGAAGGGACTGATAACTTCAAATTTAAAAGGAAATGTAAAATTCTTTGTTGCTGAACCGCCTCAAGTTTTTGTGAATCAAGTTGAAGAAAAATTTATTCGAGCGCAGAAAATTCTTCCCGAATTGCTATCAGTAACTAACGCTCTCGCCTTCAAGCCAATTATCCGTTCTTATGAAGGCCTTGACGGTATTAAACAAATTTTTGAGCAGACTCTTGAGGCAAAATCAGAAGTGCTGGGCTACACAAATCTTGAAGCGCTGGCTAATCTTTTGCCTGATTACTTACCCGGATATATTAAAAAAATGGTGAAAAAAAGAATAAAGATTCGTCTACTTTCACCTTCAACCGATGCCGCAAGAAAATTTATTAAAAAATTCTATCCGAAAAATTTCCCCGAAGAATTAGTCGAAATTTTATTTGTAAACCCAAATGAATTCGCCTTCGAAAATCAAATCTCAATTTACGATAACTTCGTCGCAATCATGTCTCTTAATCCGCAGGAATTGATGGGTGTCCATATGCAATCAGGTGTATACGCGCGTACTCAAAAGGCGATTTTTGACCTTTCTTGGCTAGGCGCGACTTCATTCGTGGCTCAGTAAACCTCCGCCAAATAACAAGATTCACAGTACACTTTTTCAGGTCTATCCGGCGAATAACTGGTCTCAATTTCCTTCGAGCATTTCGCACAATTTCTTGTCCAAGTTCTATTTGGATTTCTGGAATGAATTCGCATTTCATTTCTAGTTTCAGGAGCAAAATGAGGGATTGGAATACCAATTTGTCTATATAATTTCAACTCTTGTGGAGTAATTCTGTAAGGTCTTCCGGTTTTTTCACATGTAAAAGTTTGAGACAAAATTTCATCGCTTACATCGTGAATTGAATCAGGAATATTCTGTGTTTTTATGTCACGAATTTCTTCATCATGCCATTTTAAACCCTCAGCTAAAATCTCTTCTTTTGTTCTAGGAACAAAATCTTGAGCAACAGTTTCATTATAGGCAAAATAAGAATATTTCATTGGCAAAAATTCTCCCCATTCACCGGTTTTTCGCATATGTTCAATTATTCTTGCTTTCAAAATTTCATATTCCTCTTTTGAATATTGTTTATTAAAAATACAGTAATTTAAATGATGCATATTTGAGCATCCAAAAACATTATTACAGTATGCGACGGTGTCTGAATAAAGAACATTGCTTCCGTACCAAATGAATGAAGAGAACGCGCCATTTGTAACTCCCGGAACTCCAATCACCTCATATTCCAACTCTGATTTATGACCAATATGACTACAACTCATAGCGTCTTTCAAAACCCATCCGCCCAAAAATACATCCTTTAAATCTTCAGCAGGACCATAAATATCGAAACAATTTTCACAATTTTTATCATCTTTAAGTTTATCGCCAACGCAATTTTCACAATTTAAAATATCCGCGTATAAAACGGGTACGCTTAGTTTAAATTTATTAAATTCCTCTCGCATTTTTTCAACACCGCTCCAAGAATCAAGTCGCATTTCTTTTAATTTTGAAGAGTATTCTTCCGGTGAATATTGCTTATTGAAAATTTGATATTTTTCCCCACGAAGCCCAACGCATCCAATACAATTTTCACAACTTCTACAATCAAATAAAAATGCAGAATCGCGGCAATTATGGCTATTTTGAGCGTATTTTAAGTTGTAACAATGCGAACAATCTATACAATCGTAACTTAATTCAGCATGATTAACCCAGTACAAATCGGAAACGTCTCTACACCAAAAACAAAAAACTGAATTTAATGCGTCTTCATTAAAATCTCCACCGAAAACCAAGTAAGAATTTTTATTGTCTGTTGTTAAATTGCAATATTCACTATTCTCACCGTTAGAATTCAAAAGTGAGAGATGAGGAACGGCTTTTCGCAACTCATCAAATTGTTCAAAAAAAGGCCTGTTAAAATCAAAATCTCGCCCGTAATCCAGTGGATTCCACTTATCGCTCCACCAAACATCTTGCGCGAGAACTTTGATTTTTTTATCGGGTGAATAAATCGAAATTATTTCTTTACCTGTTAAATCGCATTTATCTTTGTAAATTTTCCTCTCATTTCTGTGTGTAAATCGACGTTGATGTCTGTGCTCAATACACAAATTCGGCAGAGGAAATCCGCCCATTTTCTTCAAATGTTCCTGCTCCCATTCATTCACAATGAATTCTTTTGAGCAAATTCGGCAGTTTTGTTTGATTTCTTTCATTGTATTTCAGCCAGATAACATTTTTCACAATACACTTTCTCTTTTCGTTCTGGAGCATATGTTGTTTTAATTTCTACTCCACATTTCAAGCAATTTCGATCCCAAAGTTTTCGTGGGTTTTCAAGAGAAAGTCTTTCTTTGTGTCTGCATTCAAAGCATTTTTTTGGTATTGGTAAGCCCATTTTTCGGTAGAATTTTAATTCTTGCGGAATAATTTTGTAATTTTTATGACACACAATACAGGCCAAAATTTCGTTTAAAATATTGTCACCAACTAAACCAATATCATTTGGAATTGAATAAGTTTGCGCTAAATAAGATTTTTTATCTTCATCACGCCATTGCATATTTCTGCTCAAAGCTTCATCCTTGCTCAGCGGATAAAAATCGTTAGCTTTTGATTCGTTGTATCCAAAAACACTTAATTCGAAAGGAAAAAATTCACCGTATTCATTTTTGCTAAGCATTTTCTCTTTTATTTTCACCAACATTTTTTTGTACTCATTTTCACTATATTGTTTGTTTAATATGCAGAATTTATTTCCTTTCAAACTCATGCAACCAAAGGAATCGTGTGAGCTTTGGCAATTATCACAATATTCAAGATTACTCGACTGGTAACAAAGATTGCAGAATTTACTAAAAGTTAGATCGATTGCCGCCTGCGCTTCATATAAACATTCACCGTTAGCAATTCTTGTATTGTCCATTGAGTCTTTCATTTCCATACAGTCCAAAAGATACCTGCCGTCTTCCACGTTCCATACATTATAGCAGTGACTCGCATTCTTTGAATTCACAATGTAATTACCGGTACAATTTTCGCTGTTTTTATCCCAAAAATATTTCACAGGTATTTCAAGCCGCAGTTGTTTATATTTTTCTAAAAACTCATTTCTAAAATCTGGATTAGAATTTAATTTTTTTAGAGTTTTTTCATATTCTTCTTTTGAAACCTCTGCATTTAAAATCATAAATTCTTTTCTTCTCAAGCCAGCGCAACCGATCAAATTATTTGAAGCACGACAGTCAAAGCAAAGATATGAAAAAGTTAAATTCAGGCAGTTTTCCAGATAAGAGGAGTTATAACAATTATCGGAATCGTTACAAAAGTAACAATTTTCAACATTTGAACACATGTAAAGATCCATACTGTCCTTACATATTTGGGCGAAGTCGACATAATAAACATCCTCACATATTCTTAATGAATTCCCCATATAACAATTTCTATTTTTCCCACTATGAACCGTGTAATCCGAATTTTCGCTCATGGTTTGATACATCGCAATTCTAGGTACTTTCGACCGCATTTCAGCAAATTGTTCAAAAAATGGTCTGTCGAAATCAAAATCAATTCCGTATTTAATCGGGTCAAATTTATCACTCAAAAAACAATCTTTGCAGTACACCGGAAAGGGCTTATCACTCGAATAAATTGAAATAATAGTATTTTGGCACATGTCACAAGAACGTTTGTAAAAAATTCTGTCATTTCTAAAAACCAATCGTCTTTGATTTCTACAATCCGGGCAAAGTGACGGAGTGGGAACTTCAAATTTCTTAAAAAATTCAAAATCCCCAGATTCAAGATTGAAGTTTTGCCTGCACACTTTACAGCTTTTTGTTTCCATTTAGTATACAGAAGCCAAATAACACGTCTCGCAGTATACAATCTCGGGTCTGTCTGGGGAATAGCTGGTTTTTATTTCTGTTCCGCATTTTGCGCATGCGCGGGACCAAAGTTTTCTGGGATTTTTCCAACGTAATAATTCTTTTTCTCTGCATTCGTGACAGCAAGTCGGATTTTGTTGGCCTAATTTATCGTAAAGTGCTTTTTCCTGCTTGATTATTTGGAATTTTTTACCGCATTCAACACAATTTAATGCGCTGATTTCATTTGGAATTATATTTACATCTTTCCACGCATAATTTTTTGCCAAACATTCTTCTTTTGATAAAGTAAAATAATCTTGAGCGATACTTTCGTTATATGCGTGAGGTGAAATAAAAGCCGGGAAGAACTCGCCATATTCTCCGGTTTTTCGCATGTGTTCAATTATTTGCAAACGCAATTTTTCATATTCTTCTTTTGAATATTTTTTGTTCAAAATGCAGTATTCGTTTTTTGTATGGAAACCGTCACAGCCAAACGAATTGGATAGATAAAAACATGAATATAAATACTCTGAAAAAGGTGAGGCGCAAGTACAATACGAGAATTTTGTCATATAATTTTTTTCACCGCCGCTACACATTTCGTAACAAAGTTCTATTTCTTTATCGTGCATGCACATATCCATGCAATCTTTAACACCCGCGCATTCCACCAAATATTTTGAATCCTGAACCTCAAAGCTATCAAAAGACTCATAAGTATTTTTACAATTATATAAGTAATCTCCGGTTGAATTTTCACAATTGAACTGAACCACGGCGCGTTTTGGAAGTATTGAAGAAAATGCCATAAATTCCTTAAGAATTTCATCGGGATTTTTTGATTTGTATTCATTCATAATTTTCTCAAATTCTTCCTTGCCAACTTCTTTATTTTTAAAACAGTAATTTTTATTTCTGAGCCCGAAACACATAAAAGAATTTTGCATGTTTGAACAATCCTCCAAGTATGATGAAAATGAACAAGATTTGCAATTTAATAAAAAGCCGGAAAAATAACAGGAATCACAATTTGTTGAATTAAAAACCAGCTCGCATTTGTTAAGAATATTACTGTTAATACAATCTTTGCAGTTCTGACTTTTTCTTGTGTAAATACAGCCTTCCGATAAATATGTGCCTGGACTCATGTATGTATTTTTTGAGAAAGCCAAAAATGAATTATAGTCTGAATTTTCATTATTTAATTGAAGCAAATTGGCTTTTGGGAGAGCATTCATTAACTCTTTAAATTGTTCAAAAAAAGATCGATTAAAATCAAAATCTCGGCCGTAACTTTCAGGATTCCATTTTTCACTCCACCAACAATTTGTGCAGTAAACGGGAAAAACCGTATCAGCATCAAAAAAAGAAATCATGTTTTTTTTGCAAAAATCACATTCTCTTTTGTACAGATTTTTCTCGTTTCTCATCATCAACCTTCTTTGAAGTCGGCATTCTCCGCAAAATTTTGGCTCAGGAACGTTAATTTTTTCATAAAAAGAAGAATCTCCTTCTGTAATTTCAAATTCTCTCGAGCAATTTTTACAATTTTTAATCATACATTCAGAATGTAAAAAAATACTTAATAATCCAGTTATAGCGGCTTCTAAGAAGATTGATTATTAAGACGACAATAAAAATATGAATGATTTGCATGCAAGCATCTTAGCATTCCATGGGTTGCCACAAAAGTCCTTTATCTGTAAAATGAGCGGGATTTACCGATTTATATGAAAGTTTTACTACTTGCGGCAGGCAGAAGCAAAAGAGCAAAACCGATAGAAGACAAAAATTTTCTTCGATTCTGCGGGAAATATTTAATTAAACATCAACTTGAAGCTTTAAAATCAGCCGGTTTTGAAGACATAATTGTGATTGGAGGCGCGCACAATTTGGAAAAACTTTCAAAAGTGGCTGAGAAATATAATACAAAAGTTGTTGAACAGAAAAATTTGGAGGAAGGTATGGCTGGCGCGATTTTGTCTGTTGAGGATTTGGTTGATAATGAAGATTTGTTTATTGTAAGCGGAAATGACGTGGTTGATGACAGCGCTTACGAAGCAATGAAAAATGTTTCCGGTGCCGATTCTTATTTGTTGGCTTATCAAGTTTCTGAATATTTTCCTGGCGGTTATTTAAAAATCGATTCAGAAATAATTACCGGAATTATTGAGAAGCCCGGAGCAGGAAACGAGCCCTCGAATTTAGTGAACTTGGTTCTGCATTTACACAAAAACCCCAAAAGATTATTTGAAGTTTTGAAAGAAGTATCTTCTGAAAAAGACGATAGGTATGAACTTGCTTTGGATGCCTTGATGGGAGAAAGAAAATTTGTAGCTGTTCCATATAATGGGTTCTGGCAGGCTTTAAAATTCCCACAACATGTTTTGAACTTGAATAAATTTTTCTTATCTAAATTGGAATACTCCGTTGCAAGCGATGCGGAAATTTCCAAAACCGCGGTAATTAATGGCAATGTTGTAATTGAAAGTGGCGTCAAGATTTTTGATCACGCGGTAATTCAAGGCCCAGCGTACATTGGAAAAGATTCCATTGTTGGAAATAACGCCTTGCTTAGGGAATCTTCCATTGGAAAACGCTGCGTTATCGGTTTTAACACCGAAGTCGCTCGTTCCTATGTTGGCGATGATACTTGGTTTCACTCAAATTACATTGGAGACAGCGTGATTGGAAATAATTGTGGATTTGGCGCGGGAGCGATTTGTGCGAATTTGCGCTTGGATGAAAAAGAAATAGGTGAAACTAAAATGAATAAATTAGGTGCGGTTTTAGGCGATAATATTAGAATCGGCGTTAATACAAGTTTGATGCCGGGAATTAAAATCGGATCGAATACAATGATTACTTCAGGTTTGGTTATTACCCAGGATATTGAAACCGACAAATACGTTAGTGGTAAAACGGAACTAAAAATTGACGATAATAAAGCCACTATTGACCCAGAGGCCAGAAACGCTATGATGCGTAAGCTTAAATAAGAAAATATGAAAAAATCAATTGCAGCAATAGGGCTTTTATCACTACTTTTGACATCTTGCGGCGGTCAAAAATATGAAGCTAGCGCGCAAGCTTACGAAATCCTTCCGGCGGACGATGCAACAGGTTGGCCTGTTGTTAAAATGAATTCCGTTTTGAGCGAAAATTTGTACTTTAAAATGCGTTATGATCCAAAAGGTTGGGAGATTAAAGATTCAAATGGGAAATACATCACAAATTTATATTTTAGAGACGTTAATTATAAAGGTGATGCCTGTGTGGTTTTACCGGGAACAAAAGGTTACAAACTTGAAAAAGAATATTCGGTTTCTCAATGGGCTTATAAGAGCGATCGAACTTCAGGAATTGATTATGAATTCAAAAATCCCGTAACAGGAATTATTGAAATGCGAGTTTTTGAAACTGCAAGTAACGGGGAAGCGCTTCCATCTGCATTATTTGAATTACACTTGCCAACAGACGGCCAAGATCAAGCAAAATGTTATGACGATTATCAACAGTTAATTGGTACTTACTCTTTTGATCATTACGACGGAACGCCGGAAGAACTAAAGGCGATTTTGCAAAATCTCGAAGAAATAAAAAAGCAAAATGAGGAAGCTGAAAAAGCAAAGGAACTTGAACAATTCATTCCAAAAACCGATACTGGATCTACTGCGAACTAGAACTCAAACTCAACATCTCCGTTGACTTTGCACTGGCAACCCAGTCTTTGTTCAGGGCTCGCGCTTCTAATTGAAAGTGTAGCCTCTTCTTGCTCAGTTCTCGGGCTTAAGTTTTCCATTCCGGAGTTGATTTGAATCAAACAAGTAGAACAAATTCCATCTTCACAACCAAAAGGAATTCCAAGATTATTTTGAGTCGCTACATCTTTTAATTTTGCTCCGGCCTCACATTCCACTGATATTGAAAGACTTTTATTTGTTACTTTTGGCATATTATAAATATGAATTAATGATTGGATCTATGTCTATATTTTCAATTAAATGGTCTACCAGCGGCTTATCTTTTAACATTAAAAGTTCTTCTTCATAAAGCCAACGATCTTCTTTGTAATAAACTCCAACCGGAATTTTTTCACCCCATTCTTCGGTTAATTTGAAGGCAGCCATTCTATCTGTCGGATCGTGATTTTCAGCATCCAGCTTATGAATTCTCTGTTGATACCATTGATAAGTATTTACTTTATTGAAAGTCACACAAGGTTGCAAAACATCGATTAGTGAAAATCCTTTATGTTGGATTCCTTCGATTATTAATTTTTTGAGATACATAATATCTCCGGCATAACCGCGCGCGATAAATGTCGCACCTGCGGAAAGAGCCAAGGAAAGTGGACGAATCGGTACTTCAATAACTCCTTCCGGTGTCGATTTTGTTTTAAAACCGTGATCGCTGGTAGGTGAAGTTTGCCCCTTAGTTAAGCCGTAAACTTGGTTATTTTGCACAATATAAGTCACATTGTAATTTCTTCGCGAAGAGTGAATTAAATGCGCGACTCCAATTCCGTAACCGTCGCCGTCTCCACCAATAATTATCACATTCATTTTGTGATTTGCCATTTTCATTGCGGTTGCGACGGGCAGCGCTCGGCCGTGCAATGAGTGAAATCCATAAACTTTCACGAGGTGAGGAGTTTGAGATCCGCATCCGATTCCGGAAACAATCATTGTTTCTTCGGGATTTATTTTCAGTTCAAACAGTGCTTGTTTTAAAGCCACAAGAATTCCAAAATCACCACAACCGGGGCACCAATTACATTTGGAACCCGTGTCTAAATCCGTTAATAATTTTAAATTGTTTGACATATTTTTTCTAAAATTTGTGCAGGATGAATTGGACGACCGTCGTAACGTAATAATTTATCCTGAATTAAAATACCAGTGTTTTGAGCAATTACACCGCCCATTTGCGAATCGAAATTTGTTTCTAACATTAAAACTTTCTTAGCTCCATTCAAAATCTTTTTAACTTCCTCGGTTGGGAATGGCAAGACGCATTTTATCTGCAAGAAATTAACTTTTTTACCATGTTCTTCAGCCAAATCCAGAGCCTCCAAAATTGGTCCTTTTGTTGAGCCCCAACTCACGATTGTTAAATCGGCATCAACTGCACCGTGCAACTGGATCATATCAATTTCTTTCAAAGATTCTCGCCTAAGAGTCTGCAATTTCCTGTCTCTTTTTTCCACCATTTTATTTCGATTTTCCGCGCCTTCATCCAAGTCACCCGTTTCATTGTGTTCGTCTGTTGAAACTGCATAAACACAATTTGGAGTTCCGGGAACCGCTCGTTTTGAAACACCACTTTCCGTGAATTCAAAGCGCTTATATGAACCATCCGGGATTTTCTCAGCCTCCGCTCGACTAATTAAAAGCCCACGATCCGGTTTGTAATTTTTATGATCAAAAGGAACTGTTGTCATCACGGATTCCCCCAAATATTTATCGGTAATTATCATGCAAAGCATCTGATATTTCTCAGCCAAATCGAAAGCTTTTATTGTCATGTTGTAGCACTCATCAACGTCACCTGGCGCAAACAAAACGCGTGGGAATTCGCCTTGTGAAGCGTGCATAACAAAGCGTAAATCCGCTTGGTCCGTCCATGTTGGCAAACCTGTTGAGGGGCCGGGTCGCATTCCTTCAACAACAACCAAAGGAGTCTCGGTAATTCCCGCCATTCCCAAAGCCTCAGTCATCAAAGCAAAACCTCCACCTGAGGTAGCGGTCATACTTCGCACTCCCATGTGAGCCGCGCCAATCGCCATATTCACGGCCGCGATTTCATCTTCGCTATGTTTCATCACAATTCCGTATTTCACTCCGTATTTCGCAATCATCAACATTACCGAAGTTACCGGCGTCATTGGATAAGCCGCCATAAATTTCACACCCGCTTTAATCGCTCCAATCGCGATCGCCTCATTTCCGGAAAGCACAATTTTGGTTGTCGCGCCCGCAATCGGCTTAATATTTTCACCAATTTTCACTTTGTCTCCAAAGTTCGCAATCGCATAATCATAACCTGTTCGCGCAACTTTCACGTTGTAATCCACAACCTCCTGCCCCTTCCTTCCAAAAGTATCAGCCAAAACTTTTTCCAAATATTTAAAGTCATATTTCATCATTCCAAAAGATGCGCCAAGAGCAACAGTATTTCTCATCAAAGCCTGCGCTCCTAACTCCTTAGTAATTTTCCCAAGCGGCACTGAGGCGTACAAAACATCCTCACGCTTTTCGCTCAAAATCACATTTTCTCCGTCGTAAATAATCACTCCACCCGGATTCATTTCATTCACATGCAAATCAACAGTCTCTTTATTCAAAGCCAAAAGCATATCAACTTTATCACTGTGAGAATGCACAGGATTGCTACCAACTCGCACCATCGCGGTGTTGTGTCCGCCACGAATCAAAGACGGATATTCAACGTAACCAAAGGCATACAAACCGCTTTGAGTGCAGGCGCGCGAGAACATTTGACCCATCGTGGTGATTCCGTATCCGGCCTCGCCACCCACCATCCAAGTGAAATGATTATGTTTTGTTGTCATATTAGTTGCTTCCCAGATCCAATTTGAATCAAATGTATTACGTTTACGGGGCAAGATTCAGCCGCCGCCATGTTGAGATCGAAGTCAGAATCGGAAATATCCAGTTCCTCCCAGCCGTCAGCTCCCATTTGAGAACCTATTATATCAGATTTTCCGTCCATTGCACTCATTGTCCAAAAATTCGGCGCGATATTCGCGCAGGCGTTACAACCAATACAGTCCGGCCTGTTATGTCTGATTTTATACATCCCGCATATTATAAATGCCTTTTCCTCGATAGCAACCTTATCGCCTCAGGATAATATTTTTTCTCAAGAGCCTGAACTTTCTCTTTCAAACTTTCGCCAGTTTCACCTTCTTCAATCGCGACTTTCTTTTGGATTAAAATCTCTCCTCCATCAACTTCTGCAGTCACAAAATGAATCGTCATTCCACTTTCTTTTTCACCCGCGGCAATCACCGCAGAATGCACATTTTGCCCATAAAAACCTTTCCCACCATATTTTGGAAGAAGCGCCGGATGCACATTTATAATTTTTCCTTCATATTTTTTCACAAATCCCGGAGTCAAAATCTTCATGTAACCAATTAAACAAACTAAATCTACTTCGCCCACAGCCGCCGCCAACTCCTCATCATATTCTTCTTTACTTTTACCGTTTGGATCAACAAAAACCGCCTTCACGCCATGCGTTCTCGCCTTCTCAAGCGCTCCGCAATTTTCCACATTACTAACAACCACCGCAACTTCCACATCCGGTAAAAGCCCCGCCTCCATTTCATCAAAAATAGCCTGTAAATCCGTGCCGCGAGTTGATGCTAATATTGCAATTTTATAAGTCATAAATATCTTTTCTATGTTTAATTCTTAAAATCATTAGGATTTGAATATTACCAGAATTATCTATTTGAAAAATAGCCCGATAGTCACCAATGCGAAATCGGAACTTACTACCCAAACCCGTCAATGATTTACAGAAAGGTTTTATATCCTTTTGTAGCGCAAAAAAATCTATTTTCTTTGCTATTCTCTGAGCAACGATGCGGTCAAGTTTCAGTAAGTCTTCTGCAGCCGTCTTGGTGTATGAAATTTTATACATACTATTTTAAGCCCAACATTTCCATCATTTCTTCTTGAGTGTATACCCTGCCAGCTCTAACATCTGCCTCCGCCACCTCAAGTTCGGCAGATAGTCTTTCCATGGCAAACTTTTTTTCATCAATAGGGGTAAGCTCAAAAACAGGTATGTTTTTTCGTAAAACAATATATTTCACGCCTTTCTTAGACTTCTTGGCGTAGCTTGCCATGTTGTCTCTGAAATCTTTCATTCCTACGAATTTAGTTACCATATTAAGTTTTTAGAGTACTTTAAGTGTACATCATAAAACCAAAAAAACAATAGTTGCTGACCCAAGACAAAATAATTGACAGATATATAATAAAATGTTATAAAATAACTATGTTTGAAGCGGTTTACAAAAAGGATGAAAAGCGCCCAAAAATATTTCCAATAGTTTACTCTGGTTTGGCTACAGGTCTCGCCGCGTATGGATTATATCATTTTAGTGGTGATCAAATCCTTAAGCGAGAAGTAGAATCCGACATGGAAAGTGGCAAAGTTGAACAACTTTCTGCAGATTTGACAGATTTAAGAGGAAGAATAAGAAAACAATTGGATGATGGTTTGTTACCTACCGACATTATGGAAGGAGTTGTTAAGATTAATGGTTTAAAAGATAATAAAACGATCAGTGCTTATAAATTAGATCAGGATGGTAGTTATGGATATATGAGCGATGGTCATATAATAATTGCAAAACAAAAAGGTGATTATTATTCTGTAATAGAGCGAGATTTAGCTTTAAGCAATCCCCCATCTTCAACAGAAGTAACTTTTTATTCAATACCTGATGCCAAAAAGGAACCAGATTCAAATGTGTATTCTACAATCGCAGAGCGTATTGATGTGGATGCAGTTGAAGTAATAAATCATCAACTGGACGATGAAATACAACAAATTGCAGATGAAATAAAAGAAATTGATACATCTACTCTTCGCAGACAAAAGTATCAGTATAAAAGACACTCCATGCCGAAAGCACCTGATTCATATGTAAAAACATTTGAAAATTCTTTTGAAAAGTTAAATGGCAAAAGGCACTTCAGATATGAAATTTTAGATCCTTCTATGCCAAAGTATCATCGCGATTGGATACAAGATAAATCCGTTTCTTTATCAAAAGCCTTTGCGAATTTGAGTTACGCCACCTCAACACAAAGTCCATATCGTTTGGCAGGAAAATTATCCAACATCCAATCCTCTACACTTTTTACTCTAGTTGTAGGTGGTAAAGAGCGTTATTCTTCAGGCCTTACTTTGGAAAATGAAATTGTGGTTTACAACGGTGAAGCTGTTGAGGCAACGACCTTTCATGAAATTATACACAGTCTTACTTGGCAGAATTACAAAGGTGTACGCTGGTCAGTTTATGACGAAGGAAGTACTGAGATATTAAGTAAAATTGGCTATCCTGCAGTTTGTGGTAATTCTTATCCTGAAGATACAATCCTTGTCGCCGCATTAGGATCCGAAATGTACATGGCCGCAATCACGGATCTGGATTATTACAAAAAAGTAACTGCGTTAGGATCGAAAAACTCTTCAATTAGAGATCTAACCAGAAAATTTGCCAAAAGATGGAATATAAAATCAAATCTTGAAGAATTATATGACGTATTTGAGCCTACTCGTGGACGGCAGTCTAATTTCCAAAAAGAGAAGAGGGATAAAGTATATAAACTTCGCGAAGTTATGAAAAGCAATGGAGTAAATTGGGGCGTTTTTTTGGAGGAAATATCTCCAGAAACCGGGGAATTTTTATCATCTTGGCTTACACTAAACCCTGACGACTACTGTGGATACAGGTGGAAGCGGTAAGTCCTACTTAGAACAAGGATTACTTCCCAACTGAATCAGACCCATCTTTTTCGCAACTTTTTGACCTGTCGGAGTGACTGCCAAGCCGCCCAAAGCGGTTTCACGGATTTTGGGACTCATCATGTCGCCAATTGCGCGCATTGCGGAAACAATTTCGTCAAAAGGAACGAAACTTTCAATTCCCATGCAGGCCATATCTGAAGCCGCCATGCTGAAAACCGCGCCAATTCCGTTTCGCTTAATACAGGGAACTTCCACAAGTCCGCCAATCGGATCACAGGCGAGTCCAAGCATATTTTTCAAAGCCAATGAAGCGCCGTGAAGCGAAGTTTCAGGTGATTTGCCGCGAATTTCTGTTAAAGCTGCCGCCGCCATCGCAGTCGCGCTACCAACTTCAGCCTGACATCCGCCCGCCGCTCCGGAAAGCGTCGCCGTATTCGCAATAATAATTCCAACTCCGGAAGCGGTTAACATCATTTGCACCAATTGTTCTTCGTTTAATTTGAATTTTTCCATCGCGCCGTAAATCACACCCGGTATAACTCCCGCCGCGCCAGCCGTGGGGAAGGCCAAAATCACACCCATTCTTGCATTATTTTCTCCTGTTGCAATAGCTCCAAGCATTCCGCGAACCGCAGTTTCATTTAAAAGTAAACCGTCCTCAACTTTTTTCCAATTTTTAACCGCGCTTGCAAGTAAAGGCGTTGATTTCCCAACCATTCCGCTCGGGGAAATTTCAGGATTTTTAATTGCCGCGTCGATTCCTTTAAAAATTACTTTCAATCTATCGGAAAGTTTCTTGTAAATTTCTTCTTTTGTACTGCCTGACATCTGTATTTCGTAGTTCAAAACCACCTCCCAAATTGGCATTTTGTGTTCCGCGCATCTCGCCAATAATTCCTGACCGTTTCTGAAAACGTATGATGCTGTCATTGTTCGATTTTGTTAAGAGATCTAACGAAAAGAATTCCCGGCTCCATTTCAAGAGTGAGAATTTCTTCAAGGGATAAACTTTGATCTATACTTAAAACGCTCAAAACTTTATTTTCTCCGGCCAAATAAGAACTCTGCATATTCACGATCCTAATGCCTTTTTCCCCGAGGAAAGTTGTTGTTTTTGCAAGCATTCCGGGCATATTTTCATTTTCAACGACAAGCGTGAAATATTGTTCAGCGCTACTTCCGGTCAGATAAATATCAAATCCGTCGATTTGCGAAATTTCAATATTCCCGCCGCCGATTGAAGAGCCAATCAAAGTCATCTTTCTTTCCTCATTTTCAAGAGTAATTTTAACGGTATTTGGATGATAACCGCCTCCCAAATCTCCGGGTTCGAATTCGTATTCAAGATTTTTTTCTTTTGCTACTTCAAATGCGGTTTTAATTCTTTCATCGTTTGGAGGAAATTTCATAATTCCGCCAAGCAGTGCCTTATCTGTTGAATGACCTTTGTAGACCTCTCCAAAAGAACCGTGCAGTAAAAAGTGCACTTTTGTGGGGGTCGCGTCAAAAATCGCCCTCGCAAACTGACCAATCCTCGCGGCACCCGCTGTATGGGAACTCGATGGTCCCACCATTACCGGACCCGCAATGTCGAAGACTGAAAAGCTAGTCATTTAGGGTTTTAATCGCTCAAAGTATAGTTTAAATAAAGAAAAAGTCCATAGTAAGTGCTTTTTGGTCTACCTGTAAAAATATCATTCCAAAATATATTTAACGACTAGTCCAGTAATATTAGTTGCAAAGAAATTAAAGCCGGCTATAATGACATGATTTCACTAAGACGAAATCAGCCAGCACATTGACAACACAAAAACAAAAATAAAAAGCGGTCCTAAAAAAACCGCCCACACCAAAGCGTGATGGTAAGCGTTCGATAAAAATCGAAAATTTTCTTTCTCGCTTTGTGATGGTTCTCTCGACAAGGGAACCCATGAGAGACAGACTCTCGTATCGCTCTGTGGATCTGCGTTTCCTGCTCCCTGACTTCGGTTACAGCGGCCACCTCCACGCCAAGGGCAGCCCCGGTCCGGCCATAAACTCGACCAAAATAAGGCAGAAAAAAACAAAAACAGAATGAGTTCGTCGCCATTCACGAAACCGACTCTTCTCCCATAAAAGTCTGATTGATCTATTTATAGCTTCTCTACAGACAGGAATAAGGGTCGGTTTTTAAATACTCGACGAAGTCGAGCTTTTCCGCGCGTTTCTAACACGCGCTAAAATCTCGCTTTCTCTCCTAACATCTCCTCAATTCTCAGCAACTGATTGTATTTCGCGATTCGGTCAGATCTTGAAGCTGAGCCCGTTTTGATTTGTCCGGTTTCCCAAGCCACAGCCAGATCGGCAATTGTTGAATCTTCACTTTCACCGCTTCTGTGAGACATCACGCAAGCAAAGCCCGCTTTTTTCGCCATTTCAACAGCATCTTTTGCTTCTGTTAAAGTACCAATTTGGTTAACTTTCACCAAAATCGCATTGCAAGATTTTTCTTCAATCGCGCGTTTTAAAAATTTCACGTTTGTTACAAGCAAATCATCACCGACGAGCTGAATTTTTGAGCCCATTTTTTCTGTGAGATTTTTCCATCCGCCCCAGTCATTTTCAGCAAGCCCGTCTTCAATTGAACAGATTGGATATTTCCCCGCCCAAGCTTCCCAAAGTGCAATCATTTCTTCGCTTGTTTTGATGCCACCTTCACTTTTTTTAAAATTATATTTCCCGTTATCCCAAAGTTCACTTGTTGCCGGATCAAGCGCGATAAAAATATCTTTTCCGGGAACATAACCCGCGCTTTCAATCGCCTTCATCAAATATTCCAAAGCCTCCTCATTAGATGAAAAGTTTGGCGCAAAACCGCCTTCGTCTCCAACGCAGGTCGCAAGACCTGCGCTTTTTAGTAACTTTTTCAAAGCATGAAAAGTCTCGGCACCCCAGCGCAACGCTTCTCTAAAACTCGGAGCGCCTTTTGGCATTACCATAAATTCCTGAAAATCGACGTTACTGTCTGCATGAGCACCTCCATTTAACAGGTTCATCATTGGAGTTGGCAATAAAGTCGCATTTGGGTTTAGGTATTGCCAAAGTTGCAATTTTTTCTCATCCGCCGCCGCTCGTGCCGTCGCCAAAGACACGGCTAACAAAGCATTTGCTCCAAGTTTGCTTTTATTCGCGCTTCCATCAAGTGCAATCATTTTTTGATCAACCGAACTTTGCTCAGTAACTTCCATTCCCACAACCGCACCGGCAATTTCCCCGTTAACATTTTGAACCGCATTCAAAACACCTTTCCCGCCATATCTCTTAGCTTCGTCTCTCAATTCACAGGCTTCATTTTCTCCTGTTGAAGCTCCGCTTGGCACAATTGCTCTACCGAAACCATTTTCACTTGTTACTTCCGCCTCAACAGTTGGATTTCCGCGCGAATCCAAAACTTCTCTCGCGTGAATTTTTATAATTTTACTCATTTTTGTGGGGTTAATCGGCGACATCATACTGCAAAGTAGTTAATACGAAAAATTTTTATTTCGATTTTTGGATTCCCTAATGCTCAAATCTTTGTTAAAATCCCTGCCGATCTACGATCTAGCAAAAAAATATGGAAATCAACTGGCACGGACAATCATCTTTCACCATTAAAGGTTCATCTGCAACTGTCGCAATCGATCCTCAAAATGACAATATTAAGGCGAATGTTGTACTTTTCACAAAACAAGATTCAGAATCAGGCATTAAAGACGCAAAAATTCTTAGCTGGCCGGGAGAATACGAAGTATCAAATGTTTCAATTGAAGCGATTCCAAGCGTTCCACCACAAGATAAACCAATCAACATTTTCACTTTCGCAATCGACAATATTCGCATCTGTTCATTGGGAACTCTTTCAACAGATATAACTGAGGCAATGTTTGAAAGGATTGGAGATATTGATATTTTAATTGTTCCGGTTGGAAGCAAAGATGTTTTAAACACAAAACAGGCTCAGACAATTGTTGAAGAAATTGATCCTAGAGTTGTGATTCTTTCTTGCTACGAAGGTGCGCCAAGCGAATTTTTGAAAGCAGTTGGTAAAACGGATCTTAGTCCAAAAGATAAATTCTCAGTAAAATTGAAGAGCGAATTACCGGAAGCTACGACAGAATTTGTTTTACTTAATATTGCCTAATTAAGTTTGTAACAACACCTTGAACTTCAAGGTATTCACTGGCTTCAATATCTTTGTAGTCTTTATTTTCAGCCTGCAACCAAACGTGCTGACCTTTTTGTCTGAATCTTTTTACCGTGTTTGCTCCGTCAACCAGCGCGACCACAATATCTCCATCGCGAGCTTTTAAATATCTGTTCGCGATCACAAAATCTCCTTCCAAAATTCCGGCATCAATCATACTCAAACCCGTAACTTTCAAGGCAAAAGTTCCGTCCGGTTTTTTCAGCATGCTCGATCCCATCTCAAAATAATCAATAACAAATTCTTCGGAAACAACCGGTCCACCAGCGGGAATCGTTCCCAAAACAGGAACTCTGAACATATTTGAGGCCGCGTCCAATTTAGCTTTAACGCTTTTAAGAAGTTTGATTCCTCTCGGTGTATCATCTTTTTTTATGTAACCTTTTTCTTCCAATGCTTTCACGTGTTTCAAAACACTGTTATCACTGCTAACCCCAAAATTTTCGCGCATTTCGCGAAGAGTTGGCGAGGAACCATGTTCCATTTGATATTCCTCAATAAAATCGAGAACCGCCTTCTGTTTGTCTGTAAGTATTTCCATATTAGTTGGGTGAGTGAACGCTCTCATATTAGGTGAGTCACTGCTCACCGTCAAGTGGATTTGCTTTGACAAACACCTCACTCAGTTTTTTATATACACCTTGGTTGAAAACTCTCTCTGTTTCAAATTCGCCGCCCAAAAATAATTTAACTGTATCCGCATCAATCACTTTATTTCTCGCCAAAATATCTGCTTGAGTCTTAGTGAATTCCTCAAGAACTTTTCTTTCAGCTTCAGGATTTTCAATTTTAAACAGACGAATCTGTTCTTGCACCCACTTTTGTATAAATGCGGGATCTGAACTTCTTTCCGCAATTTTTCTGTTTAATGATTTCTCAACAGCCATCCCTCTTAACAATTCTTCATTACTTCCTTTAATCCTCATTTTTACATCATCAATTTTTGCATCTCCGTCAGTTGTTATCCCGAAGATAGATTTACAATATGGCTCCATCGGAAAGGGATTAAAACCCGAGCTTAAATATGCTTCCTGTGCACGATTTGAATATTCAGTCTGTTTTTTTGGTAGAGTTCTATACAAAACTCCGCCGTTTTCATCTTCAAATCCTTTCACGTAATAACCTGCCCCCTGGCTGTGAGACAAAGTTGTCATCACAAAACAATCATCACCTAGTAGAAAATCAGCTAAACCACCCAATTCATTCCACTCAATTAACTCTTGAACCGGAATTCTAGTATAAATATTTTTGCCGGCACCCAAGTTTTCACAACTAAAGACAAGTAAATTATTTACTTCATCTGAAGAAATTGATTCGCCATCAATCACCTTTCTTATCACACCATTACTTTTCACATTTTTTTCGGCCAACACTTGTTTGGCCTTTTCATCAGCCTCTCTATCTTTTTTACTTATATCAACTGAAATTACACCGGACGTCTTTCTAACACCTTTGGCTTTTACATCTTCCTCCTGATTTTTATCCTTTCGATCTTTAATTGTTGCCTCAATTTTATCCCTAATTCTTTTGGCATTTGCTTCCGCGCAATCTCGAACGAAATATCTATGGGAAGCCAAAAGACTTATATCTTCAAAAACTTCTCTGAACTCGCCCTGAAATCCAAATTTGAATTTTAAATTTTCGAATCTTGCCGTCGTTTTTTCATAAACAGGGCGATTTTTGTTAAGATTGCAGCAATTCGGATCACATTTTAGTGAGAAAAGGACTAAGGTTA
>CAYTWD010000002.1:0-72472 GCA_964441065.1 uncultured Candidatus Peribacteria bacterium
ATCGAAAAGCACAATTTGTATGGACAAATTGTGTGGTGAGTGTGTACTCGCTTTTGGCCGCTTCGCAATATCATTGAGGGTGCGAAAGAAGTAATTTTCAAAATACACAATCCACCCAAACTTTTTTGACAACTTGGCTCAATGAAGTATAATTCTCACAGATTTACAATATTTTTATGCACTTGGAAGGACAAAGCTATACTGACAGAAGCATAGATGATAGAGAAACAGAAGAATATGATGAAAGCCGAGACACAAGTCACACTCTTTCGGTGACTAGAAGAGTTAATCTGCATGCGAAGAAAGTCGCCGCTACCTTAGATAAACCTGAATCTGAACTCACAACATTTGACTTAATGTATCCAGGCTACAACAAATAACTTGACTTCCCTCTCAACTCGCATTAAATTCAGCAAGCTAATTTAAAAATATGCAAGGAAAGCTAAAAAAACTCAAAAGGGTAAGGACACATGGCTTCATGAAAAGAATGTCGACAAAAAACGGCAGACTTGTGATTTCAAGAAGACGGGCAAAGGGCAGAAAAATCCTTGCTGTATCTGTACCTCGTGTTAAAACGAAATAAGCGGATAGGACACCGCGATAATATCGATGACATCTTAGAAAAGGGCCAAATCATTGAGGGCAGGTTTCTCATTGTCAGATTTCGCCCAAATGAACTCGGCCACAACAGATACGCGGTAAACGTTAGTAAAAAAATGGAAAAATCCGCTGTAAAAAGAAACCGCATAAGAAGACAAATTCAAGAAGTTATACGTTTAAACGAAAAAAGTGATATTATTCCTCAGAAGTCTGTAGACATAATTATCTTCGCCAGAAAATCACTCATGAAATTAAATTATTCAGAAATCGAGATGGCCTTAATAGAAACCTTAAAAAAACTATGAAAAAAAATGATATTCTCTTTTATGTAATGATTTTTTTGACCACTTTTTTGGTCATGCAATTTTTCAAAACCGGAAATACTGTCGATCCTGTTTTAGATCAGGGTGATATTGGAATGAAAATGAGCAAAAATGAATATGCGATTGGAAAACCTATCGAGCTGGAAATTAAAAATAATACTGCTGAAGCCCTTGTGATTCCTTCAGAATGCCCTGATGCGGCATTGCAGGTTTTCATGTTCAAAGAAAATGGATACGAAGAAATTAAACCTGATTTGAAACTTGACTGTACTGATGTGAAAGACATAACAATCGCTGCGGGAGAAAAGACAACAATAAATTATAACAACTATTTATATTCTCTTTTTGGTAAAATCGGTAGATACAAAATTACTTACGAAACTTACTCAACTCCTGAGTTCCAAATAACGGAACCGGGAATTTTCACCATGGCTTGGAGAACGGTGATTTATCAGCCAATGTTGAATCTTCTAATCGCAATTTTAACATATATGCCTGGTCACAACCTCGGCCTTGGAATTATTGTTCTCACGATTGTGATCAGGACAATCCTTCTCTTCCCCTCCCAAAAAGGTATGAAAGCTCAGAGGCGAATGCAGCTACTTCAACCTAAACTTGAGGAACTTAAGAAAAAACATGTGAACGACCAGCAAAGGCTGGCTCAAGAAACAATGCTTCTTTGGAAGAATCACAAAGTAAATCCGCTCTCAAGCTGTTTACCATTGCTTATTCAACTACCGGTTTTAATTGGACTATACATGGTAATTCAGAGTGGTCTAACGCCTGATAGGGCTTCGCAAATTTACGGGTTCATGCCTGACTTCTCTATCGAAAAGATTGGGACTTTTTTCTTGGGATTAAACTTGGTGGAAAAGAGTGTAATTTTACTACCTGTGATCGTGGGTGGACTTCAATTCTTGCAGATGAAATTAATGATGTCGAAACAAAAGAACGATAAGGGCGCAATAAAGTCACTTGAGAACGATATGAAAATTGCTAATAACATGATGACTTATGTGATGCCCGTCATGATTGCCGTCTTCACAGCTTCCGCTCCAGCGGCCGTTGGTTTATACTGGGGAGTATCAACTTTATATGGCATATTCCAACAGCTTGTGGTAAATAAAGACTCGATGGAAAGCGCCGCAAGCGGCGTGGACGGAGACGATGTAAAGATAAGAGTCATTAATAAAAATTCTAATAATTAAGCTAAGCGCTATGGAAGCTCGTATCAAAAGAATCGTATCTGAATTTCTTGTCCACCTTGGAATAGACTTCACAGACGTTGAAGTTGAAAAGCTTGAAGACGGAAGTTTCAGAATTAATATCACATCTGAAGATCCAAGTTTGTTGATTGGACACCACGGAGAAAATCTGAAAGCAATGCAGAGTATTGTGAAAGTTATGGTTTACAAACAAGTTGGTCAGGAAATTTCAATCAGCATGGATGTTGATAATTACAGACAACGTCAGGAAGAAAATGTTCTGACAATCGCAAGCCAAAAAGCCGAGGAAGTCCTAGCTACAAAAGGGCAAGTCGCTCTTCCTCCGATGTCACCATATTTTAGACGAATTGTGCATCTTCACCTCATGAAAGATGAATACAAAGGTCTAACAACAGAAAGTATGGGTGAAGGCGATTACAGACAAGTAGTAATTAAATATAAAAAATGAAATTCCGTTCGCTAATCATAGCGATAGCAATTTCGATCATCCTCCCCCATACAGCCGAATCAGAATCTTGGTACGGTGATGTTGCTAGTAATGATCAATATCATGACGCAATTTGGTATATGACCACCGCCGGCTATGCGAGCGGCTACTCAGACAACACTTTCAAACCTGAGAATGATGTTACTCGTGCCGAAGCTTTAAAAATGATTTTGGCTTCAAGTAAAACCGAGGTTACCGACGGAAGCGGACTCATTTTTTCAGATGTAGTTGAAAGTGATTGGTTTCATTCATATTTAAATACCGCGCTCCAGCTTGGAATAATTTCAGGTTACAGCGACGGAACTTTCAAACCCAATGAAACCGTTAATCGAGTCGAAGCCTTAAAGATTTTACTGGAGGCAAATAAGGTAAGTTTAAGCGAAGGTGATGAGTGGTATGACAAATATCTCGATTTTGCCAAAGAGCACGCACTGATTGTCCCCGATTCCAACGGAGATTATCTCCCTTCAAATTTAGTTAGCCGCGGTGAACTTTCTGAAATGATTTATCGGCTTTATAAAGATGAATACACAGGCTCTGTTGAGTATGGCGGAGCAACTTGGTATGGCGGAAGATTCGAAGGCACAGGTACCGCTTCAGGCGATATTTATGACTCAAGCCAACTCACTGCCGCGCATAAAACTCTTCCTTTTGGTACAATTGTAAAAGTTACGAATCTGTCGAACGGGCTTTCAGTTAACGTAAAAATTAACGATCGTGGGCCTTATCGTGATGGATATATTATTGATTTGTCCAGTTCCGCATTCGAAAAGATTGCAAATCTTTCCACAGGGGTATTAAATGTACGCGTTGAAGTGCTCAAGTAAATGCCAAAATGATTGACCCCCTCGCCAGAAAAGTTCGCCCACTTTCCAGACGAAAAGACAAAAAACCTCTTTCCGAAGAAGTTAAGTCTATGTACAGAGTTTTAACAGTGACAGTCGCAGTTTTGACCGTAAGTGTAACTCTTTCATATTTGTATTTGAACAGTCTAAAACCCGCGAAAGGTTACACTTTAAAACAAATGCAAGTTGACAACGCAAGTTTGCAATCTGAAAATCGAGACTTGGAAAGAGAAATAATTGACGCTCGTTCTTACATTCAATTGCAAAATTCAGACGAATTGAAAGGAATGGAAACCGCCGACGGAAGCCAATTCAGCTTTATTGACGACAGCAATGTTGCTAAAAACAACAATGAAAAAACGACTTACTGAAATCGTTTCAATTTTAACTGAACTTTATCCTAATGCTAAAGCGCCGCTAAGGCACCGAAGCGTTTTCGAATTACTGATCGCTGTAATTCTTTCTGCTCAGTGCACGGACGAAAGAGTAAACACAATAACCCCTCTTCTTTTTCCCAAAAATAGAGCCTGTGAACCTTCAGATATTCTTGCTCTTGGCGAAGAGAAAGTTAAAGCAATTATTCGACCTTGTGGTTATTTTAATCAGAAAACAAAGGCATTGGTGGGAGTTTCTAAGTCAATTGCAAAAAACGGCAAGGTTCCTTCTGATTTTGAAAGTTTAAGGAAACTGCCGGGTGTCGGTCCAAAAACCGCGCAAGTCATTCAATCCCAGTGGTTTAAAATTCCCGCTTTTCCCGTTGATACACATATTCATCGCGTTTTGAATCGTCTAGGAATCGCAGATTCCGACAAAAATCGTGACAAAACTGAACGTTCTGCAAAAGCCGCTATTGATGAAAAATATTGGATAGACCTTCATCTTCAACTCATTTTCTTTGGTCGCCAAATTTGCACGGCCCGTAAACCCAAATGCGGAGCTTGTCCGCTCACGCATTTGTGCAATTGGCCCGGAAAAACAAAATTTATAACTATCTCCTCTTCCTGAAAATTCTCCAAGCCAAGTAAACTAGAAGCAAAGGCCAACCATATACCAAAGCGTAAACGGCTTTATCTGCGGCAGTCTGTAAGAATACTATCCAGTCGCTGAAAGCTTGTTTGATTGTTGTCATAACGCTCCATGTACTTGCTGTGTCTGAAACACTGGCATCCTCTTCAAGATAAAGAGTAATTGTGGAATATTGAATTTGATTGTCATAACTCTTTTTCTCGATTTGTAGTGACTCGATTTCTGATCGAACATCTGCCAATGCCTTAGTGATAGACACAATGGAGTCAACATCGCTAGCCTTCTTCAAAACATCCAGATATTGCTGTTCAAGAGCTTCCCGATTTTTAATTTTCGCATCAAGGTCGTTGTAATACTGGGTCACATCTTCACTATTTGTGTATTCATTATTTACATAAACCGCCAAATCCTTAAGCGAAGTGATTGTCGAATCAAATTTATCTGAAGGAACTCGCAAAGTCATATTCGCTGAATAACTACCCTCATATCTATTTATATTAGAATCATCAATATATCCGGCCATACCCTCAACCATCGCCTTTATTGCGGTGATTTGTTTTCTAACATCGTCAACATGCAAAGATAAAGATGCGGTTTTTATAACTTGTTGACCAAAGCTTCGCTCAACAGAAACTGCGTCATATTCCATTGGCGCAGATAAATAAGCAGTCTTTGAAGCATCCATTGATGATTCCACGTATCCACCACCTTTTCCAAATTCACCCGAAGAAGTCACGCTTTGATTATTAGATTGATACATCCAAAGACCGGCGATCAGGACTAATATCAAAACTCCGATGAGTTTTTTGTGCTCCTCAAAAAAATTTGTTTTCATGGTGTGGTGGTTAGGTGTCCACACTATAGCACTACTCCATGTCATCATCAAAAAATAAGCATGAAAATAGCTCACCTTCGGTGAGTGATGGTAGTCTCAAGGAGAATCGAACTCCTATTTACAGGATGAAAACCTGTTGTCCTAACCATTAGACGATGAGACCAAAATTTACTGAACAAGTATACGTAAGAGGCTTTTTTAGTCAAATAAATCGCTATAGTGGCAGTGAAAAGGCAAAAAATCGGACTTTGGAGACTAAACATTTTACAGGTTAGGCCAGCTAGGATTCGACACATTTTCTCTGTTATGCAAGCCAAACAGGTTTGCCAATCTGTAAATACCTTACTATAATTTACACGGTTTAGTTCCTAACCCCAATTGCTATGGCTTACTCAGTAACCAACAGTAAGGGTCAAGCTTATATCCTTCACGGAAAGATGGTAACACTTCGTGGTGGAAGAAAGCAGCAAATCTATTACTTTGCTCGAAAAGCAAAGCCTGATGCTCTTGATGCTCTACCAGCAGGATATGCTGTGATGGAAAACAAGAGAACAGGTCTTCCAATGTTGAAGAAAAAATAGTTGCCACTGGCAGTGAAAAAGCTCTCCTAGCGAGAGCTTTTTTCTTACACAAAAAATCCCGCCATAGTAGACGGGACTTTCTCCGCTGAACTTTTTAATTATTACTTAGTCGCTTCTGATGATGGATCAGTAGTTACATCAGTAGTACCTGTTGGAACAGTACTTGTGCTAGTCTCACCACCCAACACGCTCTGCAAATCATCAACTGAAGGAGTTTTTACCGCGAATAGTTGAGTGCTTAGTAAAACAACAGCAGTAAACAAAAGAATCATCCACATTAAACCGTAAAGTAAAATTTGGAATCCTGCCATGTGATCATTCTTATCCTTTGCGTAAAAAATTGGGAACCCAAAAAGTACTAAAGCTTGTAAAGACAAGAAAAGTACAACATTGAATAAAATGAAATAAAGTTCAAGGTGGCCAACACCCGCTTTATAAAGGAAGCCAATAACAAGCGGAGGCATGTAGGCAATGATTGCTGTGATTAAAAGTGACATTATAGCAATAACAAAGCCGACTAATGTCGTTTGTTTGTGACCGAGTTTTTTTTCGCTTCTGAAGAGAAACATGTGATAAGGGCGTTAAGGATATATGGAAAGCCAATCATGAGTAGGACTAAAATAATTAGGTATACCATTGTCGGCTTTTTTTGTATCCTACATCTTGCCTCCTTATATATCAAATTCAATGGAACTCTATACTATTGCCCAAATTCTCCGCGATGCTTTATTTCGGATTCAACATGTTAGCGTCTTGGAATTAATCATATTTGCCGTGTTAGCTGTTCCCACTATATACGCAATGCTCGGCGCACCTTTTGTACCGACACATATGAAACAAGTTAAGAGAATGATTGAGGCTGGGAATCTAAAAAAAGGAATGAAAATTTATGATCTTGGCTGTGGAGACGGAAGACTTGTACACGAGGCTTCCGTCATAGTGGGCCGCTCTAACGCAATCGGCTACGAATATTCACCCATCGTTTACCTCTGGGCAAAATTTTTATCAATTTTCTGGAGAGGTGGCGAAATTAAATATGGAAATATTTGGAATCAAGATTTTAGCAACGCTGATGTAATTTTTTGCTATTTGCTACCGAAAGCTATGGCGAAATTCGAAAAAACTCTTCTGCCAAAATTAAAACCGGGAAGCCTTATTGTATCTCATGCTTTTGAGTTCCCGACCTATCCTGTTTATAAAAAAATTCCGCGGGACGGAAGCCACGCACCAGTTGTACTCTATAGAATCGCAACAAAAACCTTCCCAAAACCACAAAAGAAAACACAAAAAGAAAAGAATCGAACTTAAGTTCAACTCCGGCAAACGGAACCTTGGAAAGCAATTTAGCCACCTCCAAAACCGCCCACAAGAAAAAGTTTGCCGGCAATGCCACGAATTTTCCAAAAATCAAAGAAAGCCCGCTGAGAAGCATGCAGACTGGAATGAGGGGAGCCGCGAGCAAGTTTGCGAGCGGCGAAATTAGTGAAAGTCTGCCGAATGAAAACGCAATAAATGGAAGCGTGACAATTTGCGCGGACAGGGTTAAAGACAAAGACTCATTTAATTTCGGAAAATATCTTTTAAATATGGGAGAAAAAGAAATCAAACCAAAGGTCGACGCAAAAGAAAGTTGAAAACCCACATCATAAAAAAGTATGTAAGGATTAAAGAGAACCATGAAAAACATAGACCACAAAAGCGCGAAATAAACCTGAGTTTTCCGCCCGCCATAAAGAGCCCACAAAGTTAAAAATCCCATTATTCCGGCTCGCACAACAGCCGCGGTCGGTCCAACCAAAAGTATAAAAAGTGAAATCAAAAAAATGCTTAAAATAACGCGCAATTTCAGTCGAAGAAAAGAAAACAAAGAAAAAATTAATAAAATAATCAAACTAATATTGTAGCCGGAAATCGCAACAATGTGCGTTAGTCCGACCGTTTTAAAAGCCTCGCTAATATCTTGACTCATTCCTCGCCTGCTTCCCAAAAGCAGACCTGAAACAAAACCCGCTTCGGGTTCAGGATAAAGTTGATTAATTCTAAATTGCAGAGCATTTTTCAAAGAAAATAAATACGAAAAAAAGGAATTTTGATGATTTTGAAATTTTAATTTTGGATTTTTTATTAAACTAAAAACACCGTAACGCTCGAGGTAATTTTTATAAGAAAAATCTGCTTTATCACCCGGCTCTTCCAATTTTCCACTAATCAAAAATTCATCGCCATAAGAAATTTTCGCAAAAACATCAGTCTTAACAAGAATTTCGCCGAGCTCGGTTTTAAAGTAGACATTTTGATAACCTTCACGTTTGTCCACTTCTTCAACAACCTCGCCAACAAGTTCCACATTTTTTCCAAAAGGCAGGTTTTTAGGGAAATTCGATTCGTAAAAATCCACCCGCAAAGCACCAAAACCGATTGCCATAAAAAATAAAATTAAAATCTTTCTCGGCAAGAAAATCGCCGGCAAAAAATAGAAAAATTGCAGCGATGGAAATAAAATGCGCGCAATCACGCCGAGAAAAAATCCGCAAATTGAAGTCAAAACAAGAAGCATAACCTCAAGATACACAAAATCACCTGAAAAAAACCTTAAATAATCTACTTCCAATTTCATCAGAATTGAGTAGAATTCTTTAGCTATGAACACACAAAATTGGATCAAACATCATTTGATCTTAACCATCGTCGCCTTAGTTCTGGGTTTCCTGACAATCAAAGGAGTCGCGGGAGCAATTATTTCCGGAAATCCTCTTTCACTGAGCCAAATTGTGCTTTCCGCGATCAGTCAAAATGTTAAAACGGACGGCACTGGTCACACGAATATTCTTCTGCTAGGAATCGGCGGTGAAGGTCATGACGGATCAAATCTGACCGACACAATCATGGTTGCCTCGATAGATGCTCATGATAAAACAATCTCAATGCTATCAACACCTCGTGATTTATACGTAAATAATCTGGATGTCGGATGGAGCAGTAAATTAAATGGGGTTTATCAATTTATTCTGGATAAAAATGATGACAAAGATGAGGCAATGCGAGTTCTAATCAAACAAATGGAAGATATCTACGACATAAGAATTCAATATTTTGCCAAAGTTGACTTTAAAGGTTTTGTGGATGTGGTTGACGCTCTTGACGGAGTTGAAGTGAGCCCAACCGAGAATTTGATTGACCCATTTTATCCCGCTCCGGATGGATCGTCAGAAACCTATGACCCTCTTTATATAAGCGCCGGAACCCAAACCCTCGATGGCACAACGGCTTTGAAATACGCGAGAAGTAGAGAAACAACTTCTGATTTTGACCGTGCTAAAAGACAGCAGGAAATTCTTGTGTCTATGAAAGATAAAGCTCTCAGCCTCGGATTTCTTTTAAATCCTTTGAAAATTAAAAATCTTTACTCAGCCATCTCAAGTAATTTTGAAACAAATATGACAATGAGTGAAATGGTTTATCTCGCAAAAATTTCCGAAAATTTTGACCGCAACTCGATTCTACAAGAAGTAATTAGCGACCAAGCTTACAAAGCCGGTGGTTTTGTTTACACGCCGGACAGAGCTCTTTACGGAGGCGCTGCGGTTTTGATTCCAACTTACGGTGACTATACCGAGTTCAAAGAGTTCGCGAAAATTTTCCTTTTCAATCCTGACATTTTCATTAAAAAAATACCGATCACAGTTCTAAATGGCACAACAACGGAAGGTCTTGCTGTTGACGTTAAACTTTATCTAAAAAGATACGGATTCAATGTGGTTGATCACGGAAACGCCCCTGAAAAAGGAGTTGCAAAAACTACAATTAAAAGCGATAAAGATACATACGAATTGCTGAATGAACTGGTTCCTGGAGAACGACTAAATCCGGAAGACAATGCTTCAGGTGATGCTTCAATTGAAATAACTCTCGGTGAAGATTTCTTGGAATTCTACAACGCCAATTCGGCAAAATTTTATGCGAGTTACTTCTACCAGTAGACTTCAAAAAATTATTGCGAACCGCGATTTCTGTTCTCGCAGAAAAGCCGAGGATTTGATTTTAGCCGGAAAAGTAAAAGTAAACGGAGCCATAGTGGATAAACTGGGAGAAAAATTTCCTGATGATTGTGAAATCACTATTGATGGAGAAAAGCTTAAATCAAAAATGAAATTAACAGTTCTGCTAAATAAACCGGCGGGTTATGTTTGCAGTAAAGAAGATCCACACAATCCAAAAAATATCATGCAACTTTTGCCCGAGTCGCTAAGTCATTTAAATTATGCCGGAAGACTCGATAAAGACAGCGAAGGAATGGTGATTTTAAGCGGAGACGGAGATTTGATTTTCCGCCTTAGTCATCCAAAATTCGAGCACACAAAAACTTACGAAATTAAGGTTAAAGGCTCGCCTACTACCTCAGATCTCCTGCCACTAAAATCGGGGAATATGCAACTGGACGGCAAAAAACTTAACCCTATCGAATTCGAAATTCTCGGCCCTGGAAAGATTAGACTGATACTCAGCGAAGGACGCAAGCGACAAATTAGAAGGCTTATGGATTCTCTGGGTTTCCCCGTGTTATATTTATGCAGAACGGCAATCGGAAAATTGCAACTAGCTGATTTGAAACCCGGCGAATGGAGTGAACTCAGCGAAGATGAAATCCAAAAAGCTTTATCCTGATTATGTTTAAAAGCCTTCTCTCATTATTACTCGCCAGCACTTTGAGTTTAGGTAGCTTAAGCGGTTTTAGCGCAAACCACTATGGCAGTTTCAAAGAAAGTTCACTTCTCTCGGTTGCCTCGATTCCGATAAAAAGAGACGAAATGGTTTCGCCAGCGGCAATTTCCGCAAGCGCCAGCATAGCTATCGATCTTGAATCTCAAACAATACTCTTCAAAAAAAACAGTGATTTAAAATTACCAATCGCAAGTTTAACAAAACTCATGACAGCCTACATAACTCTTGATGAAGAAGATCCCGACGCGATTGTGACGGTTAGCGCCAATGCGGCCGCAATGTCAGGTTCAAGAATGGGTTTAAAGAGCGGCGAAAAAATTACTGTGAAAAATTTACTTTACGGACTTCTGATTCCATCCGGTAACGATGCCGCTGTGGCACTTGCGGAATATAACGCCGGAACTGAAAAAAACTTCGTTAAAAAAATGAACGCAAAAGCAAAGCTTCTCGGTTTAGATCAAACTCAATATACAAATTCAACAGGCCTCGATAATGGTGAAAGTTATTCAACTCCTCATGATCTTGCCCTTCTCGCCTCTTATTTAATTCACGACAATACAATCAGACAAATTGTGAATTTAAAAGAAGCTGAAATCGCCGGCCACAAATTGGAAAACACAAACACTCTTTTGGGACAAATGGGAATTAAGGGAATTAAAACCGGTCGAACGGATGCCGCGGGAGAATGTTTGGTGACTTTGGCTGATAATCCTTCGGGCAAGGAGGTTTTGATTGTTGTACTGGGAAGTCATGATCGCTTCTACGACACAAAAATCCTTCTCGATTGGATTTACAGGGCATATATCTGGTAGAATTCGCGCATATGTTTCCAATTACTGAAACTGTCAGGAGAATTATTTTGATCGTCGGATCAGGATTTTTGGGTTTCGCGGTAGCAATCACTATGGCAAAACCATTTATCAGGCTGCTGATAAAAAATAAAATTGGCAAAAATATCAGAGAAAATGCCAGTGACGGAAAAGCCGCGTCGCTCTATCACAGTCTTCACCACAAAAAAACCGGTACTCCCACTATGGGCGGAATTTTGATCTGGGGCTCAACATTAATTGTAATTTTCCTTTCACGTTTTCTT
Source organism: uncultured Candidatus Peribacteria bacterium (assembly GCA_964441065.1). Lineage (GTDB taxonomy): Bacteria > Patescibacteriota > Gracilibacteria > UBA1369 > 2-02-FULL-48-14 > CALRGE01. The sequence goes on from CAYTWD010000002.1 coordinate 11,739, forward strand.
TCTTACGCCGGCATATTTGAACATTCCTTAATCAACAGAAATGAAACTTATTTACCAATTCTAACTCTCGTGACCGTTGGATTGCTCGGTGCGGTTGATGACTATTTCAACATCAGAAGTTGGGGAAAATCAAAAGGTCTAAACATAAAACCAAAATTTTTCTGGTTAATTCTTTTTGCTTTACTCGGAGGACTTTGGTTTTACTTCAAACTCGGCTACAACCAAATTCATTTCCCCGGAATAGGAGATTTTACAGTTGGCTTTTGGTACATTCCGCTTTTTGTTTTGGTAATAGTGGCAACCGCTAACGCAGTCAACATCACAGACGGACTCGACGGACTCTCAGGAGGCCTCACAATCATCGCTTACGGCGCATTTTCAACACTCGCCTACTATCACGGCCTTTATATTTTATCAGCTTTCTGCGCGCTAATTTGTGGAACGACACTCGCCTTCGTTTGGTTTAATATTCCGCCCGCAAAATTCTATATGGGAGACACGGGGGCGCTAGCGCTTGGCGCGACATTGGGAGTTATTGCAATGCTCACAAACGGAGTTGTAATTTTGCCTTTCATTGGCGCGATATTCGTGTTTGAAACTTTATCTGTAATTATTCAGATGTTTTCAAAAAAATTCCTTGGCAAAAAAGTTTTTCACATCGCCCCGATTCATCACCACTTTGAATATTTGGGGTGGCCCGAATCACAAATCGTTATGCGTTTCTGGATTATCGGCGCTCTTTTCGCCACTGTCGGCTTGATTCTCGGTCTCGTCGGAATGGGCATTTAATCTGGGATCAACCGGCGCGTCGCTAACCGTCAAATCAACCACAAGTCCGCTTCCGGAAAGCTGAGCTTCAACCTGTAAAAGCCCGGCCTTCAACTCATCATCAATATCAATTGAATTTTTAAGTTTTGAGTAAATAAACAATTGCACATCTTTATCATCAGCAGAAGCCGCAAAGAAATCTGAAAGATGATTCAGCTCTCTTTCACGCAAACTCAAAACAATCATGCTCATTTCCTGAAGCGTTTGCGCGTTTACATCAATTTTTATTAAACTGGAAATAATTCTAAGCATTCTCAAATCTCCAAGTTTTTGATCAAGAAGTTTCATTATAAATGCCTGCCTGTCTTGCATTGGCACGGACTCCAAATCCACCAACATCGCCTTGGATTGATCTTTATAATTATTCAAATATTTCATCGCTTGATCGTAGTTTCCGTTTTCAATTAAATCCGGAACCATTGTTAAACCTTGAGAAGCGGAAACCAACATATTCCCCAAATCATCAGAACTTTGAACCGCCACCGAATTCACAGCCGACTTCAAAAGTTCCGTGTTTTCATTTGATTCTTGCGCGGTTAAAACCTGTTTTTGAATTTCCTCGGTGTCCGCCAAAATCTGATCTCCGCCTGAAAGTTCAACGGCCTCTGTAACCGCCTCTTGATATTCGTTCAAAGTTTCCGCAACATTTGCGGTATTTCCCTGAGCAATCAAAGCCTGCGCTTCACTCAATCTTGTTTGTGCTCTTTTCACGGCCAATTCTTGTTTGCCTGATTTAGATAAAGTCACAAAAGATTGAACCTGTTCCTGAAAAGTTTTTAACTTATAAAGTGGATTTCCGGGCAAAATCAAAACTCTGGCTATCGCTTCTTTTTTATATTTTTCATCTACCGTTCTCGCGTAAGATTTTTCAAAAGCCAGATTAAACTTCCACCAAACATCATTTTTTTCTTCATCCGAAAGCTCTGAAGTTTGAATTGTTCCGGTTTCCATTTTCACACCCTGCCCCAAAGTTCCGGAGTAAACCTGATTGCCTTCATTGATCATCACATCTACCAAATTCCTCGCGACTTCAATTCTGCTTGAATCGCTAGCAACTTCGACATCAAAAGAAGCCCTCTGACTAACTGAAATTTCACCGTCAGGGAAACGATGTGAAAAGAAAGAATCCTTTCCGACAATATTCAAAACTTGAGTCCAGGCTCTTCCCGCAAATTGATCAACCACAACTTCAGTTCTCGCCTTATTTCCGGGCTGAACATGTACTTCAGTTACAGACAAAATTGTGCCCGGACCAAGAGTCATCTGGCTGTCGTCCAAAAAATATAAATGTGCCATCGAATCATTCGCGATCTCAATTCTATCGCCCTGAATTACCAAATTTTGATCTGTAACATTTATCTTTTCATCGCCTCGAATAATCACGGCACTACCCTCCGCAATCTCAAGAATATTATTTGAACTCGCTAAAACTCCCGGAGTTGGTGCTAAAACAAAAACAAAGAAAACCGACATCAACAAGGTGCTGAAAGCCGCCTTTTGCCTAAACAAAATCCTGAATTTTTCAGAATAAGAAAGTGACGGAGCAAAATCCGGCAAAGAATTTAAAAGGCGCTCCTTCATTTGAACTTTTTGAAGTCTTGGAATTTCAATTCGCTCAGATTGCAAGAGACCGACTCCCCTGTCAGGCAGCTTACCCTGCATCTTTGACCAAATTCGAGATTTTGCTTCGTTAATGTTATTCATCATGCCTAGTTAAAACGGAAAAAAATTAATAGTGTTACAGAGCTTCAGAACTGATTCCTTTTTCCTCAAGTTGTTTTTTCAGTTCTTTCAGTGCTCTAAACTGTAAAACACGAATGTTGCCTTCTCTCTCACCCAAAATTTCCGCGATTTCCGCGTTGCTTAAACCGTTCAAAAATTTCAAAGTAACAACTTGCTTGTAAGGCTCTTTTAGTTCATTTACCGCGTCTCTAACTTTCGCGCTCAAAATTCCCTGCTCGGCTAACTTTTTGGGTTCGGCCTCCTCAGATTCATCTTTCAAATTCTCGTCTATTTGCTCAATTTTTCTGTGCGCTCGATGATGATCTATCGTTGCATTGTGCGCGATTTTATAAAGCCAAGACGAAAAAGAAAAATCCCTTTTTTCATATTTTTCCAAATTAACCCAAGCCTTTATAAAAACCGACTCCACAATATCTTCAACCTCATCTTGATTCACGCGAAAAAAAACATACTTATAAATCGGCTCAAAGAAATGATCATAAATTTTACCGAAAGCATCTTTGTCACCAGCCTGAGCCAGCAAAACTAATTCATCTATCATGGTGTGGATTTACACACGCATCATACACTAAAACCCCTCACATTTCTCAACTTCCGACTTGCTTCCGATAAAAATCGGTGTTCTTTCTTCATAATCTTTAATTTCCAAATCCAGAACCGGAACTCGCCCATTACTCGAAGCTCCACCCGCCTCTTCCATAATTAAAGACATCGGCGCGCATTCAAACAAAAGTCTCAATTTGCCATTCGGACTACTTGGCATTCCGGGATAAGTAAAAATTCCACCGCCTTTGTGTAGAATATGATTTATATCGGGAACCATTCCGCCGGAATATCTCAGCGTATATTTATTCAAAATAAAATCTTCAATAAGTTTCAAATAATCTGCTCTCTCAACACAAGCTCGCAAATTTCCGCACGCAAAATATTTTGCTTCACCCACTTTCAAACTTTCCTCAATCAAAGTCCATTCACCATTGATTAACATAAATTCATGAACGCCTTTTTTTACAGTCAAAACCAAAGTGGTTTTTGGACCGTAAACCGCATACAGTGCAGCAACCATCACAGACCGAAGGTCTGCTTTTCCCAAAACTTCTCCTTCATAAATTCCCGCAATCGTTCCAACTGAGAAATTCACATCAGCCAAACTTGATCCATCCAGTGGATCACAAAACACAAAATATTTCCCATCCGCATTTACTTTTTCAGGCTCGGCCATTTCTTCACCGCCAAACATAAAAACATAAGGACAATTTCGCATGTGCTCGGCAATAATCGCATCAGATCGAATATCCATTGCAATTTGATCGTCACCGGTCGCGTTCAGCGTTCCAAGATGTTTGGAATGTTGAGACTCTCTAAGTTCCGCTCCAATAATTTTGCAGGCATCAGACAAAGAAACAATCAATTCAGCCAAACCAATCTCCGTTTTTTTCGACTCTAAAAAAGTAAATAAATCCATTAAAATTGAGGTTTGGGTTCGTCTAGTAGGGTCTGTAATTTCTTAGTAATTTCCAAAGCCGCAACCGGTTCTCTCTTCCACATATTTCTACCAAAAATAAATCCAAATGCTCCCGATTCCAAACAAACTTTCGCATTTTGAAGCAAATCTTCATCTGAAATTTTTGAACCTCCACTAAACAAAACCGGAATTCCCTGAGCCGCCTTAACCACCAAAGTCGCTCGAGCTTTCTTTTGCTCGAATTTATCACTCATTGCCTGAATTTCTTTCTCCTGTTTTTTGAAATACTCCGGAATGTCTTTATTGTTGAAATCTTCCTCTTTCATTGGCTCCGGCAAATTCGCCTTAATAATTGTCGCGCCCATTTCCATTGCCATTCTCACAGCAGACTGAACTGCGTAAGGCCCTTCTTTCCCGCCCTTCGCATCAACAGCGCTTCCACGTGGATAAGCCCAAACAATCAGAGGCAAACCGGCCTCGTCACAATCCGCACGAACTCTCGCAAGTTGAGGTAAATCAATATTTTGCGCGGGACTTCCGTAATACATTGTATAACCAACTCCGGCCGCGCCGATTTTTACCGCATCTTCAACCCAAGAAGTGTGAACTGAAAGCGCATTTGACTGAGAAGGAAATGAAGTTTTCCCATTTAGTTTCAAAATCAGTGGAACTTTTCCTCCAAGCTTTGCCCAATATCTTTTCGCGACTCCATAATGAACAGCAACCGCGTTGTATCCGCCATCAACAGCCAATTTCATAATAAAATCAGGATCATCACTTCCATTCCCCGCGTCAGCATGACGATTATCATGCTCAATAAATTGATCATAAGGCAAAATCAAACTAGTTCCGCTCGCTCTCACAAATTTCTCAACATTCGAAATCTCACCTTTGCTAAAAGCCGCTTTTTGAAAAAATCTAAGTTTATTGTCCATATTTTGAGTTTAAAGTGCCCGAATTTTAGCGCGTAGACCTGCTTTCGGCAACTGCTTTCAAAACCGCATCGCGAACTTTTTGTCTAAGCTCAAGCGGTGCTCTATATTTTTCCGCGAACTCGGCTCCCATCTTATCTATCTCATCAAAAATTTTATACGGGATATCACAATCAAATTTTGCATAAGTTCTATTACGTTTCAAATCATCAGGTGATATTAAAGATGATTTTGCATCTTGTTGAGTACAAAAAAGAGCAACATGGAGAGTTCTCCCCCTATGATTCACCTCAATTTTAAAAACAGGATGACCTCCATTTTCAAGAAATTCCCAAACATCCGCTCCATAAACATTAACAATTTTATCATCTTCCAAACAAGTGGAGTAAACAATTTCATCACTTCTATCTTTCAAATCGGGAAATTCCTCACCCTCAACGATATATGCAATTTCTTCCGCATAAGTAGCAATCGCTGTCTCATTGGAATCATGATTTTCCATTTTATAAAATTAATAATAAAATACTCAAACTTTAAGAATTGGTCATGTTTCAGAAACAACTTCCGTCACAGCATCATGAACTTTTCTTTTAAGCTCAAGTTGAGATTTATGTTTTCTGGCGAACTCGGCTCCTATCTCATCTATCGTATCGAGAATATCACTAGGAATATCTAAATGCCATCGTGCATTCTGCCTACCTAAACCACGTTGTGTATTACGTAATCCAACCTTAGTTTCGCCAACTTCTGTACTCCAATATGCGGTAATATATTTTGCAGGGATTTCTCTCTCGAATGTATGATAACTGTTATTAACAGCGGGCTTTCTATCATTCACAACTACCACTTTAAAAACAGGATGACCTCCATTTTCAAGAAACAATTTAATACTGGCTCCATAAACAACCACCACCCTACGATCACCTAAATTGGTCGAATAAACAACTTCTCCACTTCTATCTTTTAAATCAGCAGATTCTTCTCCTTCAGTAATTAACCCTGCGCGATCAAGACTATCTCCCATGTCCTTATAATTAATAAGGGTTCATCATATCAAGAAATCACAGACAGTCAATCTTTTCACACCATGAACCGCTTTGGAGTGAGGGATTTCAGAAATTTAGTGCTTTGCATTGGCAATCAAGACCACAAAACTGCTAAAATATCCCCATGATAGACTTCATTCTTCATATCGACCGCTACCTAAAAATCCTGATTGAAAATTACGGAGTTTTAACTTATCTAATACTCTTTGCGATTATTTTTTGCGAAACAGGTTTGGTTTTCACGCCGATTCTTCCTGGAGACTCGATGATTTTTGTTGCCGGAACCTTTGCCGCTCAGGGTTCGCTCTCAATCGGCTGGCTACTTTTTTTGATTTCAATTGCCGCGATTGCAGGAGACACAATTAATTATTTTGCAGGTTCGTATTTCAAAAATGGTAACCGTTTTATAAAAAAAGAATATCTCGAAAAAACCGAGGATTTCTACAAAAAATATGGGAAAAAGGCAATTTTCCTAGCAAGATTTATTCCGATAGTCAGAACAATCGCGCCCTTCGTGGCGGGAATGGGAAAAATGGATTACAAAACTTTCGTCTTTTATAATATCGCCGGCGGCCTTGTTTGGGTTTTCCTTTTTGGACTTGCGGGCTATTTCTTTGGCAATGTTCCGGTAGTAAAAGAAAATCTAACACTCATTATTTTGGGAATAATATTTTTATCTTTTGTTCCTCCGGTTTGGGAATGGATAAAAAAACGTACATAAAACCCGCCTTGCGACGAGTCTTATGCGATTTCCCCTTAACCCCAAAAAATTGGGTTTCGTAATTTACCTTTGAGCCACAACCGTGATTGGTGTGACGTACACAATTTGATCATGATTCGGCTTAACCATGGCCGAAACTCTATCGGTAGTTTTTATTGTTTCAAGTGATCTTGCTCTCAAATTTAACATGTCTGTTATTTCACCGTCGCGAACCAAATCCTGCCTTTCAGATTCAAGCTTGTTAACTTGATAACCTTTTGTGGCTTTTTCATTTAGTGAAGTCATTGAGAACGCTCCCATTAAAACCGCTAGTATTAAGAGTGCCGCTCCAATGTACTTTGGGTTGAATTCTTCTAATTTTGAAATGAAATTGTTCATAGTTTTTCTGCTACGCGCATTTTTGCGCTTCTCGCTCTGGGATTAATGTTTACTTCTTCTTGCGAAGGTAAGATCGGTTTTTTACTCAGGAGGGAAAGAACTTTAGGTCTTAGGACTCTTCCACCAAATAAGTCAGTAGGATCGCGGAGATCAGTGGCGAATTGCTTGAAGATGGTCTTAACGATCCTGTCTTCAAGAGAGTGATAACTCAGCACGACCACGCGTCCTTGAGGAGCGAGTAACTCAATAGCTTGAGTAAGAGCAAGCTCCAAAGCTTCTAGTTCCTCATTTACTGCGATGCGCAGTGACTGAAATATTGCCGCCACCCTATTTTCTCCGAGAACTTTTTCTACCAATCTCGCTAATTCGAGAGTTGTGGTAATTTTTTGCATCTTTACAGCCTTTGCCAGTTTTCGTGATCGCCTTTCTTCTCCGTATTTCCAGAAAATTTCAGCAACCTTTTCTTCCGGCCAAGAATTCAGAATGTCCGCGGCCGTGAAACCTTTTGAGGCGTCAAAGCGCATATCTAGCGGACCGTCTTTTCTGAAAGAAAATCCTCTTTCGGGTTGGTCAACATGTGGGGAGGAGAGTCCAAGATCAAAGATTATTGCGTTAATTTGATCGCAGCCTTTCCCTCTGAGCCGATCTTTCAAAGAAGCAAATGAGTCGTGGAAAATTTCAAAGTTTCCTGCGACTTCTTCCAATCTCGCTTTTGCAATCACGAGATTTCTTTCATCTTTTTCGAAGGCGAATAGTGAACCTTTCGGTCCAATTCTCTTCAAGATTTCGATGGAATGTCCTCCTAATCCAAGTGTGCAATCAACAGCGACTTGCCCCGGTTTAAGGTTTAAAGACTCTATTGTCTCTTTAAGCATTACCGGGTCATGAGTTGCGCAAGTTTTGTGCACACAAGTGGATAAGTTTTTTGAACGAGCGTGGAAGTGAGCAAAAAGTATTCCGGGCTTTTTAGTCCGTCAAGAAAATTTGCAAAATCGTTACAAAACGGCTGAAAATAGTGCATACAAATTGTGTACATAAATACCGATTTTTAGCCTTAAATAACCTGAAATTTACCCGTCAAAACTATCAAGTAAAAGGGCTTGCGACCTTTGACGGCTGTTGTATAAGAAATTTGCACCATGAACTGATTTTGTGTGCACAAAATAGACCTGCCACGAAATATAGTGGCGCACAGGTACTCACCCAATCTTAATCCCACCTTCCCTCAAAACCCTCACGCTCTCACCCACAACTTCAACTATTGTCGAAGGAGGAATTGATTGGATTTTTCCGCTATCGAGAATAAAATCCGGCTTCAGCGAGCCGAAATCTTCAACACAATAAGCCTGTGGTAGGCCGTGAATATTCGCGCTCGTGGTTGTGATCGGTCCGCCGAATGCTTCCACCAAATTTTTTGTAACTTCGTTTGAACTCACTCTTATTCCGATTGTTGAAACACCCGGATTTATCCATTCGGGAATAAGAGCTTTTCTTGGAACAACAATCGTGAGTGCTCCGGGCCAGTATTTCTCAGCAAGTTGCTTGGCCTTCTCAGAAAATTCTCCGTATTTCTGCGCCTCCTCAAGAGAGGAAACCAAAATGCTCACTGGTTTATCAAGTGACATTTTTTTCATTTCATAAAGTCGCCACACAGCTGAACGAGAAAAAATATCGGCAGCCAATCCGTAACAAGTCTCAGTAGCATGAGCCACAACTCCCCCAGATCGTAATGTTTTGACAGCTTCTTCAAAATTCATGCTTCTTTTATATCACAATTTGATTTTTCCGCATCTCACATTATACTGTCGGCGATTTAAAATAACCCCACAAATATGCGTGTTGCCATAAACGGATTCGGTAGAATTGGGCGAATGGTTTTTCGTGCCAACCTGTTAAATCATAAAATAGATATTGTTGCAGTTAATGATTTGGGCGATCCCAAAATGGGCGCTCACCTTCTTAAATACGACACGAACTATGGCGCGCTAAATATGGAAGTTAAGGGTGAACCAGGAAAATATACAATCGACGGGAAGGAAGTAATTGTTGTTTCCAGCAGAAATCCTGAAGAATTGCCTTGGAAAGATTTGAAAATTGATTTGGTTATTGAATGCACGGGAGTTTTCAATTCACGCGAAGGCTCTTCAAAACATTTAAAGGCCGGCGCAAAACGAGTTGTGATTTCCGCTCCCGCAAAAGATGAAATAGACAGAACAATCGTGATGGGAATCAACGAAAATACTTACAACCCTGAAACAGATTTCATAATTTCAAACGCAAGTTGCACAACAAACGGTCTCGCGCCTGTGGCAAAAGTTTTAAATGATTCTTTTGGTATTGTGAAAGGTTTGATGACCACAATTCACGCCTACACAAATGATCAAAACCTGCACGACAATGATCACCGCGATTTCCGACGAGCCAGAGCCGCGACCCAGAGCATGATTCCAAGTTCAACAGGAGCCGCAAAGGCAATCGGCCTCGTGATTCCTGAATTAAATGGGAAACTTAATGGAATGTCCGTTCGAGTTCCAACCCCAACGGTTTCTCTTGTTGATCTAACTGTGGAACTTGCAAAAACTGCAAGCGCTGAAGAAATAAACGCCGCATTAAAAGCCGCGGAAGCCGGCGCCTTGAAAGGAATTTTGGGAGTTAGCGATTTGCCGCTTGTGTCTATCGATTTCAAAGGCGACATTCGCTCTTCAATTGTCGATTCCGCTGAAACAATGACAATGGGAAACATGGCAAAAGTCTTCGCTTGGTATGACAACGAATGGGGCTACTCAAACCGCGTGGTGGATTTGGTGGCTTACATTGAGAGTAAGGAGAAATAAACTAATTTACCAACAAATCATCGAGTGAATCATGATCCAGTGATGTAATCTCAACGTCTCCGGTTACATCGAGTCCGTCGTATTCCCTAAAGATGATATCGTAAGTTATTTTTCCCCCGGCTTCGGTGGTTAAAGTGAAAAAAAATCTATCAAAACTTCTTAATGCACCGCCTTGAGACATTTGGTGAACGACACGAGCCGCTCCTTTCATTTTCGCGATTTCATGTTTCAATAGAGTAATTTTTCCTTTGTATCCTTTAAGCTCTGGAATCTTTTTAAACAAGGCTTCATCATCAAATCCGGTTACCAAAGAAAGCTCGGCCACCAAATCATCAACAGTCATTGGAGTATTTATTGTTAATTTTTGGATTCTATTTTCCATATTTTTTTTATTAAGTTCTGATTATACCGCTTACGCCATCAACAAGTTTAATAACATCGGTTCCGGCAAAATCCTCGTAACCTCGAACTCTTACCTTAACCGCGTTTAGAACTTTTCTTCTCGCAACGCGAATCTCCAAACCAGGTAATCCAACTTCTCTTTTTAAAGAATCCAGCATTTCATCTAATAAATGATCTTCATCTCCATCAACTCTATTGTTGACTATGTGTAGTTTTCCCGCGTCCTGTTTAATTGGTCCCCAACCCTCCGTTTTTTCAAAAAATTTTCCGGCAAAACTCGCAGAAAAATATGGATCAACAAGACTGGCTCTCCCATGCGGATCTCTTAACCACAAAACTGCATGCTCATATGAACCGTCCGGAATTTGTGGTTTTGATAAAATATTCGCTGCCCTGGTAACTGATTTATTTGGCCTGCCTTTGGAAAAATCGATTTCCCTGAAATGAGCTCCTGTAAATGGCTTTGGACTGTCTGTCATAAGAACATCACTTTTCCCAATTTTTGAAAGTCTTGAAAGACCGCGAGTGTAAGCCGGCCCCATCAATGCCGTGTATCCAACTTGCTCCCCTTTTTTATCAGGACTTAAAAATGTTCCTAAAAATAAGGAATTTCTAGCAATTGGCATGGTAACCGCTTTCACTGATAAAACCCCCGGTGGCAATTCTCCGTACCTTTCAACCTGACTTAGCAAATCTTTCATCGGTAGAGCTCCAGGATTTTCCGCGGAAAAATATATTCCGTTATCACCTGCCGGCGCTTGAACCAAAACGCCATTAATTCTCTTTCCAAAATCAATGGCACTTCTAACTATCGCCTCCGAAAGTCTCGCTTGTCCTTTACTTTTTAAACCTTCAATAATTCTTGTGGATCCGCTCAAATCCCACATCGTCAAATAACCTTCGGGGAAAGCACTAATTGAAGGCTCGCCCACGAGCCCTGTTGATAAATCTATTCGCCTCGACGCCTGGTTTAAAACCGAGCTGCAAAGTTCCGTCCATGGTAAATCTTCATTTTCTCTCATTTGTGTAAATTTTGGCTTATTGGAGATCTTTGTGAGGGGTACTATACATGTTTTTTTTAATTATGCAAGCCTGGCGTTGTGAAAAAACAAAATTTGAAGTATAAATGTGCCGATGGACAGAAAAAAACAAATTTTCAGCGCGATTGTGGAACATTTTATTGAGACCGCTCAACCTGTTGGATCAAAAACAATCATTGTGAGCTACAAGTTTGATGTCTCCCCTGCCACAGTTCGAAACGACATGGCCGAACTCGAAGAAGAAGGCTTAATTTTCCAGCCGCACACTTCAGCCGGCCGCGTTCCAACTGACGCGGGTTATCGCCTTTATGTTGATGAATTAGCAGATTGGGATCGCGCCACACAAATCGCTAGCAAAAAAATCAGCGAACTAAGAAAATCTTACCTTACCGGAATCGTGAAACAAAAAGTTCACGGAGCTGTAAAACTTCTTTCAGAAGCTACTCCAAACATGGCCTTTGCCACAATTCCGGAAAACAACAGAACATTTTTCATGGGTTTCTCAAAAATTCTCCTTCAGCCGGAATTCGCAATGGCACCTGTTCGCGCGAGCCAAGTTATGGAAGTAATTGAAGACGATCAAGCTTTCCTGAAAGGCCTCGCAACCCTCGACATCGGCAATGAAGTAAAAATTTTTATCGGCCAAGAAAATATTCTTTCAACAATTGACAGTTGCTCGCTAATTGTGACAAGTTATAAATACGAAGGTTATAAAGGATACATCGGAATACTCGGGCCAAAGCGAATGCCGTATGCTTACAACAACGCCGCTCTAAAAGAGATTCGCGATCTACTTAACACAAACCAATTATGACAGACGAAATTAATATCGAACAACTCCAAGCCGATTTAGCCGCAATGACAGAAGTTGCTAAAAGAACTCTCGCCGATTTCCAAAATTATAAACGTCGCGCAGAAGAAGAACGCGGTGAAATTCAGGTTTTCGCGAACATGCGACTTTTGAACGCAATTTTCCCTGTTATCGACAACCTTGCTCGTGCTTTTGAAAGCGTACCGCCGGAATTACAAAATAATGAATGGTTGAAAGGCGTTCAAGCGATCGAGAAAAATCTACTTAGTGAACTCGAAAAACTCGGTCTCTCCGTGATTGCTGAAGTTGGCGTTCCTGTAGATCCGGACAAACACGAAGTTGTGTTGCAAGGTGCCGGCCCAGCAGGCCAAGTCACCCAAATTCTCGAAAAAGGCTACAGTTTTAACGGCCGCACAATCCGCCCGGCAAAAGTTCAAGTTGGCGAAGGAGAATAATAAATTATCTGGATGAAAGCAGTCGCCCTATCTCCTGATTTAGAAGTGTCAACCTTGACCCCTCCTCATCAGGTATAGTAATTAATTTACCATCCACTTTCTTTTTTATTGCAAAGTTTGAAATAAATACACCATTGTCCTTCAAGACCCTCTCAACATTAGAATAAATAGCAGAAGCCATTCTAATGTAATCCGGAAAATTTCGTTTTGAAAAAAGTTCGATATTAGGATCATTTAAGGAGGAATTCTCTCCGTCGATAAACCCACTACATCTAACCGCATCATAATTGCTATCAGGAAAAGTCTGTGCATCAATAGCCAAAGGATCTCTTAAGTCTCTTTGAACAAATTTCCATCGCGGCTCCTTATTGCCTTCGCGTTTAACTCGAACTACTTTTTCACCTCTTTGCCTCATTTTTTCTTGTTCTCTACTACCAACCTTAGTGTGTTTGTATGATGGAAATCTAATATCAATACCAGTTACATCAACGCCAAGAGTTCCAAGCGTTCGGCATAACCAGGGTTCCATTGCCCTTTCAATTTCCTTTGGCAGAGATTCTCTTTTAAATGAATCTTGTTCATCAAGTGGTTCATAAGCATATGCAGAACCACAAGCGATATCCAGTACTTTCATGCTTTTCAATTTTTCCAAATCTATACTTCCATCTTCAAGCACAGCATTAACCATGTAAGCAAAAAACAAAAGGTGTGATTCAATTCTTAGCCTATATTGCTCTGGAACGACGTTATGAAAAATCATAACGTCCTTAACCAAATTACTTTCAGGAGAGTTTATTCTAAAACCTGGCAACATAATCTATAAAATAATTAAGATGTTACTATAAACATATTTTTTGATTTGTCAAATTAGCTGGCTTGACTGGCAGAAAGATGAGGGTGTAAACTTTAGGGTGTAATAACTACACCCCATATGATTACTCTTCCCAAACGAAAAAAAACCAATTTTATGGTTGATATTCAGGTTCTTCAGGATATAAAACATTATGTCCCTGAGGGTCAAAGAAGCGATTTCATAAATGAATGCCTCGAAGAAGCCCTAACAAGTTTTAAAAGAAAAAAAGCTAGCGAACTAATGGATCAAATGAGAGAGAAATTAAATATAAAACTAACAACAAAAGAAATTATTAAACTCAAAAATTATGGTCGTGATAAATAAAAAATATGTGATTGATGCTTCTGTGGGACTCAAGTGGCTCATAAATGAGAAAAATTGCATGGTGCAAGCTTTAAAAATGAAGGAACACTACGTCGAGAAAAAAATTAAACTTATGGTTCCCTCACATTTTTACAATGAAATCTGTAACACTATTGGCAGAAACATACCAAAAGATGCGCTTAATTTTTATTCAATTATAAAACTTTACAGTTTACACGATTACGAAATAAATTTCAGGATTGCTGAAATTGCTTTCAGATTGATGAAGCAATACCCAAAAATCTCCTTCTACGACGCGGCATATCATGCCCTCGCAATCTCTGAAAACGCAACTTTTGTAACAGCCGATGAAAATTATTACAAAACTGCAAAAGGCTCAGGAAGTATAATGCTTCTGAAGAACTATTGCTAAACCTCTCCAACAGGTCTAAGATTCGCCTCTATGAAAATAACGGTGAGCCCAGTTCACGTTGCAGAGGTAATCATCGATTCAAACGATGCTGAAATAATTAAGCAAGGCATAGAAATTCTCAATCTCTGTGCCTCAATTGGAAATTTAGCAAATCGTGAAATAAAAAGAGCTAAATTTGGAGATGTAGTTGATAATTTTATAATAACTGTCGAGAGCGGCGGAACACCGAGCATAAGTGGATTCCCAGATTAGAATGTTAGCCTTGAAAATATTAGTGTAAATCGTGCTTTCCTTTATGAAGAGAAAGTACCTAAACCAAAACGTAAAGTTGATACTAAATCAAACGCAAATTATTTAGTGGCACAAATGGCCTCAGATATTATGGTTATTGATATTCTCTTCAGCTCTGGAAAAGATGCTTGTGAAGCCAATTACTCCCCCGATCAAAAGTATTTAAAGGAAATTAACCATGCTAAATCACTCGGTAAAGTACGAGAATTAGTTTCAAAAATAAATGCATTTTATACTTATCTTAGAAGGACTATAGAAAATCATGATGAAGAAATAAAAGGTCTCGATGATGTTGCAAAAGATAAACTAAGAAAAATACACTGGGGTCGCCTAAATAAAATCAAAGACGAGGCAAAAGAACTAATAATGTTCCTGCCTGAAAATGTGTACGTATAATAAATCAAAAATCCCCTTGACGATTAGCACTAACTTTATTAGAGTGCTAACGAATTTAACACGCACCAAAGGTGCGCTAACCTAAAAAATATATGTCAAAAATAATTGGTATAGATCTTGGAACAACAAACTCCTGCGTTGCCGTTATGGAAGGTGGTCAGGCGGTTGTGATTCCAAACAGCGAAGGCGCGCAAACAACTCCTTCAATCGTCGCGGTTAAAGACGGTCAAAGAATGGTTGGCGCGGCGGCAAAACGTCAGGCTGTAATGAATAAAGACAACACGATTTTCTCTGCAAAAAGATTTATCGGTCGTCAATTTAGCGAGTCCGGCGAAGACATCAAACGTGTTCCATATAAAGTTGTGAAAGGTAAAAATGGCGAAGTGGAAATCGTGCTCGAAGGAAAAGAAAAGAGACCGGCTGAAATTTCAGCAATGGTTCTACAAAAATTGAAAGCTGATGCTGAAAAATATCTTGGAACAACCGTGACGGAAGCGGTAATTACCGTTCCTGCTTACTTCAACGACGCGCAAAGACAAGCCACAAAAGATGCCGGAACAATCGCCGGTCTTGATGTAAAAAGAATTATCAACGAACCGACTGCGGCAGCCCTTGCCTACGGAATCGACAAACACACAAACGACAAAAAAATCGCCGTTTACGATCTTGGTGGAGGAACTTTTGATATCTCAATTTTGGAATTGGGCGAAGGCGTGTTTGAAGTTCTATCAACTAACGGAAATACTCAGCTTGGTGGTGACGATTTCGATAACAGAATCATGGATTATTTGGTTGAAGAATTTAAAAAAGAAGCCGGAATCGATCTTGCCACAGACAAAGTTGCAATTCAGCGTTTAAAAGAAGCCGCAGAAAAAGCAAAAATCGAACTTTCAAGCACTCACGAAACTGAAATCAATCTGCCATTTATTACCGCGGACGCAAACGGTCCAAAGCACTTGGTAATGAAATTAACTCGATCAAAACTTGAAGATCTAGTTGCCGATTTGATTGAAGCCACAGCGATTCCTTGCAAGATGGCGATTGAAGATTCTAATGTTTATTTGAGCGACATCGCGGAAGTGGTTTTAGTTGGAGGTATGACAAGAATGCCGGCCGTTCAAGCGAAGGTGAAAGAAATTTTTGGAAAGGAACCTCACCGTGGAATCAACCCCGACGAAGTTGTGGCTCTTGGTGCCGCAATCCAAGCCGGAGTTTTGCAGGGTGACGTGAAAGATATTCTACTTTTGGATGTAACTCCTCTAACAATCGGTATCGAAACTTTGGGCGGAGTTTTAACTCCGTTGATCGAAAAAAACACAACAATTCCAACCAGTAAATCTCAAGTTTTCTCAACCGCCGCCGACAGTCAGCCTTCAGTTGAAGTTCGAATTTTCCAAGGTGAAAGACCAATGGCAATCGACAACAAACTGCTTGGTAACTTCGTGCTCGACGGAATCGCTCCCGCACCTCGTGGAGTTCCTCAAATCGAAGTTTCCCTCGACATCGACGCGAACGGAATCTTGAATGTTAAGGCGAAAGACAAAGGCACCGGCAAAGAACAACACATCACAATCACCGGCTCTTCAGGCCTTTCAAAAGACGAAATCGCCAAAATGAAAAAAGACGCCGAAATGTACGCCGACGAGGATAAAAAGAAAAAAGAATCTACCGAAACCCGCATCAACGCCGAGGGTCTCGTTTCTCAAACCGAACGCACCTTGCGCGAACACGGCGACAAAGTTGCCGCAGACGTTAAAGGCGGAGTTGAAGCGAAGTTGAAAGAGATGAAAGACCTACTAGCCAAACCCGATGCTTCGTTGGACGAAATTAAAAAAGCACACGAAGAACTATCACTCGAAATTCAGAAGATTGGTTCAGCGATGTATCAGCAACCTACAGGCGCTCCGGGGGCTGAACAGGCAGCTGGTGCAGAAGGTGCTGCTCAAGATGGCGCAACTGGCGAAGATCCGGACGTGAAGGTTTACGAAAAAGACAAAAAACCAGAGGATGAGAAGAAATCTGAATAATTAATAAAACTACAATATGCCAGAAACAAAGAAGGACCAATTAGAAAGAACAGATACAGTCAATTTAGATGAAACCGTTGGTGGAGACTGGATTCTGGCTGTAAATGGGGTTCGAGAAGTGAGAGATAGGTTGACGGGGTTTGTTGGTAGAATTGAGGTAGAGGATAAGAAATAAAGTTTGAATACTACGTTCCTATGCGGAGTGATTCGCATACGCAGGGACGTTTAGATGCGACTATCACATCATACATAAAACAATGCTGAACCAAACAATTTTCACAATTGCAATTGCAATCATAATCTATGTCCTTAAAGGTTTACTTGACGACTTTTTTCTTGAACCAAGAAGAAGATTCAATCAAATCCGTGGTGAAATTGCCATAGCTATTGCTTATTATTCAAACGTATATATGGATCCTAAAATAAATATGGGATTAAGTAGTGAAGAAAAAGAAGAACTTAAAAACATTGAAACTCCCGCGAGCTTACGCTCGGGGGTTCAGTCAGCTTCAAACAGCTTCGCTGTTCGCCCCGAATCCTCCGCGCCTTGCAGGCGTATATAATTTGGGATGACTCCTTTGTTGATTCCCACCGTGGATACGAAGTATCCATCCGACCAAATACCGTCAGTTCCCCAATAAACATCTTTCAGAAACGGAAACTGATTATTCAGTTTTCTCGATGTGTTGCTTTTTATTAGTCTTACCACGCTACCCACACTCATTTGTGGTGGTATTGAGATTAAAAAATGTATGTGGTCTTTATCATGATTAACCTCTTTAATAAATATTTGTGGGTAGCGATCCCAGATTTCTACCAGTTTCCGTTTCATATATGCAAAAAGTCCATCGTTAAATACCTGCCGGCGGTATTTGGTCGCTAAAATAAGGTGGTAATCACAAAGGTACACGCTGTGGCTTGTCTTCCTGTATTCATTCATGAACAAATTCTACCACAAGGAGGATTCGGGTACTGGCTTCATCCCACGGGCTTACGCCCGGGGAATTGCGGGAGTTTCATTAAATTGGATTTAAGGATGTTAGCCGCAAAACTTTATGGCTTCTCCGAAAGCACAAAAAATCCGTGTATTAGAAAAGCATGTGCAATCCCAGAAAAGAAAATCATTAACGAAATTAATGCCAAAATAGTTGGCTTATCAAATGGACTAACTATAGGCATAGGCTTGAATGATACGATACGAATTCAAAATAATCTTGATTATAAAAAAATAATTGAAAAGTTGTTATCTCTTGAACCAATTGGATAAGAACGGCATCATTTAAGAGTGTATTTGGTGGCTCGTTTTCAACTCACTCAATTGCTCTCTAGGGACAATCATTATTAACTCATTTACAAAATAATGCCCTACCTCTCCCTCATCGCCACAGTCACGCTGATTCACCTGCTCGCGCTCATATCGCCGGGACCGGATTTTATTATGTGCGTGCGCAATTCGCTGACCTACTCAAGAAGAACGGGAATTTATACCGCGGTGGGTTTTGGAGGAGGAATTGCGGTGCACATTTTTTACTGTATTGCGGGCTTGGCGCTGATTATTTCCAAGTCGATTCTAATTTTTAGTTTCATCAAATTTCTTGGGGCGGGATACCTGATTTTCATCGGAACAAAGTCGATACTTTCCAAGTCGTCAAAAATAGACGTGGGCGAAGAAAATAAAAAACAAGACATTTCGCCTCTTGCCGCAGTGAGAAGCGGATTCCTCACCAACGCGCTCAATCCAAAAGCGACACTTTTCATGCTCAGTTTATTCACACTTGTGATTTCACCGGGCACGCCCTTCCCCGTCATGCTTGTTATGGGCGCGATAATGGTCGCTGACACAATTTTGTGGTTTTCTCTCGTCGCAACATTACTGACTCACAAAAAAATCCGCACGATCTTTGAAAAATACCAAGGCATTTTCAACAAAACTCTCGGGGGACTTTTGATAGCGCTCGGTGTGAAGGTGGCTCTGAGTGAGAGGTAAATTAAACAACAACTATTGCAATATTTGCAACAGTTGAAAAGCAATGTGCAAAAAATGCATATTGCAAATTTTGATTTTATACAGGAATCCTTCAGGCTTTATTCAGATCTTTGTGTTAGCATTTGCGAATAATAATAACCAAATGTTCATTTTTATTGATGAATCCGGTGATCCTGGGAATCAAAATTTGCAGGGTTCAAGTAAATTTTTCATACTATCAATGGTGATTTTTGGGAATGAGCTTGATGCAAAGAGTTGCAATGAAAGTATTGAGAAGCTTAAAAAATCTATGACCTGGAAAGGAGAATTCCACTTTAAAAGAAATTCTAAAGAAGTAAGAAAAATATTCCTCAAAGTAATTTCTAAACATAATTTCACTTATTACTCAGTCGTAATCAATAAAAAATCGCCAATGAATAAAGCTGACTTTTATGGCCACTCAATTGAAATATTATTTAAAATGGCCAAAGAGAAGTTAAAACGTTCAACGATTGTATTCGACGAAAGCGGATCAAATGACTTCAGAAAATTTATCTCTAAAGTACTGAGGCAAAGATTAAACCTTAGCGACAAGAGTTTAATTAAAAAAATCAGAGTACAAAGATCATCCGGTAGCAATTTAATACAAGTTGCAGATTATATTTCAGGGATAATTAACAGAAGTGTAATAAAAAACGATCAAACTTTTAGAAAAATACTCAAAGAACAAGAGATGAAAGTAAAAATTCTTGATATATAAAAAGAACCCCCCAGCCCTATCCTTTCGGAATGCAGGCGATAAACGCCACAATTCGAGCCGGGAGTCATTCCTAGACTCATTATATCAAAATAATGACTTGGGCTCAAGAAAAAAGCCCTCCGCTAATTGTAGTGTATAATCCCCTCACATCTAACCCACTATATGAAAAAAATATTGCCATTAATGATTGGAATGATTTTACTTGCGGGTTGTAATGGGCTTTTGTCGAGGAATAATGGAGAAACAAAACCAACTCCCACTTATCCGGCAGCAACAAATACGACGTCCATTACGGTTGAGGATTATTTTGCCGAACCGGAAATTGTTGAATTGAGGATGAAATAATGTTGTTTGCCAAAATTTGACAAACATCCACATTAGGCTAAAATTACATCCATTTTAAAATTATTTATGTTTGGATACGGCAGAGCAAAGTCATTACGTGAATTGCAAGATCAAGATAGAGTTCGCCCAGTTGAAGTGATTAAGTCGATTGCGGATTACGCTGAAACCGGTGCTCCAATTGATGCAGATGTTGTGGAATCAATTTTGATGCGAGTCCAAATGACAAGAACAGATCTCCAACAATGTTTGGCTTTACTTGAAGAAGGTGTCAGAGCTCAAGTAAGACGAGGACAAACTAAAGAAACAACGATCAAAGAAATGGAGGAATACACTCTAGTAGCGAATTATATAAGAGGCCAATTAGGCGACGCTGAACCATTAAGACTCTAATTGAAATAAAAAATGAATAAATTAAATGAAAATGCTTCTCCAGAATTCAGTAAACTGGCAGGACAGCTAACTGAAGATTATCTCGAAAAACATGTACGTAATAAAAGCTTTGTATTTGAGGGTGTACCTTTACATGCAACTATTGGTTATCCTACTCAAACCAACAAAATACTAAATGAAGATCCTGATTTCGTTGGAATGACAGAGAACGATGCGTTGGGAAACACAATGAGGCCGAATACGGATGATATGTTAAGAAGAGCTCGCGCACCTTATCCACAAGTTACAATCCAAATTCATAGGAATCCCCTATTATCTGTCGAGTTGAGACCGGCATGTGAGATTTTTGTACTCGATAGCAGAAATGGGAGTAGTGTGGCAACAAAAATACAAAGAGAAGAAGTTATTGTAGTGCGTTACATGAGAAAGACTGTTGGCATAAAGCCGGAGGACACTTCACAAAGTGAATTATTGGAATTAATCTCACGAATTTTAACAGTTGCAGCGGAAACACAGACACCTGACATAGAGGCTAATACATCGGCCTTACACAAAAAAATTGCTGGCGTTCTAAAATAAATTATTTATGGATAAAGTAGGTGCCTATAGAGAAGCAAACCTCTTGATAGATGATTGCTCAAGAAATAACCGACGAGTAAATCCAATCAGATTTTGTGCCTCCAATCTTGAGGAACTGGATTTAACATTAAAAGCGGAAGTTGAAAAAGTACTTAATAACGCGGGACCCGGCGGTCATATAAATTTAGGAAGAGTATTTGTACTTGATGAAAAAAGTGGAGATTATAAAGAGGTGCGCCGTTTGCGCACGCGGATAAGACAAGCAGTGGATAGAGCAATAAATAAGGTCATGTAGTACATGTATGATCTCTAAGTTGAAAGATAAACTCAAGAATTGGATTCGTCGTTACCTTCCAGCTGAAATTCTGGGAACTTTGTTTGCAGTGCTTTTGCCGAGCGCTTTTGCACTAGTAGCAACTGACAATAAAATCTTGATCGCTTTTGTGGGTGCTTGGGGAGAAAACATTGGATTTTACGGAACAATGATTGTGCAGGAAATTTTGGAGAGCCTGAAAAAATGCCGCGCGACTAACAAAAAATATAACTATATCGCGTTTGCGAAAGACATCAGAAATATATTCTTGGAATTTGGGGCGGCGGAGACTGCCGATTCACTTTTTGTTAGACCTGCCACAATGTATTTTGGAATGGGACTTTTTGGAAATTTACAGCTGGGAGTTTTGGTGGGCAAAATAATGGCCGACTTTATTTTTTACATTCCGACCGTTATAAGTTACGAACTCAGAAAAAAACATTTGGGATAATTTTACGCCTCAACTTCTTCAGTAATTTCAACATCTTCAACAGGTACAATAAGTTTATAAGGAATACGCTGTGCTCCTTCATTTGTATAAAAGAAAATCATAGCGTCCAAATCGTCGCAAGCATGCCCATCAATTTGAGTTGAACTTTGAACAAATTTATCAACAATCAAAAAAACTTTACTTAACTATGAAGTTTCATCAAGCACCTGCCCAGTTTCATTCAAAAAATCAATTATAACTCTTGCCACATCCTTCTTATTCTCTTCGGTATATCTTAAATTAGCGATGCGAGATTCGGGATGTCTCAGAACCCTGAAATCATGACTTTGTAAAAGATCTTCAGGTAACATTTCTTCTTCCAATTCATTATCTAATGACATATTTTTAGATTAAGAAATAATGAGAAATGTTACTACTAAGTTTCAAAATATACAATTTTTCAAAAATTTTATGCCAATAATAACAATCGGCGGCGGATCGGCATCACAAGGAGAAACTTTGGCGATTGATAAAGAAATTGTCAGGCTGACAAAAAAATCCAAACCTTCCCTACTTTTCATTCCCACAGCAAGTGATGACAATGAAAATTATTGGAAAGCTATCGACAAGCATTTTCAAAAACTCGGCTGTGAAACCGACGTACTTTTTTTGATTAAAGAAAAGCCCGAGCGTAAAAAAATCGCGGAAAAAATAGCAAAAGCGGACATCATTTACGTTGG
This sequence comes from uncultured Candidatus Peribacteria bacterium, assembly GCA_964441065.1. GTDB lineage: Bacteria > Patescibacteriota > Gracilibacteria > UBA1369 > 2-02-FULL-48-14 > CALRGE01. The sequence continues at coordinate 34,220 of CAYTWD010000002.1, forward strand.
TGGAGGAAACACTTTAAAAATGATGAAACTTTGGCGCAAACTCGGAGTAGATAAAATGCTAAAAACAGCATGGGAAAAAGACAAAGTTTTATGTGGAGTTAGTGCCGGTTCAATCTGTTGGTATGAGTCAGGCCACAGTGATTCCATGTCTTTTTATCATCCTGAAAAATGGGATTATATAAATGTGCGCGGGCTCGGATTTTTAAAAGGAATTCACTGTCCGCACTACAACGGAAAAACTCTTGGAATCGCGAGGCGTTCCAGCTTCAAAAAAATGATGATGAAAATTGGCGGTACGGGTTTTGCGGTAGACAATTCTTGCGCGCTTATGTTCGAAGGCAAACAAATTAGCTCAATTTCAGCCAAAAAAGGTGCGGCGGCTTACAAAGTTTTCAAAAAGAAAGGTAAAATCATTGAGCAAAAGATTTAATTTACTCAAAACGGCTTCTCGGCTATTCTAATGCGCGATTTAAACGAATAAAATGTTAGACCCAAAATTTATCGCGTCAAATCCTGATGAAGTTCGAACGGCGGCAAAGAAAAAACATATCAAATTTGATGTGGACGCATTTATTACTCTTGATGAAAAACGAAGAGCTCTTCAAGGTGAAGTCGATTCAATTCGCGCGGAAAAAAATGCTGTTAATGAAAAAATGAAAAGTCTGAAAGGCGAAGAAAGAGAAAAAGTAATTACTGAAATGCGTGCAAAAGGCGAAGAAGAAAAAACCGCGGCGGAAAAATTGGCAAAAATTGAAACGGAATGGAAACATCTTTTGCTAACTGCTCCCGGTTTGATTTCTCCCGATTCACCGGAAGGAAAAGATGACACTGAAAATTTGGAAATGTATAAAGTCGGCGAAATACCAAAATTCGATTTCGAGATTAAAGATCACATGGCGCTTGGAAAAGATCTCGACATTGTCGACATGGAACGTGGTGTAAAAATTGCGGGCTCGCGAAATTACTTCTTAAAAGGTGACGGCGCTCTGCTCGAGTTGGCTATAATGCAATTCACAATTCATAAATTGGTAGCGAAAGGTTTCACTCCTTTTCTACCTCCACTTCTTGTTAATATTGAAGCGATGATTGGAACAAGTTATTTCCCGGGTGGTGAAGAACAGGCTTACGCGGTTGGAGTAAAAAGACCGAGCGACGAACACATTGAAAGTGACGAAAAATATTTAATTGGAACAAGTGAAGTTTCTGTTGCGTCTTATCACGGCGGTGAAATTTTATCTGAATCCGAATTGCCAAAACTTTACGCGGGCTATTCAAATTGTTTCCGTCGCGAAGCCGGAACTTATGGAAAAGATACGCACGGACTTTACCGAATTCACCAATTCCAGAAAGTCGAGCAGGTTGCGATTTGTAAAAATGACATGGAAGAAAGCGGAAAAATCCACAAACTCCTCTTACAAAATGCTGAAGAAGTTCTGCAAGATCTAAAACTTCCTTATCGGGTAGTGGCGGTTTGCAGTGGTGATATGGGGCAAGGTCAATATTACAAAAACGATATTGAAACTTGGATGCCTTCTCGAAAATCTTATGGGGAAACTCATTCTTGCTCAACTTTTCTTGATTTTCAATCACGCCGCTTGAACATTCGTTACAAAGACAAAGACGGCAAAATTCAATTCGCGCACACATTAAATAATACTTGCATAGCCTCACCTCGAATTTTGATTCCGATTTTGGAAATTTATCAAAATGCAGACGGTAGTGTAACAATTCCGGAAGTTTTACGCCCTTGGATGGGAGGAAAAACAAAAATCGAGAAATTGTAAAAATCATGTTGACAAGTGTCTAGACATGAGTAAAATTCACACGAATTACGGCTCTCTGTACTGATTGTGTTATGAAAATGAGAGCAGAAATTTTACTTGGCGGCAAAACCGCTTTGTAGAACAGATGCTTTTTATTTCCAAACATTCAATTAGATATGCCTAAAACTGCTAAGAATGCTCCTGAAAAGAAAGCTTCTTCTTCGTCGAAAAAAGCGGCGAATTTGGAGCCATTAAAAAGGAGATTTTTTGTCGATAACGACAACCAGTTCGAATTTCCGAACTTAATCGAGGTTCAAACCGACTCTTATAAGTGGTTCCTTGAAGAAGGAATTCGTGAACTTCTTGATGAAATCAGCCCAATTCAAGATTTCTCAGGAAAAAAACTTGAATTGCAATTTTTAGATCACTCAATTGGTGAATCAAAATATGGTCCAAGAATGTGTAAAGATAAAAATCTATCTTACGAAGCGCCTTTGAAAGTGCACGTTCAGCTGATCAACAAAGAATCAGGTGAAATTAAAGAGCAGGATGTTTTCCTTGGACCGGTGCCTCTAATGACACCTCAGGGAAGTTTCATTATTAACGGTATTGAAAGAGTTGTGGTTTCACAGCTTGTTCGTTCTCCAGGTGTGTTCTTCTCAAAGAATGCGGCCGCTCCGGGAATGCACAATGCAAAAATCATTCCAAAACGTGGTGCTTGGTTAGAAATTGAAACTGATAAAAAAGGTGTAATTACAGTTAAAATCGATAGAAAGAGAAAAATTTACGTGACTTCCCTACTTCGCGTTTTCGGATTTGATTCGGATAAAAAAATCTTGGATCTTTTTGAAGACATGAGCTTGGATCCAACAAAAGATTACATTTTGATGACTCTTGAAAAAGATTCGGCAAAAACTGCGGATGAAGCTTACAAAGCGATTTACAAGAAAATCAGACCGGGAGATTTAGCTACCCCTGAAAACGCAAAGGCATTGATTCAATCAATGTTCTTTGATTACAGAAAGTATGACATGGGGCCGGTTGCAAGATATAAGATGAACAGAAGATTCGATCTTAAAACTCCAAACGAAAAGAAATTCCACACTTTCCAAGTTGAAGATTTCATTTTGATTTTGAAGCATTTGATCAAACTTAATAATAAAGAAGCTCAGCCAGATGATATTGATCACCTATCTAACAGACGTATTCGTCCGGTTGGAGAATTGGTTCAGAATAAATTCCGTGTTGGTCTTTTGAGAACAGACAGAATTGCGAAAGACCGAATGACGGTTATGGATTTGGAAACTGTAACTCCAACTCAACTTATCAACTCTCGTCCAATCACTGCGGCGCTTCGTGAATTCTACGCGAGTTCACAGCTTTCTCAGTTCATGGATCAAACAAATCCACTTTCGGAGCTCGCTCACAAACGACGTTTGTCAGCGATGGGACCTGGGGGTCTTTCAAGAGAACGTGCTTCATTCGATGTACGTGACGTACATCCTTCTCACTACGGAAGAATTTGTCCAATTGCCACACCGGAAGGGCCAAATATCGGTCTCGTTGTACACTTGGCAACATACGCGAAAGTTAATAAATACGGTTTCATTGAAACTCCATTTAGAGAAGTTCTTCACACTGTTAAAAACGATGGTGAATCAGCAATCGGCCACAGAGCAGGTGAAACAATTTCAGGAGTTGTGAAAGAAGGTGAAGAAATTGACTCAAAAACTGCGAAAGCTTTGGCAAAAGACAAAGATCTAAAGGAAGTTCCGGTTCGCGCCTTTGTAGGTAAAAAAGTTAAATATTTCGATGCTGAAGATGAAGGTGATTTGGTTTTCGCTGAAGCAAACTGTGGAGTTAATAAACTTGGAGAATTCAGTGAAGATTCAGTGAGCGCGAGAAAACGAAACGATCCGATTAGCGTTTCAATTAAAGACGTTGATTACATCGACGTTTCTCCAAAACAAATTATTTCAGTTACAACTTCATGTATTCCATTCTTGGAACACGACGATAACACTCGTGCTTCAATGGGTTCAAACATGCAACGTCAAGCCGTTCCACTTCTAAGACCTCAAGCTCCAATCGTTGGAACAGGTATGGAAAAGACTGCCGGAATGAATTCAGGTCAAGCAGTTGTTGCTGAAGAAAACGGTACGGTTTCTTATGTTGATGGAGAAAGAATCACAGTAATTTACGATTCAGGAAGAAAGATGACTTACGAATTGAATGTTTTCTCAAGAACAAACCAAGCAACTTGTTTCCACCAGAGACCAATTTGTGACAGCGGGCAGAAGTTCAAAAAAGGCGATATTCTTGCCGACGGAGCTTCAACTGAAAAAGGTGACTTGGGTCTTGGTCAGAATTTGCTTGTGGGATACATGTCTTGGGAAGGTTACAACTATGAAGATGCGGTAATTTTGTCTACTCGACTCGTTCAAAACGACAGATTTAGCTCTATCCACATTGAAGACTTTACGGTCGACGTGCGAGATACAAAACTCGGACCTGAAATCGTAACCCGAGATATTCCAAACGTGGGCGAAGTTAGATTGAAAGACTTGGATGAAATGGGAATTGTGCGTGTGGGTGCTTCAGTTCGTGAAGGCGACATTCTTGTTGGTAAAATCACTCCAAAAGGTGAAACCGAACTTTCTCCTGAAGAAAGACTTCTAAGAGCAATCTTCGGAGATAAAGCTCGAGACGTTAAAGACACATCGCTTCGCCTACCTGGTGGAGAAGGTGGAAAAATCGTCGATGTTCAAATCTTCACACGTGAAGCCGGAGATGAATTGCCAAACGGTGTTAATAAACAAATTCGAGTTTCGGTAGCACAAACAAGAAGAATTTCAGTGGGAGATAAAGTTGCCGGACGACACGGTAACAAAGGTGTGATCTCAATTATCGTTGCTGAAGAAGACATGCCATATATGCCAGACGGCCGACCAGTGGATATCATTTTGAACCCACTCGGTGTATCAAGCCGTATGAATATTGGTCAGATTCTTGAAACACATTTGGGTTGGGCGGCTAAAGAATTGGGAATCCACGTTGCTACTCCTGCTCTAAACGGAGTAACAAGCGAACAAACAGTTGAACTTTTGAAAGAAGCCGGACTTCCACAGGATGGAAAGATTCAGCTATTCGATGGTAAAACCGGAGAAGCTTTCGACCACAAGGCGACAGTCGGTGTGACTTACATCATGAAGCTGGCTCACCTTGTTGAAGATAAGATTCACGCTCGTTCCGTCGGTCCTTACTCTCTTGTTACGCAACAGCCTCTTGGAGGAAAGGCACAACACGGAGGTCAGAGATTTGGAGAAATGGAAGTTTGGGCTCTTGAAGCTTACGGTGCGGCTCACACACTTCAGGAAATGCTTACAATCAAGTCCGATGACGTTTACGGAAGAGCGAAGGCTTACGAATCAATCATCAAAAATGAAACAATTCGAAAACCAAGAACTCCGGAATCATTCAACGTTCTTGTTAAGGAGCTTCAATCACTTGGTCTAAACGTTGATCTAATGCAGATCAAAGACGACGAGTTGGTTGTTGAAGAAGGAGAATACATTCAGCCGATAGAAGAGGAAACCCCTGCAATCGCGCCTGAAATCGAAGAGAACTTGAAAGAAGAATACAGTCTCGACGAGGAAGATATGGACGAACTTCCTGAACTCGAGGGTGAACCTGTCAGCGCGGAGGGCGATGAGGAATAACAGTCACCGCAGGTGAGCATTAGCGCCGGACGGCGCGCATCCAAAAAAACCTAACCTTACAATAACAATGAATATGCAAGAAAAAAATCCGGCTGGTGGCAACCAGAATCAAAATAAGGCCCCTGCCCTATTTGATGCCATCGCCATCTCCGTTGCTTCACCGGAGCAAATTCTTTCGTGGTCTCACGGAGAAGTAAAAAAACCGGAAACAATTAACTACAGAACTCAAAAACCTGAAAGAGACGGATTATTCTGTGAAAGAATTTTCGGTCCCACAAAAAACTGGGAATGTGCCTGTGGAAAATATAAAAGAATCCGTTATAAAGGCGTGATTTGTGAAAAGTGTGGAGTTGAAGTTACAAGATCAATCGTGAGAAGAACTCGAATGGGTCACATTAAATTGGCCGTTCCGGTTACTCACATTTGGTTCCTTCGTTCAACCCCAAGCCGTATCGGTCTACTTTTGAATCTTCCCGTTAAAACTCTCGAGCAAGTTGTCTACTTTGCCGCTTACATCATCACTGAAGTTGATCACAAAGCCAAAGAAGAGGCTCTAGTACAATTGGAAGAAGAGTTCAAACAGTATAAGAACGACATCATCAACGAGTTCGACGAGAGAAAGAAATCAGGAACAACAGCAAAAGATCTTGTTGAAAAAGAGCAAGCAATGAAAGTTGAGGAATTGGTGCAACAGCACGAGCAAGCCAAGAAAGATTTGGAATTCCTTCAGGCCGGTCAAGTTTTGACAGAGCTTGAATACAGAGATACCTCCATGAAATTCGGTCATGTTTTCAAGGCCGGAACAGGTGCTGAATCTCTAAGAAACATCATCGCGGCTATTGATCTTGAAAAAGAAATTGCAGAAATTGAAACTGAACTTGAAAAAGCCAGCGGACAAAAGAGAACAAAATTGATCAAACGAGTGAAACTTCTTGGTTCACTTGTTAAATCTGGAATCAAACCCGAATGGATGATCATGACAACTCTTCCTGTTATTCCACCTGATCTTCGACCGATGGTTCAGTTGGACGGAGGACGCTTTGCCGCTTCGGATTTGAATGATCTTTACCGAAGAGTTATCAACAGAAATAATCGTTTAAAGAGACTTATTGCTATCGGGGCTCCCGAAGTAATCTGCCGAAATGAAAAACGTATGTTGCAAGAAGCTGTTGATACGCTTTTGAACAACAGCGCTCGTCAGGGCAAGACTGTGTTCAACTCAGGAGACAAGCGAAAGCTTCGTTCCCTTTCAGACATGCTTAAAGGTAAACAAGGACGATTCCGTCAAAACCTTCTTGGTAAACGTGTGGATTATTCCGGACGTTCAGTTATCGTCGTTGGTCCAAAATTGAAATTGAACCAGTGCGGTCTTCCAAAAGCGATGGCTCTTGAACTTTTCAAACCTTTCGTAATTGGAAAATTGATCACAGACGGTTACGCGCACAACATCAAAAACGCGGAAAAAATGATGACAACAGGTGAAAAAGTAATTTGGGATATTCTTGAAGACGTAACTCGAAACAGATACGTACTTTTGAATCGTGCTCCAACTCTTCACCGTCTTGGTATTCAGGCTTTCCAGCCGGTATTGATCGAAGGTAAAGCTATTCAGGTTCATCCTCTCGTTTGTGCGGCCTTCAACGCCGACTTCGACGGAGATCAGATGGCGGTTCACGTTCCACTTTCAGATATGGCTCAAGAGGAAGCGGCTCAACTTATGTCTTCAGTACAGAATCTTTTGAAGCCTTCAGCCGGAGAACCAATTACAACTCCAGCTCAGGACATGGTTCTTGGAGTTTATTATCTCACAAGAATGAATGACGGAAAGAAAGGTGAAGGAAAAGTTTTCGGAAGTCTTGAAGAGGCTCAAATCGCTCATCAATTCGGAGAAATTCACCTTCAGGCAAAAATCAGAATCAGAATTAAAGGTGAAATTATTGAAACATCTTTGGGACGAGCAATCTTCAACCAAATCGTTCCACCTGAACTTGGTTACAACAACAAAGTTTTCAAAAAGAATGACATCATTGAAGCAATCGGTACGGCATTTGAAAACTGCAGTATTGAAGCTACAGCGAAATTCTGTGACGATTTAAAAGAAATCGGTTTCAAATACGCAACAGTCTCAGGAATTTCTATCGCGTCTTCAGACATGATAATTCCAAAAGAAAAGATCAAAATCATGCAGGATGCTGAAAAAATTGTTAACACTCTTTACGATAACTTCAACAAAGGTTTCGTTAGTGAAGACGAAAGATACCACTCAGCAATTAAGATTTGGGTTCAAACAAAAAACCTGATCACAAATGAAATGATCAAAGGTTTCGAGAAAGAAAATGATATTTTCTACATGATCGATTCCGGAGCCCGAGGTAACTGGGGACAAATCACTCAGCTTTGTGGAATTAAAGGTCTCGTTGCGAATCCGGCCGGTAAAACTATCGAGTTGCCGATTAAATCAAACTTGAAAGAAGGCTTCACAATTCTTGAGTACTTCATTGCCACTCACGGAGGACGTAAAGGTAAATCAGACACGGCTCTTAAAACAGCTGAGGCCGGTTACTTAACTCGTCGTTTGGTTGATGCCGTTCAAGATATTATTATTAAAGAAGTTGATTGTGGAACTTTAAAGACTCACCTTGTAACTCGTGCGGAATCTGAAGAAATCGGAGAGGCATTTGAAAACAGAATTTTCGGACGAACCGTTGGTGAAGATCTAAAAGACAAAAATGGAAAAGTTCTAATCAAGAAAGGAGTTGAGATCGACAAATCAATTCTAAAAATAATCGTTAGTGAAAAAGTTTCCGAAATTCGAGTTCGATCTGTTATGACTTGTTTAACATTGAATGGTGTTTGCCAAAAATGTTATGGTCGTGATCTTGGAACGAATAAATCAGTTGATCTTGGAACCGCGGTGGGAATTATCGCCGCTCAGTCAATTGGTGAACCGGGAACTCAGCTAACAATGAGAACTTTCCACATGGGTGGAGTTGCCGAAGAAGAAGATATTACTCAAGGTCTAACTCGTGTTGAAGAACTTTTGGAAGCTCGTTCTCCAAAGAAATCAGCTCTTCTTGCGGAGGTTGATGGAATTGTTAAGGTAACCTCAAAAGGTCACCAGGTAACAGTCACAATCACTCCAACGGAAGTTCCAACAACAACTTATGAAGTTGCCGAAGGAGCTGAGGTTCTTGTTTCAAAAGGAGACAAAGTCGACATCAAACATGTTCTTGCCGAGAAAGGAAAATCCAAACTTCGATCTGAAGTTGCTGGTGAAGTAATCAAAGCCGGAAAGAAGGAAATCGTGATTCAAAGCGAAATCCCTGAATACGATTACAAACTTGAGGGTGGAAAAGTTAAAGTTAAGACCGGCGATCTTGTTTCAAAAGGAACAATTTTGACATCAGGTCACATCAATCTTCGAAAATTGATGAAACTAACAGACATTTACACGACTCAGAAATACATCATGACCGAAGTACAGAGTATTTACGCTTCTCAAGGTCAGACAATTAATGATAAGCATATCGAAATTATTACTCGTCAGATGTTCTCTAAAGTTAGAATCGTTGAACCGGGAGACACAAACTTCCTACCTGGTGAAACAATCGATTTCCAAACTGCAATCGAAGAAAACGAAGCTATCGAAAAGAAAGGTGGCAAACCAATCGAATACGAAAGATTGCTACTCGGACTTACTCGAATCGCTCTTCACACTCGAAGCTGGTTGTCTGCCGCTTCCTTCCAGGAAACAATCCGTGTCTTGGTTGAAGCCTCAACAACTCACAGAATCGATACTCTCGACGGTCTTAAAGAAAACGTTATCATCGGTAAACTTATCCCTGCCGGTGCAATGTTCAGAAAGAAATTCCGCGGAGAAGTTGTGGACACACGTGAAGATTAGTCGACCACACACTCAAAATCGCCCTCGGGAAACCGGGGGCTTTCTTATACAACTCTAACAATAAGAAAAGGTGGTCCAACTTCACCTAAATCAAACTGCTCAAAAACTTCAGCAATTAGTTGTCTAAAACCATCCCTCACTTCTCCTGTCTCAGGATGAGCTTCAGGGAAAATATCTCGAGTATCCATTCGATGACTCATTCGTTCCAACAAACTCGCAACATTAATTCTTGAATCTCTAAAACAAGCCTCAATATACATTCTATCAAGAGGAGCTTTTCCATCATCAACCAAAGCCAGAACTTCTTCACGACTTTTAACCTTTCCATCCTGAAAAAGTGACACAATATTCGGTGTCCTATAAGAACCCGTTTCAGGAATCACTAAACTCTGAAATTTTCTTTTCATTTCGTCAGACTGTTCCGCCAAATTAACTTCGGCCGGTAATCCTAAAAGTTTTTTGGCTTCCTCTATTTTTAAATCAAAAGCATTTTCAAACAGACCTGATTCATCAGAGGCCTCAATCCATTCATTACCCAAAATTGTAAATGGAAGACCACCAGGAAACAGTTGATTAAATTCCTCCACCAATCTCAAAGCATTGTCCAAACTACAAACACGTTTACTACCAATCGTTTCAACGTCAGCACGATTTATTGTTAGTGCTGTAGTTAATCCACCCTCGGCTAAACGATCAGGCATAAAATAAACTTAAATTAGTGGTGAAGCTTAGTACGAAAAACAAGTGTAGTCAATTTTTTCGAAACTCTCTCACTTTCAGGTTAATCGCATGCGCAATCGTGTGGTGTTCTTTGCAGAGTGGAGCGAGATAGTTTGGATTGTGTTGGTGCGAGAGGGCGAATGTTTGAGTGTGGTGGATGTGGGCTGAGGGTTTTTTACAGGTGGATATGGAGCATTTTGTGCCGAATTCTTTTTTGATTAGTCGGCGAGTTTTTGCGGGAATCGCGCGTGAGGTTGATGGAAGAACAGGTGCGGATTTTTCTGCTTCAATTTCTTCTTCCCGTTTGTTAAGTGCGGAAAGGATGAGTTCATTAATATCTATTCCTTTCTGTTGAAGTTCGGTGAGTCGTTGACGTACTTCTTCATTGAGTTCTAGTATGTGCGCGTGCACAGATTCGGGTTTCTGATCTCTAACAAATGTTTCCACAGACTTTTGTGGTAACTGTTTAACCATATCTACAAGTTTCTCTTCATTTTGAGGTGTGGCTATTGAAACTACTCTCAGTAATTTATTTATACTTACTTCGCCGTTTACAAGAAGTTCGTGGAGTTTAGGTAATTCTTCCAGTCTTTTTTCTAAATTAAGTGCTCTACTCACTTGTTCCTCAGACAATCCTCCAAACTTAAAAGCGAACTCGAAGATAGAACTACAGTTCTTTTCTTTATACAATTCGCGTTTGTGAATTTCAGGAAGCAAACCAATAAACTTCTTCCTCCATTCAAGAGCGTTCCTGCCATACATCACAGCCTTCTCTAGCAATTCTTTGTTGTTCATTTTTGCGTTGGTTAGATTAAAAAAATTATAACAAACACAACACGAATTAACAGGTTAAAATCGCCAAATCGAGTGGACAAATTGTGTGGTGAGTGCGTACTCGCTTTTCGACGTGGCACCAAACAAAATCCACAGAAAAATCTCTGTCTATTCCTTGACTCCAAAAACCCAACTTGCTAGACTCGCCCCCTAACTTAAAAATACATGGAAACTGTCGCAATTGGAAATATGACTCCTTTGAATGAATTATTTGGATCATTATTTGAAAATCCAAAGTTTGACAGAGATTACTATGAAACAAATTACGGAGGAGCAAATGCCACCAACCCAAAAGCATTTTTAGCCCTGTTTGGAGACACTCGAGTCATCCATCAGGAGTGTACAAAAGGTAATGTTTGTGGACCCTCTCCATTTGGCGAATTATTGATTTTTAAAATATGGGAACTTGAGAGGGATGGCCAATCAGAAAAGGCCGCTGAGCTTAGAAACGCTATCGTAAAATACGCTTCAAACATATTGAGCTCCATTCATGAGTGGGATGAAACAACAGGAAAAGCGGGAAAATCCTATTATGGTGAGATGGGTTTTAACACATTGATTACAGAACTCATCAGGAGAATGAGAATTGATGACCTTGTTGAACCAATGAATCGATTTTATGAACAACAAAGCACACGAAGTATGGAATTAACTCCTTACACTTTCCTGGGAGAAGCCTTGGCAATGCATCAAAAAGATGACAGTCTAAAAAGATTATGGAATGACGTTTTGGAAGGTAAATTGAACCCCAGAACTTTAGCCCCGCTTAAAAAGAGATATTGCTACCCACCTAGTCAAAGCCAATATGCGGAGTGGTGCAATGCTGAACGTTATGAGATTGCAGTCCTCGGTGTTGGCATGCAAAGAGTTGACTTTGACACTCTAAAAAAAGACCTGATTGAAATCTTAGAAAAAGCGGATGCAGAATTTAAAGATGACATTGAAAGAAAACGCCTGGAACCAGAGTCTTTATGTATAATTGAACCTCCAGATAATGAATCCAAAAAAATGGGATTACAGTTGCGAAGGGATCAAAAAATTGAGATGTCATTTCAAAGAATTCTGGAAAGAGATGATTTAACACCGGAGCAAAAAAGAGATCTGGAATCCTTATTTAATCTAAATCAAGTATGAGCATTAAGAGATGAATTACGAAACCGATTAAACAAAGCCCTGATAGCAAAATATCCACGCAAATAAAATTCCCCTTGCAATAATCACACAAGTTTACTAAACTGCTCCAGCATCAGCCGTAAAAACGGCGAACACTAAGCAAATTATGCCTACAATCAATCAGTTAGTTAGAAAATCAAGAAAGAAAGCAACTGTTAAGAGCAAAGCTCCTGCGTTGCAGACAATCTTCAACACAATCAATACTGTGAACCGACCATTGAACTGCCCTTTCAAAAGAGGTGTATGTTTGAAGGTTACAACAATGACTCCAAAGAAACCTAACTCAGCGCTTCGAAAATACGCTCGTGTTAAGTTGACTAACGGAATGGAAGTCAATGCTTATATTGGTGGTGAAGGTCACAATCTTCAGGAGCACTCTGTGGTTCTAATAAGAGGAGGACGTGTTAAAGATTTGCCGGGTGTACGTTATCACGTTGTTCGTGGTAGTTTGGATACTCAGGGGGTAAGCGATAGAAAACAAGGCCGATCAAAATATGGAGCTAAAAAACCTAAAAAGTAATAGTCACGCCTAGCGTGAGCATTAGCGCCTCAAGCGCGCACTAACTAAAAACCATGACAATCAAACTTACAAAATACATGCCACCGGATTCAGATCCAATAAGTGAGAAATTCATTTGTTACATCATGAACGGCGGAAAGAAAACTATCGCGCGAAAAATCTTCGCGGACATGCTTAAAGAGATGGAGAAAAGAGGCCATGCAAATCCAAAAGAAACTTTCAGACATGCAATGGAATCAATCAAACCAAGCATGGAAGTTCGACCAAAACGTGTTGGTGGAGCGGTTTACCAAGTTCCATTCGAAGTTAATCCAAAGAGACAGCAAATGCTTTCTTTCCAGTGGGTTTTGAAGAGTGCTAAGGCAAGAAAAGGAATTCCAATGTACAAAAAACTCGCTCAGGAAATTCTTGAGGCGAACGAAGGGACAGGAAACGCAATCAAGAAACGTGACGATGTTCACAAAATGGCACAGGCCAACAAAGCCTTCGCACATTTGGCAAGATTCACCTGATTCACAGTAAACACGATCTAATTTGAACTTGGAAAAGTCTGCATGAGAATGTAGACTTTTTTTGTTAACCAACCACCAAAAAAATATGAAAAAAATTCTTGCGACAATTTCCGTGTTAGCAATCCTTTCAGGCTGTGACTTTTTCACAAAATTAAACAACATCGAGTACAACAATAAAATCGTCGAGCAAGTTAATGCCACTTCAACTCAAATGGAAAAAACGGCTACGCTTTATAATACAGCTGTGCCAACGGTTGTCACAGAAAATACGGAAATTGAAACTGAGGAAATGAAGAACGAGTTGGAAAATGCTCAAGATATGATAAAAGGTATAGACACACTTTCCGGTCTTGAAAGTTCAGATGAAGAACAGCAAGCCGCAGTTTTAAAAGCCCTCAAAGACTACCAAACAAAAGGCTCCGCATACCTCACCGCTTACGAAGCAATGTATAACTATTACAATAGCGGCGAATACAAAACAGACGTTTCAAAAGTAACCGATCTTGATGAAAATGTGCACACGACTTACAGTGCTTTCATTGAACAAAATAACACTTTGGTGGGAATTTTGGATTCGTTTGTAGACAAAAACGAGTAGTTGCATTTGACTTCCTCCTGCCCTTCCTTATAATGCCCTCGCATTTATTTTTCGTAAAATTTTTATGGCTAACACTCATCACGACCTCACCAATCTGCGCAATATCGGTATTTGTGCTCACATCGACGCGGGAAAAACAACAACAACAGAGCGTGTTCTTTTCTACACAGGAAAAACTCACAAAATCGGTGAAGTTCACGAAGGTGAAGCCACAATGGACTGGATGGAACAGGAACAGGAAAGAGGAATCACAATTACAGCAGCTTGTACAACTTGTTTCTGGAAAAATTTCAAAATCAATATTATTGATACCCCCGGTCACGTGGATTTCACTGTTGAAGTGGAAAGATCAATGCGTGTGCTTGATGGAGCTGTTGCAGTTTTCGATGGTTCTCAAGGTGTTGAGCCTCAGTCAGAAACTGTTTGGAGACAAGCTGATAAATACGTTGTGCCTCGAATCGCCTTCGTTAATAAGATGGATAAAACCGGTGCGGATTTCTACATGTCATTGAAGTCAATCTGGGACAGACTTACAAAAAAAGCGGTTGCCATTCAACTTCCAATCGGTGAAGAAAGTTCCTTCAGCGGAATTATTGATTTGGTAATGAGAAAAGCCTACACATTTGAAGGAAAGATGGGAGAAATTGTGAAAGAAATTCCGGTTCCTGAAGATATGAAAGATAAAGTTGAAGAATACAGAGCAAAACTTGTTGAACTTGTGGCTGAAACAAACGATGAACTCACAGAAAAATTCATCAACGGAGAAGAAATTTCCGTGGAAGAAATCAAAAAAGGTCTAAGAAAAGCGACAATTCACAATCTTCTTTACCCTGTTCTTTGTGGAACGGCGCTTCAGAATATGGGAGTTCAACTTATGTTGGACGCGGTAACAGATTACCTTCCTTCCCCAAACGACATCGAGGCAGTAAAAGGTATCAACCCTGATACTGATCTTGAGGAAACTCGTGAACTTTCAGACGGAGCACCTTTCTCCGCTTTGGCATTTAAAGTCGCCACAGATCCATTCGTTGGAAAACTTTGTTTCTTCCGTGTTTACTCAGGAAAACTTGCGGCAGGTTCTTACGTTTTGAACTCAAGCAGTGGAAACAAAGAACGTATCGGACGACTTGTTCAGCTTCATGCAAACAGCCGTGAAGAAATTAAAGAGGTTGAAGCCGGAGACATCGCCGCGGCAATCGGTCTAAAAAATACTTTCACCGGACACACTCTTTGTGATGAAGATCATCCAATTATTTTGGAATCAATCACCTTCCCTGAACCGGTAATCCGAATCGCTATCGAACCAAAAACTAAAGCCGATCAAGAAAAAATGGGTATGGCTCTTCAAAAACTTTCTGAAGAAGATCCAACATTCCGTGTTAATACAGATGAAGAAACAGGTCAAACAATTATCGCCGGAATGGGTGAATTGCACTTGGACATCATCGTTGATCGTATGAGAAGAGAATTCAAAGTTGAAGCTAATATCGGCGCACCTCAGGTTGCCTACAGAGAAACAATTAAAAAGATGGCGCTTGGTGAAGAGAAATACGCTAAGCAGTCAGGTGGTCGTGGACAATACGGTCACGTTCTACTTCGAGTTGTTCCTCAGGAACCCGGTAAAGGTTACGAATTCGACAATCAAATCGTGGGAGGTAAAATTCCTCGAGAATATATTCCTGCTATCGATAAAGGTATTCAGGAAGCAATGACAAAAGGTATCGTTGCGGGTTACCCAATGGTTGATCTTAAGATTGAAGTTTACGACGGTTCTTACCATGAAGTCGACTCATCTGAATTGGCATTTAAGATTGCGGGTTCAATGGCTTTCAAAAAAGCAGCTGCCCAGGCACATCCAATTCTTCTCGAACCAATCATGAAAGTTGAAGTTGTGACTCCTGAAGAATTCTTCGGAGACGTAATGGGAAATATTTCTTCAAAACGTGGACAGATTATTGAAACCGGTGATAGAGGTATGGCCAAAATCATCAAATCAACAGTTCCACTTTCAGAAATGTTCGGTTACGCAACAGATCTTCGTTCAATGACTCAAGGTCGTGCCAGCTACTCAATGGAATTCGGTCACTACTTTGAAGTTCCATCTAACGTTGCTGAAAAGATCAAAACGGATAGAGGTGCGAAGGCTTAGTTTTTTAGCTAAAAAAAGTACTTTTCGGGATCACCCGCGACCCTGCCAGAAATGGCAGGGAGCATTTTAGAAATATAAAAAAGTCTGCTATTTGACAAAACAAAAAATTTATATGTATATTGGGGACTTAAAATTAATATTTTATGAGAAATAATGAATGTATTGGAAGCCAAGCCATTTACTGCGAACATCTAAACACGAGTGGTTCGAATAGAATTTCCTCGCACATAAGAACATTTAGAGATGGAACGACCAAAGTTCTTTGCAGTAGAATTGACGGTAATGGTATGTGTCAAGTAACTGAAGAACCCTGTATTTTTTTAAGTGAACCTACCGTGCAAAGAAGAGATCTCGACCCTGAAACCGTTACAACAGAAATTATCGCGGGTTTGAACACAAGTTTTGATGAAAGATCGATAAATCTCGGGGAAGAAGCGAGAAAATTTAAACGCAGGTTAATAGAATTTGTTTTAAATGGCTGTAAAGATAATATAAGCGCCACAGCAAGAGTATTTGGAATAGATCGCAAAACCATTCATAGACATCTAAATGAATAAGAAGGGAGAATTTTAGCTTGCATAAGCAAAAAGTTTCCACTAAAATCACGTAGCTTTTAATTAATTATATTTTTATGGCTGAAAAGTTCGATAGATCAAAGCCGCACTTAAACGTCGGTACCATCGGTCACGTTGACCACGGTAAAACAACTCTTACCGCTGCAATCACTTCAGTAGCTGCTGCAAAATGGCCGGGTGCCAATAAAGCTGTCGGTTACGCACAAATTGATAATGCTCCGGAGGAAAGAGAGCGAGGTATTACTATCGCAACTTCTCACCAGGAGTACACGACAGACACAAGGCACTATGCGCACGTTGACTGTCCTGGTCACGCGGATTACGTTAAGAACATGATTACAGGTGCCGCTCAAATGGACGGTGCTATTCTCGTGGTTTCTGCCGCAGACGGACCAATGCCTCAGACTCGTGAACATATTCTATTGGCTAGACAGGTTAACGTTCCACATATCGTTGTATTCATGAACAAGATGGATATGGCTGATCCGGAAATTGCTGAACTTTCAGAGATGGAAATCAGAGAACTTTTGAACAAATATGGATACCCTGGAGATACAACTCCAATTGTAAAAGGATCTGCTCTTAAAGCTCTTGAGAACCCATCAGGGCCGGATGCTGAACCAATCGTTCAACTTTTGAAGACTCTTGACGAATACATCCCAGAACCAAAACGTGAACTAGACAAACCATTCCTTATGCCGGTTGAAGACGTTTTCTCAATCAAAGGACGTGGAACTGTTGCAACAGGACGTATTGAACAAGGTGTTGTAAATGTTAACGATGAAGTTGAGTTAGTTGGTATTCACGATTCAAGAAAGATCGTTGTTACCGGAGTTGAAATGTTCAAGAAAGAACTTGATCGTGGTCAAGCCGGAGATAACGTTGGTATCCTTCTAAGAGGTATCGAACGTGAAGAAATCTTGAGAGGTCAGGTTATTTGTAAGCCTGGAACAATCAAGCCTCACACTAAATTCGAATCACAAGTTTACGTTCTTTCTAAGGAAGAAGGTGGACGACACACTCCTTTCTTCAAAGGTTACAAACCTCAGTTCTACATCAGAACAACTGACGTAACTGGAGAAATTGAGCTTCCAGCGGGAGTAGAAATGGTTATGCCTGGTGATGACATCGCAATGGTTGTTACACTTGGTTGCCCAATCGCTCTAGACGAAGGTACTCGTTTCGCTATCCGTGAAGGTGGCCGAACAGTTGGTGCCGGAGTCGTTGCTAAAATATTAGCGTAACAAGTTACGAGCGAAACGAAGTAGGCATTAGGGCGAAAGCCCGCAACTAGCGCAACTTGCGCACTCTAAGAAAAATTAAACCGCCTGCCCTTAATCGGACCGGCGGTTTTTTGTTGCCTGAAAGCCATTTGTATTATAGAATCCACGCGATGAAAAAAATAATAAGTACATTACTGCTCTTGATAACTCTGTCGTCTTGCGGAGGGTCAAAATCTTCATACCAAGGTCCAACAGACAATCTACTCCAAACCTCCAGCTTTCAACTTTATTATAGAAAAGATTGGAGTGAAGTGGTAAATGAGATTCCTTATGCAACTGTTTACAGCATCGATTCTTTAAAACTTGTAAGTTTTTCAAGAGCTCCCGGTGAAGGAACTGGGAAAACAGTTTTAAGTTTCAAAGACACGAATAAAAAGTTTAAGGAAATTTTTTTGGCGGGAGGAAATGCCGAAAAGGTAAAAACGGAAAATGGCATCGAAGTTGAAGTTATTAAGTATCAAGGCTTAACAAAGAGCTATATATTCCCTCTAACTGCACAGTCCGGAACTGTCGCACTTTGGGATAACGGAAAAACAAGTTACGCACTGATTGATCAAATTGACATGCACCAAGCAGACGGCGGTTTTGAATCTGTATACCAGACATTTAAATATTTAAAGTAATGAAACGCTTTATTGTTTTACTGGCTTTACTCCTCACCTCTTGCACAACTCCCACAACGAAATTGATTTCGGGAGATAATTTTCAATTTGAAATTCCTGCAAACTTAAAAACTTTCGATTACGAAGAGGACTGCGATCACATCTACGCGATAGGAAATTTACGTTTTGTGGTATTTCAACAATGCTGGGTGGATTCAACAAAAGTTGAAATGTACGATTTTGAAGAAACCTACAATCTTTTCAGAGAAAAATTTGTTAAGGGAGAAAAAATCTACTCGAATATTTACAATAATCGCAT
The DNA here is from genome assembly GCA_964441065.1 of uncultured Candidatus Peribacteria bacterium. Taxonomy (GTDB): domain Bacteria; phylum Patescibacteriota; class Gracilibacteria; order UBA1369; family 2-02-FULL-48-14; genus CALRGE01. The sequence continues at coordinate 52,891 of CAYTWD010000002.1, forward strand.
TGTTGAAACGGTAAATTATACAAAATTAAACAACGATTTCTTATACCAACCAAAATCTGAAACCGGCACGGTTGCAATATGGAGGAAAGGTGTAAATGGCTACGCGCTTATTGATGAAAATAACGAATATCAAAAAGATGGAACTTTTGAAAACATCATAAATAATTTCGAATTTCTTGACAACTAAGCCGTCAGGAAGTAAAAATACAGCACAAAATTGCGCGTGAGAGATTTTTCACACGTGCCGCGCACAGCGCGTTTAAAACTCGGTAATTTAACCCCAACGTAAAATGGCAGGACAGAAAATCAGAATCAAGATTAGAGCCTTCGATCACAAAGTAATCGACGAAGCTGCAAAACTTATTATCGACACCGCTGAAAAAACAGGTGCGATTATAATGGGACCGATTCCCCTACCAACTCACGTTGAAAAAATTACCGTTAACAGATCAACTTTCGTACACAAGAACGCTCGTGAACAGTTCGAATCAAGAACTCACAGACGCCTTATTGATATAACAAATTCAAATTCAAAAACTATCGAAGTACTTTCAAGCTTGTCACTTCCATCCGGAGTAGACATCGAAATCAAGATGATAATGGAGGAAAAGGCTGGGAAATAGTGGACGAAGTCCGCAAATTCGGCACTAACAATTGAAAAGGCCTCCTACTCGGGGGTCTTTTTTTGTTTTTTACAGGTTCAAGTTTACCGATATCGGTAAACTCTACTCTTGTTAATTTTGCTGACTCTTGCGGGAGGGGTATTTCATGTTATAATCAAGATGATGTAATAATAAATTATGACACAAACATCAAAAGAAGATCTCATCGCACTTCTAAATAGTGCAGATCTAAGTCCGGAGGCAATTGAGGACATTGAAGGTGTAATTGCAAAACATACGGGTAAAATTCATGATGAAGCAATTGCAACTACTGATATCGAAGAAAGTTCTATTGAAGATACAATAAAAGAAATCTTTCATCAAATGAACACCCCCAATGATGGTGGTATTCAAAGACCATTTACCGTAAAAGCCATAGCTGAAGTATTGCAATCTATTGGGATAGACTCAAGATTTCGATCAATCGAAATAAATGGACCAAAAAGAAGTATTGCAATTTTAGTTGAGGAAAAAAATTGGAAAAAATGGGCAATTCCCGATCCCAGAGCAAAACTAAAAGACTTGGGTAAGTACTTTGATTACTTTGGTGATAAAGAAGCTATATGCGGTGCCTCCTTAAATCGACCTGCAACAGGAGAAATGCTTGGTGGTCAGTTTGTAGTTACCAAGAAGGGCAGACTTGGCAATGATAGCTTGTGGGAAAGAGAGGAAAGAAAATTATCCTTGGCTGCTAAGTCGTAATATAGAAAGATTTACTCAGCTTTCCTTCAGGACTTTTTTTGATTGAGATAAAATAAAAATCCCATAGTCCTATCCAAGTTTCCTTGGAAAGCGGCGTTATAAGCCACCTTTCAGACCACAGGCAATTCCGTGGGCATAAGAGCAAAATTTACAGTCAACATTTTGTGTCAATACACATCGAGAAAACACTTACAAATAGCTTTTCTTTAAAAATGATGTTGACACGATTGTAGACACCGAGTAGCATGCTCGGGCAATTCAAATTATAAACGAAATTCGAGGCTCCCACTGGGAAAAAAAGTCCAAGAATTTCTGCCTCACCTCGGTGGAGCGTAATCAATAAAATGTATGCCAGGAATACTTGGTAGAAAAATCGGAATGACACGTCTAATTCAAGACGATGGCCACGTGATCCCTCTCACAGTAATCGAGTGCACACCTAACACGGTTGTACAGATCAAAACTGCTGAAAAAGATGGATATCCGGCGCTCGTCCTGGGGTTTGATGCGTTAAAGAAACCGACAAAAAACAGAAAATTCCGCTTCATGAGAGAATTCGAAATTCCTGCGGAAGAAGTGGCTAACTTTAAAATCGGAGATGCTGTAAATGTTGATCTCTTCGGAGACTCGGAAGCAGTTCAAATAACTTCGATTTCAAAAGGTAAAGGTTTCCAGGGAGTTGTACGTCGACATCACTTCAGAGGAGGAGGTGCTTCACACGGTTCACATGCTCACAGAGAGCCTGGTTCAATCGGTGCACGTGCTCGTCCCGGACATGTACATAAAGGAAAGCGAATGGCCGGAAGAATGGGTAACGACAGAGTTACAATCGACACAGAAATTGTCTACAGAGATGCTGAAAAGAACCTTATCGGATTAAAAGGTCCGGTAGCGGGAGGAAAAGACAGCCTAATAATTATAAGAAAATCATAACTAACTAACGCTGACGCGTGATGAAAGCAACACTTTACAATCAGAAAGGAGAAAAGAAAGGCGAAGTAAGCCTTGCTAAGAATATATTCGAGGTTGAGGTTAAAGAAAACCTTGTACACGAATATCTTCTATACCAACAGGCAAACGCTAGAAATACTATCGCTCACACTTTATCTAAAGCTGATGTGCGAGGTGGAGGAAGAAAACCTTGGAAGCAAAAAGGTACAGGTAGAGCTCGTCAGGGTTCTATCAGAAACCCACACTGGAAAGGTGGAGGTGTGGCCTTCGGCCCAAAGAAATGGGAAAACTACGAAATGATGATGCCAAAGAAAATGCGAAGAACGGCTTTGTTCTCAATCCTGACAACAAAAGCTAAAGATGGAAAAATTGTTGCGATTGATAAATTCGAATTGGATGCTCCAAAAACTAAAGATTTCGACAACCTATTAAAGAAGATTGAGGTTGTAAGAAACGTTCTAGTAGTTATGAATAAATCTGAGGATTCACTGAAAAAATCCGCAAGAAATCACAAAAACGCCAAAATCGTTATGAGTGGTTACTTGAACCCAGCTGATCTGCTTAAATACGATAACTTAATGTTTACAGAAACAGCTCTGAAAGACTTAGAAACAACTTATTCTAAATAATGAAAATCGCACAAGTAATAATTCGGCCTATCCTTACAGAGAAAAGCGTTCGTGGCGAAGCCATGAATAAATACTCATTCTATGTTGCAAAGGATGCGACTAAGATAGATGTAAAAATCGCATTGTCTGAATTATATGGAATCAAGCCAACTAAAGTGAATATTACTAAAGGCTACAGCAAGTTCAAAATGGGAAAGAACCGATACCCTCTTCAGAAGAGACACGAGATGAGAAAGGCTATCGTTACTCTCAAGAAAGGTGAGAAATTAGATCTTAATAAGAAATCAGCTTAATAAAATGCCAATTAAAATTATAAAAAATACGGGTAACGCAAGGAGACAAATGAGTCAGCTCACATATGAAGAGTTGACTACTTCAACTCCTGAAAAGAGTCTCCTTGTTAGAAGGAAAGAGGCTGCCGGAAGAAATAATACCGGTAGAATTACAACTCGTCACCGAGGTTCAGGTAATGCATACAAGATTAGAATGGTTGATTTTGGAAGCACAGACAAACTAAATATCGAGGCAACTGTTAAAACTGTTGAATATGATCCGGGAAGAAACGCTTTCATCATGTTGGTTTGCTACAAAGACGGCGAAAAGAGATACCAACTTGCTCCCGAAGGAATCAAGGTTGGAGATACAATTTTGACAGCGAAAAGAGCTAAGGCAAAAATTGGTAACAGAATGCAATTGATCAATGTTCCAATTGGTTTCGATATCTATTGTGTTCAAATCAATCCGAGCAAGTCAGGTCAAATGGCTAAATCTGCGGGTAACAGTGCAAAACTTGTTTCTTTGGATGGAGATATGGCGCAGGTTCAGCTCCCATCCGGTGAAGTGCGCTTTGTACACAAAAACTGCTATGCCTCTATCGGAAGAATTTCAAACGCAGACTACCAAAACGTTTCTATCGGTAAAGCCGGAAGAAACAGATGGAGAAGACAGCGTCCTGAGGTTCGAGGTAAAGTTATGAACCCGGTTGATCACCCACACGGAGGTGGTGAAGGTAAAAACCCAATTGGTATGAAATATCCAAAAACACCTTGGGGTTTGCACGCTCTTGGTGTAAAAACTAGACGCAGGTCTAAACCTTCAGATCGATTGATCGTAAGGACAAGAAAGGGTCGCGCATTAATTAAAGATAACGCATAAATATGACAAGAAGTTCATTCAAAGGTCCGTACATAGATCCAAAACTGATGAAAAAAGTTCAGACAATGGGTGCTAATAAAAGAATTATCAAAACTTGGTCTAGAGACTGTCAGGTTCACCCTGATTTCGTTGGTCACACCTTCGCGGTTCACAACGGTAAGGATCATGTTCCGGTATTCGTAACAGAACAAATGGTTGGGCACAGACTTGGAGAATTCGCTCCAACAAGGAAGTTCAAGGGTCACCCAATCAAGAAAGCAGAGAGCGCCGCTCCTGCCCCAGCCTCTAAATAATTACTCAAAGCGCAAGCTAACTAAGAAACATGAAAGCAATTCTAAGAAATATCGGTATCTCTCCAAAGAAGGCAAATCTAGTTGCCGGAATGGTTAGAGGCAAAATGGTTGAAACGGCTCTAACAGAGCTTAAGTTCACTCCAAAAAAAGGTGCCGACATTCTATATAAAGTGATTGCGTCGGCAGCTGCTAACGCTACAAACAATTTCAAACAGAACAAATCAAAACTATACATCAAAGAAATCGTTGTGAATAAGGGAGTTATGTACAAGAGAAGCCAGCCGGTATCTAAAGGTAGATCTCACCCAATCTTGGTTAGAAGAAGCAATATTACGGTTGTGGTTGATGTCAGCACCCACAGCACCGCAGGTGCTGCTAAAACTAAAAAAGTTAAATCTAACCCTAACGCCGAAGGCGAAACTCAAACTAAATAACTATGGGAACAAAAGTAAATCCAATTGGAATGCGAACCGGAATTATCCGGAACTGGCCATCAAGCTGGTACGCTAATAAAAAGAACTACGCAAAGATGCTTAAAGAAGACTTGGCTATAAAAGCACAGGTTAGAAAATCTTTGGACGACTGTGGAGTATCAATGATTGAACTTCAAAGAAATGCCAACGATACAATCTTGAACGTTCACACTTCAAAACCGGGTGTAATTATTGGAAAACAAGGTGCGGGCGTGGAAGTTCTTAAAGCGGATTTGCAAAAGAAATTTGGAAATAAATTTACAATCAATGTTAAAGAAATTAAGAAGCCAGATTTAGACGCATTCTTGGTTGGAGACAGTATCGCTAAGCAAATTGAAAGACGTGTTTCATACAGACGTGCGGCAAAAATGGCTGTTAAAAAAGCTATGGAATCCGGCGCGCTTGGAATCAAAGTAAAAGCAAGCGGACGATTGAACGGAGTTGAAATCGCGAGAACAGAATTCACCGCGGAAGGGAAAATCCCACTTCACACTTTCAGAGCCGACATCGACTACGCAAGTGTTCCAGCTCACACAACTTATGGTGCGATTGGGGTAAAAGTTTGGATAAACAGAGGTGAAATATTTACTAAGAAATAAACATGCTGCTACCTAAAAAAATGAAATACAGGAAATGGCATCGCCTCCGAGGAAACTTCTCGGGTAATGCTTCTAGCGGTACAAGATTGGCTTTTGGTACATTTGGTTTGAAAAGTACAAGCACTAAAGAAGTAACTTCAAGACAAATCGAAAGCGCAAGAAGAGCAATGACTCACTACATAAAAAGAGGAGGAAAAATCTGGATAAGAATCTTCCCTCACATGCCCATTACTAACAAAGCCGCGGAGGTTCCGATGGGTTCAGGTAAGGGTAGCGTGGAAAGATTTACAACAATCATCAAACCTGGAGTAGTTATGTTTGAAATCGATGGAATTGAAGAGAGTCAAGCAAGAGAAGCGTTGAGACTTGCGGGTACAAAACTTCCTGTAACAACTAAATTCGTAAAATTAGATTAAAATGGCTACCTATAAAATGCTTACAAACGAAGAGTTAAAAAAACTTTCCCCAAAAGATCTGCTTGCTGAAAAAGAAAAATCAGAAACAGAGCTTGCAAAGAGAAGACTAAAAGTAAGATTGGGGGAAGATAAACAAAATCACATGGTTGGAGCGATTCAAAAGTATATCGCTAGAACTAATACTCTAAAAAACTCTAACAGCGCCGAAGGCGGCATTAACACTAAGAAACTATGAGAAGTAAAACAGGAACAGTAGTATCGAAATCAGGAAACAAATCTATTGTGGTTGAGTCTCATTACTACAAAGAACATCCAAAGTATAAAAAACGATTCCGAGTTTCAAAGAAATTCCATGCTCACGATGAGTCAAACACATTCAAAGTTGGAGATAAAGTAACTATCTACGAATGCAGACCTCTGTCTAAGTTAAAAAGATGGACAACCAGCGCTGAGGGCGCGCCAGCGGCCGAAAGCGGCATTGGTTCTAAAAAAAGCGAATAATTAATAAAATATGATACAACAACAAACAAGATTACAGGTGGCCGACAACAGTGGTGCAAAAGAAGTAATGTGCATCAAAGTTCTAGGTAGCTCTCACAAGAGATATGCAAAAGTTGGCGATCAAATTATCGTCAGCGTGAAAAAAGCATCTCCAAAAGGAGCTGTGAAGAGAAGAAGTGTTCAGACTGCCGTAGTTGTACGAACGACAAAGCAAATTAAGAGAAAAGATGGAACAGCAATAAGATTCGATGAAAACGCAGTTGTAATTATCGGTAAAGATCTTATGCCAAAAGGAACTCGTGTGTTCGGACCTGTATCCAGAGAATTAAAAGATAAAGGATTCCAAAAAATTATATCTCTTGCCCAAGAAGTACTATGAAAATCAAAACTGGAGACAACGTGGTGATAATTGCCGGAAAATACAGGAATAAAACCGGAAAAATTATCAAAGTAGACATTAAAAACAACAAAGTTGTTGTGGAAGGCTTGAACCTTGTTACAAGGCACATTAGAAAAACGAAGCAGGGTGCGGGAAGAAAAATCGAATTCGAAGCTCCAATTCACGTTTCAAACGTAATGGCACTAGATCCAAAAACAAAGAAAGGCACAAGGATCGGATACAAAATCGAGGGTGATAAGAAATTACGAATAGCAAAGAAGAGCGGCGTGGAAATAACAGCATCAGCATTGAACACAACAATTGCGGAACCTAAAAAAACTAAATCTAAAAAAGCATAATCATGAAAGGACTTAAAGAAAAATTCGTAAATACAATTGCTCCAAGCTTACAAAAAGAGTTGGGTGTGAAGAATGTTAATGCCGTTCCAAAAGTTACAAAAGTTAGCGTAAACATTGGAATTGGTAAAATGGCCTCTCATGAAGCTGTTAAAGATTTCTCTGCGGTAATTGCAAATCTTGAAGCAATTACAGGTCAAAAGCCGGTTATGAGAAAATCAACAACATCAATTTCTAACTTTAAATTAAAAATTGGAATGCCGGTTGGGCTACTTGTGACTCTTAGAGGAAAGAGAATGTACGATTTTATTGAAAGATTGGTGAATGTTGCGCTACCTCGAGTACGAGATTTCCGTGGTATCAACGCTAGAGCTTTCGACGGTCAAGGTAACTACAGCATTGGTTTGAAAGATTGCACAATTTTCCCTGAAATTAATCCGGAAAACTTGCAAAAACCTCACGGGGTTCAGATCAATATCTGTACAACAGCAAAAAATGCTGATGAAGGATACAAACTTTTGAAAGCATTGGGCTTCCCTCTTACTGCGCAGAAAGCGCAGCCATCCGCAAAAAAATAACCTCAAACAATGGCTAAAACATCAATGATAGTAAAGAACAGGAACAAGAAAAGAGCGGTGATGCACCGTTTGGCTCTAGGTTTGAAACCAAAGCCTGGAACAAGCACTAAAGTCTACAATATCTGTAGCATGTGCGGACGCTCACACGGTTACATGAGAAAATATGACATCTGCAGAATTTGTTTCCGAGAACTTGCTCAAAAAGGCGAACTGATGGGAATTACAAAATCATCCTGGTAACACACAGCCCAAAGGGCTGTGCTAGCTCTCTCACTTAAACTAATAATAACAATATAATGACAACAGATCCAATAGCAGACTTGATAACAAGAATCCGAAACGCGGCTCGTGCTCGTAAAAGCATGGTTCATGTTCCGTATTCAAAAATTAAAGAGTCAATCTGCCAAGTTTTAAAGAAATATCAATACGTGGAAAGCGTTAGTATAACAGGCGAAGGAGTTACAAAAGAAATTGTAATTGAATTAAAACCTGATAAAAAAGACTTACACCTAAAAAGAGTTAGCAAACCGGGTCAGCGAATTTATGTTCACTCCGGAGAAATCCCAAAAGTTCTCGATGGATTGGGAATGGCAATTGTGTCGACACCAAAAGGTGTTATGAGCGGCAGAGAAGCTAGAAAGCAAAATTTGGGAGGAGAGTATTTATGTGAAATCTACTAATATAAATTAAATAATTTTATGTCTAGAATAGGAAGATTACCGGTAAAAATCCCAGCAGGAGTAACTGTAACAAAAGAAGCTCAAGTTCTTACAGTCAAAGGTCCAAAAGGAGAACTGAAATTTAATATCAACCCTGAAATAACTGTTGAAATTAAAGACAACGAGGTTCTTGTATCAAAAGATTCCGAAACCGCGATTAAGAAGAGTTTACATGGAATTACAAGAACTTTGATTAACAACATGATTACCGGTGTAACAGTTGGATTTTCTAAGAAATTGGAGATAAACGGAGTAGGTTACAAAGCTGTGGTTCAACCAAAGAAATTGGTTTTGAGTCTTGGTTATTCTCACCCAATTGAATATCCAACTCCTGCAGGAATTGAATTCAAATTAGATGAAGAAAAGAAAAACTTACTAACAGTTTCAGGGGTAGATAAACAACTCATTGGACAAGTTTGCGCGGAAATCCGAGCTTTTAGACCTCCCGAACCTTACAAAGGAAAAGGTATAAAATACCAAGACGAACATATCAGAAGAAAGGCCGGTAAATCAGCTGCTAAAGCCGCTTAACCACTGCACGAAGTGCAGCTACACTAAGAAACTAACCTCATTATGAAAAACACTAAAATCACACAACGAAAAAGAAGACACGCTCGTATTAAAGCGAAAGTCAGCGGTCACGCGGCAAAGCCGCGCTTAATCGTTTTCAGAAGTCTTGTTGCGACTTACGCTCAGCTCGTTGACGACACATCAATGAAAACAATTGCTTCTGCAAGCGACATAAAAATGAAAAAGGGAACAAAGGTTGAAAATGCTAAAAAAGTTGGAATGGAACTTGCTGAAAAAGCAAAAACTATGGGAATCGAGGCTTGTGTATTCGACAGAAACGGTTACAAATACCACGGCCGAGTAAAAGCCCTAGCCGAAGGAGCTCGTGAGGGCGGTTTACAATTCTAATACTCTAATCAACACTATGTCTAAACCTGAAAGAAAACAATTTAACGGCAAGAGAGAACCTAAAGAATTCGAAGAGGAGGTAATCCAAATCGATAGGGTAACTCGTGTGGTTAAAGGTGGACGTCGTTTGAGATTCAGAGCAACAGTTGTTGTGGGAGACAAGAAAGGAAGAATCGGCTATGGAATCGGAAAATCGGTAGAAGTGCCAAACGCAATTTCAAAAGCTGTTTCAAAAGCTAAGAAAAACATGATTAAGATTCCGATTTACAACGGAACAATTCCTCACACAATTCAAATTAAATTCAAGGCTTCTGTAGTCCTCTTGAAACCGGCAAGCGAAGGTACAGGTATTATCGCCGGAGGTGCTGTAAGAAAAGTAGTTGAAATTTCAGGAATCAAAAATATCTTGTCAAAAACAATTGGATCTTCAAACCGTGTAAATAACACAAAGGCAGCTTATATTGCACTTTCAAGACTTAGAGAAAGACCTGAACTTGAGAAAAAGAAAGCAGTGGTTGGAGGTGAAGACAGATCTGCTCCAGAAGTAAAACAAATCAAGAAATCAGAGGCGAAAGAAATGGCAAAAGCAGGTCAAACTCACACAAAAGCAAAACCAGCTACAACTTCTAAAAAACCTAAAGCTTAAATATGAAACAGAATACTTTAAAGAAAAATCCGGGTAGCGCGAAAGCTAAAAAAAGAATCGGCCGAGGACGAACTCGAGGTAACTACTCAGGTCGTGGCGGTAAAGGTCAAACAGCAAGAACAGGTGGTAAAATTCGAAGAGGTTTCGAAGGAGGACAGACTCCAATCTCAAGAAGAATGCCAAAATTGAAAGGGTTTAAGAATATCAATAAAGTTCACTACTACCCAATCAACCTTGAAAGACTTGAAAAATTCTTTGAAGAAGGAGCTACTGTAAATGCCACTTCACTTAAAGAGAAGGGTCTATTTACAAAGAAGACAATGAAACTTAAACTGCTTGCGACAGGAAAACTTACAAAGAAGCTTACAATCCACGTTGATTCTGCTTCTGAAAAAGCAATCAAAGCTGTTGAAAAAGCAGGTGGAGAAGTAAAGATCAGCCACATCAGCAAAGCTGATGCTAAAGCTAAGAAAGATTAAAAAATAATTAAATGTTAAAATACTTAGAGCAAATCTGGCACTCCAAAGATTTGAGAAAGAAGATCCTTTTCACTTTGGGAATGATCGTTCTTTACAGATTTTTGACTCATATCACAATCCCAGGAGTTGATAGAGAAGCTCTTTCTTATGTGTTCAATAAAAACTCATTACTCGGCGCATTCAGCCTTTTAACGGGTGGTGGCGCGGAAAATTTCTCAATAGTGCTAATGGGTCTTTCCCCATATATCAATGCATCAGTAATTTTGCAACTTCTAACAGTAATTGTGCCTCGTCTTGAGGAAATTTCTAAAGAAGGCGAAAGTGGAAGAAGGACAATTAACAGATACACTCGTTGGTTAACCTTCCCTCTTGCACTTTTGCAATCTTTTGGAATGATAACTTTGATCAACTCGCAAGCACAGGTTCCTATCATTGAAAATTTAAGTGATCCGACAGTAGTACTTCCAATAATGTTAACGATCTCAACGGGTACAATTATACTGATGTGGATCGGTGAAATTATCACGGAGCACGGAATCGGAAACGGAACTTCAATCTTGATTTTTGCAAGTATCGTTGCGGGAATTCCGGGAATCGTTGGTCCGACTTTGGCGCTTGCAAGCTCGGAATCAACAAGATTGATTCCCTTCGTTGGAGTTATTTTGATTACGGTAATTCTTTGTTTACTTATCGTTATGTTTACGGAAGGGCAAAGGAGAATTCCAATTACTTATGCTGGTCAGCGCGGTAAAGCGAAAGGTCAACAATCTTTCCTTCCAATTCGTGTAAATCAAGCCGGAATGATCCCAATTATCTTCGCTGTTTCTATCGTAACTTTCCCATCAATTATCGGGCAATTCCTTATTTATGCAGACAGTCAATGGGTTAAAGACATAGGAACTTTTATGACGAGTGCTTTCAATCCGGGTTCTTTGGCTTACGGCCTTTCTTATTTTCTTCTAATCATCGGGTTCACATACTTCTATGTTAGTATTGTATTCAATGAAGAACAGGTTGCGGAAAACATTCAAAAACGTGGTGGCTTTGTTCCTGGGTTAAGACCTGGAAAGGAAACTGCAGAATACATTGGAAAAGTTTCAAACAGATTAAATCTATTCGGTGGAACAATGATAGCATTAATTGCAGTCTTGCCACTGATATTGCAACAATTATTCTCGACACTAAATCTTGGAACAGTCCAGGTTTTAATCAGCGGTAGCGGACTAATCATCGTCGTTGGTGTTGTGCTTGATTTGATTAGACAGATCAATTCACAACTTCTAACTCATCACTACGATAGATTCTATAAAGGGTAGCCACACCTTCGGTGTGGGCATTCACTCGACGAAGTCGAGCTTTCCTACTACGCACGTAGTGCGCAAACTATAAACAACTATGGATCTAGTATTATTCGGCATTCAAGGCTCAGGCAAAGGAACACAAAGTAAGATAATCGCCGAGAAATGTGATCTTGTTATTTTCGAAGCAGGCGGTGAGTTGAGAAAAATTGCCGCTGAAGAAAGCGAGCTGGGAAAAAAAGTTAAAGGAATTATTGAATCGGGAAAACTTGTTCCAACAGAAGTTGTAATGGAAATAGTTGCGAACTTCTTGCACCACTTACCTGCCGGAAAATCCGCGCTTTTTGACGGGATTCCTCGTTCAGACGATCAACAAAAACAGTTCGATGAACTGATGAAAAAAGAAGGAAGAACATTTATGGGACTTTCAATCGATCTGACTGAAGAAGAAGCAATGAAAAGATTAACAACTCGAAGAATTTGTACAAAATGCAAAGAAGTTTATCCGGCTTTTTACGAAAAACCAAATTGTGAAAAATGTGGCGGTGAACTAATCACTCGTTCCGATGATACTCCCGACGCAATCAAAATTCGACTTTCAACTTTCACTGAAAAAACACTTCCTGTAATTCGTGATTATGAAGCACGCGGAATGATGCTAAAAGTAAACGGTAGAGAAACAATAGAAAACGTCACGAAAGAAATAATTGACGTTCTAAGACCTCACTTCAAATGCATCTAAAATCTGCGAAAGAAATCGAATCAATGCGCCGAGGCGGCAAAATTCTTGGTCTGATTTTAGCCGAACTTGAAAAAAAAGTGCGACCGGGAATCACAACTCTCGATCTTGAACGTGAAGCGGAAAAACTTTTTGAACAGTACAAAGTTCAACCGGGCTTTAAAGGCTATCACGGCTATCCTTCAATACTCTGCACAAGTGTAAATGAAGAAGTGGTTCACACAATTCCAAACAAGAGAGTTTTGAATGAGGGCGACATACTTTCAATTGACTGCGGCGTTATTTTGGACGGATTAAACACAGATTCGGCTGTTGCCGTTTGCGTTGGTAAATGCTCACCCGAAGTAAAAAAATTCGTGGACACTTGCATCCGTGCAACTTGGGCCGGCATTCGCCAAGTAAAACCCGGTAACAAAATTGGAGACATCGGCTTCGCGGTTGAAAAAGTTGTACGAGCGGGCGGCTTCAAAGTTGTACCTGAATTAACAGGTCACGGAATCGGTTACAAACTGCACGAAGAACCTTACGTTTGCAATTACGGCAAAGCTCACAGCGGACCGGCAATGAAACCGGGTTTAACAATCGCGATCGAACCGATTCTTGTGAACGGCTCTCCCAAAATCTACACTGAAAAAGACGGCTGGACCCTCTCCACAAAAGACGGCTCTTGGGGAATCCAACACGAACACACGGTACTTGTTACAGAAACCGGAGTGGAAGTTCTAACCTTGAGACCCGGAGAAATTCCGGCTTAATTCCCAATCGCGTACCTCACGAACTTCTTAATCAAATCCCAGTCGCCATTTTTGGGTGAAAGTGTGTCGATTACAAAACCTTCTTCACAAGCACCGTCTTCAGCGCAAACTTCTTGAGTTCTGTTTGTTGTGTAATCAACCGGAACTTGCACCGCATCCAAAACATTGCCGGAACTAATCACATTTCCTCCATTCAAATCAAAATTCTGAAAACGGAAATAATATAAAAGCGCTTCGTCTAAACTGATATTTGATTGAGTTGAGGCCAAAACGGTTTTAATAATTCCCAAAACTTTTGGCGCGTCACCCAACTGCAAAGTAGCAATTTTAGATTTGACCGCTTCCAAAACCAATTGCTGTCTGGCGGCACGAGAATAATCTGAAGTTGTGTGGCGGGAGCGAACAATGCGCAGTGCCTGCGTGCCGTTTAAATGATACTTCCCAGAAGGATAATAGAGCGTCGAGCAAACTCCGTTGTCGCAAGTTTTGTAAGTCGGATCAACCAAATCTTCATCAAGCGTCAGATCAATTCCGCCAATTAAATCAATTATGTCGGCAAAAGCAAACATGTCCACCATTATGTATTTCTTGATCTTCATTCCCACAATATCTTCAATTTCTTTCTGAAATTCGAACATTCCGTATTTCGCATAAACTCCATTAATTTTCTGATCTTGATAATAAAGGTCACGCGGGATGCTCACCAAACTTATCTTGCGATTGTCCACACTCACATTCGTAAACATGATTGTATCCACGTTCGTGCCGTTTTGACCTAGCAACAAAAGATTAAAATCACCTGGATTCTCACTCAAATCTTCACTGGCTAGCTCAACATAAAAGTCGGGGCTTTTTTTTTGAGCCTAAGCTCATCGATCGCGCTGAGTAAAGTCGAAGTACCACCACCTGATTTTTCCACCATCACCTGCCCTGTCGACTTTTCTATAAAAATTGTATATTTGAGTTCACCCGCTTCATTCGTAACCTTATAATTTATTCGCGAGTCGCTTTCGTCAGAAAAACTTATACCGATTGAAGATTTTTTTAATGTCGACTGGAAACCCTTATCTAAAAGTAGATCATCAATTTGCTTTTTTCTATCGGCAACTTTTTTCTCCAAAGCACTTCTCGCATCTAAATCATTTACAGCTAGTGCCAAATCAGCAACGCAGTCATAATTTAAGGTGAAGCATGCTGAAGTTTTGTTAATGCCTAAAGTAGCCACCATTTCTCCTGCAGAATTGGAAATTTGATAATAGTAATACATCTCATCTTCTTTCTCACCACTCAAAATAATTTTCTTCAAATTCAAAACTTCCTGAACTTCAGCACTCGGTAAAATCTCATTCGATAATTTAAGTTTTGCCAGCTGAACTTCTTGAATCATTTTTTCAATTCCAACAAGATCGCTATCCACAAAATCTTTAAAACTTGAGATTAAATCTTCAGTCGAATCACCTGAATAAATTTCAATTGCACCAAATGCGGTAGCTTTCATTTCCCCATCACTTTCTAAAATTACTTTTGCAACCTCACTGTTGCCGCTATTCATAAACTTAAAAACCGACCCCTCACTTTCCACAACGCTCAATCCGCCTCCAACATCCGTTAAAATCCATGCTTTAATCGCAGTTAAAGAATCTTGAAACATCTTTGCATCCTGCTCTGACTTCTGCAAAGTGCTAACAAAATCAAAAAGATTCCCTGAAATATCTTCTTCCACAACACTCTCTTCCTCCTTTTCAAAGCTATAATCTTTTGTTGGTAAAAGCAAAAATTTTCTGATCTCATTCATATCATTTCCAAATTCCCTGACTGTCGATCTTGTATTTGAAAGCTCCTCAATAACCTGATTTTTATCTGTTCCAAGCGAATCAAAAAGTGAAAGTGCCTTGTTAAATTTATAACTTTGCCAAATTTGCAAAAAAAATACGAATAAGATAAGCCCAAAAGTCGCGTTAGATTTCCAATTTTTCTTTTTCATTGCGTAGAAAAAAGCCCTCACAATATATAAGGGCTTAGCAATTTACACAAATCTTTCTAATTAATATAAACTCGACAATTTATGTTGAACTACTTCTGCTATCTTAGCAATCACCAATTGTACATCTCCTGTTGAAGTGCCATCTTCAAGAATAACCGCCTGTGAAACTTCTCCATCTAAACGACAATTCAATCTGACTCTATTAGCTTGTTTAATCACAACAGCAGATCCCCTATCAATAACTAAAGAGAGGAGTCCGAAATCTCCATTTCTGGTGCCAAGTCTATCAATTGCTTTATCACAGAAATCTATTTCTCTCTTAAAATTAGGTGTACTTGTCATAAATAATTTTATAGGCGATCATTTCTAACATATAGCAGAAGTGTTGTCAACCGCATGTAGACATCAAATAGACAAAAATGCTATTGCAATTGTCTAGGTCGCTGTGTAGAATCCATCTGCTTTTACCTCAAATTAATGGCGAAGCAAGTCATCCAAGTGAACGGAATTGTGGTGGAATGTCTTCCAAACACAACGTTCCGTGTCAGACTAGATGACCCGGCATATCCGACCAACCACGTAGTGCTTTGTCACCTCTCGGGCAAGATGAGAATCAATTTCATCCGAATTATCCCTGGAGATGCGGTTACGGTCGAGTTAACACCCTACGACTTAAACAAGGGGCGAATAGTTTTCCGTCATAAAAAGGGCGGACCTGTACCGGAAGACAACGAAGAAATTCAATCAACACCTCAACAATGAAAGTACGAGCATCAACAAAAAAGATCTGCAGCAGTTGCAAAGTCATCCGAAGAAAGGGTGTGGTAAGAGTTATCTGTCCTAAATCACCTAAACATAAACAAAGACAAGGGTAGTCACGCAAAGCGTGAGCATTAGCGCCGAACGGCGCGCATCACTAAAAAATTATTAATTACTATGGCACGTCTCTGTGGAGTACAATTACCGGATAACAAAAGAGTGCAAATCGGACTCACATATATATTTGGAGTCGGACGACCTCTAGCAACTTCAATTCTAAACGAATTGAACATAAAATTGGATACAAAGGTAAAGGATCTTACAGAAGGCGACCTTGGAAAATTACGTGACGCTCTAACTAAAATAATAAGTGAAGGTGAATTAAGAAGAAAAATCCAACTGGATATAAAGAGATTACAAGACATTGGTTCTTACAAAGGATTCCGACATAAGAGAAGATTACCGGTTCGTGGTCAGAGAACAAAGACCAATGCAAGAACTAAGAGAGGTAAGAAAGTAACTGTAGGTAGCGGTAGAAAGAAAGAGGAAAAATAATCTAACAGGCCATAAGGCCATCAATATAATATGACAGAGGAAGTTAAAAACAAGAAAGTAGAATCGGCAGAAACTGCCGTGGCTACAGAAGCTGCATCTGACGATGCAGTGGTTAAGAAAGTTAAAAAGAGTAAGAAAAAAACCGTAACTCACGGAAAAATTTATGTGAACGCAGGATTTAATAATACTTTAATTACAATCACTGACTCAGATGGAAATACAATTTCTTGGTCAAGTTCAGGTGCTTGTGGATTCAAAGGAACAAAGAAATCTACTCCTTATGCCGCTCAAATGGCTGCTGAAAATGCTGCCGAGAAAGCAAAAGCATACGGATTTGAAAAGGCTGACGTATTCGTAAAAGGTGTGGGAAGTGGAAGAGAACAGGCTTTGAGAGGATTGATCGCTCAGGGAATTGAAATCTTAAGAATTGCGGATTTAACTCCAATTCCTCATAACGGCTGTAAAAAGCCAAGACCACGAAGAGTATAATTTAATATAATATGTCTAGATACACAGGACCAAAAGCCAGACTTGTAAGAAGATTCGGAGTAAACATCTTTAATACTCCAAAGCTTGATAAAATTCTTGAGAGAAGACCTCATGGGCCTGGTATGCACGGAAATAACAGAGCCGGAAAAGCTTCTGAATATAAGAAGCAACTTCTTGAAAAACAGAAGATGCGTTTCATGTTCGGAATTACAGAAAAACAATTGAGAAATTATTACTTGAAAGCTATTTCTTTGAACGAAGCCAGCGACGTTGCATTGATGAAAATGGTTGAAAGAAGATTGGACAATGTTGTGTACAGAGCTGGGTTTGCAAAAACACGTGCTCAGGCTAGACAAATGGTTGGTCACGGTATTTTCAACCTGAACGGAAGAAGAGTTTCAATCCCTTCAATTCAAATTAGAGAAGGTGACGTTCTAGAAGTAAGAGAAAAGTTAAAATCAAGTCCTCTATTCAATGAAGTTAAAGAAGAAAAAGACTTTGAATCTGCAAGATGGATTGAGTCTGAGCAAAAAGCACTAAAAGCAGTTATTAAAGCCCTTCCTTCAGACGAAGATATAGACAAGTTAATCGAGGCATACCTTATCGTAGAATTCTATTCCAAATAATTCATAATAACGCCCTCTTCATATGCACATCATACAAGAAGAAATCGGGCTCCCAAAGATTACAGAATCTAAAATGGGAGATTTTCACTCGACCTTCACGGTCAGCCCGCTTCCGGCAGGTTACGGTACAACTTTAGGTAACGGTTTGAGGAGAGTTTTACTTTCTTCCCTACCGGGTGCCGCCGTTACAGGAATTAAAGTTAAAGGTGTTACTCATGAGTACACGGTTGTTAAAGGAGCAAAAGACAGTATTTTGGACATCATGCTTAATCTTAAGCAATTGGCGGTTAGCAAAGAAACCAAGGATGTTTCTATCGTTCACTTGAAAGTTAAGAAAGGTGGAGTTGTTACTGCCGCGGACATCGAAGTTCCAAGCGATATTACAATTCACAATCCTGATCTATACATCACAACTCTTGAAGACAAAAACGCTGGTCTTGATATGGAAATCAGAATCGAGAAAGGAATTGGTTACAGACCTGCACAAATCGGTCAAAAAACTGACAACGACGCGGAAATGATTGAAATCGACGCTGTATTCACTCCAGTTCAGAAGATCCATTACAGTGTTGAGGCGGTTCGTGTTGGTCAGAGAACAGATCTTGATAAGATGCACCTTGAAGTTAAAACCAACGGTTCAATCCTTCCAAAAGACGCTATGCGTTTTGCGGCAAGTGTTCTTGAATCTTACTTCAACATCTTCAACCGTGATCAGAAAACAGTTGAACCTGAATTTATGAGCGATTTTGAAAAAATCGCCGCTAAAGCTCAGGAAGAAGAAAGTTCAAAACCAAGACAAGAGTCTTACACTCCAATTGAAATCCTTGGTCTTTCTCCTCGAACATTGAATTCTTTGATCAACGGAGACATCGGATCTATCGAACAACTTACAAAATGCACTCATTCCAAACTTTCAAACTTGAGAGGATTTGGAAAGAAGGCACTAACAGAAGTTGAAGATGCTCTTGAAAAGAGAGGTCTAACATTAACTAAAGACGAATAATCAGATTAATTGACAAACAGCGGCGCAGCCGCTATAACTACGCACCGCAGGTGCGATAACGGAGGCTTCAGCCTCTACCTACGAAACTACTATGAGACACAACAAAAAAAGCTTGAAGATGAATATGCAGAAGGACCATGCGGCCGCTCTGCTTAGAAACCTTGCAACATCAATTATTCTCTACGAAAAGGTTACAACAACTGCCAGCAAGGCAAAAAGAGTTCAACCTATCGTTGAAAACTTGATCACTGCTGTGAAGACAAAAGATGTTATGAATGCAATCAGACAAATAAATGAAGTTGTGTTTGATGAGAATGCGGCTAAAAAACTTATCGAAGTTCTAAAAGAGAGATATAAAGAAAGAAACGGAGGTTACACAAGAATTATCAAAACCGGCTTCAGAAAAGGTGACGCCGCTCCAACAGTATCAATTCAATTAGTATGACAACTTATCACCCAACATTACAGGACGTAGATAAAAAGCGAGAATGGCTTCTGATTGACGCTGAAGGAATTGTACTTGGTCAACTTGCAACAAAAGTGGCTTCCCTACTACGTGGAAAAGACAAAGTAATTTGGCTTCCTTCCACAGATTGCGGAGATAACGTTGTAGTAATCAATGCGGAAAAAGTGGTTTTAACAGGTAATAAAGATGAAATCAAAATCTATATTCACCACACAGGTTTCCCTGGAGGTATTAAAGAGAAATCAGCTGGAAAAATGCGTTTAGAGCACCCAGAAAGAATTATTGAGATGGCAGTTCATGGAATGATTCCAAGAAACAAGCTACGAAAGCACATGCTTGAAAGACTTAAGGTATACGCAGGTGCTAAACACCCTCACGAACAACAGAAATTAAAAACCATCACTCTTAAATAATGACAGAAGAAATCAAATTTAAAGGCACTTACTTCTACG
>CAYTWD010000002.1:72482-85956 GCA_964441065.1 uncultured Candidatus Peribacteria bacterium
ATATAAAGGAACCGGAAAAGTTATCGTAAACAAGAAAGATCCAAAAGAATACTTTGGAACAGCGGATATGATTGATGTGTTTATGGCTCCTTTGATTGCCACAAACAACCAGAAAAACTGGGATATTATGGCTGAAATCGTTGGTGGAGGAATGCAGGCTCACGCTGAAGCACTTCGTCATGGAATTTCAAAGGCCTTGGTAATTGCAGAAGCGGGAAACAGACAAACATTGAAACCAATCGGCTTCCTAACTCGAGACAGCCGTATCAAAGAAAGAAAGAAGTACGGTCTACGAAGAGCCAGAAGAGCTCCACAGTTCAGTAAGCGTTAACAGCCGTAACGAAGTGTAGGCTAAAACTAAAAAAGAAAAGGGCCCGGAAACGGGTCCTTTTTCATACTGTCCCCGGGAACACTTTAACTCTATCTATAAAGCGCATTTTTTGGTATAATTGAGAGATTTAAAAACAAAAATGACAGATAGAATAGACCAACCAGAAGGCCTGCAAGAAAAATTAGACATCATTAAAAATTTGCCTATCGATTTTAGGGATAAAATATTTATGGTTCTTGTTTTACTTGGAGAGAAAAATGGTGAGGAATTTTGGATATCATATGACAACAAAACAAAATCAGTAGTGGATAGTATAAAAACACAATTAATAGATATTGGTTTTGAACCGGTACTTGGAGCTGAAATTACCGGTCAGTTCGCCAGTCCTGAAGATATTGAGAATGGTCAAGTTGCTAGGAATATTTATTATTCATATTCATTAGACACCGCTAAAAGAATTCATGATATTTTTGAAAGAAGAGGTCGTCAAACACCAGATGAGGATCTTGAATTGGGCAAAATATTTTGTTTCCCTGAAACTGCCATTCAAACCTATACTTACAATCCCGAAAATACTATTGGATTTGATGATTTACCTGAAGATGTTCAAGCTGAAGATTATTCCCTCCTCTTACAGTTTGCTCTGTCAAAAGATAATTGGAAGGAAGAGATTAAAAAAGTGAAACAAATGGCGGATAAATTACAAAAATATGTTCCTGACTTATGGAAACAATACGTTGAAGCCAAACGAAAAAGAAATATAGAAAGAAGAAAGAATTTTGAACTATATGGTACTCAGTAAAATTATACCTTAACAAAAACTTTCACCTCATCTTTCAGCCTGTCTTTTAATAAATCTTTTTGTTTTTCTAAATCAAAGTGTGTTTGTAAATTTATCCAAAAATCCGCGGAAGTATTAAAGTATCTCGCAAACCTAAGAGCGGTGTCCGCACTTATCGCACGCTTCCCTCTCAAAATTTCACTAATTCGAATAGGTGGAACACTTATATCTTTTGCGAGTCGATAAGAAGTAATCTCCAATGGCTTTAAGAATTCTTCTTTTAGAATTTCTCCAGGGAATGGAATTGGTATTTTTTTAGACATAATTTTAGTGATAATCAATTATTTCAACTTTATAAGCATTATCGAGCATCCAATCAAAACATATTCTCCACTGCTTATTTATTCTCACACTATATTGACCACTTCTATTCCCTTTCAGGATCTCAAGATGATTTGAAGGTGGACTCCTTAAGTCATTAATATTTTTAGCGGCATCAATCATCCACAGTTTTCTCAAGGCAACTTTTTGAATTTCTGGAGGAAATTTACTTGAGAGGGTTCCCATGAAAATTTTCTCCTCTTCTTTTGATTTGAAACTTTTAATCATACAAATGATAACGTAGTGCGTTAATAGTGTCAATAAGTCTTTAAAATTAATATTAAAGACAAAAGCTGAATTAGTCCTGAAAGATACCTGCAATAAAATCTGAATAATCCCTTAAAAAATCCTTAAATATCGGTAGAATGTGGCTATGCGCTTCGACATACTCACACTATTCCCAAATCTTGTACTTCCCTACTTTGAAGATTCGATTCTAAAACGAGCGGCTAAGAAGGGCCTGATCGAAATTCACGTTCACAACATTCGTGATTATTCAAAAGATAAACATAAGAAAGTTGACGATACGCCTTATGGAGGCGGCGCGGGGATGCTCATGGCCTGTCAGCCGCTTTTCGACTGTATAAAAGCTGTCAAAATGCTGAATTCCGGGTCTGTTATATTCATGAGTCCGGCAGGAAAGCGATTTAAACAGCAAACTGCTGAGAAACTGGCTAAAAAAGACGGATTGATTTTACTTTGCGGGCGATATGAAGGAATCGATCAACGTGTGATTGATGAACTGGTGGATGAAGAAATTTCCTTGGGCGATTTTGTACTGACCGGCGGCGAGATTGCCGCTTGCGCTGTGGTGGACGCGGTTTCCAGATTAATTCCGGGAGTTTTGGGCGATAATGAAAGTAGCCAAGAGGAATCTTTTGGTAGCGCCCTCGGGCGCAAAAAGGAGTATCCGCACTACACAAAACCGGCAGTATACGAAGGTTTGAAAGTGCCAGAGGTTTTGACTTCAGGTGATCACGCAAAGATTAAAAAATGGCGTCTTAAAAACCTAAAGTAATGGATCATAATGGACTTAGTTCAAATGAGGTGGAAATTCTGCTTAAGAAGTTTGGGCCGAATGAAATTAAAGAAGGGAAAAAAGTAACTTGGTATCAAATATTTCTGAGGCAATTCATTGATATCATGGTTGTAATTTTGATAATAGCAGGTGGAATTAGTATATTTGCGCACGAATATATTGATGCCGGATTAATTTTAGGAATTGTATTTTTAAACGCAGTCATCGGCTTTATTCAAGAGTTCAAAGCTGAAAAAACCATCGAGGCTATGAAGAAATTAACAGCGGCCGCGGCACTTGTTATGAGAGATGGAAAAATCCAAAAAATAGACGCAAAGGAATTGGTTCCAGGAGATATTATTATAATTGAAGAAGGAGCGAATATTCCGGCTGACGCAAAATTATTGGAAAGCAAGGAAATGAATACAATCGAGGCAAGTTTAACAGGAGAAAGTACTCCGGTAGAAAAAAATGCCGAGTCAAAAAGTAGAGAAAAAAATGTGATTTTTCTGGGAACAAGAGTTGTAAAAGGTCATGGGATTGCAATTGTTTTGGGAACGGGAATGAATACGGAATTTGGAAAAATTGCGGGCTTAATCCAAACTCAAACAAGCGGTCCGACCCCTCTCCAGAGCAAACTGAACCACCTTGGGAAAGTGTTGGCTATTTTGGTAATTACACTTTGCGCCCTCAACTTTGGTTTTGGGCTTTTCATGAAAAAAGACATCATGGAAATGTTGTTATTGAACATAAGTCTTGCGGTTGGCGTAATTCCCGAGGGACTTCCTGCTGTTGTAACTCTAACTCTCGCAATTGGAGTACAAAAACTGGCAAAACAAAAAGCTTTGGTGAGAAAACTTCCTGCCGCGGAAACCTTGGGAAGCGTAAGTGTAATTTGTACAGATAAAACCGGAACCCTCACTCAAAATTCAATGACCGTGACAAAAATATATACAAATGAAACAGAATTTTCGGTAACTGATAAAATCGAGAATAAACAACCAAGGGAACTCACATATCTCTTAACTAGTGGAGTTCTTTGCAATAATTCAGGTTTAATGAACGGCGATCCAACAGAATCTTGCTTACTTGCTGTGGCAGAAAAATTTGGTGTAAAATTTGAAGAAACTCGTCAAAAATTCCAGCGGCTGGATGAAATAATTTTCGATTCGGATAGGAAAAGAATGTCGACAAAAAATAAAATTGGAAATGAATTTTTTCTTATCACAAAAGGCGCACCGGATTCAATTTTAGACATTTGTGACAAAATTTCCGTTAACGGGGAAGAAGTAAAACTTGATGAAGCGGGCAAGAAAAAGATTTTGAAAATTAACATGAAATATGCCGATTCAGCGCTTCGGGTTTTAGGATTTGCATATAAAAGATTGAAAGAAAAGGAAACCGGAACAGAAGAAGAGATGATTTTTTTGGGTTTGATGGGAATGATTGATCCTCCTCGTTTGGAAGTGAAAGATGCCGTTTTAAAATGCAGAGAAGCCGGTATTGATGTTGTTATGATAACCGGTGATCATGCAAATACAGCAGTGGCGATTGGAAAAGAAATTGGAATTTTTAAAAGCGGCGATCAATTTTTAACAGGCGCTGATTTAGATAAAATGAGCAGTTCCGAACTTGCAAAAGTCGTAAATAAAATCAAAATTTTCGCGAGAGTAAATCCAACACACAAGGTAAAAATTCTTGAGGCGTTGCATAAAAAAGGCAAAATTATTTCAATGACAGGCGATGGCGTTAACGATGCTCCAGCTCTTCAAAAAGCCGATATCGGGGTCGCAATGGGAATCACGGGAACCGATGTGGCAAAAGAAGCCAGTGACATCATTTTATTAGATGATAATTTTGCGACAATCGTGGCAAGCGTTGAAACAGGACGGGTCATTTATGCAAATATCAAAAAATTCGTTCGGTTCCTTTTGAGTGCGAACTTTGGAGAACTTATATTAATCAGCGGAGTATTTTTGATTGGCTTCCCCATTCCTTTAATGCCACTTCAAATTCTTTGGATAAATCTTCTAACGGATGCCATGCCCGCCATTGCCCTTGGTGTGGATAGTGGTGACAAAGAAATAATGAAGCAAAAACCACGCTCTCCAAATGAAAATATTTTCCGTGAACTTCTAAATTTCAGTATTTTTACAGGTTTATTAGCCGCAATTATTTGTTCCTTCCTCTTTTTTTACTATTATAAGTATTACGGAATTGAATATGCAAGAACAGTTGTTTTCACAGGCTTAGTAATTTTTGAACTCCTATTGGTTTTCTCCGTCCGTTATGAAAAACAACATTACTTTACAAATTTCTTCTCCAACAAGTTTTTGTTATTTAGTATTTTATTTAGTTTATTACTGCAAATCCTGGCAATATACACCCCAATCATTCAAGTAGTATTTAAAACGGTACCGTTGACGCTGGAGGATTGGAGGAACATAGTATTGTCTTGCATTCTGGGAATTCTGATTATTGAAATGCGAAAACTATGTACATCCAAATTAAAGTAGTTCCCAAAAGTCGAGAAACCTCATTCCTTGAAAAAATGGACGATGAAACGTACAAAATTCGTTTAAAATCCGCTCCCGAAAAAGGGAGGGCGAACGAAGAACTGCTTAAATTCCTCTCCGATGAATTAGAAATTCCAAAAGATTCAATTAAAATAATTTCAGGTCACACCGATCCAAGAAAACTTCTCAAAATTCCTGACGACACAAAAATTCCATGGTAATTGCGGCAAAAAAATCTCTCGGTCAAAACTTTCTCAAGGACTCGGCAATTCTAAAAAAAATCATTTATGCCGCTGAAATTTCTTCAAAAGATACTGTTCTTGAAATTGGTCCCGGCAAAGCCGCCCTCACAACCGAGCTTTTAAAAGTCGCCGGGGAAGTTATTGCAATTGAACTCGATCAAAGATTAATTCCGCTTTTACGAACAGAATTTTGCCACCACAAAAACTTCAAACTAATTCATGGTGATGCGCTTAAATTCGCCCCACCCTCAACTCCTTATAAAATTGTCGCGAACATTCCGTATTACATCACTTCTCCACTGTTAAATCATTTTCTTCTGGAACAATTTCAATCCGGGAATCCACCCGAAATGATTGTTTTTATGGTTCAAAAAGAAGTCGCCGATAAAATAATAGCGAATAAAGAAAAAGACTCCGTGCTTTCAATGGAAGTCAAAATTTTTGGTGATCCTGAAATCGTAACTTACGTTCCAAAAGAAGCATTTGACCCTCGCCCAAAAGTTGATTCCGCAGTTATAAAAATCCGCGTTTTTGATAAACCAAAAATCACCGGCGACCTCAAAAAACTAATTTGGCTGATGCATATTTCCTTTGCTCAAAAACGAAAAAAACTCGTAAATAATTTGGAGGGGCCGTTAAAAATCAGCAAAGACGAGATCCGCAAAATTCTGACGACTTGCAAAATTAACGCAGACGTACGTGCCGAGGATTTAACACTCGAAGAGTGGCAGAACCTATTTAATGAATTGAAACTATGATGCAAACCTGCCGTTTTACGGGAAAAGAATTTGAAATCACGGAAGATGATAAGATTTTTTATGAAAAAATTTCGCCCGATTTCCCAATTCCACTTCCAACACTCCACCCGGAAGAACGCAAAAAACAAAGACTTTGTTTCAGAAATTTAAGGAATCTCTATGTGCGCACCTGTGACAAATCAGGTAAACAAATTTTGTCTTATTATGACAAAGATTCGCCTTACAAAGTCTACGATAGAGAAGCTTGGTGGGCTGATGACTGGGATGCATTAGATTACGGTCGTGATTTCGATTTTAACCGTCCATTTTTTGAACAATTTGAAGAGCTGTTTAGAGTTGTGCCGCATGTGAGCAGAGCCGGCGTTTTATTGGAAAACTGTGACTATGTGAATGGAGCCTCAAAATGCAAAAATTGCTACTTATCATTTAACATGGATTATTGTGAAGATTGTTACTATTTAACCGAAGCAAAACACAGCAAAGATTGCATGGATTCATACAATTTGGTGACTTGCGAATTATGTTATGAAGGAATGGAATTGGATCGATGTTATTGCGTTCATTATTCAACTCGCTCTGTTGCGTGCACGGATAGTTATTTTTTGATGGACTGTAGACAGTGTAAAAATTGCATCGGTTGCGTTAATTTAGTTGGGAAAGAATTTTATATTTTTAATGAAAAAGTCGGCAAAGAAGAATTTGAAAAATACAAAGAAAATTTTAAAAGTCGAGCATTTGTAAATGAATTTAGAAAAAGGTTTGAAGATTTTTCACTCAAATTTCCAAAGAAATTTTACTTTGGTCATTCAAATGAAAATTTTTCGGGAAACAATTTGCAAAACGTGAAAAACAGCTTTGAATGTTACAACGTTTTTAACCTGGAAAATTGCAAATACAGTTATTTTATTTTCAATGCAAATAACTGCATGGATTATGATATTTTTGGAGATAATTCAGAGTGGATTTACAACTGTGTGACAACCGGAATAAATTGTTCAAATGATATTTGTTGCATTCATACTTGGAATGGTTCCAGCAATAACACATACTGTTTTTTAATGGCCGGAGCTTCAAATAATTTTGGCTGCGTCGGCTTGAAACAAAAAAAATACTGCATTTTCAATAAGCAATATTCAAAAGAAGAATATGAAAATTTGCGCGCAAAAATAATTGAGCACATGCAAAAAACAGGAGAATGGTGTGAATTTTTCCCAGCCTCAATGTCACCTTTTGGATATAACGAAACTCAGGCAAATGAATTTTTCCCACTCACAAAAGAAATGGCTCTGAAGTCGGGTTACAAGTGGAAAGATGAAGATACAAAAATTACAACACCAACAAATCCAGTAATTATTCCAGACAACATAGATGAAATAAACGAAAGCATAACCAAGCAAATTCTAAATTGCGAAGAAACCGGAAAAACCTTCAAAATCATTCCACAAGAATTTCAACTCTATAAAAAACTTGGCATACCGGTTCCAACAATTGCTCCGGAAATCAGACACAAAAACCGCTTCTCTAAAGAACTTCCGCATCATTTATGGAAAAGAAACTGCGCAAAAACCGGCAAAGAAATTTTGACTGCATACTCACCAAATCGCCCTGAAATTATATATAGTGAAGAGGCTTACTCGGAGGAGTTATATTAGCCCTGATTTTTACTCATCGCCCTCTTATAAACTTCCCACATTTTTCTAAAAGGTTCATGAGTTTTTAAAAGTGAATTGAAGTCGCCTTCAGCCACCAACTGGCCGTTTTCAAATAAATAAATGTAATCAAATTCCGGAAGAAGATGCAAACGATGAATTGTGGAAATCACACAGCAATCTTTAAAATGTTCAAATAAAGATTCATAAATTTTAACTTCATTTTTGGTGTCGACACTGCTTGTTGGCTCATCAAGCAAAATGAAACTACTATCTTTTGAGGCAAAAATTCCGCGCGCCAAGGCCAATCTTTGTTTTTCACCTCCTGAAAGATTCACTCCTTTTTCTTTAATGTTTGTTTCGAGTCCGCGGGGCAAACGTTTAAGAACGTTATCGAAACGCGCGAGCTTAATCGCTTCTTTTACTTCACTCAAATGATGTGAAATACCGGCAGTAACATTATATTCAATCGTATTTTCAAAAATTTCTGGGTCTTGTGGAATTAAAGTCATGTGATCGGAAAGCGCAAAAATTGATGACTCCTTCCCATCCACAACAACTTTAACTTTATCGGGGATTTCAAGCCCGCGCAGTAGAGTTAACAGAGTACTTTTACCGCTTCCACTCTCCCCAACCAATGCAATTTTTTTGCCGCGTTCCAAAACTAAATTTATATTTTTTAAATTATGACTACGATTTTTCTCATCTTCATAGCGAAAAGAAAGTTCAGAAATTTCAACTTTTTTCCACTTCGGCGAAATTGATTTCGCAATACCTTTTTTATTTAAAAGTTCAGCCGCGTCCCAAATTGGCTTAACCGATTGGATATTTGTATTTTGATAAACCAGCTGTTCATATTTATAAGCCACGTCATAAAATACTCCTGTAAAACGAGTCGCATATTCATAAAGCGCCACTGTCGTTCCAATTAAAATCACGGCTCCGCTAACCCAGAATTGATACAAATAAATCAACATCACCAACGCGGTGAATCCTGCAAGAATCATGCTCAACAAAAACCATTTCAATTCATTCAGTTTGGCGTTCTTTTGCCATGTTGGGAATAAATGAAGAAACTTTTTTACAGTTTCATTTTTCGCAAGTTTTTCTAGTCGCAAAGTAATTACCGTTCGCATGTTCACAACATAGTCGTAAAAAGTCGCGTCATATTTGTGCCAATCTTCATTCATTTCTCTATTATATTGAACCAACTTTTTATCAAACATAAATATGAGGATAAAGGAAAATGCTCCAATCCCCAAAGCAAAAAATCCCGCATAAGTTGATAAAATAAATAGCGCGATTGTGGATCCAAAAAATCTCACAACTGTTTCAATATATTGGAACCCACCTTCGGTAAAATTTCTAATGGAACTCGAACCTTTTTCAAGTCTACTCATTGTTGATCCCGAATGATTATTTTTGTGCCACTTCAATGGCAAAGAAGAAATCAAATCAAAAAGTTTACTTCGATAATTGCTAACAATGTAATAAGAATTTATGCGTTCAAGCACTCGCGCATTCCCGTGAAAAATCCAAAAAGCAAATTGCGTTATTGGATAAGCCGCCAAATACAAAAATAATTTCCTGCCATTTTGTAAACCATTCGATTGCAGTTCATTCAAAAATAAACCCAAAATCATCGGCTCAAGCATCACAATTAAATTCGCCACCACAAACATGCAGTAAACCAAAATAAAATATGGTTTTCTTTTGCCGGCAAAAGTCCAAGCCGTTTTAATCAGTTGTAAATAAACGTTTTGCATAAAACTAATTTTTCGCCATCCTAACCGCATTCAAATCTTCGTTCATTTTAATCACGGCATCTCTCGCCGCTTCAGCATAATCAATTCCGTCGGAAGCAAAAATTATTCCGCGAGAATTATTCACAACCGCTCCGAATCCATTTTTATCAAAACATGGGGCAACATCTTCCGCTCCCCCGCCCTGTGCTCCATAACCGGGAACCAAAAAGAAAGTATTTGGCATAATTTCCCTCAACAATTTCGCTTCTTTTTTTGAGTTTCCCGCCACAACCGCACACACGTTGCTGTAGTCATTTTCTCCCAAATCCTCAGACCCCCAAGATTCAACAAAATGCGCCATCAATGCAGACACAGACATTTTTTCCTCAACCGTTACTCTTTCTTGCAAATCACCGGCGGAAGGATTTGAAGTCTTTACTAGAACAAAAATCCCCTTTTCACCGTGATTCGACGCGTCAATAAAAGGTTTAATTCCGTCGTAGCCAAGATATGGAGTAACTGTTACCGCGTCAGCATCATAAACCGCAATTTTCTCTCCAAACAAATCCGTTTTTCCAATAAAAGCCTTTGCATAAGCTTCCGCGGTCGTTCCAATATCATTCCTTTTTGCGTCCGCAATCACAATTAAACCCGCTTCTTTCGCATATTTACAGGTTTCTTCAAAAGCCCAAATCCCCTGGAATCCATATTCTTCATAAAAAGCGATCTGCACTTTCACACAAGGCACCAAATCTTTCACCGCATCAATTATTCCCTTATTAAACTCCAAAAATGCATTCGCGACCGCAGTAAAAGTCTCTCCGTGCTGAGCCGTTGCCTCTTTCACAATAAAAGCCGGCAGGTTTGCGAGCCTCGGATCAAGCCCAACGCAAACCGCGCTGTTCTTCTTTTTCATCTCGGCAATAAGTCTATCCGCAAAGTGCATATTGATTTCAGTTGAGGGCATCTTAGCAAACTTGACTATTTATCTCAAATGATAGAATATCAGGGCTCATTTAACTAAAAAAAATGCGTATTCTAGATCAACAACCTGACGAAGATGGCTGGACAGAAATGGGCGGTGGATTACATTTTGCCCAATATGTGCCACCTGAAGCACGCGGTCTACCTCTTTTAGATACCAGAATTGGAAATCAGCGACCTAATAAAGATGGCTGGGTAAATCTTGGCGGTGGATTATTGGCGTGCAAATATGTGGCACATGAAGAACGTGGCCGCCCTGTTATTGATACTCGATCTGTGAATGAGAGGGTTTTTGCTGAAATGGACAGAGCTGTTGTCAGTACTCCGACAACAGAAAAGTAAAGGTTTGGAGCTCTAGTTTGCTAAGTAAAAATTAGACCGTATAGCAAATCGCTATACAATCGCTATATATTTACTAGCAATTTGCTATATGCCATCAGTTTTCTTCAAAATAAACAAAGACCAAGAAAAAGAAATTTTCGACTTAATGATGCAAGAAGGATTTACAAACAAGGCGGCATTTTTTCGCTTCCTAATTAAATTTTACAAATATCAAAACTCTCCTGACACGAGAAGACTTGATAATGCGGCGAAAGCATTGGAAAGAGTCACAAAAAAACTCGCGCCAGAACCGGAATTATCACCTCAAGAAATTGCTATTCAGAAAACCATGGAAGAACTTGGCCTATAAACCATGCTTCCCCGCCCAAGCCGCAGGGTCATTTTTGAAGTCAGATAGAATTTCCATTTTGTCGCCTTCAAAGCCGGACTGCCCCAAAATTGTGGAGAAATTTGTGACCGTTGAAACTTTCACGCCCGCCTCTTCGTAAACTTTTTTTGCCACAGCCATTTCATAAGTATTTATTGCAAACACGCAATCCACGATCGCGCCACCTTCTTCACGGAGTGCGTTTATCGCGGAAATGCTACTTTTCCCGGTTGAGATAAGATCTTCAATCAATGCAACTTTTTGACCGGCCTTCAACATTCCTTCAATTCTTTTTTTTGTGCCGTGATCTTTCGCCTCTCCACGAACATAAATCATCGGTTTCTTTGTTTTTTCCGCGACCCAAGCCGCCCAAGGAATTCCCGCGGTCGCAGTGCCGGCAATCACTTCAACTTCCGACGGAATCATTTCCACAAAAGCATTCACAATTTCTTCGCGAGCTTCCACATTTGAAATCAAAGCTCTCAAATCACAATAAACCGGCGATTTTATTCCGCTAACCCAAGTGAAAAGCGGGTCTAAAGAAATTTTGACCGCACCTGCTTTGAGTAAATATTGCGCGACTTTTTCTGAATTATTCATAGTTAGTAAGTTATTTTTTTACCTAAATTATTTCGGTGATATTTTCCAAAATCCTCAGTTTTCAAAACCTCTTCCAAATCCATTACAGGTCCGGCAACACAAGTCGGAACGCCAGTTCCGTCAACGCAACAATTTCCACAAACTCCAAATCCGCATTTCATGTAACGCTCCATTGAAATTTGCGCGTCAATTCCCGCTTCTTTCGCCATCATCGCGGCTTTGTACATCATAATTTCAGGACCGACTGTGCAAATCATGTCGACATCGCCTTCACTCAAAACTTTCTTCAAAACTTCCGTATTGTAACCTTTTGAACCCTCACTTCCATCATCAGTCGCAATGTGCAAAGTCACGTTCGATAGCTTTGAAATTCGATCTGTGTAAAGCAAATAATTTTGACTTCGCGCTCCCACAATAAAATCGATTTTACTATCTTTTGCGGTCTTCGCGAGAAAATATAAAGGCGCGGCTCCGTATCCGCCACCAAGCAAAGCCATATTCTTGCTGATCTTAAATTTTGATCCGAAGGGGCCTCGAATGCCAACTTTATCGCCCACTTTTAATTCGTGCATTTTTTTGGAAAACGGACCGACAGCAGCGATTGCCAAATGCAATTCATGACCGTCGTCATATGCCACGGAAAAAGGTTTTTCATCAAGTCGCGGAATCCAAACATTCACAAATTGACCTGGCCCGGCGCCAACAGTTATATCCAAAACAAAAGTTTTGACGATTTCGTTTTCTTGCAAAATCGCTTTAACTTTTGCCATTCTTGGGATTGTATCAAGCATGAACTTTTCCAATTAAATCCTGAATCTTTTTGACTCCGTTTGCGTCGCACCATTCTTCCATTTCAGAAACAATTTTTCCAAAAACATCTTGTCCACGATACCAAACCGCAGACCCGACTCCAACCAAAGTCGCCCCGGCCATCATCATTTCAATCGCATCTCGTCCGGTCAAAACTCCGCCGGTCCCAACAATCGGACATTTCAAATTCTTGTAAATATCATGCACATATTTTACCGCGAGCGGCTTGATTGCAGGACCGCTAAGTCCGCCACTTCTATTCGCCAAAATCGGCTGAGCCGAATCAATATCAATCGCCATTCCCGGCCCAACGGTATTTATTGCAGTCACTCCGTCAGCACCCGCGTCCATGACACTTCGAGCAATTGAAACTATATCTTCAACATTTGGCGAAAGTTTTACTATCAGCGGGATTTTCCCCACAATAGCGCGCACGCGCGTGGTCACTTCCGCGGATTTCGAAACTGAACAAGCCATCGGTTTTCCCAATTCATCTTCCACGTTCGGGCATGAAATATTTATCTCAATAATGTCCGGATTCATTTTCACAACTTCACGCGCGATCGACTCATAATCTTCCATCACTCCTCCCACAATATTCACAATTAGCGGCGCTTGCGACGCATTTCTATATCGCGCAATTTCCTCAACGGCTTTTTCCGGTCCACCATCAGGAATTCCGACCGCGTTCAACATCCAATTTTGCGTCGAAATTATGGTTGGATTTGGATGACCGACATGTTCAAAAGGCCAAAGCGATTTCGTGGTTACTCCGCCCGCTCCATTTCTCACAACCTGCGCCATCGAATCCCCGGTTACACCCAAAACGCCTGAAGCGAGAACGATTGGGTTCTTAAATTTTACGCCGCAGAATTCTACCGATAGATCAGCCATTTGTTTTGTTTAGCTAGCCTATTTAAACATTTATGTGCTGGATTGGGAAGAGAATT
>CAYTWD010000003.1:0-68352 GCA_964441065.1 uncultured Candidatus Peribacteria bacterium
AAAAGCACAATTTGTATGGACAAATTGTGTGGTGAGTGTGTACTCGCTTTTCGCCACGTCGCCAAATAAAATCACCCAAAGTGCTTGAAAAACACTATTTTTTATTTGTAAAATGAATGGAAATCAACCCGTTAACGACAATCAAAAATGTGTAAAAAGACAGAAATGATTCAAAGGAAGCTAGTATCTTTGGCACCCACGCGACAGGAACAATATCCCCAAAACCAAGTGTAAAAAATGTCACCATGCTCATGTAAAAACTGTCCAGAGTTCCAATGTTTTGTGAAAAAGACCCTACAAAATTAACAGACAAAAATCTATACCAAACCGCAAAGGACAAAACCACTCCCAAAAGATTTATCAAAAACATAATAATAAGCCACTGACCTCTGGAATTGTTATCGGGGAAATCGGTAAAAACACGCCCTCTCCCGAGAATAAAATTCCTTGAATAAACAATTATATATTCCAAAATTCTTTGGGAAAGCAGTACGCATAAAAACAGACCCCAGCCAAAAGACAAATCTCCAATTTTAAACAAAACGGCAAGAGACAAAAAAGTTAGGAACATCGTCAAAATCTCAACTTTTGCAAATACATTTTTATCTTTGGAAAAAAGCAAACCCGAAGCAGTAAAATACTTGTTCCCAAACTCAATTGCTCCGGAAAAAAATTTTGTTAGAAAAGTGGATTGGCTCATATAAATTAAATTTAGCTCAAATGCGAAGAAACTTCACGTGAAAATTCTACCAAATTTGACTAATTCCAATTAAGTATTAAGATTAGGCACTAACTATTAAAACACATTATTATGGCAAATCATCTAAGAATAAACTCATACGTACTCTCTCATGGTAACTCCGGAATATCTGTCCATGAAGATCAACGGGGGAAAGGGCTTTCAAATGCGGCATTTAAAAAGAAAGCCGTGGGTAAAATTCTTGATGGATTAATAGTTCATGACAGTTTGGCTAAGTTAAAGAAATTACTTGAGCCAAAGCATCAAAGTGGTATTGAAGATGGATGTGAATTCAGAAGAGATGATTTGTCTAATATACAGAGTCGTGTTCTGATTGAAAATGCGGCAAGAAAAGTGATTAATAGATTTTTTGAAGCAAATGAAAGAGACGAAGCTTTTAATGTATTGATGCAAGTTATAGATTTGAATGCCGCAAGAAAAGATGCGATTCTGGAAACTGTTAGTGACAATACTGCTGATACAATTGCAGAAGTATTGAATCCAAGTTGGAGACCAAAAAAGTAAAATACAATTGGACAAGCGGGTTGACCGAATATAGAATCCGCATGAATGGAAAAACTTACACTTACTTTAAAAGACGGCACTCAAATTACAGGTAAAGCATTTGGTGCTCTTGAAGAAACTGAGGGTGAAGTAGTTTTTACAACGGGAATGATGGGTTATCCGGAAAGTTTGACTGATCCTTCTTTTAAGGATCAGATTTTGGTTCTAACTTATCCTTTAATTGGAAACTACGGAGTGCCTGCCGAAGCTTTGGACGACGATAAAATCAGTAAATTTTTTGAAAGTGCAAAGATTCATTTAAAAGGTTTAATTGTGAGCGATTACAGCGAAAATTATTTTCATTGGAACGCTTCAAAAAGTCTTTCTGATTGGATGCGAGAATACGGCGTTCCAGGAATCACCGGAGTGGACACGCGAGCCCTCACCCAACTTTTGAGAGACAAAGGCGCGCAACTTGGGAAAATTCACCCTGTTGATGTGACTCCGGGAAAAGAATTCCACGATCCAAACACAGATAATTTGGTCGCGAAAGTGAGTTGCACAGAAATTCAAACTTTTGGCGAAGGCAAAAAGCACATCGCAATAATTGATACCGGAATGAAGCTGAATATTTTACGGAGTTTTTTGAAACGCGGAGTGAAAATAACAAGATTTCCTTGGAATAAAAGCCCTTTTGATTACGAAGCGGAAACCGGCGCGAAATTTGATGGCGTTTTCTTTTCAAACGGCCCGGGAGATCCTGCGGTTGTGACGGAAACTCATGAAATTATGAAACAATGCTTTGAGAAAAAAATCCCGACTTTTGGAGTTTGCTTGGGAAATCAAATAATGGGAATTGCGGCGGGAGCAAAAACTTTCAAATTAAAATATGGACACAGAGGGCAAAATCAACCTTGTATAGATTTGCGCACAGGTCGTTGTTACATCACTTCTCAAAACCATGGTTTCGCGGTAGATTCAAAAAAACTTCCCGCCGATTGGATTGTTTCTTTTGAAAATGCGAATGACGGAAGTGTGGAGGGAATTCGTCACAAAAAACTGCCTTTCTTTGCAGTACAATTTCACCCTGAGGCAACACCCGGCCCCACCGATACAAATTTTCTTTTCGACGAATTTATTGAAATGCTCTAAAATTGAGCAGATCTTAACTCGCCACAAATGAAAAAAATTCTAGCCACAATCTTCGTGCTCGCGCTTTTTATACCTATTAATTTGGCATACGCGTCCACAAGTCCAAAGCCAACAGTCACGACTCCAAACAGTCCTGTCAACGCAAGCAAAGCCACAATTTCGGGAACAAGTTCCGCAGGCGCAAAAATAATTATGACCGGCGGCCCTTATGAAATTGCTCCAATTTACGCCGACAGTAGCGGGAATTTTTCAATAACGGTCGCGCTAATTCAAGAATCAACAAATCTTTTTCACATTCAATCCCAAGTTACTGGTAGCGATCCGAGTGATGAAGTAGATGTAACAATTGTGGAAAGCGACGCACAAGCCTCAGCATATGAAGCCACAACCGGTAGCGACAGAACCGCACCCAATACTCCAACACTAGACGAGTCCTCAGTTCAAACCTCAGAATCAACTTATTCAATCACCGGAAGCGGAGAAGCGGGAACAACAGTAATTATCAGTGGTACAAATGATGCGACCGGAACAGTCAATTCGAGCGGAACATTCAGCGTAAATATTGGTCTAAAAGGAAGCGACTCAACAGACACGTTCAGCGTTTCTTTGAAAGATTCCGCAGGTAACGTGAGTGCTTCGGCAATCATCACGGTTGTGAGTAGCGCGACAGTAAGCGAAAGCACGAGTGAAACTTCTGATGAAACAAGTATCAATGTCGTTCCATTCTCAGATATTGAGGGACACTGGGGCGAAGAATATATAAAAACTCTTTACTATAAACAAGTAATCAGCGGTTACTCTGACGGCAGATTCGGTCCAAATGATCCTGTAACTCGTGCCCAAATTTTGAAAATGGCACTGCTCGCATTTAATCACAATGTGACTTCGTCCGACTCAAGTTTCAGCGATATTTTAAGCGATGCTTGGTATGTGGATTATGTTTCTTACGCGAAAAACCAAAGTATAATTGATGGTTACTCTGACGGCACATTTAAACCTGATAATTATGTTGATAGGGCGGGTGCGATAAAAATTATTCTACTCGCGGCCGGCCTTGATGTTGGAACTTCAACTTCACCAAATTTCTCAGATGTTTTATCAAGTGATTGGTTTGCAAAATACACAGCATACGCAAAAGCAAACGGGATTATTGGCGGATACAGTGACGGCACCTACAAAGGCGGACAGAACATAAGTCGCGCGGAAGTCGCTAAAATTCTCGCGGTTATGATAGAATAAGAACATGTATGCATGTTTAGACATAGAAACAACAGGACTGAACCCAAAAGATGATGACGTCATTGAGATTGGTATTTTGATTTTTGACAACGAAAAAATCCTTAAGGAGTGGCGAACTTTTATTAAATGTCCGATTCGACTTCCTGAATTTACAAAAAGATTAACCGGGATTACTGATGAAATGTTGAAGGATGCTCCCCTTCTCTCCGAAGTAGAGTCTGAAATGCGTGAAATTCTTCGGGATTTTCCAATTATGGGACACTTTATTTTTTTCGATTTAAATTTTTTAGCTGAGAAAAAAATCCGTCTTCTAAATAAACAACTGGACACATGCCAACTCGCTCAAGTTTTTCTACCTGATGAAAGCAGTTACAGTCTTGAAGTTCTTGTGGACAAACTCGGCATAAAACAAGATGGAGCGCACCGTGCTTTGAACGACGTAAAAGCCAACGTTGAACTTTTCCACATGTTGAGAAAACACGTAGCGGCGCTATCAAAAGAAGAAAAAGAATCGCTCCTACCAATTTTGGAAAAAAGTAACTGGCCATGGGCAAAATTTGTGATTGAATTTTTTGATGGCGAAGGTAAAAAAATCGAGCGGTCGATTAAAATAAACAAGAAAAATTCCGGTGAAAAACATTTCGATTTAATTAAAGAATGTGAAGATTTAAAAACTCCATTTTTTATTCAAGAATTCAGCCATACTGATCAAGATATTTTGGATTACGCACTTTCCTTACCTGAAAAATCGCTGATTGCCGTTTCAGATATTGAATCTTTTCCGGATCATGAAGAAAGCGTGAAATTGAAAGATTCTTCGGAATATTTAGATGAAAAACGTTTCGAGCATTTTATTTCAAAAGACAAACTCGACGTCAGTGAAACAATGCTGGCACTTAAAGTTAAACTCTGGCTTTCGGGAACAAAAACCGGCGAAAAAAGCGAGCTTAGACTTTTTAAAGATGAAAACGGACTCTGGAAAGACATCTGTTGTCAGGAAGGCGACAACACATCTTTCTATAAAAAAAGAATCGAACAAATTGAAGAAAAAAAAGTGATGGTGATTGATCATATACATTTTTTGAGAGACAGAAGTCGAGCAAAACCACTCATAAATTTGCCTGAAAATTTGCTTGTTGCAGGATGCGAAGAATTGCCGGAAAATTTGGAAATAGCCTGGAAAATTTCACTTTATGAAAAGAAATTTATTGAAGATTTGGGAAGACTTCACTCTGAAAATATAAATTCGGATTTCTTAATTGAAAATTTTTCAAACAGAATATCAATTCTTTTTGGATTATTGGGAATTGCAGTTCACAAACACGGCGACGGGAACGAAATGCGACATACTTTAATTGTTGAAGATGAAACTCGCGCAACTCAAGAATGGAAAAATGTTAGAGATTCGGCGGAGGGAATTGAAACTGCGCTTTCTGCGCTTTTGGCACAAACAAAAGATAGTCCAACAAAATCAACTCTTGAAAGATATCTCACTTATTTTTGTAAAAGTTTGAAAGGAAAATCAGTTGTACTTTGGATAAATTTTGACAGATCAGATCAACCTGTTGTCCACACTTTCCCTGAAAATTGCCAAAAAATCTTCGCAAAAAATGTGTGGCACCCAAGCTCAGCTTGCGCTATCTCTTTTTTCTCTCACCACGGAAATCTAAAAGACGATTTTAAATTTCTCAAAACTGAACTTTCTTTGCCTGAAAATACTGAATTCAAAACCGTAGAAAGCACTGCTCCAAGACCGATTTTTTATCCAGAAACCAATATTTCATCACCAAATAACGAAAAAAATATTAGTGAGTCTTGCCACGAAATTTCTTTGCAAATTGAAAAAATGGAGGGCAACTTATTTTTATTGGTTAACTCAATGAGCGTTGGAGAACAATTTTTCTATAATCTTGAACCTGTCAGGAAAAAATTCGACAGAAAACTTTTTGTACAAAATATGAGTGGCGGATTAGGAAAAATCCTAAAAATAGCCGAAAAAACCGACGGTAAAAATATCTTTGTGGGAAATCAAGAAATGCTCGAGTTTCTGACAAGTGAATCTGTAAAAATTAATTTTTTAGCAATTCACAGACTTCCTTTTTCACACCCTAGTGATCCAATTCAAATGTCTCGATCAAAAAATTATGAAAATACTTACGACGAATTTGTGTTACCTCAAGCGGCACTAAAATTTCAGAAGATTTTAAACAAGTTTTTAGACAACAGTTGGGAGGGTAAAAAAATACTAATAATGGATCCGCGAATTTCAGAAAATGAATCGCTTTTTATTGGCTAGTACTAAACGAATATAGTATATTTGCCAAATGGTTTTTTTGTGTTGCAATTCTCTATCTGATGTGCTAAAATTATAAGATTTAAATAAAAATAAATATGAAAAAGTTCAGTCATTATCTCAGTGTTCGATCTGTTAGATTGAGCGCACTGGCTGTCTTGGTTGCAACCTTTGTGGGTCTTCCCGCTCTGGGTCAAGCAATCGGTAGCAGAGCATTTGAGAAGCTCGATGCTGTTAGTTATCTCTCAAATGTTCTATTGGCTGATGATAAAGTCACCCTTAGCTCGGAATCCGAGACATCTCCAAAAAAATATGAGTATATAGGAAATGAATATGAAGAACCCGTTGGAGCTCAAGTTAAAACTGAGAAATCGCAAATAAACGCGCAAATAACGGAAACCTCCGATATCAACAAAGATTGGTTTACTTTTACCGAAACAACAAATCGTCTGACCAAAAAATTCACTGAAATTGCCAGTCAAATCGACAGACTGGGACTTGATAATTCAAAAGTGGTAAGCATGTTAGTTTCTGTTATAGAAATAGACGCGGATATTAGCGAAAACGTTAAAGAAATGAACTTTTACTTTGATTCTTTAAAAAATTCCGTGTCAAACCTTTCCTCAACTTCTACAGGAGCGGATGTTGCCAGTCTAAAAACTGACGCTCAACTTTTACAAACTTATAATACTCTAGGCCTTGCAATGGGAGTTCGAATTGAGGCGATTCAACAAGCCGAATATCTGGCAAATATCTATTTGCAAATTTCGACCGTAAAAGCTGAATACGGATCTGATTCAATGCCAGATGAAGTGAGCGAAGAGCTTGATGAAGTGGAGTCGGAAGCAGATCGACTAGCTGAATATATATCACAAGCGAAAGATCAATATATAAATATTTCTGAGGAAATTACAAATGTAAAAGCTGAAACAAATCCGCTGAAAGTATCTGAAAATCTTGTAAACACATATTCTCTAGGAGCCGACTTGAGTGCTTTCTCAGATAAAATGAAAAAGGACTTCGAATCTTTTTGGGAACTTAATCCCTTAAATGAAGAAAAGCATGCGTCTTTATAGTTTGAATTTACTTCTAAGTTCTTCAACCTCATCACGTAATTCCGCGGCTTTTTCAAACTCAAGATTCTGAGAAGCCAAGTCCATTTCAGCTTCAAGATGTTCAATTAGTCTTCCCATTTCCTCTTTTGGAACCTTCTTTGTGTCATATCTGCGAACTTGTTTTTTCTCCGCGTCTTTTCTACTCATTTCAATATCTTGAATCGCCTTCACGATTGTCTGAGGAGTAATGTCATGTTTTTTGTTATAAGCAATTTGAATATCCCGTCGTCTATTTGTCTCGTTAATCGCGCCTTTCATTCCGGCAGTGATTCTATCGGCGTACATAATCACATAACCTCGCACATTTCTGGCCGCACGTCCGATTGTTTGAATCAATGAAGGCGTACTTCGTAAAAACCCCTCTTTGTCCGCGTCCAAAATCGCGACAAGCGAAACTTCAGGTAAATCCAAACCTTCACGAAGCAAATTAATTCCAACAAGCACGTCGAATTTTCCAAGTCGCAAGTCACGCAAAATTTCAATTCGTTCCAGCGTTTCAATTTCAGAATGCAAATAACGGACTCGAATTCCGGCTTCGGTAAAATAATCGGTCAAATCTTCTGAGCTCTTTTTTGTTAAAGTTGTAACCAAAACTCTTTCCTTCGCCAAAACTCTTTTGCGAATTTCCTCAAGTAAATCGTCAATTTGTTTCTCTTTTTTACGAACGGAAATTTCAGGATCAACGAGTCCGGTCGGCCTGATAATTTGTTCCACCAGAGCGTCTTTTTTCTCCATTTCATATTTTCCGGGAGTCGCGGAAAGGTAAATTGTATCGTGCATGTAACCCTCAAATTCATCAAACTTCAAAGGCCGATTGTCAAAAGCTGAAGGGAGTCTAAACCCATATTCCACAAGCGAAGTTTTGCGAGAAAGATTTCCGGCATGCATCGCGCCAATTTGGGGAACAGAAATATGCGACTCATCAATAACCATCAAAAAATCCTTTGGGAAATAATCCATCAAAGTGGGAGTTTTACCACCGGCGGGAATATTATTTAAATACCGAACATAGTTTTCAATTCCACTGCAATAACCTGTTTCAAGCAAAATTTCGATGTCGTATTCGGTTCGCATTCTAAGCCTCTGCGCCTCCAAATGTTTTCCCATTTTTTTCAATTCCTCAAAGCGTTCTTCAAGCTCAATTTTAATTCCTTCAACCGCAATTTTAATTTTTTCCTCGGTTGTAACCGCGTGCTTAGCCGGGAAAACCGTTGCCTCCGGCATTGAACCCAAAATTTCTCCCGTAAAAGGATCGACTTCCGTAATCTTTTCAATTTCATCTCCAAAAAATTCCAAACGGATCGCGGTGTCTCCACCCGGAGGATAAACTTCAACCGTGTCACCCAAAACATGGAACATTCCCTGTCTGAATTCAAGTTGCGCTCGTTGATATTGAAGATCCGCAAGTTTTCGCAAAAGTAAATCACGCTTAATTTGATCTCCAACTTTTAAATTAATTCGTAGTTTTAAATATTCCTCAGGAGAACCAAGACCATAAATACAAGAAACGCTGGCCACCACAATCACATCTCTTCGCGTTAGCAAATTCATTGTCGCAGCATGTCGATATTTATCGATTTCCTGGTTAATTTGCGCGTCTTTCTCAATGTAAGTATCGCTGTGCGCAATGTATGCCTCCGGTTGATAATAATCATAGTAAGACACGAAATAATTCACGGCATTATCCGGAAAAATTTCACGGAACTCCGTGCAAAGTTGAGCCGCCAAAGTCTTATTATGAACAATAACCAAAGTTGGTTTTTGAACCTGTTCAATTACATTTGCGATCGTAAAACCTTTACCCGTTCCGGTCGCGCCCAAAAGAACTTGATCATGTTTGCCACCGCGAATTCCCTCAACCAACTTCTTAATTGCCTGTGGCTGATCTCCTTTTGGAGTCTTACCGGAACTGATTTTAAATTTTTTTTCGAACATCTAAAAAATGAAGCCCGCTGAGTGTAGCACAAAACTATTGAAACTTGAAATAAGATACAGCAGAGGGAACAATCAAATTCTCTGGATTGCTTCTAGGATGTTCATTATTTGTTATTCTCCAGCCGGAAGTGATCTGAATAAGATGCCCAAAAATAAGTTTTAAACTTTCTTGGATCCTATCAATCGATACTACAGGAAATCTTAGATGATTTTTCTCATTGTCAACCGGTACAAAAAAGTCATGGGGTTTAATAAAATCGACATCCCCATAAAATTCTTCAGCACGACCGGCAACTACTTGGTCTGTTGCCAAAGGGTTGAATCCTTTTTCAAGAAGAACGCTCTGCAGATCATACAATTTTAGATCGCATGGGACTTCAATTGGACCTTGTGGACCAAAATTGACATGAGTTGAAGCAAAAATATCATCAAGCAGCGCTTTTAATTGCGGCGATAAAGTTGGGCGTGTCAGATCAGGTACAGAAGGCTCGGGAGTATCTTGAATTCTATCGTCAATCTCACCAAGAGAGTCGAATTGGCGCAGTCTGGGCGTGAGGGGTTTAGGTTTTGTAGCCATAATTTATCTTATTGATCTATGAGTTCTCTGAGAAGAAAGAATTTGGCTCATCAGTCTTTTTGAAGTATGCTTGATTTGAACGCCACTATCCAACTCGAGCAGAAAACCGTAAATAGCTTGAAATAGAATCAACATCAACGAAAGCTTACCACAAACTAATCATTTGTCAATCATGCCATCACATTTATTGCAAATAGCAAAAAAACTTGGTCACGATGCCGGTCTACTTGCGCTCGATTACCAAAAAAAGGGTTTTAAAATTGAAACAAAAGGTTCAAGTTTTAACTTTGTCACAGATGCAGATAAAGCTTGTGAAAAACTGATAGTGGACACAATTCGTCACAACTTCCCCGACCATTCAATTTTAAGTGAAGAAATGGGCGAAATAAAAGGCACGGGCGAATATAAATGGATAATTGACCCAATCGATGGAACCACAAATTTTGCCCACGGCCTGCCACTTTTTGGAATTTCGATCGGAATCATAAAAAATGGCAAACCGATAATTGGAGTCGTTGAAATCCCTGGATTGAAAGAATCTTTTTGGGCGATGGAAGGCAAAGGTGCATTTTTGGGAAATAAAAAATTGCGGGTCTCAAAAATTTCAGAAACTTCAAACGCGCTTTTTGCTACCGGATTCCCCTATTCTCGAGCGGAACGTTACGAAAAAAATATGGAACTTTTTGACGCTTTTTATAAAAATAGCCATGGAGTCCGTCGCTTTGGCGCGGCTTCGGTTGACCTTTGCTTTTTGGCGGCAGGTCGCTTTGACGCCTATTGGGAATTTGATTTGAAACCTTGGGATATCGCCGCCGGCAAAATCATTGTTGAAGAGGCCGGCGGAACCGTCACAAACATGGATGGTTCAACTCTCGATCCAAAACGCGGTAGCCTACTCTCCTCAAACAGCCTACTCCACCAACAAATGCTAAATGTTCTAAAAAAACATGGGGCGGATAAGATTTAACAGTACTTTCTTGACTTTAAGCCAATTACTCTTAAACTCCTTTTTGCGGTCACGTAGCTCAGTTGGATAGAGCATCAGCTTGCGGAGCTGAGGGTCACAGGTTCGAACCCTGTCGTGGCCACCAGTTACACCGAAGGTGTAAGCATTAGCGCCTAAGGGCGCGCATGAAAGTAGTCGAGTTATTTTCCCCTCATCCTCGACGCCTGATTCAAGCGATTTCGTATGAAGTGTATGAGAGTCGTCACAATGTCGTGTCTTTGTTCGACTCTTTTCCCGTCAAAAGCAGGATTATTATTTTCCATTGCGGTTTGCTCGGGTGGATGAACATAATCAACGGGAACAGATTTAACTTTTAGGCCATCAATTAGCGCCTGAACAATTGGCAAATAGTTAGAGTTAGAATAATTGTCCGGCCGCACTGATTGGTGCAGTTTTAGTTTTGGATTCCCCTCAAATTCATAAACTCGCTGGAAGTATTCTGTAAGTTTAGGTCTATTCGCAAACAATCTAACTCCAAAGAAAAAATCCAAATCCGAATCGTCTGCTTGCAACAAACCTGATACGCGCAAAACTTTATTATACTGAGCGTTGGCTCTTTGTTCAGATTCCGCTTGATAAGGCGGATAAGAATCAAAAGCTGATTTATCTCTGGAAGGCATAACAATATCAGCTTCATTCCGTAAAATTGGATCGGCGGCTTTCGCCAAAGTTTCCGGATTTATCAAAGACGTTTTCTCGGGTTCCAGCCAAAAAATCACTTTCACTCCGGGTAATTCAGAAGCTTCTTTAAAAATCTGTCTTCTACCGGAGCTCATTCCCCTTTTTTTCTCGGTAGAAAAAGCAATCCCGGCACTTCTCAATGCCTCTTGAAACTCAGTCGAACTTCCACCTTCAATAACAGCAATTTGATAGCCTTGAGCACGAGCCAAAGCCAATGTCTTAAGTGCCAAATCACCACGAATTTTATCGGAAGTTTTATCTGTAACCGGACCAGGATACCATTTTGGGTAAAAGGTTCCGGTAGTCACCGCCAAGACTTTGGGATCTTTCAGTAACTCCTTTGAAAATT
This sequence comes from uncultured Candidatus Peribacteria bacterium, assembly GCA_964441065.1. Taxonomy (GTDB): domain Bacteria; phylum Patescibacteriota; class Gracilibacteria; order UBA1369; family 2-02-FULL-48-14; genus CALRGE01. The sequence continues at coordinate 11,591 of CAYTWD010000003.1, forward strand.
GGGATTCATCTAAATTATGCATCCCTTGATTATAGCACATAATTTAAGAAATTTGTACCCAATACTTGTTTTGCTTTACACATAAGAGCTAAGATCAACTCGCATGAAAAAAATTGTAATCAAAATTGGAACAAACGTCATCACAAAAGAAAATGGGCTTTTAAATTTGGAAGTGATGGAGAACTTGGTTAAACAAGTTTGCGAACTAAAAAAAATGGGAACAAAAGTAGTAATTGTAAGTTCCGGAGCCATGGGTGCGGGACGTTCTTTAATAGAAGTTAAATCTAAAAATGATGTGGTGAGAAGACAAGTTCTTTGCTCGGTCGGTCAAATAAAATTACTTGAGACTTACTTGCAACTTTTCCAAAAAGAAAACCTTCTTTGCTCACAAATTTTGGTTACCAAAGAAGATTTCAGAGACAGGAGCCATTATTTAAACATGAAAAATTGCATTGAAGGTCTTTTGGAAAATAATGTTGTTCCAATTATTAATGAGAATGACGTGATTTCTGTTAGCGAATTAATGTTTACAGACAACGATGAACTTGCCGGACTAATGGCGAATTTAATTTCGGCTGACGCTCTTATTATTCTTTCAAGTGTTGATGGAATTTTTAACGACAAAGGGGAAATTTTACAGGAAGTTGATGAAAAAACAGTTCTAAGTAAGTTCATACAAAATTCAAAATCTAGTTTCGGACGCGGCGGGATGTTAACAAAGGTCAAAATTACTCAAAAAATTGCCGGTATGGGAATTGAAACTTTCATTGCGAACGGCAAAACTTCAAATGTAATTTTAAGAATTTTAAAGGGCGAAAAAATTGGAACGCATTTTGCTGTTCACGGTAAACAAAGCGGGGTTAAACGCTGGATTTCCACAAGTGAAGGTCATGAAAAAGGTTCAGTTAAAATTGATGAAGGAGCCGTAAAAGTTTTAAAAAATAAAATTGCTAGCCTTCTACCAGTAGGAATAAAAGAGGTTTCCGGCGATTTTAAAAAAGGCGATTTGATTAAAATTTTAAATCCATCCGGAGAAGTTATCGGGCATGGGATTGCGAGTTACAATTCCAAAACCACAAAAAATTACTTGGGTAAAAAAGGTAAAAAAGCTTTAATACATTATGATTATTTATACTTAAGCCAATGAAAAAAATTGCAATTATCGGCGCGGGGAAAATGGGCACGGCTTTAGCCGTTAAATTAAAAAAGAAATTTGTGATTCAACTTGTTAAGCGAAATTCTAAATTAAAACCTTGCGATATTGTTATTGTGGCGGTAAAACCACAAGATTTTCCTGACTTAAATTTAAACCTTAAAAATGAGCTTTTAATTTCAATCATGGCGGGAGTAAGTTTAAAAAAACTTGCCGAGCAAACGGGTGCAAAAAAAATCGTGCGCTCAATGCCGAATTTAGCGCTGCGAGTTGGCGCGGGTTTTACAGGTTGGATAAGCAAAAATGCCGCGGGTGAAAAAAAATTGGTGAAAGAAATTTTTTCAATGTTTGGCGAAGAAGTTGAGTTGAAAAATGAAGATTCAATTAATGCTATAACAGCTTTGAGCGCGAATGGTCCGGCTTATTTTTTTTACATTTGCGAATTGATGGCCGAACAAGCTTTGGAATTTGGTTTTTCAAAAAAAGATGCTGAAAAAATTGCCGCGAACACACTGGTGGGAGCCGCTGAGTTGGTCAAAAATAAAAATGAAAGTTTTTCGGATTTAAGACGCGCCGTAACTTCAAAAAAAGGTACGACCGAAGCCGCTTTAACTTATATTACAAGGAGTAATTTTGCCAAAATATTTAAAGATGGAATTAAACGCGGTAAACATAGAAGTGAACAATTAAACACATGAAAAATCTTCAAAAAAAATTCATCGAAGTAAAAAATGCAAGTCTCGAGCTAGTGAATTTAAGTGAGTCTAAAATAAATAAAATTTTGACGGATTTATCTAAAAATCTTTTAAAAAATTCGGGGAAAATTATTTCAGCAAATAAAAAGGATTTGGCGAAAATGGACAGTGAAAATCCAAAATACGACAGACTTTTATTGAATGAAAGTAGAATAAAAAATATTGCAGATGATCTGAAAAATGTTGTGAAACTCTCATCTGGGATCGGTGAAATTTTAGAGGAGAAAAACCTGCCAAATAAATTAAGTATCAAAAAAATTCGCGTGCCAATGGGGGTTGTAGGTGTGATTTACGAAGCTCGCCCAAATGTTACAATTGATGTTTTTTCGCTCTGCTTTAAATCAAAAAATTGCAGTATTTTAAAAGGCGGAAGTGACGCGGAAAACTCAAACAAAATTCTGTTTGAAATTATTCAAGAAACTTTGGTCGAAAACAAAGTGAATCCTGATGTAATTTATTTAATGCCAATCGACAGAGAATTATTGGGCGAACTTTTAAAAGCTCGTGAATTTATTGATGTAATAATTCCGCGCGGAAGCCAGAATTTAATTGATTTTGTTATTGAAAATGCAAAAGTTCCGGTGATTGAAACCGGCGCCGGGATTGTTCATACTTATGTTGATGAAAGCGCAAATATAAAAACAGCGGCGGAGATTATTTTCAACGAAAAAACAAGACGCGTTAGCGTTTGCAATGCTCTGGATACTTTGATAATTCATAAAAAGCAGTTGAAAAATCTGCCGCGAATAGTAGAAAAACTTGCGAGTAAAAAAGTGGAAATTTTTGCCGACACGCAATCTTTCAAGATGCTAAAAAAATATCCTTTTATAAAAAATGAAGAAAATTTCGGAACGGAATTTTTAGATTACAAACTCTCAATTAAAACAGTAAAAAATCTCGATGAAGCCCTCGCCCACATTGCCAAATATTCCTCAAAACACAGCGAGGCTATAATTTCCGCCAACAAAAAAAATATCGCAAAATTTTTAAAGTCGGTTGATGCGGCCTGTGTTTATGCAAACACATCAACTTGCTTTAGTGACGGAGGCGAGTTTGGCATGGGAGCGGAAATCGGTATAAGCACGCAAAAACTCCATGCTCGCGGACCAATGGCTTTGAAAGAACTCACTACATATAAGTGGATTGTAGAAAGCTCAGGTCAAACCCGCAATTAAGCCATCAACTCCGCCGCAGGTTTGTATTGATCCATCATACCAAGATCTTTCGCCACACTTTCATATGTGATGAAACCTTTGTATGCGTTCAAACCACGAGCAAAACGACCGTCTCCGGCAAGTGATTTTTTAAGCATTGCATCAGCACCTTCTTTCGCAATCATCTTCAAGTATGGGATTGTTGCATTTGTAAGCGCCATTGTTGACTGTCGGCTAACCTGCCCGGGCATGTTTGGAACACAGCAGTAAATTTTTCCGTAAATTTCATAAGTTGGCTGAGAATGACTTGTCGAGCGTGAGCCCCAAAGGCAGCCTCCTTGATCGATAGAAACATCCACAATCACTGTTCCCTCTTTCATCATTTTAATCTGTTCTTCGCTAACAACCTGGGGTGCCTTTGCACCGGCAACCAAAACAGCACCAATAAGTAAATTTGCCTCTTTCAATGCCTCATTCAAATTCTCTCCGGTTGGAGTTAGAGCCTCAAAATTCCTGCCCAAGTTTGGACCAAGGTATTCACGAACTTCCTTATTCAAAGTCTTAACTCTCGCAGGATTTATATCAAAAAGTTTAACATTCGATCCCATTCCGGCAGCTGTTTTTGCAGCAGTCATTCCCACAAATCCTCCACCCATAACAACAACATGTGCGCTATGAGTTCCGGTAATTATTCCCAAAGTCACTCCCCTTCCACCGTATTTTTTCTGAAGATATTCAGCTCCGTATTGAACAGCAAGAACTCCTGCAATTTCGCTCATTGGCGCCAACAAGGGCAGTTGACCTTTTTCATCTTGAACAGTTTCGTAAGCAATTGCTGTTATATTATTGTTAACCAAAACTTTTGTGAGTCTTTTATCTACTCCCGAAAGATGCAAATAAGTGAAAAGCGTTTTACCCTCGAATTGTTCAAGTAAATTATATTCTTCCGGAAGCGGTTCTTTCACTTTCACCAAAATATCCGCGGCTTTAACAATATCTTCGGGAGATCGCATCATAGTCGCACCAGCATCTTTATATTCGCTATCTGAAAATCCACTACCGATCCCGGCAGTTTCCTGAACTAAAACTTGGTGACCTTCGGCAACTAATTCCTTAACCCCATAAGGTGTTAAGCCAACTCGGTTCTCGTTATTTTTAATTTCCTTTATTGTAGCGATTATCATAGAAAAAAATTAAGGAATAAGTTTTTTGATTGCCGCCTCACGATCGGCAGCTTTAAATATATATGAACCCGACACTAATATATTTGCGCCGGCTTTTATTACTTTTGGAGCAGTCATGTCATCAATTCCGCCGTCCACTGCAATATCCAAATCCGGGCGCTGAGCTCTTAGCCATTCAATTTTTCCGATCGCCGATTCAATAAATTTTTGGCCGCCAAAACCAGGATGCACGCTCATCACCAAAACTTCATCTACTTCCGCCAAAACATTTTCAATAACTTTTACATCTGTTTCAGGATTCACGGAAACTCCGGCTCGCACGCCAAGTTCGTGAATTTTTTTGATCAATCCGCTCATGTCTTTAACAACTTCGGCGTGAAAAGTAATTGTTGCCGCTCCCGCCTTCACAAAATCCTCCAAATATTTCTCCGGATTTTCGATCATTAAATGACAACTCAATGGCAAACTTGTCTTTATACATCGAATCACCGGGGCGCCAAAAGTAAGATTCGGAACAAAATGTCCGTCCATCACATCCACATGTAAAAGCTCAACAAAAGGCTCAACCGATTTTATATCTTCATTTAAATTTCCAAAATCCGCGGAAAGAATTGATGGAGCAATTTGAATTTTCATTTTTCCATTTGTGAAATTTTTTCTACTCGCGCTTCATGCCTTCCTCCCTCAAATTCGGTAGTCAAAAAAACCATAACGGCTTCTTTTGCAACATCTTCAGCAATCATTCTTTCTCCAAAACAAGCGACATTCGCATTATTGTGAAGTCGAGACATTTTCGCAACTTCATCATTGTAAATATTCACCGCACGAATTCCATTAACTTTATTCGCGGCAATACAAACTCCCACTCCACTTCCGCAAACCAAAATCCCTCTCGAACCGACTTCAGCAGCAACCGCCTCACCCACTTTCTTTGCACTATCGGGATAGTCTGATTTTACTTCAGCATTATCAATTCCCAAATCTTCCGTCTGGAATCCTTTTTCGGTCAAATATGCTTTCAAAGAAGTCTTCAAGTTGTAACCCGCGTGATCACTTCCAATGAAAACTTTCATATTAGAAAACTTCGGTTACTGATTTATTTTCGTGTACATTTTGAATTACTTTCGCAAGCATGGGCGCAACAGACATAACAACTAAACCGGGAAACATTTTTGAAGGAGGAACCGGAATTGTGTCTGCAACCAAAACCTCTTTAAAATTTGCTTCTGTCAAACGCTCCGCAGCTGGACCGGAAAATACCGGATGTGTCGCAATCAAATAAACATCGTGATTAGCTCCATTTTCAATCAGTGCTTTTTGGGCTGCGCAAACACTTCCGGCAGTATCAATCATGTCATCATACAAAATACAGGTTTTTCCCTCAATATCTCCCACAACCGAAGTAACTTCGGCAATGTTAAATTTTGGCCGATTTTTTGTTAGGATTGCGATTGGATAGCCAAGCAATTTTGCAAAGCGTCCTGCTTCTTTTGCAGCACCGGCATCAGGCGCAACAATTATTGGATTATGTAATTTTTTCTTCTCAATATATTTGGCAAAAACTTTTCTAGGGTTCAAGTTATCAACCGGGAAAGGGAAAAATCCTTGAGTTTGATCACTGTGCAAATGAACTGTAATTATGTGATCCGCTCCTGACGCAGTTAGTAAATTCGCAATCACTTTCGCGCTAATCGGCTCACGAGGAGATGCGACACGATCCTGTCTCGCATAGCCGTAATGAGGAATAACTACATGCACGTGAGCGGCAAAAGACCTCTTCATCGCGTCAATCATTATAAAAAGTTCCATCAAATCTTCATTAACTCGATCGGTCGCGGTTTGAACAATGTAAACATCAGCCCCTCGCACCGATTCCGCCGGTTTCGCATAAATTTCGTTGCATGCAAACCTGGAAATTTGCATTTCCGAAAGAGGCACTCCAAGTTCCTTCGCAATCGCACCGGCTAAAGCGGCGTGTGAAGTCCCTGAAAATAATTTTAGGTTATTGAACCTGCTCATGGCCTTAGATTACTTTAATCTTCCTTAGGAATCAATAAAAGTCCCGCGCCAAATTCCAAAATTTGTTTTTCTAGTGATCCCCAACTCGCAAATTCATCGGGCTTAATCAACTTAACATTCAGGTTTTTGTCAGCCAATTCAATCCTATCGCCTCCATAGATCAGCACTATTTTTCCACTACTCGCAATTCCTGCCGCATATTCAGTCGCAAAAGCCGCTCTGCCCGGCAAACAAATATATCTATTTTCATAATTCAGCTTAAATTCAGGAAATTTACAGCCCGGAAAACTCAAATCAATCAAAATCAAATTCTTGATTTTGTGTGCGACCTGACAAAGTTTTAAATCTAAAATCATAGCAAAATATTACGAATTTCTCTCATTTCAGACTCCGAATAAATCGCATCATCATATTCGGGTTTTCTTTCTGCAAAAGGAACTCCTTTCGACTTTATTGTCGGTGCCCAAATACAAGTCGGTTTTCGCTGAGTGATACGCGCCTTCAAATATGCAAAAGCGATATCGTCATGATCATGCGCATTTCCCAACTTAATAACTCGCCAACCAAAAGATTCAAACCTCTCCTGAATCGGCTCATCTCGCGGATCGTTTTCATCAATAATCAAACATAAACGATCGAGTCTTCTTTCAGCGGCAGTCATAATTGCCTCCCAAGCCGATCCGTGCGCTAGTTCATAATCGCCCGCCAAACAAAAAACATGACTATTTCGTTTGTCCATTTTGACAGCTTCCGCCATTCCAACCGCCACGGAAATTCCATATGCGTGTCTATCTGTTGTTACTTCAATTCCGGGAGTTTTTCTGCTCGGGAAATCAGGCAAATTTTCGCCCAAATTAAATCTCTGCATTTTTAAAACTGAATAAAGCGCGGGAAGTGCCTCAATCTTAGACAAAACAAAATAATCTCTATCTTCCCACTGAGGCATTCTTGAATCATGCTTAAAAATTTGTCTACCGTTCTCCTCGCCAAAATAAAGTGCTTCAATCAAATCAACAGAAGAAAGTGCTCTCCCTGTTGAGCCCTTTCCACGTTTCGAAATGTAGTCGAGCAATTCATAGCGAAGCTCCGCTTGTCTTTTTGTCATGTCTTATTTGTAGCAATTTTGTCTAAAGCTTGCAATTGACAAGTTTGCAAAACACATTATATGGCTCCAAATTTAAAAGTTTCAAATGAAGACCAGAAATTTAGACGAAACTACAGGTAGAATAGTCACTTCCGACAAAAGATTTCTGGATCTTGATCCGTTCGGGAAAGGTATTGTTATGGGTTTGATCTCTCGTTTTAGAGCACGTCTTGTAGCAACAACCAACGTGCAAACAGTTAATGACATCAGTAGATTCACAGATGAATGTGCAAATGCTTTAAGAACCATGCGATTCGATGAAAGTATGCAAGTTGATTTACTTGTGGCGGCAATTAAAGATGCCGTTAAAGCAGTAACAACAATTGATAAGTTAGAAATTAAAGATCCCATAGAGTATTTTGGGCGGATCTTAGTAACAATAATAGACACACATTCAGAATACCATCCTGATTTTGTCGCAGATGATGTTACAAGTGCAAAAGACATTCCAAACGAAATAAAAGCAGATCTTCGTTATCAACCTTTCTTAATGGCAGCAGAGGAAGATAAAGATGTAGCTGAAGAATTGATGGATATGAAAAAATACAGAGATGCCGCGGCGGAGGCTTTAATCAAAGTATTACCTAACTTCAAAGATGGAGCGGCTTCTTTCTTTGCTCACGTGAGCCCAAATCTCAGAAAAGCTGATTGGTTTGAAACCCTAAATCAGTAATCCCCTCAATCACAAATTGCCGATTTTTCAAATCATAATGAGGAATTTTAAGGTTTGGAGTGTCAATTTTTTCGTCACCGTAAAGTAAAATATCAATATCTATTATTCGACTTTCCCATTTTTTAGTCTGGCCAAAACTCACATTTCCAAGCGGCACCGGTCTTCCCATTTCCCTTTCAACTTGCTTGCAAGCCTCCAAAAGAGCAAAAGGATCCAGCTCCGTTGAGCATTCAATCACCTGATTAAGATATTTCGGTTGGTCTAATCCACCCAGCGGCTCGGTCTCTCTAACATCAGATTGCCCCACAACCAAAACATCATGCTTCATCAAAAGATCTCTGGCGGTTACCAGATTCATTTCCCTGTCGCCAAGATTAGTCCCGAGTCCCAGAAAAATGTGCATTGTTGCAGGTTACAAAACTGTCAGGCGTTTCCCAAAGTGTCACTTCATGAAGTTTTACTGCGTCACTGATTTCCTTCTGTCCATTTTCTTTCAAAAGCCTTTTTATTTCTTCCGGCATATTCGGGTTTTCCATTTCCATCCTCAAAAGTTCAGGTAGATTTTTCAGCTCATTCCATATGAATTCACAAACAATTTCAGCAGTGGGGTTGTCAAAGTAGTCATTCAAATTGCGATGATCAAATTTATCAATAATTTTTTCTCTCACAATTTTTTTCAAAATAACAAAGTCGACAACAAGACCATTCGGCTGAATTTCACCTTCAACAGTAACTCTCAGACGATAAGTGTGCCCGTGTAAATGTTCACATTTCCCATGATATTTAGTGAGAAAATGTGCGGAATCGAATGTGAATTCTTTAGAGACTAGCATCGTCGGGCATTGTACCAGTTTCAAAATAAACTGGAAGCTTTCTGAGCTCTTTCGCAACTTGATTTACAACTTCCCTGTCTACTTTTCTATCCGCGTACAAAGTGTGATCTAAACGGAATATAACTTTTTGGAAAAGAAATTTTCTTAAGACTAAGTCATTCGGATGATTCTCCAGAATAAAAATCACATCACTTAGAACCGCCTCAACGGTGCGTCGTTTTTCCCAGAGATCAAACGCGAGCTCGATCGGATCTGGCGGACTTTCATCAAATCTATCTAACATAGAGACGAATATGACGCATTTTAACTATCTTGTCAATGCTATTTACCAAATTTCAGGAATAATTCAGGTCGATTTCTATATCGTGAGGGCATGAGTGAAATAAAAACCCTTAGCGACCGTGAATTATACGAACGTTGCCAAAAATACGGCTCAGAAGCCCGCATTTGGAAACAACGTTTTTGTGGCTTACTGCCTGAAGTTTCACGTCGTGGCCTTTATCACAGAAAAGGCTTTTACAGTATTTACGATTTCGCGGCAAAGGTGGGAGGGATTGGAATGGAAACAACTAATAAAATCCTGCAAATTCATAAAAAACTAGAGGACAAACCCGAGTTACTTAATATTTTTGAAACCGGACAGCAAGGCTGGAGCAAAATTCAAGAAGTGGCTTACATCGCCACACCTGAAACAGATAAAGATCTAGCAGAAAAAGTTAATAACCTTTCCAAGTCTGCACTATCCGCCTACGTGCACGAGATAAGAGAAAAAAGTCCCCCCGGGGGTGAATTAGAAAATAATTCGCTACCCGAGCAATTCCACAACATGTCCTTCCAAGTTTCAAGCGAAGTCGAAAAAGATTTGCGTATCTTAAAATACCAGCTCGAGAAAGACCGCGGACACCCGCTCATGTTCAACGAAGTTATTCGCGAACTCACCCAAAAAACTCCACAACCACAAATAATTCTGAAAGTTTGTCCTGAATGCGCGAAGAAAAAAGCGATGGACGCAAAAACCAGATACATTCCTTCAGATGTCCGAAAAGTCATTCAAGCAAAATACAAAAACACCTGCGGGTTTCGCGGTTGCACTCTCCCATCCACCAGCCTTCATCACACCGCTCGATACGCTCTCAACCCAAGCCACGACCCCGACGGCATCGTTCCACTTTGCGAAAAACACGAGCGATTCGTTCATTCAAGTTTGATTTTAAATGAGGAAGATCCACCCGAGGCTTGGGAAGTTACTGGCAAACCCGAAAAAAATGCGAAATATTTTATTGATCAAAAAGTTCAGGCTCACAGACAACCGAGAGATTCTCCGTAACATCATGCACGCGCAAATAGTCAACTTTCCCGCGCAAATCGCAGGTCGTCGCTAGAGTCATTCCAAGTCTATCTTCACCTAGAAAACCTTTTCTGGAAGTCCCAATCAGAATCGGATAGCCCAATTCGTCCAACTCAGACACGCGTTCGAGAATTTCAAAACTATACTTAGGATCACCGCTTACAAAAGCACCCATCCCGGGATCGATAATGATGCGCCGTACTCCATGCGCCCTCGCGAGCTCAATTCGACTTCGCAAAAAATCCTTCACCGTTTTCATAACATCTTTATACTCAAGCACAGCGCGATCAGTTCGAGCGGAACTATTTTTCGAGTACATTAATACAATCGGCACATCAAACTCAGCAGCCACATCAAAAATTCGCTCATCACCACGACCGGAGGTCACATCATTTATCATCACGGCACCTGCTCCGCAAGCCGACCGAGCCACCTCACTTTTCCAAGTATCTATTGAAAAAGGTAGGCCTCGCAAAAGTTTCGTCGCCGGTACAATTCTACTTAATTCTTCTTCGAGCGAAACATCAACCGAACCTGGACCGCTAGACTCCCCGCCTATCTCAACAAACGAAGCGCCATCAGAGAGCATCTCTCGTGCAACCTCGCCCAAATCATCACGCAAAAATCTACCTCCGTCAGAAAAACTGTCGGGCGTCACATTAAGAATTCCAATAATTTTGCTTAATTTTTTCTGCAAGCTTCAGCATTAATGGGTGCAAATTTCCAATCTGGATAATACCACGAATAGAATTGCACAAAAAAACGCAGTCGTAATTAGCAAACTCACTTCTCATCACAGCTCGTTCAATCACCGGCACACCCAACTGCTCAGCGGCCTCAAGAATCACCCCCCGCATAACGCCTTTCAAAATTCCCGTCGCGGGTGTTATCAACATCCCATTTTTTATAAAAAAAACATTAGTAATTGAACCTTCGGTAATTTCTCCCGCTCGATTTACCAATAAAACTTCGTCGCATCCGGATTCTGCGCGCGCCGCATCTTTTTTAGAAGTGTCCGCATTTTTAATCTCAGGCTTATCTCTTTCCAACTCAACAAAATCAAAAGTCCAAATTTTGTCGTAAATAAAACTGCCATTCCACTCCGATAATTCTTCAACTGTAACTTCCCCACCCTCAACAATTTTCAAACGCACATCTTTCCGCCCAACATAAGGCGCAACTAAATCCTTCAGAGATCTACCAAATCGCGCTTCGTGTTTATCTAAAAAGATAAAACGGCCTCCCCAAGTTCTCAATGTTTCGTAAACTCGCATATCACTGCATTTTTTTTAAGGGTTTCATTGTATTCGTCAGCCGCGTTGCTGTCTATTAAAATCCCCCCGCCGGCGGGTGCAACAACTCGACCGTTCCGAACAGTCGCGGTACGAATCATTATATTAAAATCGGCATCACCGTTTGGAAGAACAAAACCCGCGCTACCGCAATAAAATCCGCGTTTAAAACCTTCAAGTCGCTTAATAATTTGCATCGTTCTAATCTTTGGACAACCCGTGACCGAACCTCCCGGGGAAAGCGCTCGTAAAATTTCTCTCACCCCAACTCCGGCCTTCAAATCAGCTTCAATAACACTGTAAGTATGACTGACATTCGTCAATTTCATAATCGCCGCGTGAACCGAAACACGCACATTTTCACCCACAATCGCCAAGTCATTTCTGAGCAAATCGACAATCATTGTTAACTCCGCCTGCGACTTTTCATCACGCAATAAAAAACTGACATCTTCATCTGCACCCACAGTTCCTTTTATCGGCTCGGCGCGTAAAATGCCGCCACGCAAACTGAATAATCTCTCGGGAGAATTTGAGCAAATCCCGTTCCAATAAAATGCCATTTGCGCCGGATTTCTTTTCTGCATCGCGCAAAAAAGTCCGAGCGGATCACCCTCAAAATTTCCCCGGAATTCTTGTGCGAAATTAACTTGGTAAGTCTCTCCTTCTCGCAACAATTTTTTAATTTTCTCTATTTTTTTCTCGTATTTTGACAGACTCAAACTCGGCTCAAAGTCACTTATCAAAAATTCACCCGCTTCCAAATCCTCCAACGAAACTTTTTCAACTCTATCGCAGTAAATCCACTTCTCTAGACCTTCATAAGTAATCACGCAAGCCCATAAACCACCTCGCGGAAAATCCAAAAACTTAGGCTGAACTTTAGCCGGATACGCAGAAATTCCCTCGAGACCGGAGAAAAAATACAGCGGACTAATCGCGTTCTTCCTCATTATAGACATGTTCAAACTCACTCTTGTAATACTCATGAAGCTCATCCGGGTTAAAGAATCGAGGAACTTCTTTCAAGGCGGTTTCAGTAGAATCAGAAGCGTGAATCACGTTGCAAGAAACGCTCATCGCAAAATCACCACGAATTGTTCCGCCGTCAGCTTCTCGAGCTTTAGTAATTCCGGTAATTAATCTAACTGCGTTCACAGCACCAAGTCCTTCCCAACACATCGCGACAACAGGAGAACTCTTCATGAAGTTTGCAACTCCAGGGAAGAAAGGTTTATCAGCAATGTGCGCGTAATGTTCTCGCAAAACGGCTTCATCAAGTCTCATCATTTTTAGACCGACCATCTTTAGACCTTTTTTCTCAAATCGAGATGTAATTTCACCAACCAATCCTCTTTGAATCGCGTCGGGCTTTAAAAGTACCAATGTTCTTTCCATGTTTTTATTGTTAAATAACGGACACAGGTTGCCGTAAACAAAAACAATTGTCAAAAGTTTCGATTCAGCGTAAAAATAAGGCAATGCTCACAGATCAAGAAACACTCTCGCAAAAAAAAGAAATCCTTCAAGAAATTTCAAAAATTTATGAGGGTCTAATAAAGACTCAAAAAATTTCGGAAATCGAAGCTCAAAAAATATTGGATGCGGTGAAAACAAAACTTGCACCCGAATCTCACTCACAAGAATTTTCGGCAAACGCAATTGCATTCTGTAAAGAATTCCCGATTTTCCAAACCGTACTTGAAAAAATTGAAAATAAAAGACATGAGGCTTTTGAAAAACTCGGTCAGGAATGTCTTGAAAAGATCATGGATGAGGACACGGACACCTGGTCAAAATTATTGGCGAATCTCGAAACAATAAAAGAAGAAAATCTGCATGAATGGTTTTCAACCCTCCCCGAGGCAAGTAAAGCAATGTTTTTAAGTAAATTTTTAACACTGAGTGATGCCATTTGATGAAAAACCACAAAGCGGAGCTGTAGAGAAAGTTAAGGAAATGGCTGACAAGGCTTTGAAAGTACTGCCGCAAAGCCTGCAAGATAAGCTGGAAGAAATGCACGCGATTGTGGACAGTGAAACCGCAAAAGAAGTTGTCTACAAGAATGCTGGCAAAGTCGAATACGCGGCAATGGCGGCGAAAGCAACAATGGAAAGCCAAGATCCAAAACCTCTGGATCAATTTTTAAGACCCATCAACTCAATCGGAGCCGAAAAAATTCCACATGAACAGCAGTTGGCCTTACTCGAAGCAGCAAAACGTTCCAGACCTTTAGATTTCGACTCACGAGGAAGAGAGCCAAACAAATTCGATGAAGCCGCGAATACTTATGCATTAATTTCTCGTCTCCCTGAAGCACAAAAAGCATTGGTTGATGAATACCAAGCCGGTCTTGAAAAAGGATATTATAAAAATGAAACGCCCGCCTTCGTTATTTCATTGCCTGAGCCAATTCAGAAACAAATCCACGACCAAAATCCGGATGCCTTCGCCAGAAGTTTCCCGGATTCTCCTTTAACAAAAGGCGCAGAACTTCAAAAACTTGTGGACTTCGATATTTCAAACGGATTTGGTGGAACTGCGTTGAGAATGAAAGATTCTTTTGTCGGCCGGCAAAATTCAGTGCTAAATAATCCAAACCTAACAAGTGAACAAGTTAATAATCTTGCAAAAACTTTTCTGGAAATTAAACCGGGAGATGACTTCGTGGCCACGGAAGCAGTCTCAAGAGTTTTCATGAAATTCTATCACAACCAGGGTTTGAATAAATCCAACAGAAATGCAATGATTGCCAGGTTCGGGAAACAAATTGGAGTTAACGCCTAGATGTTGACTTTTTCATAAATAATGTTAAAATTCGCACTCATAATAACTTCACATGGTTGAGCGTATTGATGAAGCAGATCAAACAATAGACAGCTTTGCCGGTAAAGAACTTCGCGGATCACAAGTAGCCGCACTTAAGGGTTTTGATGACTGGATAGATTCCGGTGAACAAGAAGAAAGATTAAGAATGGGGCACGTTATTCTACCAATGGGTTCCGGTAAAACAGCTTTGGGAGTTATATTTGCTGAGAAAATCAGAGCGGCGAATGGGAAGAAAACTTTGGTTTTAAGCTGGTCAAATAACACAGGTGCTCAATTTTTTGATGGTGCGAATGATCACGCAAGAGAAACAGGATCTGAAATAATGGCTGACACCTCACTTTCAGGTAGAAAAGCACACGTAAATGCGAATTTCGTTATAAGCAACTTTGCATCAATAAAAAATTGGCCAAACTTAGAAGAACTTGGTTTGATAATTATTGATGAAGGCGACGTTAATGCACTTTCAAAACCTAGATCTGCCCTATTAAAAGAAATAGCGGAAAAATATAAAATACCAATCGTAGCTTTAAGTGCAACAGATGAATTGGCAAGCCGTCGTCGCATTGAAGAAGTATTTCCTGATGCAATTATTTACATGGGCATGCCGGGATCACTAAAAGAACTTTTGGAGCAAGGTCACGTTCCTGAAATGGATTTTTATGATGTTGAGTTAAATGCAAGCCTGGAAATTGATGGGGAGACAAAAGAGATTAGCGATGAAGAAACCAATAGACTTTTGAGGGAATCTTGGAATACAAAACTTCTTGATTTCTACGATGGAAGTATTCGTGATAGAAGTCCGAAACCTAAAACAGCCTTCATTTATAAAAATAATTCTTTACTCGAAGACTTAATCACAAAAGCTACTGAAAGAGGTTTGAAAATCGCCAAATTAACCGGCGAAGAAGATGAAAATGATCTTGCAAGAATTTCTGCAGAATTAGAATCGGGAGTACTTGATGGAGTCGCAGGAAGTAAAAAACTTGGCCGAGGAACAGACATTCCTTGTATTGACCATGTGATTGACTCTCAATTAACAAAGTCACCTCAACTTTTCTGGCAAGGAAAAGGAAGAAGCTTCCGAATTAATCCAAATGTCCCTGACAAACAGTGTCATGTTTATAATATGCTACCGGCGAGAATTATAGATAATGCCGGGAAAAAAGTTGACCGTTATCAAGGGCCACTAACTCACGCATCTTTCTTTGTTGAGAATTACTATGACCGGGATAGAAAATCCGGGAAAGGTTTGCAAGATCAAGTTACAGATCACTTCACGCTAAGACACATCGCACGAATTAGAAGTAGCAGAGATATCTTAAATCTAAGACATGAATACAATAAAAAACCTCCAGATTACCTGTCACTTCCCGAACTTTTAGCCGGAGAAATTTCAAGATTACAAGAGATCACACAGCACAATATCTACCGAATAGTGACTCGATGGAAGGAAGGAAATAAAGATGCTGAATCTCTTTTGGACTGGGAAGACAAAATGACTCGTGCAGAAGAAGTTGAAGCTATTAAAAAAGCTCGAAATGGAGATAAAAAAGCGGCCGAAGCATTGTTGATTGCAAACCGACCATTAATTGCTGCAATAGCAGGGGTATTATCAGATAAACCTCAAATACAACAAGAAATTGCTCAAATTGGTATGATTAAACTTTCTCACACGATTCAAAATTATAAAGAAGATGGTAGAGCAAGATTGGTTCGTATGGCAATTAAAGGTGTTATTTTATATATGGGAAGACATCAAAGTAAATATGGTGAAGCATTAGCAATAGATATCAATAATGGGACTAGAGACAAAGTCTACACACTTGCAAAATTAAACGCCGAAGGAAAAACCCGAAGTGAGAAAAAAAGAAAACTAAAAGTAAGATCTACCAAAGATTATGACGGAGATAATCTTTTCAGTCAGTTTGAACATACATTGATTGGTGATCTTGAAGATCAGATTGATCAAAGAAATGATCTGATTTCATCTAGCGATGTCGAACAAGAATTGCTTGATAAAGAAGATTTAGAATTATTACGTGAAGGTTTTCATGCCGAATTATCAGAAAGACAAAGATACATTTTAATGAAAAGGTATGGCTTTATCGATAAACATATTAACCCGGGAGGTGATGAACTTAGCTTGTCTGCAGTAGGTAAAGAAATGGGTTTATACCGAGCGAGAGTTGAAACAATTGAAAATGAGGCACTAAATCGTTTAAGATCTGTAGTATCATATGGAATTGAAGTAGATATATCAATTCCTGAAGGCGAGGAATCGGAATCAGAAACTACAGACTGGGACCCTATGATTGTGGGTTCCTTGAAATCTGAAATACGCAAAGATGACTCAGGTTTATTTAGCATTCTAGCTGGAAATAGATGGGCTGAGGGGACATTAAGAAAATATATAAAAACTTTAGAAGCGAGAGAAACCAAGCTCATTAATGAAATCAAACTTATAGAAAATAGTATAAAGACTGAAGACGGCACAGGATTGCTGGCACTTAAAATGGAGCTGAATCGAACTCATAAAATAGTCGCCTGCATGGAAGACATTCTTGGAAAAACTGCAAAGCCTAAAACTTCAGACACTCCTCAAACATAGCTTTATCTTCGTAAGGACCAATGACAGACAAATATAAAGAATCGTCTTTTAAAAGTTCTGCGGCAACTCGCTTCACATCTGCAACTTTCACCGCGTCAATTTCCTTCGCGATGTCATTGTAAGTTCTAAGTTTTCCATATAAAAGCTCATTTCTTGCGCCCATTTGGGCAACTTCCTCGGAGTCTTCCAAACTCAAAACCAATTTGCCTTTCAAAAACTCTTTTCCTTTTTTTAACTCGGCTTCGCTAATTTCAATGTGACGAATTTTGTCGTATTCTTCAACAATCGCCTTAACCGCGTCAGTAATTCTATTCACATCAACGCCTGCGCGAGTAAACAAAATTCCGGTATCCATATAATCTTCCGTTCCGGTAGAAATATAATAAGCCAAACCTTTTTCTTCACGCACAGCCGTGAACATTCTGGAACTCATATTTCCTCCCAAAACGCTGGCAAGAACTTTCAAAACATAATGATCCGGATGTTCAGCCGGTAGACCTAAAACTCCACAAACCAAATGTGCTTGTTCGGTCTTTTTAGTCTGCAAAGTTATTTTATCTTTACCGAGCGCGGAAGAATCAAAAGGCACAAATGAAACATTTTTTTTGATTTTCTCAAGCGGGAAATATTTTTCAATCAACTTCACGGCTTCATCGTGATCAATATCACCGGCAATGCAAACCAGCATATTTTCAGGCATGTAAAGAGACTCTTTATATTTCACAAAATCATCTCTGTTCATTGCACGAATTGTATCTTTTGTTCCAACTTCATCCCAACCGATTGGCTGATCACCAAAAATCGCACGCTCAAAATTCCATGCAACTTGATACATAGGAGTGTCCTGATACATATTGAATTCTTCCATAATTACTCCTCTTTCTTTTTCAATTTCGACTTGATCAAAACGCGCGTTCAACATCATGTCTGAAAGAACATCAAGTGCCATTAACTTCTGATCTGAAGCAACTTTAACGTAATATCCAACGTATTCTTTGCCGGTGAAAGCATTGAAATCTCCTCCGACTCCGTCAATCGCCTCAGACACAGCTTTCGCGGTCTTAAATTTTTCCGCTCCTTTAAAAAACATGTGCTCCAAAAAGTGAGCGATTCCATTTATATTGCTTGTTTCATATCTTGAACCGGCCTTAACCAAAACAAGACAAGTCACAGCTTTAGTTCCTTCAAGTGAACCTGTTATAACGCGAAGTCCGTTGGCCAATGTTGTTTTCCTATACATATTTTTTTGTTAATTGAGCCGCCAAATCCTATCAAAGACTTGCCCGCAATGAAAGCTGAAGATAGAATTTGGTTCCATGGCAACAAGACAAGAATTTACCAGAATCCATTACCTGATAATGGCTGTCGTTTTAATCACAACGGCAATAATTTTGAAGCTTTTTTATCTGCAAATAATTAAGCACAATTATTACATGGAAATTGTTCAGACCGAACAGCAGGGCTACACGCTACTTCCCTCTCGTCGCGGAGAAATTTTGATTGAGGATTATCACTCAAATGAAACTTATAAACTTGCCACAAACACAACTCTTAACATGATTTACGCCGATCCAACTTTGATCGACGACCCAACAACAGTTGGCACGACTCTTGCTCCCCTTCTCTTTGATCTCGATGTTGAAAAAGAACTTGATGTGAAACGCATTGAAGATGAAATAAAAGCTTTGGAAGAAATCACCGATCCGCTTTTAAAACAAGAAGCCGCTTCAAAAATAAAAATGAAAAGTGATGATGAACTAAAACAGTCATTTCAAGATAATCTCATTGCAATACTCTCCGCAAAAATTCGAGATGTAATTTTAATAACCGAGGGTCTTGATGCTCAAACCGCGGATGAAATTAAAGCATTAAGTTTAAGCGGGATCGAAGTCTCGGATAGCGGAAATCTTTTTGCCTATCCCACAAAAATAACCGATAACGCCGGAACCGCCAAAGCATTGGCTAAAGTCTTCAATACTGATGAAAAAGTTATGAAAAGTACTTTGATCGGAAAAAATCGATATGTGATTTTGAAGCGCAAACTCGAGCCTGAAATTTCAAAACAAATAGAGGCGATTCTTGAAAAAGATCGGGAAGATTATCTTGATGAGGCCGGGAAAAAGATTGACGCTCCTTTAAAATTTTTGGGGATAAGAATGAAGGAAGAATATTTCAGATTTTTTCCCGAAGGAAGTTTGGCCGCCCAAGTTTTGGGTTATGTTAACTCCGCAGGCGACGGTCAATATGGGATTGAAGGAACCTTCAATGATATTTTAAAGGGACAAGACGGAATTTTTACATCACAAATTGATGCGAACGGAAACCAAATAACTGTCGGGGATTCTGTAATTGAAGAAGCAATTGACGGCGCAAATGTTACTTTAACAATTGACAGAGCAGTACAGCTTGAAGTGGAAAAATTACTGGAGGCAGGTGTAAAGAAATTTGAAGCGGATAGCGGTCAAGCAATTGTTCTTAACCCAAAAACGGGTGAAGTTATTGCAATGGCTCAATCTCCAACTTTCAACCCCAATATTTATGGCGATGTTTTTGATAAATATGTAATAAGCCTCACAGAGGATCAGAAGGAAAATCTATATTCGGTGGGAGAAGGCGAAGATGTCAAATATTGGCTATATATTCAAAAAGATCCACAAATTAGAATTGAACTTTTCAGAGACAAAGATAATCCCGATGTTTATTACGCCTACAAAAATATCTATGGGCCGGAAGTTTACAAAAATAAAATGTTAAACGAAGTTTTTGAGCCGGGTTCAATTTTCAAACCGCTCGCCATGGCCGCCGCCGTTGACGCGGGCGAAGTGGAACCAAACACAACTTACGTGGAAAGCGGGCCGGTAAAAGTGGATGACTACGAAATCCATACTTACGACGACGTGTATCACGGTGTTCAAACAATGACTCAAGTTCTCGAACATTCTTCAAACGTAGGAATGGTTTTTGTCGCGCAGAAGTTAGGCAGAACTCTTTTTTATAATTATCTAAAAGCATTCGGTTTTACCGAACGTACCGAGATTGGACTTGAAGATGAAGTTCTGGGCCAACTCGCACCACCTGACACTTGGGCGGATTCCGAACTTGTAACAAAAGCTTTCGGACAAGGTATAACAGTAACTCCAATCCAAATGGCACAAGCTTTTACTTCCATTTCTAATAATGGAGTAATGATGCAACCTATGCTGATAAAGAAAATTGAGTACGCGAATGGAAAAACTGAAGATTTTGAGCCTAGAATCGTGCGTCAGGTTTTGACTTCTGAAACTTCTCAAAAACTTACAGCCATGATGGTTGCCACCGCGGTAAATGGCTACACTTTTTTAAAAATTCCGAGCCACTATTTTGCGGGGAAATCAGGAACCGCTCAGACATATAAATTTGGTAAAGCACTTTCCGGTCGAGGAACCACTATCGCTTCTTACGTCGGTTTTGGCCCTATCGACGATCCTAAATTCCTTATTTTAATAAAGCTTGATCATCCGAGAACGAATGAATTCGGAGCAAATACATCCGGTCACAT
The DNA here is from genome assembly GCA_964441065.1 of uncultured Candidatus Peribacteria bacterium. Classification (GTDB taxonomy): domain Bacteria; phylum Patescibacteriota; class Gracilibacteria; order UBA1369; family 2-02-FULL-48-14; genus CALRGE01. The sequence goes on from CAYTWD010000003.1 coordinate 32,121, forward strand.
TTTTATAGACATCGCCACATATCTTTACGATTATTATAATATACCGCCGGATAAAGAATCTTGAAATGACTTGCTTTTAATGTAATCCCAAGGTAAACTTTTACTGTTTATTTATCGATCAATAAAACGTATGACAATAACCCTTTCGCCAAAATTTCAAATAGTAATTCCAAAGGAAGTGCGTAGCCAATTAAATCTTAAAGCCGGCATCAAACTTCAAGTTTTTGCATATCAAGGTAGGATTGAAATAGTTCCGGATGAAGAAATCCAAAAGCTTGAGGGTAGATATCAATCACTAAAAACCTTTACCCGTGAAACTGATAGAAAAGTATGAATATTGTGGATAGTTCAGGTTGGATTGAATACTTCAAAGGAGGGGGAAATGCAAAAAAATTCCGCGAATTAATCATTGACGTTGAGAATTTAGTTGTACCAACAATAAGTATTTATGAAGTTTACAAAAAATTTCTTTCAGAGTTTGACGAATCGGAAGCAATAAAAGTTACCGCTCAAATGAGAAAAGGGAAAGTATTGGATTTAAATGAGTACCTCTCAATTTGGGCGGCAAAACTAAGTAAAGATTTTAAAATACCGATGGCAGACAGCATTATTCTTGCAAGTTCCTATGCAACAAATGCAACTCTTTACACAATGGACAGCGACTTCAAAGGAATTGCGGGGGTTAAATACATTTCCTAAAACCCCTCGCCCTCAAGGAACATTTTGTAACTGCCGTCTTCTTTTTGAATTACATCAACAGTTTTAATCACGACATCTTTTCTCAGTAACAATCTCACTCCATCTTCTTTTTGCCAAACAACATTGTCATACGAAATATAACTGTCAATTTTTGATTTATCTTGCGGATCAACTTCATATTTTCTAAACAATCCACTTCCTAAGTGAAGCGCAGAACTTTCAAAATCAAGCGGCAATTCGGTCTTCTCATCTAATGTAAAAAAAATCCCGTCGGAACTGCTGGCGCTATAAAGATCTGGAGTTTCCACCAAATCTGTTTCCTGAAAACCGCAAGATGCAAAAAACAAACTCAATAAGACTAAACATTTTCTCATGCAAATACTCTACGCCTAATTCATTCCGTCCAGCAAATCTTCAAAAGAAAATCCGTCTAGACGTTCTTTCATAATTTCAAATACCGCCAATTTCATTTCCGGCTTAATTACGTCTTCCTCGCCCTCAAAAAGTGGAGCTGATGGCAATCTCTGCATTTTCTTTAGAATTTTCTGCGCGATCTTAATTGTTTTTTCTCCAACCGTATCATTTTTCAATTCATTCAGTCTCGCCTTCAAACTATTCAAAAGATGATATACTTCGCCGTATGCCGAATCATATTCTTTTGTTGAAATACCCTCAGCCACATCCTTTTTAGCGAGCTCAACTCTGATTAATTCGATGCGTTTAATCATGCTTTCAATTTCAACTGATTCCGGATTTAGAGAAAGTTGAGAATAAATAGAGTTCAATTGCATATGTGTTTTTTTCAACTTTACAATCAAATACATTTTCACGAATTCTTTTGCCGCCGTTTGCAAATCACCGCTTTCAACACCTCCGATTGTTTTATCAATTTGCTCGATAAACTTTTGCCCAAAACTCATGTCAGGTTCAAAAATCATCGCACCGGATTTTGATTTCAAACCCTTCAAATTATTTAAAATTTTTGTCTTTTCTGCTTCACTCAAAGTTCCGCCATTATGTAAAATAGTGAATCTATCATGCAATTTTTTCACGTCATCATAAAAAGTTTTCATTGGCGCAATTTGTTCTTCAATCAAAGTTTTTGCAAGTACGGCATCAGCACCGAGTTCTTTTGAAATCCCGCTTATATTTTTAATTCTCACACCAATATCTTTAATTGCTCCGGTTAAACGATTTTCTTTCACATTCGGATTTCTCCTGCCAAGAGAATCTTCAAAAGTCGTGCATTCTTTTATTTTTCTTTTAAGTTCTTCCTTGTGGTCATCACGCACAAAATTAAGTAAATCAACAAAAGCCATCATCCCATTTCTAAATCCTTCCAAATCTTCTCTCCTTTCGGGTTTTTTCCAATCCTCTAAAGCATCTCTAAAATCTGAAAGAGAATCTCTAATTTTCATCAATACGGAAATTTCAACTTCATAACCTTTCCTTATATGTTCAATTCGGCGGCGCGCGGAATAAATATCAGACTTAAAGAGAATCTTTTGATTCCCAACATTTTGGGTGCCGATAACATAACCTTTATTTTCACCTTCCCCTATTCTCATCAATCTAAAATAATTCAATTTTTCTTCCTCAGTCTGCGTTTGATCAGGCCTTCTAATTGCTTCGATATTAGCAAGCATCTCACGAATCTTTGGGATTGCATTAGCTCTAAACTTTGTTTGTTCCTCCAATAGCATCCCTTTTGGAGGTAGAAATTCGCTTAGCCCCAAATTCTCCAAAAGCAAATTACTAACCAAGCGCGGATCAATAACTATCCCTGAGAGCGATTCCACAGTTTCGTCGTTTCTGTCAAAAGCAATTCTATCTGTAGGGTCACAAAGAACTTCTTGCGCGGTTTTCAAAAAAGTTCTGGGCGACCTTAGAAAATCTTCAGCTGTCGACGGACCTCTTTCAGCCCAAACCGCATTCTCATTAATCTGAGCTAATTTTACCTTGAGCGCTGTTTGAAATCTCAAAAGATTAAGGGCGATTTCGCTAGTGTCTCTCACAACTTCACTATTCTCAGTTCTCTTCCCAAGCACAGCCATCACGGGAACTTTTTTCACACTTAATGCTCTAATTTGAGCTCGAACTCGCGGATCCAAATCACCTTTATAAGCCGGGTTCACCTGAGCATATGCTGCAAAGTCATCAGGCAAAGAATCTAAACTTGAAATGTCTCTTCTTGAAACCATAATTAAAATTAAGAGTAGATATTAGCTTCTAAATTGGGAAAATGCAATTTACGCAAATAAATTAATCACTTCAGAAATCAATTTGCAATTTGCTATAAAAATCTGTTGAAAAAGCCCCCGAGAGAATCTCGAGGGCTTAGTTTGCTTATTGAAAATTATTCGTAATAAGCATCGTGTGTTCTAACCGCCATCGCCGCGACTTCGGCTCGTGTAATGTGATTTCCGGGTAAGAATGCGCCTGTATCATAGCCTTCAACAATGCCTTTCGAATAGGCTGTTACAATTGCGTATGCAAACCAATTTGATGCGGACACATCGCTGAAAGCAATCTCACTTGCGGTCACGTCGTAAGAGGTCACTCCCGCAATTCTCATCAAAATTACTAATGCCTCAGCCCTGTTAATATCCGCGTTTGGAAGGAATGTCCCATCGTCGTAGCCTTCTATGTAACCCTTGCTTACGCCGTAAGAAACATATTCGTAATACCAATCTCCAGCGCTCACATCAGAGAAATTTTCGCCGGCGCTTCCATCAACACTGAAGCCTGCATTCAATAATGCAACTTTCAGGAATTCCGCTCGAGTCATATTATCGCTTGGCACAAAAAGAGTAGTTGACCGCCCAATCACAACTCCACGGCAATAAAGTTCATCAATGTATGGCTCTCCCCAGTGACCGTAAATGTCATCAAAAGGAACTGTACAGTCTGTGCCGGCATCTTTCTTCGTTAATTCAACTGTTGTGGTAACCTGCGCATCTGTGGCGTAAACCCTATCGGTAGAAAATTCCTCATATTTAATCATGTAAGTAGAAGCGGCAACTCGAATTCCCAAATCCGCGTCAAGCAAAGGAACAGCGCATCCATAGTAACCCGAACTTAAGTATTCACAACTAACGTCAAGTGAATTACCAACATTAACCGTGGCGCCTGAAATATAATTTCCGCTTGTATCTTTTACTCGAACTTTATATGCAAACTTCATTGAGGACGCATCCAAATAAGTTGTTGAGTCTGTAACCAAATCCCCGCTTGAAACCGTCTCTGTCACATAACCGTCACTCTCAACATCAATGTTATAGCTGTTATCTGAATTACTCGAAGCTAAGCTTATCAAGTATGTACCGTCACCATTATTAGTAAAATCGTACATTGTATTATCACTACCTCCTGACACGGTGAAATTCGAATCACTTAAATATTTAAACTCTTCCCCATCTTCGCTCCCCACGCTAATTGAAACATAAGCAACATCCGTGTCTGTTAAAGTTGGGAATAATTTTACTGTTGTTGAAACCTGCGAGTCCGTGTCTGAAGATCTATCTCCCGATAAAGCCACTGTTTTTGTATTGTATCCACTCTTCGCAACTGTCACGGTTGTACTGGCACCGTCTTGCAATGTTGTTAGTGGGCAGTAAGCACTGGAATCTGAAATTGTACAAACCACTGTCGCCGCTGAAGGCGAAACCACAGTAACGTAGACTGAATCCGGATCCAAAGACGAACCTATAATTGATTTCACTAAAATTTTGTGTGAAAAACTTAGTGATTCTGAACTTGACTTCATTATTGTTGAAACGGTTCCCGTAGAAAAATACTCTTTAACATATCCGTCCAAATCCAAATAGAAACTATAATTCGAATCAGTCTGTGCTTCATCCAAAGCAAATTGATATGTTCCGGAACCCAAATCTCTCTGACCTGCAATTTCATTAGAAGTTCCTCCTGTTACATAGTATGAAGAACTTGATAAATCATTTATGGCATTACCCAATTGATCCTTAAGTGTTAACTCATAATTATAAGCCCGCAATGCCAAAGCCTCCGCGTCGGCGGATGACGTAACCGATGTTTCGGAATCAGCGCTTACCCTCACCCAGTACAAGGTTTTCGAGTTAATTGTTATTTTTGTATTCAAAGAAGAATCCCATGCGCTTGGTGCCGTAAAGTCCCAAGAGTTTTGCCCTGTAGTCTTAAAATTATTTGTGTTATCCGTATAACTTAAATCTTCCCAAGATGAAGTCACGCCATTGTAATATTCCAAATTGTAATGATGACATGTAAGTGATAAACAAACTTTAGATGAAGAACCCGCATTCGAAATATCAAAAAGAATACCGTCAAAAACAGTATTTGAACCGATATACAAGTAAGGAGTTCCAAAAGTTGAGCTAACTTCGCCTGGCAAAGTCACATCGTCGCTTGTTGTATCAGCCGCCTCATCAGTCTGATCAGAGTTAATTATATATTGATAATAAACTCCGTCCGGGAATGCGTTGAAATCGGCATTATCCTTAACAATTGTGCTTTGCGTTCCCGCCGCAAATGCCAAATTAGCCGAGAAAACATAGGCGAAGGAGGCCAGAAGTAAAAATATTTTTTTCATAAACTTTGGTGTTAAAATGAATAAAATGTTGCTTAATATTTAAGCTTACATCTATTGAGACGCATTACCAGCGGAAACATTTCACTTAATTAATCTTTGATTTTGAAAGTGAAACCTTTTCTTGAAAGTAAAACGTAAAGTGCTTTTCCCCTAAACACTCTGCTCCTATCGGAAATATCAATAAAATGCCGTGCTCCTTCCTTCAAAGCTTCACCAATTTCTTTATACAAATTGGCTCTTTCTCCACGTTCCTCATCAAATAAAAACCGGTTGTAAAGCATATGATTCATCTGCCAAAGTTCTCTAATCATTTCATCAAGTTCCTCCCGATGCGAATCAATATAATCTTCAATTCTTTTTACGGAGGCATCAATATTTTTATCACCCGAAATCACCGCGCCAAGCTCCCGATCATTTCTTACAACTCTTGTATGCGGAATTACTTCCGCCGCCTCGTCCGCAACAGAACCAATTAAACTATCATCAGGTTCTTCAGCCAAAGGCAAACCTAAAGATGCAACTATTTCAATCATTTCAACTTGCGGAATAGGCAACACCCCAAGCATCACCAACTTACGTTCAAGATGCTCACAAATATCATCAGGATTATAAAGAGTATGCAAACCTTCGGGTAAACCTTCATCAAGATAATCACCTGACTTTATATGACGAACTCTACCATAGGGATTACCACGAAATCCGTTGAAACCCGCTTCCACAAGCAATCTTGTATTAAATGTGGAGATCGCATTCGCCAAATCCGCGGCAAGCTCCTGTGAACCAAGCTCGTCAAGTTTATCTTGTTTCCCCTCGGGTACAACTTTTTTTATTGCAGCAATTAAAGCTTCGCCGTAACGGGGATCGCGGTAATAAAGATTTACCCTGCCGCCCATATTTTCACTAAATTTATTTCTATCCATAATATTTTAATAAGCTCCGAATATAACACAAAACATGCTACAATCAAATAAATAGCCACAACTCTAATGAAAAACTTTTCCTTAGCAGTTTTAGCCATTTTTCTACTTCTCACCTCTTGTGAAAAACAAGTGGACACGAAGAAAGTTTTAGATGTGCCTTTTACTCCTCAAGCTCCAGACGGAAATTGGAGTGAGCCTTGGCAAAATGCATGTGAAGAAACTTCAATTTTGATGGTTGATAATTTTTATCAAAACGAAAATCTTGATATTGAAGAAGAAAAAGCCCGAATTTTGGAGATTTTGAAAACAAAAAAAGACACTATAAAAATCAGCAAAGATGAAAGTCTTGAAACGATATCCGATCTGATAAACAGTCTTGAACTAAATTGGACAACTTCAATCAAAAAAAATCCCAGCGTCGACGAACTGATTCAAGAGTTGGCTGATAAACGCCCTGTCATCATTCCGGTTTCCGCTCAAAAACTCCCAAATCCTTATTACGACGATGTTGAATATCACGTTATTGTTTTAGTCGGTTACGATACTGTGAAAAAAACTTTCAAAGTAAATGATCCGGGAACTCAATACGGAGAAGATCTGGCTTACGATTACAACACTCTAATGAACGCAATAAACGATCTCACAGGTGAAAAACAGGTTTTGTTTACGAAAGAGAAATAGCTAAATTTCAACAACGGAACAGTCTCCCAAAGTTTTCAACTCTTGATGAATTTGAGGAATATGAGCGTCACCAAATATAATAACTCCCACATTTTCATCGCTTTTTTCCATAGCATCCCACATTTTCTGTGCGCCAATTTGACTACGATCATCAACCACCAATGGGCCACTCATAACTTCATTAATTTTATCAAGAGCGGGCTTTAAATAATCTTGTAAACGAAGAGCATAGTTTAAATTCTCTTCACCGGTGTTTTGAGGAAGTGAAGAGTAACTCACGCCATATGGAGCCAAAGCCGAGGTTGTGAAATCATCACATTGTTGATGTGAAGGTTCATCACAGTCATGAATATTAAAGCGTTTACTAATAATATAATCAGCAGAGATCTCACTTTCTATATGTAAATCAACTGCATTCTTCAACCCATCCGGATCTAATGGAATTCCATAATCGGTAAGACTCGAGATTGCGGTGATCAAAAGAATAGTGGATCTGGCATACTCGGCAGCCAGTCGATTTTGAACAAAAAGAGCCTTCAAAGCTTCTTCTTGTTGATCCGGATCTTCTAAAGGAACTACTTTAAAATTTTGATCATCCATAAGTGCAGTAATAAGTTTAGTCTCAGCATTAATTCGCAGATAACCACGCTCTTCATCAGCTTCTTTACCGGCCCAGCCCTCAACTCCAACAAAGTTAATTCCCAACTCTTTTCTTAAAGCCTCAATCTTTTTTTTCTCAATTTCAGGGCTACCGTGAGTATCTCCCGCTAAAATAAAGAAAGGAGCATCAGGATTTTCAGATAAGTCAGTGCTCTTTAGTGGGGTTTGCGGCAAAGCATTTATAGCCTCGGCAAGTTCGCTGGGTCTTCTTTTATTAGCCTCAAATATAGCCAAACCTGCAACAAAAACTAATGGCACAACACACAAAAGTGATTGCCTAACACGCAAATTTCTCACTTTTACTTCAGCCTTTGAAAGTTCTTCAGGATCCTCCAAAAGTTTTAAACTAGCTGAAGCAACTCTCTCTTCCAGGCTACCCAAAAAAACTTCGGGAAATTTCATGTTACTAGATTATGTCTAATGTCCCCCGCCGATACCTTCAAAGTGATTAACCATCGGCATCTTTGCACCTGAAGATTTAATTTTTCGAATAACAGAACCTTTAACCTCCAAAAGAGGTGCTGATGAAGCATCAGTCATGTCTGTAGCCGATTCAAAATCCCTATCTAATTCCTGACCTGTAGTATTTTCTAAATTCATAATTTGTTGTAAAAAAGTAAACACATAATACATTAAAAATGATCTTTGTCAAATAAGTTCCGCGGCTTTAATTTCACCTTGCCAAATCGAATACAATCAAATATAATCAGATATAGCACTTATACGTATATGAATCGCTTCTCCAAAAGGCTACTATTCGAGCCGGAATCAGCTCAAAAAATATATCATCTCTTGGCTGAGATTGAAAATCTTAAAGGCCAATGGAAGGCCGGCTTAAATCTTTCTCCTCAAATTCTCACTCGTTTAAGGAAATCCGTAATTGTAACGTCTACCGGTGCATCCACACGTATCGAGGGTGCAAGGCTTTCAGACGAAGAAGTGGAAAAACTTTTGAAAGGTTTAAAAATCCAAAAACTCAAAACGCGAGACGAACAAGAAGTGGCGGGTTACGCAGAACTTCTTTTGAATATTTTCGAGTCTTACCAAGAAATCTCACTGAGCGAAAACAGCATTAAACATATTCACAATCAGCTTCTAAAATACTCAGAAAAAGACGAGCGGCATCGAGGCTCTTACAAATTCGGGAGTAATCGGGTAGAAGCTAAAGATTCTTCAGGAAATATTGTTGGAATACTTTTCGACCCAACACCACCAGCACTTGTCCAAAAAGAGATGTTGGAACTTATTGAGTGGACAAATGGCGCATTTGAAAAAAAAATAATCCATCCGCTTATCCTTATTGCAAATTTCATCTTTGAATTTCTTTCAATCCATCCATTTCAAGATGGGAATGGACGTTGCTCACGCATACTAACGAACTTGCTTCTTCTCAAAAACGATTACAGCTTTATTCCCTACATTTCACATGAAAAACTCGTCGAAGATCACAAAAACGAGTACTACTTGGCACTGAACAAATCACAAAAAACATTGAAGACCGCGGACGAAGATATTACGCCGTGGATGAGCTTCTTCCTGACAATGCTCTTAAGGCAAACCGAATTGGCCGTTGGGCTAATGAGCAAAGAATCCATCGACCACCTTCTCTCCGAGAAGCAAATGTCTGTCTGGACATACATGCAAAACAACAAAACTGTAACTCCGAAGGAACTCCGTGAAGCCTTAAACATGCCAACTCCAACCATTCAACAGATCTTAAGAAAACTCCTCAGTTTAAAAAAAATAGAGCGAATGGGCGAAGGCCGAGCAAGTCGATATAAAGCACAGTAATGGCAGGCCGGCGTAAAACTAATTCGAATTCACTGACCCGGACTCAATGCGAATAAGAGGTGGTAACACTTTCTAAACCAAATACTTTTTGAGAAATTTTTCGACTGCCTGCACTGTTTCGTCCTTTACCGCTGGATTACTTGTGGCCACCCACACTGCAAAATTATAAAATTCCTTAGTGTCCACTTTTAACCATTTGTCGTTCTTATCCAAAAAAACCAATAAAGTAGCTACTGCTATTCGTTTATTCCCATTTTGAAATGGATGATTTTTCACTAGAAGATAAAATAAAATCGCTGCTTTTCCCAAGAGGCCTTTATAAAGATAACTGCGTCCAAAGGTTTGAAACGGAACCAAAAGACAACTTTCGAGACGATTCGGAAAGCGACTAGAAAAAGGTGGGATCGGCTCATCCCACTCCATCCAACGAGTCGCTAAAGAATGTGCAATCCAAGCAACTTCAGAAATCGTTAAAATTTTAATGGTTTTCTCACGCATCTTTAAGCAGTCTTAAGGTTTCTCCATAATCATCAATAACCTTATCTACAGAATGATTGAGGACTTCTTTCTTTTCTTCAGTTAAAACAGCATATGGAAGCTGAAGATCTTCTCGTTTGATCACATAGTTCCTCCCTATTTTCCTGGCAGGAAGTTTGCCTGACTGCACTTGCTTGAAAACAGCTATTCTACTAATGCCCAACAGTTTTGCAACCTCGCTAGTGCTTAAAAAATCATCCATAATGTTAACTAGTTACGTAGGTATATTAACATATGTTAACCACAAAGATCAATAGGTTAACATGGTATGCCGGCATGGAACTTGTTCGAACGCACGAGAATGTTTGGCTTAAGAACTTTTCCACATAAGCTCAAACAATATGCGAATCATTTGGTAAACTGCTTTGGAACGAAGCATGATTCCAAACACTTCCCCTTTCTCAAAGGAAAGAAAGAAGCAGTCACTTTTATTGAGTAAGAAAATTTCTAAATTTACTCCATTCGGCAAGTTTTTATTGATTTTATGTTGAATGTAATACTTGCCATCTTCCCCAATAACCTTTTCATTCCTTTCACCTTGTGGAGTAATGAACCGTGCGGGGATTTTCCTTTTTTTGCGAGTGGGTATGAAACTGCTTCTGATGAACTTAAAAACTTCCTCAGGCATGTGCTCGTAATTTGTGAAGCCAACGACATCCCCCTCTGCAGATTCAATTTGCAGGTAACAATGCTTAATTCCCTCAATGCCTTCAAAAAATTGGATCTGGGGTTTGAGCGCACTGGAGTCGGACATTTGTAAGAGATTTTTGCCGATTTCATGGAGCAGACTATAAGAGTGTTTATAGCGTTCCAAAAGGAGCATAGGAGCCAAAGCCGCAGCATACTGAGCACCTTTTCTGGTGGTGAGGCTCAACAAACCTTTGGATTGCATTCCCTGCATCACATTGTAAACTGTTGTGCGTTTGATCCCTGTTTTATTAGCCACTCGGCTCACCGTGATTTCCCCGGTTTCTAGAACGGCGAGATAGATTTTCGCCTCTTTATCAGTGAATCCGTTGGAAGTAAGAGCCTGCTCTATTTCTTGTTTCATGCGCTTATTGTAGCACAAACAGATAATGTTATCCATTTTTTGGATGAGAAAAATGAGCAGTTTTTAAGGTTAAATGGCAAAGATAGGCTACTCAACCTTTCTATATTTCTGTCAAATTTCTGTGTTTACGTTCATACTAAGCTCTAATCATTAATCACACTAATTTATAGAAACTCTGAGTATAGACACTACGAACCTAAAAGATGTGCTGGAACCTGTCGTTGAAGCCTTCAAAAAAGCTCGGGAGGAACGTCCGGATCGGCTCACATTTATACAAGTTGCCAAGTTTGTTGTCACTGATGACGCAAACGGCTTAGCCGTTCATTTTGGCCCCTTTCAGTATAAACAGCATTGGAGTTACACGAATTACGACCATGTAAACATACTTGGTGGCCAACATAGACCCTTTCCAATCGGGGGAGCCGCCATTGACTTATTCGTGACGAGCTCTGAAGCAACACTTTGTGTTCTTGGAGAATCGGTCGATTTTGGCCCCATAGTAGCAGAAGTTGCTCGGGAAGTTGGGCAACGAATACAAGCCTTGCTTTCAGAACAAATGGGCGTGACCTTAACTCTAAAGGAGCCTTCATTAGGGCTGGACTAGAAAAGGTTGTTAATTTCGTTGGCAGGGCATCGTAGAAAATGTTCGAACTAAAAGATCACTCTAATAACTTGCAATAACAGCATCAACTACTTGTTCCTTTGTGAGGCCAAACCTTTCTAAATAACGTGCAAGGTCATGAACAAGAACTGTTCCATCTCTTTTGACTGCTAGATAGGCCTGATCAGAACTCTGAATGTTTGCGCTAGCAGGAAACATACTTATCGTGGCAAGTAACTCCTCAGCATGTACGCCAAACAAAAACATCCACTTATCATCCTTCAAATCCCTACAATTCACCATGCTATAGTCGAAGGCACCCTGAGCCACACGAAAGCGCCCTCCATGGTTAACACCTACTGGAAGCGCATCTAATACTGCCGTCAAAGCGTCTCGCATTTTTTCTGGCTCGAATTCTTCTGACATAGAATGGATTAAATATCTTCGATATTATACCCAATACAGCGATTTTGTCTAGACGCTAACAAGAGGCCTGCAGGAATCGACCGTCCTCATCAGGTTAGACGTGATCAACTCACACAACAAAAACCACACCTGTTACCAGCTTACATGGCAGAGCTTAACGGACGCACTTAGAACTTTAGACTGGTCTGTATTTGAAGTCGAGCTTTCTCAAGTTAAAGAGTTCTTAAGCTTGAAAGTGGCTACATCCGCCTCATCTGCTTAAGAATTGTATTAGCCAAAGCCCTCTTCTCAATTAGAAATCCGTCCCACTTATTTGTATCCTTTTTGCTAGTTCCAGCTACGAACGGGAGTAGTCCTTTATTCTTATAAAGGTTGGCTTTTTTAAGAAATTCAGGAGCAGGAACAAACCAGAGGTAATCATAAAGATCGCCTTTCATTGTATCGAACAGGCAGAAAACAATACCCATAGAGTAGTTATCACAAACCGCACTTTGTTTCACATGAGCCACAAATGATGAATGTGGTTCATCGGTATAACGACTTTTGACCTGCAAGAACATTACCTTCAAACTACCTTTCTCTTTTACAATAATGTCTATCCCTTCATCATCTGAAATCGGCTTATAGCAAGAAAGTGTAGTATCCCCATACAACGTGATAAGTTCAGCAACTCGACTCTCGGCAATATCACCCTTTTGCTTTGAGGATACATCTTTTGAAATGGGGTAATCATTCTTTGCTACCTCTTCCTTGATATGAGCTTTCTTCGTTGGATTGAGGCCATAAGTTGAGGGACCGACTTTCACAAAAATTGATTCATCTGCTTTTTCATTAACATCCACGATAAGTTGAGCACTCATGGTAGCTTCAGGAGTCTTGCCTGCAGTTTTGAGCCATCCACGCTTCAAAGCAATCTTCGTGATTTCATTGCTATGCAGTGGCTTCCCAGCTTCCTCAAGAATTTGAGCGGCTATAGACTTGAATGTAGTTTCAGTCATAAGAGAAATTTAGGTAGCATATTTAATAAGTTCGTCCTTCAAAACTATCATAGCGATACAATCGTCTTCGTTGTAATCCAAAATTCTTTGCATCTTGGCGGGCTCACGATCTTTGGACCACTCGTTATACCATTGGATAGAAGCCGCGCCCGAAGGGTTCACATCTCGCCAGTTGAAACCCAAGTGTTGGGCAAGAGTTTTCACGGAGTAGTTATAAGTCGGCCACTCTGTATATTTTTTCACCAAATCAAAATACAAATCAATCGAAGCTTCATCTTCAAAGAAAGCCTCAACCTCATCTTCACTGGCAACATCAGGGTATTTTTTGTGCAAAGCCCGATATTGTGTCCGTTCATATTTACTATAGTAGTAAACAGCAAACTCACCTTTTGGCAGGCTACGAATATATTCCCAAAACTTTTGCCACGCCTCTTTTTCAGCTTTGCTTGAAACTTCCTCTGCTACAAAGTAATGGAACTTTGGTTTGTCCGAAGAATCCATTCGTCGCTCAACAACTCCATGTAAATAAACAATGTCTTGAGTTGGGTCAGTTTCAATATCAAAGTAAAGTTCAATCGGCTTCTTTGGTAGAGAAAAAGGCTCCAGCACTTGAAGCTCTTTAGTACCAGAGGCAAGAAGTTGTGCACGTCTATGAAACTTAACTAAAGAAGGCTTCGCTATATTCGGTAACTTCACTTTCATTTTGCCTTTAGCATCACAATAATCATCTGGGTCCAAAGCCGCCAACTCATCCACAGTCATTGCCAAAGCCTCAAGTGCATCTTGTTTGGAACGACCTAATTCAGGAATTAACGAAAGCATATTTGCTTCAATGCACTGATTTTTGCAGTTTGTATACCACACGCATAATTTACAAACGCTTCCAAGGGCAGGTTTTGTTTTGAACTGATTTTTCAAAATATTTCCTACTTCAACTAAAGCGGACTCATAAAGCTCCCACCATGTGTCAGGGGCTTTTGAGTTTCTCGGTTCACTCAAACGATACTCAACCATGTTGCCAGCACTATCAAAAATTTTTGCTCGATAATGTGTAGCAAACCCTAATCTTCGCAGTGCATCAGTATACAAAGCAAGTTGCAAAGCATAATGCTTTTTTGGTTTACCTTCTTCAAAATCATCCTGATCTTCTAAACCCATCCCCGACTTAATATCCACAGCCATATATTCACCGTCAGGTTGTAACTCTAAAAGATCAGGTTCACCCAAAAGTTCATCTACATCTAAACGAGCGTGATAAATCAAAGGTTCTTTTCTGGCAATCGCCTCAAGCGTAGCCTTTGCTCTTTCTTCTACAGGTAGTTTTGAAAGGTCACAAATCGGTTGTTCATCTTCAAGTTCAGCCAGTACTTTCCTTTCATATTGAGTTCCCCTTTCCCACAGCAATTTCACAAAGTCATTTGGCTCATCTTTGAGATTAGGGTTGTCGTGTGCATCACGCCAAACTCGATGCGGACATTGTACAAAGTTGTAGAGATTGGAAGCTGTGATTTTGACCATAGAAAGAATTCTACACCTATTGTGAAAAAACAGTTGACATGATTTTAATCAGGGATATTATGTCTAAGTAAAACCCCACTAAACTCATATGAAAAACTACGATAATACAGAATACGGCATCCAACTGGCTAAAATTGTAAAAATGCTACGTGAACAGAAAAACATGACTCAAATAGAATTACAAGATGCCGCTGGCCTTTCCAGCGGATATATATCACGACTAGAAGATGAACAGTACTCATCACCTTCCATAGTCCACGTCCTTAAAATCGCTCAAGCATTCGATATGAATCTAAGAGATTTCCTCGAATATGCTGAACTCATACCTCGAGAAAGCACGCTACAATCGTGCCTTCGTGGCGAAGGGGCAAATGATGAGCAGATCAAGGAGATAACCAGATACAAAGAATATGTACTCGACACAAATAAAGATCCCAAATGATCAAAAGATAAAATTAAACCAGATTGCCTATAAACAAGTCCGCATAATCAACGGCTACTGTTACGACTTTAACGTCCCCAATCGATTCCTATCAGAGTACACCAAAGCAATTTACATTCACGGTAGCTTCTACAAAGAAGTTAGTGACCTTTTCCACGGCCTATATCCAAACAATCCTTATAGCGACATACATTTTAGAAAATTCCTAAAAGATTATTGGGGAATAAGTACCACAATCATTTGCTTTACAAACACCACAGATAAAGACGTTAAAGGTGCTTGGGAATGGGACGATGAAATCAGAAAAGACAGTGTCATTATTCGTGTTGAAGACACTTTGAGTAGAGATGAAAAAACACTAACTATAATCCACGAATGTTTTCATATAATTCAGGATATTGATCAAAGCTTTTTGGCAATGGTTCAATCTTGGCATCCTGACATTCGATTTAAGATAGCTGACCAAATCGCAGAAAAAAGTGCGATTGAAACCATCCTACCTTGGGACGAGTATGACCGTCTTAGAAGAGATGGCAAAAGGAATCCAGAGATCGCAGACCTTTTTTCTATATCTATCGACATCGTTAATAACTATAGGGCTTAAAAAATTTACCCTTATTATGATTTTAATCATTTATATTCTGACTGTTGGAGGATGCACAAATAACACATTACGAAGAAGGGGAACTGGGATTCGAGGCAAAGCAAAATTTGATCGGATTCTTTCAACTCCTTCTCGAAATCGACCAACGCACCAACCCTGAAAAATATTCAAAAAATCTTTAACCCCCATATCAAATGGACCCAAAAGAAAAGCCGCAAACATTCGCAGACAAATTAGCCGACCTTCTGAAGGAAGAATACAAACGTCAACGTTCAGAAGCCATTTATAGAGGCATTCGTAACAAACAATCTAAAAAATGATAGATACAGTTGTCCTCGAACTTCCGTTTATGGACTATCACATCATCGACCACGAAAAGTTTAACCCGCCCACTCACAACGTGGCACAAAGTCGAACTTATTTACTGAAATACATAAATAATCCTACAAATCAGGATAAAAAAGACGGGAAATACAAACCACGACTGACTATAATCAAACGACGGGTCAAAGGCAGGGACCACATTCCCCTTCGCATTGAGTTTTCAGTCCCAAAACTCATATTCGGAAACAACGTTGATGAATTACACGATGCAGATTTCCCACGCATAACAAACACGCTTCAAAAGACTCTTGAAATAATGGGTATAAGCACGACAATTCAAGCTTTGATGTCAGCAAAGGTTTCAGCGGTTCATTATTCAAAAAATGTGGAACTTTCTGGCGGGTCCACAGCCTCATTTGCCATCAAGGAGTTGAGTAAGATTAACCTCACTCAAAAACTAGATTTATCCAGCACTCAATTCAGGAATGAAGGTCATTCACTTCAATACTATTCAAACTGTCATTCTTTCGTAATCTACGACAAAATCAAAGACATCACCCAGCCCAAAGGTCGTGCCATAGACAAAGACCAGACCATTCAACAAATGAATATCTTTGATGTTATAGAAGGTCGAGCAAGTCCACTTGAGATACTTAGATTGGAAGTTCGCATAAGCAAACGTGCCAAACTCAAGACTCTTATGACAATACTCGGAAGCCCGAATGAAGACCCACAATTCAAAGATGTTTTCAGCTCCAAACTGGCTCAAGCTGTTTTGAAACACTACTGGAAAGATATGGTCACTGAAAACAATCTCTTCTTATTTGTGAGCACCAATGAACCACAACAAATGCTCAAGGTTTTACTAAAAGCAGGCTACGCACCAAAAGTAGCCTTTTACCTTCTTGGCATAATCACCGCCAGCAAAGACAAAGGCCTACGTGAGCTTCGTCAGATGCTTGGAAAACATGCAAGCAAACGCTCATGGGACCGAATCAAAACAGACTTCAAAATGCTGAACAGCCTTTCGACGGTAATGCCTCTCTATAGCTTCATGGATGAAGTGAACACAAGTCTACAAAGGTTCAAGCCTTACAAGCTCCAAAAAGAAGCTTTGCCCTTTCTCTAAAGTGAAAAATCTGATTTAATTTTAACACATGAATTCTTTCCAACTTCTTCAATCCGAACTCGAGAAGATAAGTGATCTGAAAACCGAACGCTCCTTCTATCCAATCTTGGTAAACTTTCTTAAACAAGTTGCTACCGAAGACTTGAATGTAAAAAATGAAGTGGTAGTGATAGCAGAAGCCAGCTCTACAGTTCATGAAAATAAAGTCGGGTTCCCAGACCTAACCGTTCAAATAAAACACCACGACTTTCAAACCATAGGTTGGGTTGAAGTAAAACTTCCTGAAGACCATCTTTCAGATTCAAAGTTTCAAATACAGTTTGATCGTTACACTGACTCGCTTGAAAACGTACTGTTCACAAACCTGCACGAATGGCGACTTTACCAATGGGACGAGAAGGGGAAAGCCAAGAAAGTAGATGAATGCCTTTTTGATGCCAATTCACAAGATAGTAATCCTGCAAGTTTTATCGAATTATTGAAGAAGTTCTTCAGCGGGAAAAGTCTCGAAATTCGAACACCAAAACAGCTTGCGCTCGCACTTGCCCGCAAAACTCGTCTGCTCTCAAAAGAAATCGAGGATGAATTAGTCTCAACTGTAGAAGGCCAGCAAAGTGATTTTAGTGAACTTAAGAATGCTTTTTCTCGAACACTGATTCAAGACATCAAGCCTCATCAATTTGCCAACATGGCCGCAGAAACAATTGCCTATTCTTTCTTCTTGGCCGCTCTTGAACACACCAAGAAAGGCTCAACAGAACCACTAAGCTTCCGAACAGCAATCGACTATCTACCAAAGAGCGTACCAATTCTTACAGACTTATACGAATTAGTTGGGAGAGTAACTTCTAAAAATGAAACTGTAGACTTCATCGTTAAAGCCATTATTGAGCAATTCCGAAAAGCGAACATGGAAAAGATTTACCATGACTTAACTCACCACAAAGAAGACCAAGACCCCACCATTTACTTTTATGAAAACTTCCTTGCAGAGTATGACCCAAAAGTTAGAGAAGAGCGTGGCGTTTATTACACCCCGAAATACGTCGTGGATTACATTGTTAAAAGTATTGATGAAATTCTAATGAGCAAGCTGGGAAAAGTTTCAGGTATTGACGACCCAGATGTACGCCTCCTCGACCCAGCAACGGGCACAGGAACATTCCTTATGTCAGCAATTGAATTGATTGGTGAAAAAAAACAAAGACAATTCGGGAGTTTGGGGGAACAAATTGTAAAAAGAGAATTCATAAGAGTTGCTGGAAGTCATATTCTTACGCACTTCTTCGGATTTGAACTTATGGTTGCCCCTTATGTGATTGCCCACTTGAAACTCACAATGCTACTTGAAGGACTGGGTTTTAATTTCGATATGACGAAAAATGACGGTGACACAGACAATGATAGACTTAAGGTCTATTTGGCTAATACACTTGAAGCACCTGAAGTAATTCACACGGGTCAGTATGACCTTTTTGGAAGCTACAAATCAATCTCGGAAGAAAGTGAAAAAGCTTCGCGGGTTAAAGCCGAAGAACAAATTCTTGTAATCATGGGTAACCCACCTTATTCAGGTATTTCAAGCAATATGAATAAGTTGATTGATGACCTACTAAAAAAACCTACCCAAAGAAAAGATGGTTCTTGGAATGAAGGCTATTATAAAGTTGATGGGCATGGGCTTAATGAACGAAATCCAAAATGGCTTCAAGATGATTATGTGAAATTTATTCGCTTTGCTCAATGGAAAATCGATCAAATGGATGAGGGAGTCGTTGGCTTCATCACTAATCACAGCTTTTTGGACAACCCAACATTTCGTGGGATGAGGCAAAGCCTTATGAATTCCTTCAATGAGATATATATCTTAAACCTGCACGGCAATAATCTCAAAAAAGAGACTGCACCAGATGGGAGCAAAGATGAAAATGTTTTTGCAATTAAAGCAGGTGTTTGCATAATGATAATGGTTAAAACCAAACAAAAACACCAATCAAAATTGCTCTACTCGGACATATGGGGAAAAGAATCTAACAAAAAAGAATTCCTCACAACCAATACACACGCGTCTACGGAATGGCAAAAATTAGCTCCGAAATCCCCTTATTACTTCTTTGTAAAAAAAGACACGGAATTCGATGATGAGTATGAATCTTTCACAAAAATTACAAATATCTTTAATTGCAATTCAGCAGGAATTGTTACATCACGTGATGACTTTGTCATAGATTTCTCAAAAACAACATTGTTAAATCGTATAAAAAGCTTTGCAGAATCAGGACTTTCAGAAGAGGTAATTAAAAAAGACTTTAACATAAAAGACACCAAATCCTGGAAGGTTTCTTCAGCCAGAGACACAATAAAAAATGAATCACATGAAGACTTAACAATACCTATTAGTTACAGACCATTCGACGATCGTTATATTTACTACCATCAAAGAATGATCGAAAGGCCTAGAGAAGAAATTATGCGACACATGCTAAAGAATAATTTTGCATTAGTCACAACAAAAATAAATCGCCAAGCTAGTCTAAACTATTCATACATAACAAATAAGATCACTGATTTCCACATTCTTGATAATGCAAGGGATTCTACATCAACATTCCCTCTATGGCTCTACAATAGAGTTGGCACAAGCTCCAACATATCAGAGGACTTTAAGAAATTGATCGGATTTGATGGTGACATGGAGATTTTCGATTTCATTTATGGTGTATTACATTTACCAAAATTTCAGAAAAAGTATGCTGACCAAATCAAAATAGACTTTCCACGTATCCCACTTCCCTCTCAAATAATTGAGGCGGGATTATTGAATAACCAGCATAGGGACTTAACTTCCGATCACATTTTTGAGAAATTTTCAAACTTCGGTAAAGAACTTCGAGAACTACATTTACTCACGCATCCCATCTTTGATGATAAGTCTAAATGGGGCATAAAAATCGAGGGGCAAAAGCCAGAAAAAGCTTCCGACTGGCAGGTTACACTCGTAAAATACAATCCTTCTGAAAAGCGTGTTTATGTAAACGAAGGACAGTACTTTGAAGGGATAGACTCTGAAGTGTGGGATTACCATGTTGGAGGCTATCAAGTACTGGACAAGTGGCTCAAAGACCGCAAGAAAGCAGAGCGTTGTCTTTCAACTGACGACTTACTTCACTACATGAAAATTGTAGTTAGCCTTCGTGAAACTATCCGACTCACTAAACAGTTTGAATAATATGTTCGACCCGCTCAAACCTCACAACGACCTTCCCCTACTTCCCACTGATTTCAACTATGACCAAGTGGAAATATTGAAGCAGGTAAACCAATCAAACATTGCATTAGCAAATCTAAACATTCGAGCTGAACGTTTACCAAATACCCTTCTACTTGTGAATCCGCTTCTAGTTCGCGAGTCTGTTGCCAGTAGTGGGATCGAAAATATCAACACTACAGTTTATGCAGTATTTGAAGCTGAAATTTCAGAAGAAAAACGAGTTGGTCCAGCAAAAGAAGTACTTCACTACAAAGATGCCATGCTTGAAGGTTTGGAAATCGTTAGGAAGAAGGGCTTTTTAAGTACAAATGACTTTGTCCACCTTCAGTCAATAATAGAGCCAAGCAAAACAGGCGTACGTAAAATTGAAGTTGCAATAAAGAACGACCGCACTAAAGAAATTCTATATACGCCGCCAGTAACAGAAAAAGTTATCCGTGATCTGCTAAAGAACCTAGAAGACTTTGTAAACAACCACGAAGACGGCATAGACCCTCTCGTTAAAATGGCAATGTTTCACTATCAATTTGAATCAATCCACCCCTTCCAAGACGGGAACGGTCGTGTGGGACGTATTTTAATGATTCTTTACATTGTAATGACAGGTCGTCTAAAACTTCCTGTACTTTACATCAGCGGATATATTCAAGACCACAAAGGTCCATATTACACTTATCTTCGTGAGGCCAATGAAAAGAATGATTTCAAAGACCTAATTCTATACATGCTAAAGGCAGTGGAAGAACAAGCCAAGCAGACAGAACAAAGTATCATCAAGATTGAAGAACTGATGAACAAGGTTGAAGCCGTAATCGAGAAGAAAATGCGTGTCCATTCTAAGGAATTATTAAATTGCCTATTCTCTCGAGCCTTTCTGACTATTGAATATGTTCAGGATTATTTGAAGCTATCATCTCGTCAAACAGCCTCAAAGTACCTTCAAACGCTGGCGAAACTGGGTTATTTTGAACAAAAGAAGATAGGACGACATAAGTTTTTCTACTCTAAAGAGTTCTGCAAACTCCTGTCTTAATGTTAATTTTATTAAAAAGAATTAACACATAGCAACTTATATGTTAATCTACTTAACATGAAGGCCATTTTACTAGCACGTGTATCCAGCCAAGAACAGGAAGACACCCATTCCATCCCTGCTCAAGTTGAACGACTACAAAGTTATGCAAATAAGAAGGCTTTCACAAATATAGAAACTCACCAAATCACCGAGTCATCCACTAAAGACACTCGTAGAAAATTTGATAAAGTGATCGAAGCTATTCAGAAATCCAAGGAACCGATTGCCCTTGTGATAGAAACCATTGACCGTTTACAAAGAGGCTTTCGTGAATCAATCGTTTTGAATGAGTATTTGAAAGCAGGCAAACTGGAACTGCATTTCCTTAGAGAGAACTTAATAATTTCAAAAGACTCGAACAGTTCTGAACATTTACGTTGGGACATGGGCGTTATGTTCGCAAAAAACTATGTCATGCAGTTGAGCGACAATGTGAAAAGAAGTTTTGAAAGGAAGATTCAAAGCGGCGAGTGGCTTCGTGAAAGTCCAATCGGCTATATCAATCAAAGGGATGCGAATGATAAATCTCAAATCTTTCCAGACCCAGAACGTGCACATCTTGTAGCACGCCTATTTGAGCTATATGCGGCAGAAAAACACTCAATGATTACTCTATGCAAAGAAGCTAAAATAATCGGCCTGCGAAGTAAAAACGGCAAAGTTTTAGGTGTAAGCAGTATTGAACATATCCTCAAAGACCCGTTCTATTACGGTCAAATGCGCATCAAAGGAAATCTATATCCGCATAAATACGAGCCACTTATAAGCAAAACCATCTTCGATAAGTGCACCGCAGTGCGTGAAGGTTGGCATAAAAAACCATTCAAATATAAAGCCATACCTTTTGCCTTTCGTGGGCTTATACAATGCAGTGAATGTAGTTCCACAGTTACGCCAGAGGTAAAGAAAGGGAAATATACATATTATCATTGCGGGAAACGTGAATGTTCAAAACACAGCATCTTCGTAAAAGAGTCTGACTTATTCAAAGAAGTTGAAAAGGTTTTCAAAAAGTTAAGCAATCTACCTCAACACATTATCGATGATGTAATCGCTGGACTTAAATCGGCAAGCAAAGCAACCTCTCAATTTCACCTTGAGTCGATGCAATCCCTACAAAACGAATACAATCGAATTGAAAATCGAAAGAGCGGACTCTATGACGATAAAGCTGACGGTAGTATTACACGTGATTTCTATGACAAGAAATTCAAAGAATACACAGAGAAACAGTCCGACCTCCTACAGCAAATGAAGGAACACCAGCAAGCCAACAAGAACTGTTCTATGACTGCTTCTATCCTGTTAGACCTTGCAAAACGTGCTTGGGAAATATTCAAAAGTTCTGAAACCCCTGAAAAACGGCAACTTATCAACTTCGTCTTACAGAACTGCATTTTGCATGATAAAAAGCTTGAATATAACCTGAAAGACCCCTTCGCAACGATTGTGAAGTATTCAAACCTTCCATTATGGCAGAGCCAGTAGGAATCGAACCTACGTCAACGGTTTTGGAGACCGCTGTACTACCATTGTACTATGGCTCTATGGAAACTTTTGCGGTCGCATATAATGGCGACCTAATGCTCACGCCTTGGCGTGACTAGCCAAGTGATTGTAGCCAAAACCCGACAGTCTTTCAATCTGAAAACTAATTGCGCGAGGGACAATTTTTCGGCAGGCAAGCGCGGAAATATTTCAAATAGTATTTCACGGCATCGGCAAGATGAATTCGAAGAACTTTTTTCTTGAAAATATCCACAACTCCCCCGCCGGAAAGTCGACTTTCGTTGTGTAGTGCCTCCGCGGAACCGACAAAGTGGACTTCAAAACCATCTTGCCAAGCCAACCTGCAAATGTCGACATCGGACATGAAAAGAAAAAATCTTTCATCATTTGGACCAATCGCATTCCAACATTTTCTTGTGATAATTTGAAAAGCGCCGGTAAGCCAATCAACCGCCTCAGATTCTTGCGGGTCTTTGTCCCACATCAAATATCTGCGCATTCGGCCTCTGAAAAATTTTGGGTAAGTTCGCTTAATAATCAAATCTAAAATTCGCGGGAAAACTCTGTAATTGTCTTGAACTTTGCCGTTTGGATAAACGAGTCGCGGTGCCACAATTCCAACCAGCGGATGCTCATTTAAATATTCAATCAAATTTTTAAAAGTATTTTTTTGAACGATTACATCGGGATTTAAAATACACAAAAATCTTCCGCGAGCCATTTTCAGCGCGAAATTATTTCCTTTTGGGTAGCCGCCATTTTCAATTTCAAAAAACTTCAATTCAAACTTTTTACTTCCACCAAAATTTACTTTTTCATTCGCTCCACGTTCACCATTATTTACCACAAAAACTTCGGTTTTCTCTGGTAAAATCGCGCTTGAAAGTGCTTCCAAATTTTCTGAAACTTCTTCAGGCGAACCGTGGTGTAAAATTACAATTGAGAGTTCCATTATTCAAAATATGACATTATTGTTTTTGGGCTAACCAGCTGTTTTGACTCGTCTCCTTTTACCATAAAAAAACTCGCCCAGCCCGCGAAAAAAACCGATGGATGCAAAATCAACATGTAAATCGCCTTAGCAAATTCATAAATAAAAACTTTCAAAAAAACTAGCGCTCCAAAGCCAAAAGAAAAATTGTTTTTCAAAATAAGTAGATGATTTTTGTAAGAATTCAAAGTCACATAATAAGCTTTTTTTGCTCCCTTCCCCGCGGTTCTAGCGTGCCAAGCCCAAACTTCGGGGAACATGACAATTTTTTTGCCGAGCCAGCGAAGTCGATATGACAAATCTATGTCTTCTTTGTACATCCAAATCAGCGGATCAAAGATCCGCCCATTCTTTCTAATTTCCGGGATCACACTTGTCCTAATCAACAAAACCGCACCTGTTAACCCAAAGAAATTTTGTAATTTCGAATCGTACTGACCCACATCTTTTTCGCCCTGGCCTCTATCAAAAAAATGATGATTTTTCTTTGCGGAAATTCCAAATGAATCAATTAAATCGGTCTTTTGTCTTTCTTCAAAATTCCAGTGATAAATTTTACCGGAACACATTGCGATTTCTTTATCCTTTTCCATTTCCGCGATGATTTTTTTTACAGCCGCCAAATCCAAAAGTACATCGCTTGTAACAAGTAGAAAATATTCAAAACCCGGAAATTTCTCCAAAATTTCATTGTAACTTGCGCCATATCCAATGTTCCCCCCTTCACTTCTCAAATATTTCCACTCGGAAAATTGCCCGGCAAAAAAATCGTGAGTCTCATCTTCTTGCGCCGTGTCCATCACAACGGCAGTCGCGCCAAACTCTCGCCGAATTTCCTCAAGCACAGGCACCGTTTCTTTCAGATACGGAAGGTCTTTAAACGAAATCAATCCAATTAAAAGCTTTTGCATTTTACTTTGAAAGCTCGAGGAATCCTTCAATTGTCGCTTCATAAGATTCCGTGTGACTTGAAGCAATCAAGGCATAGAAACCGTCTAAGGCTTTTTGAATATCAAAATTAGTATCGGCCGGTAAACCCATTTTTTCACGAAGAGACATCAAAACTTTTGTAAAACTTCCGATTTCCTGAAGATTTACAATCAGCAATCCTTCTTCCGATTTTGCCAGTTTTGGAGATAGCTCTTTGTAAACATCACTTTCCTTAACCGGAACGAATTTCTTATTCAACCAAGCATCGGAAGTCGTGATTAAAAGCTTATCTCCAATTATCCCGTAAGAAAGTTTTACAGGACTGTTTTTTAGAGCTTCAGCAACAGTTGAAACTGTACCCGTACTCGCCGGCATTTTTGAGAAATCGATTGTTAAGGAATCAAAACTTGTACCATTTATTTCAACCTTATCTTTTGTAACAGCTCCGGGAAGCGCGGCTGATAAAATTGTCATGAAGCCGCTGATTTGCGCGTCAATTTTTGTGATAAATTTTGTAGCATTTTCTTTGTCAGAACCCACGTCAATCAAAAGAGAAATTCCGGGCAAAATCGCGTCTCCATTTTTATTTAAAGAAATGACAAAACCCTTATCCATAAAAGATAAAATTTCATCTTCAAGATTCATTCCCAAGTAGTTTTGTACTGTTTTTGCAAAATTCTTAAATCCATCCGCCCCGGTTAATTTGCCGGCAGTCAAACTCTGTTGGAAACCGAAACTTTCCACGTAAAGCATCAAATCTTCAGAAGGAACTTCACTCAAAAGATAAGCTTTTTTCTTTGGCGCGTTATTAAATTTGAGTTCCTTCGCTTTTGCCTTTTCTTCGTCTGCATTTGCAAATCCCTCAACTTTTAAACCTTCACTTTGTGCTCGCAAAACAATTCCTTCTTCGTTTAAAACCGCGGCCATGCTCGAAGCCAAAACATTCGCCGCCTGACCTTGAACGTTTTGTGGATAAATCAAAACGTAAAACACATGATTTGCTCCAACTTTTTTTAATGATGTTTGATAGGCTGAAGAACTCCAGAGACTTTCGGATTCATCCATTCCACGCATTGCAATTAAACCATCTGCGCTGTCACTAATAAAAAACAAATCGCGATCGATTGTCGAGTAGAATTTGTCTACTTCGCTAACATAAGCTTCGTAATCATTGAAGGTTTTCTTCTCCAATTTGCCGGTTGAAACCAAATAATCCATTGTGCTCTTCATTTTTTCCGCATCCTCCAAAGTAATAATCGTGTAAGAATTTGTCACCTGACCGGAAGCTGTTGCCACGCCCGGGGCGGTTTCATAAACCAATCTAAATCTATCTCCAAACGCGGGTGCCAAATCTTTTTCATAATTCAAATTGAATTTATCCAAAGAACTTCCCAAACTTTCGGAAACCGTTTTTTTTGCCTGATTTTTATCTTCAACTTTTTCCGTCAAAGTCTCCACCAAATCATTTTGTTTGTCGTCCATTAGTGAATATGACAAAACCATCGAAGCGTTCGCCGGCAAAAAACTCTCCGGCATAAGCCCGCTAACACTCGCGTGTTCCTTAAAATTGCCGCCCGGTCCGCAAGAAATAAGAAGCAAACAAAGCCCTATCGCTAATTTATTAAGTTTTGACATGGTTTTTTTTAAAATGTGTGAGAAAGGCTATCACGAAAAAATCATCTTGTGAATGTCGGTGTTCCCACTCAACTCCGGATGAAAACTGCTAGCCCAAATATTTCCTTGTCTAACAAAAACCGGAACTCCCTCGTGACTCGCCAAAATTTCAACACCTTTTCCAACAAAAATAATCTTGGGTGCTCTTATAAAATGCCCGACCGGTAATTTTTTCCCATCAATTTCAAGATCAGTAATAAAACTCGCAACTTGTCTACCATAAGCGTTTCTTTCAACGACAATATCCAAAAGTCCCAGTCGATTTTTCGCCAGCAAAATCATTCCCGCGCAAGTTCCGTAAACCCGAAAATTCGCGTCTTTCACGCGTTCACAAATCGCCTCACCCATTCCAGTTTTCTCCAAAAATTTACCAATAACTGTGCTTTCTCCTCCCGGAATAATCAATCCATCCACTTTTGCCAAATCCTCCAAAGTTCTAACTTCACTGCATTCAAAACCAGCCTTTTTCAAAACCGCGATATGTTCCGCGAAACCGCCGTGAAAAGCCAAAACTCCAATCATATTCCGCGTGATTGCATTTTGACCGCTAATTCTTCAATATTTAAACCCGGCATCGCAGCTCCAAGTCCGCTTGAAATTTCAGCAAGTTTTTTTGCATCTTTGTAATTAATTGTCGCCTCCACAATCGCCTTCGCCATCTTAAGCGGATCTGATGATTTGAAAATTCCGCTCCCCACAAAAACACCGTCGCAACCCATTTGCATGCAAAGTGCCGCGTCCGCCGGAGTTGCAATTCCACCCGCCGCAAAATTCACAACCGGTAGCCGACCCAGTCGGCTCACTTCCTCCAATAATTCCACGGGAACCCTGTAAACTTCCGCCAATTCCTTCAAGTCCTTACTCGAAAGATCCGCAATTTCAGCCTGAATCGTCTTAATGTGTCTCACCGCCTCAATCACATTTCCGGTCCCCGCCTCGCCTTTAGTTCGAATCATCGACGCGCCTTCGTTAATTCTACGAAGCGCCTCTCCCAAATTCGTTGCGCCACACACAAAAGGCACTTTAAAATCTTTTTTAACAACATGCGCGAAGGGATCGGCAGGCGTTAAAACTTCACTTTCATCAATAAAATCAATCTCAAGTGCTTCCAAAATCTGCGCTTCAACACTGTGGCCGATTCGCACTTTCGCCATAACCGGAATTGTTACAGCCGCCTGAATTTCCTTAATCATTTGCGGATCGCTCATCCTCGCCACTCCTCCTTCTTTTCGAATATCGGAAGGAACTCGCTCAAGCGCCATAACACTGCATGCGCCCGCCTCCTCCGCAATTTTCGCCTGCTCGGCATTTGTCACGTCCATAATGACGCCGCCCTTCAGCATTTGAGCCAAATTTTGACCTTCTTCGTTAAACATCGCGCGCATTCTGCCAGCCTTTGCGCTAAGAATCAACATTAGCTATAATTTATGCATTATGGAAAAATCACCTGAAGATATAGATCGAATGCAAGTTGTTGCCTTTTTGAAAGGTTTCCTTAGCTCCGAATTCGCAATCGAAGGAGAAGCAAGATCCATATCTGTAAACGCAAGTGGTTCAGGCTATAGCGCAGCAATAGAACTCCATCCTGATGAAGCCAGAATATATATTTGCGGAAAAGAAAATGGCGGCTCTGAATTCGAAGCTTGGATAAGCACAACCGATGGGACTTGTTCTGAAAACTTTGATGAAATTTTAGAAATAGTTTTTCCAGATTAACAACAACCCAATCAAAATCGGTTGATGGAAGAGATAAATCAAAAGCGAACGCTTCCCCATCCAGTTTAAAAGAGGCACTTCTTTAAACTGCGCCCGAACTTTTTTCAGATACCACTCGCCCAAAACCAAACCAATTAAGACTACCGAAATCCAAGGGAAAATCGGGAAATAATCAAGTGATCCAAAACCGGAGTAAACCAATCCGAAGGGAAAAAGAAAATGTGATGAAACTGTTAGTGTTTTGAAATATTCACCCAAAATAAAACTCGCCGCGGCCACTAATAATGCAAATGCGGGCCGACGTTTAAAACATGACCCAATCACAACCGCCACTCCAATAAAATGCAAAACGCCAAACTTCACAAATTCGTCTCCCGCAAAAATCCAAGTTACAAAACTCACCAGCATTCCACATAACAAAATCTTCGCCCCTCTGCTCAACTGTCCTGTAAATCCCCGCGAAGAAAGTGCTACCGAAAAACCGGCCAATCCCAAAAATAAAAACTGACCGACTCTGGCCCACAAGAGCCACCAACCTTCAAACATCTCCTGATGAAAAATCCCAAAATAATCCAAATCAAAAAAGAAATGGAAAACAATCATACCAATCAAGGCAATCCCGCGCAGATTATCAATTTCATTTAGTCTTTTTTTCACCTTTCGTATCTAAGCACATTTTGACCTTTTCAGTCACCGCATTTCTCAACAAAAGCAAAGTTGCAATATTAGCCGGCTCCGTCTCCAATCCATGCAAGTAATCCGCGAAAGTTTTCAAAAAATAAGCAAAATTAATATATGCGTATCTTAAAATAACCGTGAGCGCGTACTTTTGAACTGCATTTCCTTTTGATTCATAAAAACTTTTAAAACCCTTTATTCTTCCGGTTTCCAGTCCTTTTAATTGAGCAAAAATTTCTGAAAAAACTTTTCTATCTTCTTTTAGTTTCTTCGATATGCCAAATTGCACAACCACGCCACTTGCAGTTTCATGTTTTGCATCAACCCAGCAATTAAAAAATGCCTCTGCCTGTCTTAGCTCAAATCGACGTGGATCGATCTCCTCAAAAAATCTCATTTGTTCTCCAGGCAAAAATCTTTCAAAAGAAACCAGGAATTCAAACAGATCTTCCATTTTTAATACGTTTTCTCCATTTACCTCCTGTACTTTCTCATCCAAAATCCTTAATAGACCCCCGATACGTAATTGCATAAAAGCATTTGCATCACCAGCTCTTACAGATCTGGAGTCAGTTCCTTCACAATTTCCCGGAAATTTTAATATATCAACCATAGTCGCGAACTGTACAACTAAAGTGGATAAGAATCAAGTACTATACACATACTCATTTTACTTAAACATCATATACAAGATTTCACTGGCTTTTCCCCGAGTCAATAATGATTGAGGATTAAAGCAACTTGAATCTCCACAAGACTGCAATTCAGCAAAACCGAACTCTATCGCGGCTTTTGCCGAATCAACATACCAATCATCATTACTTAAATCTGCATATTTATCACCTGAACCAGTGGCCAGAATAGCATTATATCGCTCTTGAAAATCAGGATTCAAATAAAGAAAAAGATCCATTGCGAGTTTGAAAAATACCGCACGGTTGACTTCTTGGGCCGGTAAGAAATTTCCATCCGGATTTCCGTTCACAAAATTCAAGTCCTTAAGACCGGCGACATAAGTCGCGTACCAAACCGATTTCAAAACATCAGGAAAAACATCCTCATCAACCGATACATCTGTTATCCCCAACAGTCTCCAAAGCATTGCGGCAAACTCGGCACGATTCAAATTATTTCTCGGTTTAAAAGTACCATCAGGATTTCCTTTCAAAACACCTCGCTCAACGAGTAAACTGACTGCCGTATTTTCGGAATCGGTAGAGACATCGGGAAATGGGGTTGATCCTGATTCCACGCCTGCGTCTGTTGAATCTTCTTCCGAAGCGGAACCGGTATCAATGGCATGATCTTGGCTGTGATCTATTCCGGGGCTTGAACCACCCGAACTTCCACTACTATTACTGCTTGTCGAAGCAGTTGTGCTTGATTCGTCGTCGGTATTTGTGACTGACACATCATCCGGATTTACGCCTGTGAAAGTAACATCTGAAGAGGTAATCGCGCCAAACACAATCGAATAAGCCACATTCCCATCCACTTCAAAGTCGTCAATCCCTCTCACAGTTACAGTTTGTGGAGTATTCCAATTTGCTGAAGTAAATGTGAGACTTGAAGGAGAGACCGTTCCCTCAGTTGTATCAGAAGAAGAAATTGGAACCGTAACTGAAGCACCCGGTTGATTTGAAAGACTAACATCGAAAGTCGCTGTTCCCCCGCCCTCAATTGTATTACCGGTAATTGTTGAAAAAACCAAAGTACTGGATCCCGTTCCGGTTGCCACGGTACCGGTGCCGCTTGTGTCTGTGTAGGAAACAACATATGGATCATTATCAAAACCCCTAACAGTGTAATAATAAGTTGTATCCCACAATAAATTATCCAGAGTTGTACTTGTCACATCACCCACAGTAACGGTGTTGTTCAAGTTTGAAGAAGTAGTTCCATAAGCAATTTGGTAGCCTGAAACTGTAGATTCTGCCGCGCCAAGGTCGTTCCAATTTAAAGTTACTTGTCTACCGCTAACCGCAGAAGTCACTGTCGGTTGCATAATTGCCAAAGCCCAAAGCCTGGCAATATGCTCATACCCGGTTGAATCCGGATGCACGCCATTATATTCCGCCGGCTTATAGTTTATGAATGTGTTATACAAATCAGGTCCACCTGCAAGCCCCAAATCAGACCTCATATCATCAATTTCCGCCGGGTAAGTAACAAGATACTCAACAATACCGTCACGACTGTCGTAAAATGGGTAAGGAACGTAGATGTTACTCAAAGAAGCCCCGTACGTTGTTGTTAAACGGCTTAGCAAAATTTCCATATCCGCTCTGTATGTTGCCGCTGAATGAGAAATTTGCGAATCTCCGTTCCCCAAAGCCACGATCCACATTGATGGCGCCAGAGCAAGTTCTCGGAAAGTCCAATTAGAAATCATCACAGTGGACTCATAATTAGAAGATTTAATCCCAATATAACCTTCATTCATTAAAAATACCGGATGACCAAAATAAGTTGTCAACTTGTCATTCAAATCAGATAAGTAAGATTCCTTGTATAAACCAAGTCCGTCTTGAGGGAAGTTTCTGTGGTCTTGAGAAAGTGAACCCGCTGCAGCATCAAGCCAACTTAATACATCATTATCAGGCGCAGTTCCCCCCGAACCATCCGAGGTTGAATCACCGATAATGGAAATTATGTCACCTATACCAATATGATCACGGTGGTCATGCATAAGCGCGTTGCTCGATAAAGTCACACCATCTCCTAAAATTTCGTAAGCATCCAAAGTATATTCAGCTTTAGCGAGGCCTGTAAAACTCGCGGTATAAGTTGGACCGCTAAGATCATTTACGGTTTGTGCACCTGCGAGCCCCTCATTTAAAATAAAACGAATACCCCCACCAGATGGAATATTATCTAAAGTGGCTGCAACATTTAGAGTTGTGGAAGTTTGAATATATGGAATATAAAAAGTCCCAGCTTCATCGGTAATCGCTAATGTGGCAGTATCCGGCTCACCCGCAACAGCTGCGGCTGGAGAAGTAATTGTCATATTTGGCGAAGCCGAGGCAGCCGCACTTGAAGCAGCAAAACGCACATCATCAAAAGTAGAATCTGCAGAAGAAATATTCCTTCCCAAGGCAAAATTCCCGCTGGTAAATAAATCACTTGAATCCGTGTATGTAATAGTGGGGGTGAGCGGTTTC
The DNA here is from genome assembly GCA_964441065.1 of uncultured Candidatus Peribacteria bacterium. Taxonomy (GTDB): domain Bacteria; phylum Patescibacteriota; class Gracilibacteria; order UBA1369; family 2-02-FULL-48-14; genus CALRGE01. The sequence goes on from CAYTWD010000003.1 coordinate 64,095, forward strand.
TCCTTACCCTCTTTCCAAGAAAATACATTAATTACAGGGTGGTTACTGCCATTATTTATAACCGAAGCCTCCACGTTGAACCAAACATCCGCTTCCAAGGGGGAAATTGTAGTTGTTGCCGCCGCCGCGCGATTGGTGAAAGTTGCCCCGACTTGCGTGGCTATAGTCCAAGCATTTCCATTGTGCCAAATTAAATAACCATCGTTATTTGACTGTCTCCTAAGCCAAACGTAACCGGCTCCATTACTCGCTGCATTCGATTTAAATCGATAAGAAACAACTTGGTTAAAGGTGCTTGAAGTATTATTAACAGCCATATTTGTTAGATAAGTTTCACTTTCTGTTGATGTAAGAACCCGCTCACTTAAAACGTCGGCAACGGTCCACGTGCCACCCTCAATCCCCCATCCGTTTTGACCGGCAATCGTATCCAAACTCAAAGAGTTAAAATTTTCAGAAACCAGTTCCGGATAAGGAACCTGACTCATTGATAAAGGCGTTCCATAAACATTGGAAGAGTCGTGTGGGAATAAAGTGTAATAATAAAGAGTGCCGTTTGTTAGACCTGAATTAGTTGTGCTACTTGTGGCTCCCGAACTTCCGCTCACATCTGCGACAAGAGTTCCATCGCTTGGAGTTGCGGGATAAGCGCTTGTACTAACTCTCACCATTGTCCCCGAATAAGTAGCAGTACTTGGATTGGTCCAACTAATTGTGTTAGTGCCGTCACCGGGAATAACTTTAGCTGAAGAATCCCCCATCATTCCATAAAAACTAACGTTGTCATATTCCGCCGCAGTTGTAGCAGATTTACCGACTGAAAAAACACCCTGTGCAAAACGATTTGCGGTATCCGTTGCAGTCACCGTCGGAGTCGATGGTTTTGCCGAACCACGCGCCCAAACATAAGCTGAAAGGACAGGAAGCCCGGCAGAGTTATTTACAACGGAAAATTCATAAACATACCAAGTATTTGCAACCGGAGTAAAAGATCCGGTACCAAGACTTGTAAAGGAAGTACCCGTTGTACTTTTGTAACTGATGCGTAACAAACCACCCGATGTTGTTAGTGAGTAACCACCCGCATCCGCAGACGCGGACTGAGTTCTCAAAAAAAGTTGCCCAGGCGCGTTTGTTGTTGTACCTCTCCAATCCGCACGAACCATCTGATTGCTATAAGTATTAACATTCCCCCCGTTCAAAACTCGGTACTGATCAAAAGTCAGGTTTTCCGTACTACTCTTAAGTGTTTGTTCCCCGCTTGTGTCCAAAATAGTCCACGTTCCTGCCACAACCGCCCAACCATTTTGCCCGGCAACATCCCCGGTAGTCAGAGATTCAAAATCATCGCTGAAAGACGAAGCCATTACTAGCTGCTGTGCGTTAACCGCTGCTGAGTACTCCGGCGTCGAGTTATGTGAAAAAAGTGAAAAGTAGTAAATTGTTCCATTTGTAAGCCCGGTCACAGTAAGTGTACTCGTTCCACTCACAGCGCCGGCAACATCTGAAGCCAAAGTCCCGTCACTTGTTGAAGTTGGAAACGCAGACGTACTATATCTCACCATCGTTCCTGTAAAATCTACCGATGCAGGATTACTCCAAGTTAAAGTCACTTGCCCACTCGCCGGAACCGGAACCACGTTTGTAACCACACTTGGCGCTGCCGCCAGAGTAATCTTAAGTGGAATTGTTGCAAAAGAAACGAGTCCCAACACAAAAAAGAATAGAACCAATTCATAAATTTTCTTTTTCTGAAAGCCCAAAGTCATATTTATGCTAAATGATTTGACTCGCAGGATACCACTCTTAAAGACGAATTTCCATGCTTAAAATAATGTAGTCACAGACTTTTCCACTTATTTTACTCCATACAGTTAATGCCCTTGCATTGCATAGTACTGAGTGATACACTCTAGCCATGGATTATCTGGAAAATATCAAAACTCAGATACGAAAAGGAATGCTCGAGTTTGCAATTCTGGTCATAATTGAGGGCGAAGAAATATACGCATCCGAAATTCTGAAAAAACTACACAAAACCGATTTGATAGTGGTTGAAGGCACACTCTATCCTCTGCTAAGCCGCCTGAAAAGACAGGAGCTCGTGGACTACGCCTGGCAAGAATCAAAGAGTGGTCCACCCAGAAAATATTACAAACTTACACAAAAAGGCCGTGACGCAATTGAGGGTCTAAAACAGAGTTGGGAATCACTTTACACATCAATTAACTCCTTAATGAAAAATCATGGAAAAGGTAATTAACATCACAATCGGCGGACTTGTTTTTTACGTCGAAGAAGAAGCTTACGAGCAACTTTCAAACTATTTGAGTTCAATAAAAAAATATTTCGCGAAAGATAAAGATTGTAATGAAATCATAACAGACATCGAAGCCAGCATTGCCGAAAAATTCATAGCTCGAAAAAAGAAAGACTCCGCAATTTCAAGCTCCGACGTTTCGAAAGTTATAGACCAAATGGGAACGATCAAGGATTTTAAAGTTGGGGAAGACGGAGAAGATGAGTACGAAAATACAGAAACCGCAAAGAAAAAATTATACCGTGATCCAGACGACCTAGTAATAGCCGGGGTCTGCTCCGGACTGGCTGCATATTTTGGGTTTGACACCGCACTCATCCGTTTGATTTTCCTTGTCTCACTATTTTTCGGCGGACTCGGTTTCGCAGTTTATATAATCTTATGGATCGTCACTCCTATCGCTGAAACAACTGCCCAAAAACTCGAAATGCGTGGTGAAAGGATCACACTCCAAGAAATCGAGAAATCGGTAAAAAGAGAGGTTTCACGGCTAAAAAAAAAAGATTTTAGAATAGACAAAATCACCGAATTTCTAAACAATTTTTTTCATATTCTTGGCAAAATAATCCTGGCACTTTTAAAAGCGATTCGTGGAATCCTCGGCATCATCTTTCTTTTGGCGGGAATCATCGGAATGTTCTTCTTAAGCTTCGGCCTTACATGGCAGCTTTCCGGCTCAACTTTTCCTCACACAAGCATCGCTTTAAACGATTTCATCGCATTGAGCGGGACTCCATATTTAATGTTTATTCTCGCCATTTATATTCTTGCATTGATCCCGCTGATTTTTCTATTCTTCCTCGGCTACAGCCTCCTCAAAAAACGCAGTCTCTTAAATCCCATCCTAATCGTCGCACTTCTCGTAATCTGGTTCTCCGCCATGGGCTACACCGGCTCCGTAATCACAGACAACCGGGAACTAATCGAGCAAAAAGCCAAAGAACTTGAACTCGAGATTCAACAAATACAAAACAAATAAATATGGAGCCACGATCGGGAATCGAACCCGAGACCTTTGCCTTACCATGGCAACGCTCTACCAACTGAGCTACCGCGGCTAGCGACTTTAGTCGCTCCGCAAGACCATACAACGAAGAAACCCGGTGGTCAAACTGAATAAGAAAACTACTTCAAAGCTTTAAGAACAGATCTAAATATTCCCACATTCTGTTCAGGAGTTGAGTAAGGCATATCTTGCGCGCTCGGGATCCCATCTTTCTTGAGAGGCTCACTAAACGCATTCCACATTGCTACTGCGGTTTTTTTATCTGAAAATGTTAGGAAATGAAAGAATTTAGTCGGAGCTTTTTTTGATGCTAAATAGCCGGTTGCATCACAGTAAAACGTACCCGAGTCATCACTCACAACAATATTTGCACCATCTGCTTTTGCTTTTTCCACAATTTCCTCCGCATTTTCAGGTCCATTTACAACATTATCAAGGTCATCATTCTCATCAATTTTTTCAACACAACCCGGTATTAGTGGATCTTCAAATCGATTTGTAAATCTCGTTTCTAAAGTTGCAGATTTATTCAATATATATCCTTGACCAAATCCAATACAAACATCTCCGGGTCGTACTAAATCAAGTTCTGGCTGGAATACTTCCATAAAATCATCAAAATTCTGTCTCAAAGAAGAACCCCTCGGCACCGGTAAAATTGCTGTTCGAATTGCATCTACACGAAAAACCCCCATTATTTCTTTCACCAAAGACGGATCCGCATTAATAATATTCATAACTGCTTCAGACGGGTTTTCGACCGGTCCAATCTTTGAATTATTATACCATTGTGGATAACCCCAAATGTGAGCTGTAGACATATTGCAACAAAAATAGTGCCCGACTGTACAACTTATTTGAAGAAATGTCAAGATTGTCGTAATGGTTCAATAGCTTGGAAACACTCTGGGGTAGGATTGGAGTGAATAATA
>CAYTWD010000004.1:0-63343 GCA_964441065.1 uncultured Candidatus Peribacteria bacterium
TTCCCGCAAAAACCCTCAGACTAATCAAAAAAGAACACGGCACCAAATGCTCCATCTCCACCTGTAAAAAACCCTCAGTCCACATTCATCACACCCAAACCTTCGCACTCTCCAAATCGCACAACCCAAACTATCTCGCTCCACTCTGCCGCGAACACCACACGATTGCGCATGCGATTAACCTCAAAGTTAGAGAGAAGCGAACATTCCTAAATTGAGTTTGCCAAAATCTCTATTTCTAACTAAAACTATGTGATTCTTACTTATCACAAAAAAGCGCTCTATCAAGCCTTGATTTTTCCAAAAAGATCAGTATCTTACCCGTGATCAATTTTTAAACGAATTAAATGCTCGGATACCAAGATCACTTCCAAATCACAATCAAAATCGCGGCCACAACTGTTTTGTTGATGGGAATTTTTGGAGGACTTGGCTATTACATCGACAAAAAAATTGAGACTTACCCAATATTATTTATTGCGGGTCTTGTGATTTCATTTCCAATCATACAGATTGTTATTTACAAAATGACAAGAGCTCTGATAAAAGACACTAGCAACGGAGCGAAAGCGAAGTTGGCATTGTCTAAGAAAAATGTTTCCAAAGGAAACACAACAAGTAAAAATAATTAAACATGGAAGCAATTAGTTTACCAGCTGAGGAAGTAATGCATATAGGATCAGTTGCGATCTCAAATTCCTTCACGTCTACAGTTCTGGCAAGCCTGATAATCATTTTTGTGGCCTTTCTGATAAGAAGAAAAGCCGGAGTGGTTCCAAGTAGAATGCAGATGGCCTTTGAGATGGTTTTGGAATTTTTCCTACTTCAATTGACTACATCTCTTGGAGGAAACGAAAAACGAGCGCGAAAAATTTTGCCTTTTATTTTGACTATTTTCTTGATTATCGCGCTTTCAAATCAGTTCTTCCTTCTTCCTTTGGTGGGAGCGGTTGTAACAGGTGAGGAGCATTTGCATTTCTTCCGTGTCCCAACCTCAGATTACAGTTTAACAATCGCATTTGCGGTCTTAGTTATTGTACTTTCGCATATTTTGGCTCTTTGCATCGCACCAATGAATCATGTCAATAATTTTTTCAGATATAAATCATTCCTAAGAATCAGAAAATTATCAGACATCCCAAATGCTTTCATTGATTTCTTCTTGGGACTTTTGGAAGGTATTGGAGAGTTTGCGAAAATTATTTCTTTGGCAACTCGTCTATTCGGAAATATTTTCTCCGGAGAAGTGATTATTATAATTGTTTCCGGACTAATGTTTTATACCCAGTTTTTAGTGCCAATCCCGTTCTACCTTCTTGGTATTCTAGCGGGACTTGTGCAAGCATTCGTGTTTTCTATTTTAAGCCTCCTGTTCATCAGTGCGACAATTCGTAACGCTGAACACGGGCACTAAAATTAATTTCCATAATTTATTTCATAACCCCTTAAATTTTATGGACGCAGAATCAGTAAAAGTAATGGCAGCAGCCCTATGTATGGCATTCGGTGCGGCCGCGGCAGCAATCGGTGAAAGCTGGATCGCTACTAAAGCCATGGATGGTATGGCTAGAAACCCAGAAGTTTCAGATAAACTATTCACTAACATGATCGTTGCGATGGCGATTACAGAGTCAAACTCAATTTACGCTCTTGTAATTTCATTGATCATCTTGTTCGTTTCTTAATTTATAAAGAAAAACTCCTATGGAAGCTCTTGAGAAATTGGGTATTAACCCGATGAGCATACTCCTCTACCTTATAAACTTGGGTTCAGTACTCCTTGTGTTGACTTACCTTCTTTATAAGCCTGTTCTTGGTTTTCTTGATAAACGCAGAAAACAAATTTCCGACAGTATTGAGGAGGCCAAAATCTTGCGTGATGAATTCGACTCAACCCTTCAGAAAGCCACAAAGGAAAAGAAGGAAATGGAGTTGAAATTCCGTGAGGAAATGGACAAGCTCAAGAAATTCGTTGAAGAGAGGAAGTCCGAACTTACCAAGGAAATGGAATTCGCTCGATCTGAAATGATGGCTAAGGCTCAATCTGAAATAGATGAGAAGAAAGCCGCGATCATGAAAGATGCTGAAGCGGCAACTATGCACCTTATCAAGAAAGTCATTCTCGATATTGTTAAAAATAAAGTTCCGGAAAATGTAGTCCAAGAAAGTATTAAAGAAGCTTGGCAACAATATAAGAAATAATATGTTTAAAGAATTTTTATCAGCTTTGGTCTATGAGATGCTTAAGTTTCAAAGTAAGCATCCAAAAGCAAAATTGTCAGATATGACCGAACTTAGAATTCCGGCAGTTTTTAAGGAATATTTGGCCGATGCCGCTTCGTCTAACGACTCCGCGCTAGCTAAAGATTTAAAGCTGATAATAGAATTCTTGCATCTCGGCAATGTTGCCGCCTCTAATTCCGAGTATAAAAAAAACAAATTTTTCAAAGCTTTTATCCGCTTTTTAACAGAGAATTTGGCTATTAAGTTAGATAAACTTCCGGCATCTTTTTACAAAATTGAATATAAAGAGCAGGTTCAAGTTGTTGAAAAATTAATAGCAAGCGAAAGTGTCGTTGCAAAGGCCTTGAAAAATTTAATAATTACAAATTCTTACCAAGAGCTTGCTTCAGAAATTAACGAGCTCTGTAAAAACATTACTGAGGCTCCTTATGTTTTGGTGCAATCTCCCCGTGAGATAGACAGCGAATTAAAAGTTGAAATCCGAGAAAACTTGAATAAAGACTTTGAATCTTCTTTCCCCGTGTTCCAAATTAATAAAAATCTGATTGGAGGCTTGAGAGTTTTTGTGGACGGAAAGTCTCACGATTACTCCTGGTTTTCTCGTATTTCAAATATTTCTAATCTTACTCACCCTGGGGTGAGCTAATCCTAAAAATCCATAATATGTCAAAAGATACTCTGCATAATTTTCTGGCTAATATCGAATCAGCATTATCAACCGTCGATGTTGAGGGCGAAAAATTGGCGGCAAACGAAGGTGTGATTCAGTCTTACAAAGACGGTGTTATCCATATCAAAGGTCTTTCAGGTCTCAAAATGAATGAGGTGGTTTCTATCGAATCCGCGAACGCTCAAGCGCTTGTGATGAACCTTGAAAAAGATTCAGCTTTTGCCTTGGTTCTTCAAGCGAGCAAAGAAGTTCGTGAAGGTTTATTTGTAAAATCGACAGGTCAATTCTTGGCGATTGGTGTTGGTGAAGATATTCTGGGAAGAATTGTTGATCCCTTGGGAAATGTGACAGACGGACTTGCTCCAATAAAAGTTAAGAAGCAAATGCCTCACGAAACTCAAGCTCCTTCAGTAATGGTGAGAAAATCAGTTCACCAACCGGTTCAAACTGGTATCGTTGCAATCGACGCTTTGATTCCGGTTGGACGAGGTCAGAGAGAGCTTATCATTGGAGACAGACAAACCGGTAAAACAACAATCGCAATCGACACAATTTTGAACCAGAAAGGTCAAAATATGATTTGTGTTTACGTTGCAATAGCTCAAAGAGAATCCAAGACCGCTCAGGTTGTGGAAACTTTGAAGTCTCACGGTGCAATGGATTACACCGTTGTAGTTTCCGCTCCGGCAGCCGCCTCCGCGGTAATGCAATACTTGGCACCTTATGCAGGTTCAGCAATCGCCGAATATTTTATGGAACAAGGAAAAGACGTGCTCGTGATTTATGACGACCTTTCAAAACACGCAGTGGCTTACCGAGAAATGTCGCTTCTATTAAGAAGACCTCCGGGACGTGAAGCCTATCCTGGTGACGTTTTCTACTTACACAGTCGACTTCTTGAAAGAGCGGCTAAATTAAACGAAGAAAACGGGGGCGGGTCAATTACCGCGCTTCCAATTATTGAAACTCAGGCGGCGGACGTTTCGGCCTACATTCCGACAAACGTAATTTCAATCACGGACGGTCAGATTTTCTTGGAACCGCATTTGTTCAACAAAGGTATCAGACCTGCAATTAACGTTGGTATTTCAGTTTCTCGTGTGGGTGGATCTGCTCAGACAAAGATTATGAAAAAAGTTTCAGGTACTGCGAAGCTCGACCTTGCTCAATATTACGAATTGGAAGCTTTCTCCCAGTTTGCGTCAGAATTGGATGCAGCCACAAAACAGCAATTAACTCGTGGACGACGAGTTGTGGAAGCTTTGAAACAGAGACAAAACGCTCCTTACACATTATGGCAGGAAGTGCTTGTGCTTTACGCGGCTTCAAAAGGCTACTTGGATTCTTTGGAAGCGGAATTGGTTGGAGAAAAGATGAAATCACTCTTCGCTCTTATTGAATCAAGTCACGGTGATCTTGTTAAAAACATTGAAGAAAAGAAGGAGCTTACTCCTGAGATCGACAAAATGATCAAAGATACTTTAGATAAATTTTTTAAATAAACTATGGCCGGAGGACTTTTAGAAATTAGAAAGAAAATTGCCGGTGTGAAAAACACTCGCAAGATTACAAAGGCGATGCAGCTGGTTGCGGCAAGCAAGATGCGTCAGTTCCAAAAACGTGCCGTTTCAACCAGAAATTACGTTTGGGATCTGTTAAAAATTCTTGAAAATAATATCAGAGTGCAGAGTCTTTACAGCGAAATGCGAACAGAGGGGAAAACTCTTTTCGTTCTATATACTTCCGACAAAGGTCTTTGCGGTCCACTAAATACAAAGCTAATAAACGGACTTTTCAGATCTGAACTATGGATGAATACTCCAAAGGAGGAAAGACTATTGATTACCATCGGTAAAAAAAGTTACGACTTTGCGAGAAACAATTCAGTTCCAGTTGCAGCTCACTTTGTGGGAGCTCCTGAAAAAATGAACAACCTTGATGCAATTAACATGGTTGAAAAAATTCTTGAATTCTGGAGGAATCAAAGTGCGAAAAAAATTATTTTTATCGCTCCGCATTACAAAAACTCCTTCACTTTTTATCCGGTTTTGAAGACTTTCTTGCCTTTTTCAAAAGACATGATTGAGACCAATGTCCAGCACGAAACTAATGCCGCTCCGTCTGCCGACTCCGCGCTGGACCCTTACATGACTTTCCAGCCGGATCAGAAAAAAGTTGTGGAAAGGCTACACGAACAGATTATTCAATCACTTTTCATTCAATCTTTCTTGGAGTTAAAAGCTTCAGAATACTCAAGCAGAATGATGGCAATGCAGAGCGCGACAGATTCCGCGGACAGAATTACAAATGAACTATCACTCATCTATAATAAGGCTCGTCAGCAGGCGATAACGCAAGAAATCGCCGAACTTGTTGGAGCCAGTGATGCAATTTCCTCTTAAAATCCTTAACATATTCTATGAAAACAATGCCTCAGGGAAAAATCTCAAGAATCATCGGTGTCGTTGTAGACGCATACTTCCCCGATCATACTCCTAATCAGTATTCAGCCTTGAAAGTTGAAGGTCCAAAAGGTCCTGTAATACTTGAAGTTCAGGCTCATCTTGGTAACGGTTTGGTGCGAACGGTTTCAATGTCTACTACGGACGGACTTTCTGCCGGTCAAGAAGTTTGGGATACACAGAGTGAAATTTCAGTTCCGGTTGGAAAAGCCTCGCTTGGACGTGTATTCAATGTAACAGGAGATTTAATTGACGGTGGCGCGCCACTTCCCAAAGATACTGAAAGAAGATCTATTCACGCGGAACCCCCAAGTTTTACAGAACAGAATCCAAAAGTTGAAGTATTTGAAACGGGAATTAAAGTTATAGATTTGCTTTGTCCTTTCATTAAGGGAGGTAAAGTTGCCCTTTTCGGAGGAGCCGGAGTTGGAAAAACGGTTATCATGCAGGAATTGATTCACAACGTGGCCATGAGTCACGGAGGTTACTCTGTTTTCGCCGGAGTTGGTGAACGTTCTCGTGAAGGTAACGATTTGATTCATGAAATGAAAGATAGTGGAGTTATAGACAAACTTGCCATGGTCTTTGGACAAATGAACGAACCACCGGGAGCTCGTATGAGAATCGCTTTAACAGGTTTAGCAATTGCTGAAAAATTCCGTGACGAAGGTCTCGACATCTTGATGTTCATCGACAATATTTTCCGATTCACTCAGGCCGGTGCCGAGGTTTCCGCCCTTCTGGGACGTATGCCTTCAGCCGTAGGTTACCAGCCAACTCTTGCGACAGACATGGCCATGCTTCAGGAACGTATTGCTTCAACACGAAAAGGTTCAATCACTTCTGTACAGGCGGTTTACGTGCCTGCCGACGATCTTACAGATCCGGCTCCAGCCACAACTTTCGCTCATTTGGATGCGACAATCGTGCTTTCTCGTAAGTTAGCTTCAATGGGACTTTTCCCTGCGGTTGATCCTCTAGATTCATCTTCAACTGCTTTGAAGGCTGAAATCGTTGGTAAAGATCACTATGAAGCGGCGACTGCGGTTAGACAAATCTTGCAAAGATATAAAGAGTTGCAGGACGTTATCGCGATTCTTGGTATGGATGAACTTTCTGAAGAAGATAAAAAGACAGTGGGACGAGCTCGAAGAATTCAGAAATTCCTTACTCAAAACTTCTTCGTTGCCGAACAATTTACAGGTCAGCCCGGACAATATGTGAAGGTTGCCGACACAGTTCGTTCTTTCAAGGAAATTCTTGAAGGTAAACACGATGATTTGGACGAGCAGAACTTCTACATGGCCGCTACAATTGAAGATGTAATTGAACGTCAGAAAAAATGAAAACTTTCAACTTAACAATTCGAAGCCCGGAGAAAGAAGTTTTCTCCGGTAAGGTGGAATCGCTCACTTTTGACGCGGAAGACGGACGAATGCAAATTTTGGCGCACCACGCTTCAATAACAGGTGTAATTTTGTTTTCGAAACTTGTTGCAAAAAGTGAGGATAGAGAAGAATCATTCATTGCTCGTCGTGGCATTTTCCTTTTCGATAACGAAAAAAACGAAGCAAATTTGCTTTGTTTGTATTGTGAATTAACAGGCGAAATCGATCACAAAACTGCTCTCGAATATTTGAAATTCATCTCCGACAAACTCGCAAATCACGAAAGCCTGAGCGAATACCAAATCAAATACTTGGAAGGTGAGAAATTTGCTGTTGAAAAACAGGTGAAATTGACGAAATAAATATGAAAGATATAGAAAAATTTCCAGATACGGGAATTTCACGGTTTACAATTCGAGGCTTAGATGTAGAAAAAAGATTTTCTACCGACCTTGAGATAAGGTTTAAGGAGATTGTTGAAAAACTCTCGCAACTGCTTAGGTTCGAGAAACCAAGTGCTCCCATTACGTATCCAAAAATTACGGGTTGCGAAGTTCGAATTTCACCAGATTATCCGGACAGATTTTTATTTACTCCAATATCGGAGATTGGCTCTGAACCAACTATTTTTTGTGAACTTGTTGATGGTACGATAGTCCCATCGCCTGATTTTGAACAACTTCCATATCTAGAGGAGGTTCTTAATGCAATTCAATCTGATCCAAGAACATCTGAACTGATTAAAGAGATTTCCAAGGCCGCGTAATTCTTTAAAATTATTTTTCCTTAGGCGTTTGATAACCGGCAATGAAATCACAAAGATCTCTTGCTCTTGCCTCCCAATCCTCTTTCATTTCGAGTTCGGGTTTTAACCATACAGATTTTTCAGCATTTTTTTGAAAACTGAAGCCCTCGTACTCTTTAACTGTTTCACACGCATCTGTAGATCTTAAAATTTCCTCTGAAACTAGCTCAAAATCAAAAAATTTATCTCTGTTTTTCCCCAAAGGGGCAAATTCCCCATATTGCTGTCTTATAGCGTCGGCTTTTTCCCCCAAAGGCCTGATTGGTTTTGTTGACCATTTACTTACCGTCACAGTGATGCATTCACTTTCGTCTGGATGAACGTGATCTTCTTCGCCATATGTATTTTTACCCTTCAATCGGGCTTTTATATCTTCGACTTCAATGGTTTCGATGTCGTAAGTTTTCCCCGGATTACTGAATCTTTTTATGCCTCCGTAACAATATGCCCAGTCTGATCCTCCCTGTTGAGTCGATACCAACCTATCACTGTAACCCACCATCCCGTAAGGACCAAAATCCGAACTTCTATGTTCAACTGTATTGAAATCGAGCTCCAGCGGAAGAGGGTAATATCCCCAATTCCCGTCATGAAGATGTCCCGTAAACCTGGATGAGCCTTCAACAAGTAAAGCTGAAACTGAAAGTTGGCCTAAAGATTCATATTGCCATTCAAGTCTATCAATAAGTGGATCTGCGCGTGCAATTAAATCTTTAGCTTTTTCTGCAGTTTCATCAAGAAATCTGCCAACTTCTTCGTATTTTGCCGGATTTGATTCCGGAAGAGGGAGAGTTTCAGCATCAGCGGCCGCTACCAGACTTAAAATAGACAACATAGGTCACGAATTTAGCACCCTTTGGCAATTTTGTCTACTTCAATGTAAAAAATTCAGGAATCCTTCAGGACTTTTTCAGCTTTTCCAAATAATCTTAAAATGTTTATTCACTAATTTGCAAAGCTCCAAAAATCGTTTTACACTAAGGTTATGAAAAAGATAAAAGATAGACCGACTCCCGCGGACGTGAAAAGGCTTCTAAAAAAATATAGGCCATTTATGCTTAAAAGGAACAAAAATGTAAAAGGAAGTGCATTGGAGCTTCTTCTTAAGGAAAGAGGAAGTTATGAAGATTATATTAACAGATAGTTCGTTTTTGATTTCATATTTAGATGAAAGAGAACCATTTTCTCGTCAGTCGATTTTTATTAATGAGGCAATTTCAAACCTTAAAAATGAAGCCAGAATACTTATTCCTTCGATTGTTTTTTTCGAGACAATTTTTAAATTGAATCAATTAAATTTTGATCAAGAAGAAATTAAAAATATTCTTTGGAATGCACTTTTCCAGGATCAAATTTTTAATGTCACTTTATCTGAAACAAGTGCGTTTAGACTTTTTAAAAAGTATCCGCAAGAAAAACTAAAAGGTTTTAAAACCTCTGATTATCTAATCTTATCAACCGCGCTTGCTTTTGACGCTCACCTCATCACTTACGATAAGAAACTGCGTCGAAATGCAGGTGAAATTTATGATAAAGTTTATTATTGTGACCCATACGATAAAGAATTTGGGCATGATACAGGCAATTTGTTGAGAAAAATCAGCTTGCACTCCCCTTAAACTAATGTTAACCTCACCGTACTTTATCTGTCTTTCCCGGTCGTTTGAACCCTGAAGGATTAATCCAAACAGATATGAAATATGAATTAATGTTGATTCTTAGTCCGAAGTTGACGGACAAAGATATCGAAAAAACCCTTGGCGAGATCAAAGAAACTCTAAAGGAAAACTCCTGCGAGATTTTTGCTGAAGACACATGGGGTAAGCGTGATTTGGCTTACAAGATTTCAACTCATGCGACAGGTTATTACATCGTGATTAATTTTGAAGCGGAACCGGAAGGAATTCCTGCGATTCACAAAGATTTGCGAATCCAAGCCGGTCTACTAAGATACCTTTTGATTAAGATTCCAGACGGTTACAAACTTGAGAAATTCGACGAAATTCAAGAGAGAACCCCAAGAAAACTTCAATCAAGACAGGCTGAAGAGTTGAGCAAAAAAGTAACAACTCGAAAACGAGCTGATACTAAAGTTACCAAAACAGCTCCGGTTGCGGAACAAAAAGACGAGAAACTTGATGAAAAACTTTCGGCAATAGTAAATGATGCCGACATTGACATTTAATCCTAACATATCACCGATATGAGAAGTGTAAACAAAGTAATTTTGGTCGGAAATCTGACCAGAGATCCTGAAATGAAGACCACAACAAGTGGTCAATCAATAACAACTTTCGGTTTGGCAACAAATCGTCAGTGGATGACAAGCGGTAGCGAAAGGAGAAGTTCAGCCGAATTCCACGAATGCGTGGCTTGGGCGAGACTTGCTGAAATTTGCAAGCAATATCTTAGAAAAGGAATGCTTGTTTATGTTGAAGGCTACCTAAAAACTAGAAGCTGGGACATGGAAGACGGAACAAAGAGATTTAGAACAGAAGTTGTTCTTCAAGACATGATTATGCTTGAGAAACGTGGCGACGAAAAAGATATTGATTATGCTCCATCCGAACAAGATGTTGCTGCTCCAATGATGGAAGACAACGGTTCAGCACCAGTTGCACCAACTTCATCTGTCGCTATCGACGATGACAATATGTTTTAACCAGCGCCCTTAGGCGGCATTAGCCCCGCCATGGCGGGGCGCACTAACTATAATTTAAACCCAACATGACAAAAAAAGTTAAAGAACAAAAAACCCAAAGGCCGGAACTCCCGACTTTCATTGATTACAAAGATCTTAAAATTTTAAGATCTTATTTATCGACTTTTGGAAGAATTGTTCCTCGTTATTACACAGGGATTTCTCTAAAACAACAAAAACAGCTTTCTCATGCGATTAAACTAGCTAGAGAAATGGCACTTTTGCCTTACACTAGCAAATATTAAGCAGTCAGCGAAGCTGAGCATTAGACCTCGCAATCCGCGGGGTCTTTTTTTGATGTCCGCTACCTTGCTAAAAAGCTTAAAATTTGATATAATGATCAGATAAAAAAACAAAAACGTATGGCAACAAATAAAAACAAAAATATTGGTGATGTAAAAGCGGCTGCCATAAGCCAAAATACCGCCTCAGTTGAGGATCAATTTAACAAGGTATTGGTTTCATGGTTGGCTCCCGAATTCATCAGATATCCAAGAACTTGGCTCTGGTTTTTCATTTGCGGATTGATTGATATGGCACTTTTGGCATACGCGTATTACTCCGGCTCAATCACAATGGGACTGGTTTTTCTCGTTTTACCGGTTGTGATTTTGCTTGAACAAAGAAAGCATCCTGAGATGAAACAAGTCATTTTTTCACCTTATGGAATCAAATTTGGCGAAAGAAAATTTCCATATAGCGAAATAAAAAAATTCTGGATTTTGCATCACCCTCCACACATAAATGAACTGCATATTTTAACAAATAACAGAATAAGTCCCGAAGTAACAATTCACATGATGGATATTGATCCGGTTCAACTTAGAAACTTTTTGGTAACACAAATCAGCGAACTTGAAGGAAAAAAAGAACCATTTCTCGAAACTTTGATTCGAATCTTAAAACTCGCATAAAATGACTGAAAATAAAAAAATAAACTCGGAGATACTGAAAACAAATATTGAAGATAAAAAGCTTGAAACTTTAGATGAAATCGATAGAAAGCTTGCCAATATTAATATTGCAATCACTAGCAAGGAAAGAGGCGAATCAATGGTGAATGAACTTAGCAAGATAGGTAAGCATGAGGCTCAAGCAAGGGCAAAGGAAATTCTTGAAAGACAAAAAGGCGAGATCAACGAAGCAGAACGTGGTGAATTACTCCACGAATATGACGAAAAAATGGCCGCGCTTCTCAAGAGATTACAGGTTGTAATTTCGGTCGGAGCGAATGATTTTGCAGGACTCGATCATACTTTGGCACTTTTCCGAGCAACTGAAACCGAGCAAGCCGGAAAAGTTCCGGTAGATTATATAAATATTTTTGACAAACTTCACACTGGAAAAGGAAATGAATTGAGTGATTCCGAGTGGGGAGTCGTTGAAGGAGTGATGAGAAAATTGGCTACTTTGGGTGCGGTAGACCCAAAAGAAGCGGCACGTGAAACAAATAAATATACAGGTTTTGTTATTCTTTCCGAGTTGTCACCAGAACAAAGATTTAAGGTTTTAGAACATATGGAAAATGATCCTTCGTATCCTTCACTTTTGATGAAACTTGTTGCGACAAATTATTTAACAATCGCTCAAGGCATTAAACTTTCAAAAAATATAGATCCAAAACAAAGAGCTGTTTTGCTTGCCGACATGGACAGTGACGGAATGCGCAGATACCAACAAGATATCGCCAAATTACAGGGAGCGGCTCAAGAAGTTTACGAAAGAAATTACGCTCAAAATTACGCCGGAAAATATTTGAATCCGGGAACATATTTAACGGTAAAAGCAGGTCAAACATTGGGTGTCTTAACTGTCGTAACAAACTTTTTTGCAAATGTGAATCCGGCGAATTTGTGGAAAGACCCCGGTAAATTTGCTGAAGAATTGGGAACACTCGCAACAAATCCGGCCTTCTTGCTTGGTGTGGGAGTAACAGCAGGCACGGTTGAATACGTTTCAGGCGGAATTGGAAAAGGTTGGATTTCAAGATCACTTCAATACATTGTGAAAGATAAATCTCTCGATGCCGACAAAAAAGAAAAGGCAAAAATCGAACAAATGGGAAAAATCTTTGGAAATTACCCCGCGGTTGCGGAGTTTTATTTCAAACACGCGAATCAAATTGAAGACCTAAAAAAACAGCACAAAGCAGTGACTTTGGACGCTCTGGAATATTCTCCCGAAGAAATTTACGGAAGTTCCAAACAAACTTTTATTGATAATATTCCTCAATTTGCAGAAATTCTTTCTTCGGATGACGAAAAGGGTTTTCATTTGAAAACCGCCGGCGAACAGAGAATTTTCATCAATAAAGCAATGAAAGCTCAAGGTCTTGAAGCATTTAAAGTTTAAATATGTTATTACAAATACAAAATCAATTCGTTGAAGATTACTTAAAGCCGCTCAGCCGCGGTGAAGTGAAAGAAATGCCTGCCGGCTACGGTAAAATGTTTGCGAAATGGCAAGACATGTATCCGGGACTTGCTCATCTTTCTCCAAACGAACAAGCAATTTCTTTTGCGGAATTTCTTGATGAGGAAATGAAAAAACAAGAACTTGCTTTAGTCACCGGTGACACATTGGTTGATCAAAAAAATAAAAAACTTATTGAACGTGGACAGGTTTTGCTCGCAAGTGACGATGGCGGAAAAACCTTCACTAAATTGATAAAACCTGAAGATATTGAAATAACAGATGCAGAAAATCTATATCTTCTTTCTCCAACTTTCAGAACTACAACAAATGATTTGAGAGAAGTGATGAACGAGCAGATTTTGCTACGCATTGCGATGAACTTAACTTCTCAAAATTATCTAATTCAGTCGACTCCGATTATTGAAAATAATGTAATTCATTTTGAAGTAAAAACACCGCAGTTTAAAGATATGAATGTGCTAGTTGATACGGCGCAAAAATTTGATAAGCCGATGAATTATGTATTCGTGAACAAAGACGGTCTTTCAAAAGTTGTGCCTGAAACGCAAATCGACACGAAATACGGACAAATTGAGCCGGATCCGACTTTGCGTCCACTTTCAGATGCGGAAATTAGAGCAAGAATAGTTAAAGATGAAAACGCGAGCCGTGAACTTGGAGTTTTGGGAGGAATTTTGGCAACGGTTCCAAATTTGGGCGCGAGTAGCAATCGAAATAATTTAATCCCCACATACACTGCTTTGAATCAACAAAAGAATTTGGCGGACGCGACTTCGGCTCTCATTCAAGATAAAGCCGATACATATCAAAACATCAGAAACGCAAAAATAAGATTTGAAGAATCAAAAAAAGGCAATGAACAGAAAGCCAAATTTGAGGAAGAAAAGAAAGAAAAAGCAGATGAAGCGGACAGAAAACTAATCCAAGCGAAAACCGAGTTTAAAACAAAAAAACGCAAATCGGGAATTCATCCCGTCACAAAACGTGCAGCAAAAGCCGGTTTGGGAATCGCCACGGCAATTATGGCAACACTTGTTGGAACAATTGCCGCGACAACTGTAGTAACAACAATACTCACATGAAAAAAATCTTGAAATATCTCGGCATTTTCTTCCAAAAAAAGGGACACCTTGTGGCGTTATTTACAATTTTGCTTTTCACTCCACAGATTGCTTTTGCCGAGACACTAGGTGAAACAACAAAGCAAACGGTGGAAGCAACAATGATGACATTGGTTTCAACTTTTATAAAAGTTTTGAATATGTTGCTTTGGCCGCTTCTGTTGATGATTGGAGATTTGATGAATAATGATTTGATTGTTGGTCCGGGAATGGAAGAAAGATTACTTTCAATCTGGCAACAAATTAGAAATCTTGTGAATATTTCATTCGTGCTTGTGCTCTTAATAATGGCTTTTTACAATGTTTCCGGTTTCGCAAAAGAAGGAAATTTCGCCTTAAAAACCGGTCTGCCAAAATTGATTATCGGTTTAATTTTAGTAAATTTCACATTCTTGGGAGGAAAAATCGTTTTGGATATTTCAAACGTGGCCACAAACGCAGTTTTTGCACTTCCTCAAGTTGTTGAGTCTTCCGGCAATCTTTCATTTAAAGAAACTGTAGATAAATTTGAACAGAGTATTTGTACTCATCCGGATAAGGATGGAAATCCGATTGCTTATGTAAAAGGAACAGATAAAGATATTCCACCGGTAACATCTATATTTTGTATGGATGACGATCAAACTGCATATCAATCTATAATCAATGAAAAATTTAGAAGTAAATTCTTTTCATCATTGAGCGCGAGCAACGCGGGATTAATTATTGCCGTGAACATGGGGCATCTTGCTGATCAAAAGTATACCGATGTCGCCGTTACAAGCATCGGCGATTTATTGGTAAATCAACTCTTCTCAATAATTATGTTTGTGATTTTTGCTCTTTCATACATTGTTTTGGCGATTGTTTTGGTAACGAGAGTGGCGGTACTTTGGGTTGCGCTGGCCTTCTCACCGGTGATGGTTCTTTTCTATGTAGTGCCTGAGTTGAAATCTGCAGCCGGTTCAGCCGGAAATGTTTCAGAACAAGTTTTAACTCACATTTTAGCTCCAATCAAAATTGGAGTTGTGATTACTGTCGGATTCATGATGATGGACGCAATGAACGGTGCAATCGGTGCCTCAACAAGTGCAATTTCATCTTCAACACATTTAAGCGATCTAAGCGGATCTCTTCTAATTACCGGAATCGCTGATCTTCAACGTTTGTTGATTGCAATTGTGAGTGTCGTTATCGTTTGGAAGGGAATCTTCTCCGCGGTTGATGGAACTCTTGCCGCCGGTATCGCCGAAAAAATCAAAGGAGTCGCCGAAGGTGCGGGAAGCACAATCCTTGGCTCGGTCAAATACGCGCCTCTTGTGCCGGTTCAAGTTGGTAAGAAAGGCGAAGATCAACAGGGCTTCTCATGGAACCAGCTCAAGGCTTTGCATGAACTTTACTTACAGACTTACAAAAATAATGAAGAAACTGAAGCTCGTAAATTTGCCGCCGGCACGGCAATTGGTAGATGGTTAAACATGGACGCGAATACCTCCGCTTTGAAAACACTTGCAAATAGAGTGGCCGCTGGTTCAGCACAACCTCAGGAAATTAAGGATGCATTAACAAGTGGAAAGGGAATAAATGAAGCCACCGCCGAGGAAAGAGGTTACTACGCCGAACTCATTAAAGCTTTGATTGAAAGATATAAACCAAAAGGCAGTGAACAGATGATTAAAGATCTCGAAAATGCTAAGACAGGAACGCAGCTAGGCGTGATTCTTGAAAATGTTATGTCTAACAACAAAATTGTTGATTGGAGCCCTCAGGACACAGCCAATATGAAGTTCGGTCCTGAAAAAGCATCTAGTACGACCTCTACAACAAAAGCGGCAGCCACAACTCCTCCGCCAAGCACAACAACAACTCCACCAGCTTCAACACCGGTAGATATGAAGGCCACACTTGAAGCAAAAGTTAAGCCAACTCTTGATCCGAATGTGAATTTAACAATTCCAGCCGGTCTCAAGATCGATCCAAAAATTAAAGGATTTACTAACTTAAAAACACAGGCTGATGTAGACGTACTTGAAACAAAATTGAAAGCTCCGGACGCGCAAAAGAAGATTGATGACTATATAAAAAATAATCCAAATGACGACAAAATCGATGTAACTAAATTATAAAAACAAAACTTTACAAAAACAAAAAAAATGATATACTTCACATCGAAAGAAAAAGTAGATGTGAAAAGGTTCCGGATCACGCAAGTGATTGCCAGGGATGAGTCCGCTCAGACAGCTGAGCTACTCCTCTCTCTCTAAGAACCACACATCTATGAAAAATAAAAATCTACATTACTGGCTAAAACACCAAAACCCCTTCGGAGGAGAAGAGAGGCTCGTGTTCATGGCGGAGAAAAAAGATGATGAGGTTGAGGCAATGCCAAGCGCCGGCTCTTTGATGAATGGTGTCCCTGAAGATCCAACAATTGCAAAATTAACAAGAATTACTGTCGGAAATGTTTCCGATGTGTTGAAGGGAAAAGAATATAAGAAGCTCGGTATGAAATGGGAAATTTTGAAGAAGGAAATGAGTGCTCTTCAAAACTCAATTGATCATCTTAAAAGTTATAAAGATAACCTCGAAGCCAACGCACAATCACTTGGACAAGTTGAGTTCATAAGTAGAGCAAACGGCATTTTGACTCAGATAAAAAAACTTGAACAATATGCCACAAAAGGACAACTTGGAAAAATTAAGCTGAAAAATAAAGTTGGTAATATAACCACTCGTTCCGCTTATGAAGGAGAAACTGACATCGCGGGCAAGACTCTACTATACGAAAACGCAAAGCGAGACATCGACGCGATAATTCAAAATATTATTGATGACTTTGAAAGTCAAAAGGTAAAAATGGATCAAGATATGAAGGAGATTTTGATTGAAGAACTTGAAAATTTTGTTAAAGATGAGAAGAGATTTTGGCTTGAAGATGAATCAATTAAGAAGTTGGTTACAAAGCAATCATACGACGGTTCAATTAAAGCGATTGATGATTATTTGGCAATAATTGAGGATTGGAAAAAAGATTCTTCAAAAGTCGACACCAACAAATTATTAAATGATAAAGATAATTTTGAAGCAATATTCAAGGACAAAAGAGATCATTTAACTAAACTTTCAACGGGTGAAATTGATTTGGATAAACTTGCGGAAAGAACAAAAACACTTAAACACAAATTAAAAGGACACGGAGTTGGAGAATATTTTGATAAAATTCAATATCAGTCGTTAAGACTTTTAAATGAATTGGGTGAAGCCGAGTCCATTCTTATTTCCAAAGAAAAAGATATTTCAAAAGAAGATTACGAAAGGCTCACGGGAAAAATTAATGACGCAAGAAAACAATTAACAGATCACGTGAACATTAAAGAGAAGGCGGAAGAACTCTTTAATAATGCTTCATATCTTTTCCCGGAAAATCCAAAAGAGGCAAATAACATGCCAATGGGTCTTGATGATCAGGTTAAATTTATAAAGAGAATAAAAGATCCACTTCAACAAAAAGTTTACTCACAGCTTTTGGAAGAAGCCATATCAAAGGCCGAAAGCCAACTTAATGAAAAAGTTTTTGATGATTTCTACAGAAAAGGTTTGTCCGAAGTTCATGAAAATATCGCAAACTTTAAAAATCAATTTTTCCAGAAAAAAGGAGACAGCTCAACAAAAGAAATTTATTTTGTTTCTTGGTATGACTGTACTCGTGGTTGGGAAATCATTAAGAGCTGGACGGAAAATCGTATGCACAGACGTTCGGACATGGTGATTGGTAAAGTTGGTGAAAAAGTAATTCCAAACTTAAATATTCCTCTAACTGAATCTTTGGGAGGTGAGTTCGCGAATAAAGTTCATGAAACTGAGCACCATGAAGTTGATCGTTTGGCGGGGCTATTAAAACCTCATGATATTTTCCATATCAGACACATGCTTCAACATGATGTGACGAATGAAGATCAACTTAAAGCGATTATTCAGGTTCTTTCCGAAAAAGGAGCAATGAGATGGGATGATCCTGCGCTTTTAAAACTTTTAAATAAATTCCAAAAACGAATTATTTTTGATGAAGCCAACGGCGGTGAAAATGAATTCGTTGATCAGCCTAGATTTTATGAAAGATTGCGAGAAGCAACGAGTGCAATTTGGACTCCCGATGATTTCAGAAACTGGCAAAGTGGAAATACTTCCGCGTATGAGTCCGGTAAGCAAAAATTCGAGAGCGTTTGTAACCAAAGAGCTGAAACCGGTGATGGTTTGAAAGGTTTCTTAAAGAGCATGCTTAAGCAAGTGAGAATGAATTCGCACGGCCACAAAGTTGATGCCATGGAATATGAGCAGATGATTCACTACGCGATTGATAAAGGTAAAATGTCACCTGATGATAGACTTTATTATATCGTTCAAGGTATTGATTCCGGCCTTTTAGATAGAAAACGTGGTTCTGAACTTGATTCAAAAACTCTGAACGCATATCCGGTAATTGAAATGTACGCGAGATCCGAAGGTTTAACTCATCAAGATATTAAAGCCTTGGCAAGAATTGATTCGGATATATATGAACCGGGAAAAGCTTATAAACATTACTTCGAAGCCGAAGCGATGCATTTAAAGGCTGTGCGAGAACGTCTTGAAAAAACGGTTTCACAAGGTAACGGTATCGACCACGACGATATGGCCAGATATGGTGCTCATCTTGAAGATAAAACCATTGAAAATCTTCTACAACAGAAAACCAGCGGTTTCCAGTTACCGGCAACCGGTGTGGCCAACATTACAGTTGGTTTGATGAATTACCTCGATATGCTTTCATTCTCTTATGACGATATTAACGATAAAGAAAGAGAACTTTCAAGATTCCTAACGGTATTCTTGAACTTTGATAACATTACAAAAGGAAGAAAGTACGCTGACAAAAGTAACTCATACTTCAGATGGGGTTCCTCAGGTGTTGATACCAGAGAACCGAGAGCCGCCGGCGGTTCAATTTACAGAGGTAGCAAGTATAAACAAACGGCACGTGGATATCTGGATTCAATCAAAGGTTTAGTGAATATTGTTGACCCTGAATTTTTTGATTTCGCATACAGAACAAAAATACCTGACGGAAACGAGGTTGTAGATTTTGTAAAAAAATTAAAAAGCAAATATCCCGAACAGAAAATTTTCGGTGATCAACAAGATCCAAAAAACTACGATGAATTATTGAGCGTTGCCGGTGAATATTTTAATTTCCTAATTAAAAATGACAAAACTATTCCCGCAAAATTATTCGCAAAAGTTAGAGAAGATCAAAAGAAATTAAATCCGGATGCACCAGCGGAATTTGAAAAAGAATTGAAGAAATCTCAGCAAAGAAGAGCTTTGCAAGAATTTAGATCAGGTAAAAACTCCGGTGTAAAACTTCACCACCTTGATCCATCATTCCATCTTCCCGCACCAGGCGAGGCACTTCACGAAGAACCCAAATGGGATGAAGATCCTTGGCCAAAAGCCGGTCACGGCGAACATCACTAAGCTTGAGCCGGTAATCTGCGCTCTTTAATCTCTTCCAAAATCATCATCACGAAGTCTTCCACGTGCATTTCAGTCTGTTTTTTTGTGTGATAACTTCTCGCGGCCACGCCTTTTGCGGCAACCTCTTTTTCACCAATCACAAGCATCCAAGGAATTTTTTTCATCTCTGCATTTCGAATTTTTTTACCCAAACTTTCCGGACTGTCATCAAACAAAATTCTCACGCCATGACTTGCCAATTCGTCTCGCACTTGATTCGCAAAGTCCAAAAACTTATCTGAAACCGGTAGAATCGCGACTTGCACCGGAGCCAACCAAGTTGGAAACGCGCCCGCAAAATGTTCAATCAAAAATCCAATTAATCTTTCATGAGTTGAAAGTGGAGCGCGGTGAATCGCGAGCGGAGTTTTTTCTTTTCCGTCTTTATCAACGTAAGTTAAATTGAATCTTTTTGGAACCGCGAAATCGAGTTGGTTTGTTGCCAAAGTGAACTCGCGTCCAATCGCAGACCAAATTTCCACGTCGATTTTAGGTCCGTAGAAAGCGGCTTCTCCAGGGGCTTCCACAAAATTCACTCCCGATTTTTTCATAACTTTTCTAACATCATTTTCAGTTTTTTCCCAAAGTTCAGGCTCATCAACATATTTTTTTCCAAGACCTTCTTCGTTGTGAAGCGAAAGTCTCATCATGTATTTCTTAATTCCAAAAATCTCAAAATACTTTTTGTAAATTTCAATCACCGCCAAAAATTCGGATTCAAATTGATCGGGCATACAATAAATGTGCGCGTCATTCATGCACATTGATCGAACTCGCATCAGTCCAAAAAGTGCTCCGCTATCTTCAAAACGGTAGCAATGACCGTATTCCGCCAAACGAATCGGTAAGTCGCGGTAAGATCTTGTTTTACTGCCGTAAATCAAATGGTGATGCGGGCAGTTCATCGGTTTCAAATAATATTCTTCACCATCCATCATCATTGGCGGGAACATTGATTCCGCGTAATAAGGCAAATGACCCGACTTGTGATAAAGAGTTCCTTTTGTAATATGTGGAGTTCTAACTCGAGAATATCCGCCGCCAAATTCCACTTCCTTAGCAAGTTTTTCAATTTCCTCAACCATCACAGCTCCGTTTGGTAGCCAAAGCGGCAAACCCGGACCGACTTCTTCACTCATTATATAAATTTCCAATTCCTTTCCAAGTTTTCTGTGATCTCTTTTCTCAGCCTCCGCCAACATCGCCAAATGTTCATCAAGCTCGGCCTGAGTTTCAAAACACACACCGTAAATTCTCTGCAATTGAGGTCTTTTTTCATCTCCACGCCAGTAAGCACCGGCAATTTTTGTCAGTTTAAAAGGTCCGATTTCTCCTGTGGACTTGCAATGTCCACCTTTGCACATGTCCACATAAGCAACGCTTCCATCCGCTCTAACGTTTTCATAAAAAGTAATGGTTTTCCCCTCCTTCAAAAAGTCTTCCAAAAGTTCAACTTTGTAAGGTTGTTTAATCGCCTTCAAAAATTCCAAAGATTTCTTGCCGTCTTCTTCTCGCCCCACAAACTTCTGATTTTGCTTCACAATATGTTTCATTTTCTTCTCCAAAATCGGCAAATCCTCAGGTATCAAAGTACGCGGCAAATCAAAATCATAATAAAAACCATTTTCAATCGCAGGACCAATCGCCAATTTTGCCTCCGGGAACATTTCTAAAACCGCCTGCGCAAGCACGTGCGCGGCAGAGTGACGCATTCCGGCAACTTTTTCGTTTGCTTCCATAAAAAAAATTTAGCTTACACATATTATCATCAAGGGCTAAACTTACAACATGAAACTAAAATCATTAAAGCTCCAAAACTTTAGAAATTACGAAAATCTAAATCTTGATTTATCAGACGGAGTCACAATTTTTCTCGGAGAAAACGCGCAGGGGAAAACAAATTTACTTGAGGGCATTGCATTTTTAGCGCTCGGAAAATCATTTCGTGCCGGAAATTTCATGGAAGTTTTGGGCTGGGAAAGACCGCATGGCCGCATTAAAGGAATTCTGGAACAAGACGGCAAAGAAAAATCTCTCGAAGTTTTTTTTGAAAGAGAGCCTCGCCGGAAAAAAATCAAAAAACAGGGAAAAATTAGCGAACCCAAAGATTTTATAGGCACTTTTAAAGTTGTACTTTTCACTCCCGACAGTCTTCAAATGATCAGCGGAAGTCCTCGTCTTCGTCGCCAATATTTCGACAGGCTCTTGATTCAACTTAGCCGCGAATATTTTGAATCTTACTCAAACTTTCATCGAATTTTGAAGCAAAGGAACGCGCTTCTTAAAAGAATTTCGATGACTTTGGCACAGGCGAGCGAACTTGATGTTTGGGATGAACCCTACCTGAAAAACTCGCATTCAATTTGGGAAATTCGCTCCGAATTCATTGAATTTCTGAAAGAAAACTTAAGCGAAATATATTCTTCAATTTCCGGCGCGGAAGATGAACTTAAAATCGAAAGTAATGTACTTTCACACTCTGATCTGCTTTCTTGCCGCGAACGTGATATTTATTCCGGATCCAGTTCCGTTGGCCCTCACCATGACGACTTTTCTCTCCACCTCAACGGCAAACAACTTTCCGAATTCGGCTCACGCGGTGAACAACGCACAGCAGTTTTAGCTCTTAAAATAGCTCAAATTAGATATATTGAAAAAAATACCGGCAAAAAACCGATTTTACTCCTCGACGACGTTTTTTCCGAACTCGATGCTTCCCGCCAAACTCATCTCTGCAAGCTTGTTGAATCTCATCAGACAATTATAACTTCCTGTTCGATGGAAAACGTAAAGAGTTTGAAAAATGCGAAGATTTATAACATTAAAGGCGGGGTTTTGACAGCGGTTTAAAATTGCATTTTCTTGTAAACCTCCTTGCGGTGTCTAACTCTTAACACAACTAGAATAACTAATTGCTTGGTTTTCAGATCTACTCTAAAAATAGCCCTATAATCACCAATCCTAAATGAATAAGTATTTACTTTGCAGCCAGTCAGTTTTTTTGCTCTATCAAGTGGATTACTAAGTTTGGAATTTTCTAACAATTTTTTCAAAATTATTTTGAGCAATAATTTATCTAATTTACCCAAATCTTTTTTTGCCGTAGGCGTATATTCAATCTGATAATCCATATTGTTTTACTAATTCTTCATGAGATATTGATTTCCCCGCTTTATATTCCGCCCAAGAATCTTCTATGGATTTTGCAAGTTCAGGGTCAATTAAGGCTTCATATTGATCAACATCAAGTAAAACCCCGACAATTTTATTATTCAAAAAAATAAATTTCGGATTCTTATCAAGATCCTTGAAACACATCTTGGTATTCTTTCTTAGGTCGGTTACAGAAATAACTTGTTGTTTTAACATAGTATATAAATTTGTTGATAAATTAGTATACATATTATATACGTTGCTGGCTTCGGAGTAAAGATTTTTCATTTAATTGAGCTTATTCCATATCCAAATTAGCTAGATAATCTGAAAAAGTCCTGAAATATTCCTGTAATCGTTAAAAATCAGGACTATCTCATTGCCGTTTATAAGTAATTATGCTATAATTAAGAGATTAAAAGCCATCCATGAATCAAAATTTAAGCCTAATTCTGTCGATTGTGCTCGCGAGCATACCCGCGATAATCTGGTCGTATATCTTTTATAAGAAAGATGAAGTTTCAAAAAAGAAGGCGGTTCAAACTTTTATTCTGGGAGTTGCCTCTGTTTTGCCAATTCTACTTTATAAATTCAGTTGGCGTTATATCCCTTCAATAAATATTTTCAATTATACATCGGCAATGAAAACCGATGTTTTTGCAATTTCCGCCTTAACTTTGCCAATCGGCTCGGTTTTGGCATTCATGTTTGTGGGAGTAATTGAAGAATATATGAAACATATTGTAGTCGTGAAAGCCGATCGTGGGTTTTTCAGAAATATTGATGACGCGATTGAATTCTCAATTATTGCCGCACTTGGATTCTCCTTCTTAGAAAACATTCTTTATTTCTTCTATATTTGGCAGTATCAAGACACTCAAATTGTCTTGGTTTCTTTCATTTTTAGATCTGTTTTTTCAACTTTTGCGCATATTTTATTCTCCGGCGTTTATGGTTATTTTTACGGTCTTGCATACTTCGCTGATCCTATTTGGGCTGAAGATCAAAGAACGAAACGACATCCAGCTATAGACTTTCTTTATACAACTTTCCACTTTAAAAAGAACAGAACTTTTGCGGCTGAAAAAATTAGCGAGGGCTTGATTTGTGCGGTCGCACTACATGCAATGTTCAATATTTTCCTCGAAATGGGAATAACTATTTTTATGGTTCCATTCCTATTTTTTGGCTATTCATTCCTGACCTATCTTTTCAAAAAGAAGGAAAACCTAAAGAAATACGGTTACATCACAGGGCAATATACAGGATTGCAAAATCCCACCTTATGAGTCTTGTGTAGGGTAAAAAAACGTGCTAGGGTCTTTCTACATAAAAAATAATAGTTTATGGCATTTGATAAAATCATTGTCAAGGGTGCGAAGATGCACAACTTGAAAAATATTGATGTGGAAATTCCACGAGACAAGTTGACAGTAATCACAGGGCTTTCAGGTTCCGGAAAATCGACTCTTGCTTTTGACACAATATATGCCGAAGGTCAGCGCAGATATGTTGAGTCACTTTCAACATACGCCCGACAGTTTTTACAACTTATGGAAAAGCCCGATGTTGAATCAATCGAAGGCCTTTCTCCTGCAATTTCAATAGATCAAAAAACCGCACCGCGAAACCCTCGTTCAACAGTTGGAACGGTCACAGAAATTTATGATTATTTGAGACTACTTTTTGCCAGAATTGGAGTTCCTCACTGTCCAAAATGCGGAAAGCCGATTGTTAGACAGACAGGAAGTCAAATTGTTGATCATGTTGCCGCAATGGAAGAAGGTAAGAAAATTATTTTGCTTGCGCCGGTCGTAAGAAGTAGGAAAGGAGAACACGAAAAAGTTTTTGAAACAATAAAAAGAGACGGTTTTGTACGAGTGAGAATTGACGGAGAAATTTATTCGGTTTTGGAATTGCCTGAATTGGATAAAAATAAAGCACACAATATTGAAATTGTGGTTGATCGATTGGTGGTCAAAAATTTCAAAAAATTATATAAGGAACTTTCAAAAGGTGAGAAAATTGAACTTCCAAATCCTGATTTAAGTCGTCTAGCGGATTCTGTTGAGATGTCACTGAAACATGGAGAGGGGGTCATGATGGTTTTAGATAATGACAACGGCGAAGTTCAAACTTTTTCCGAACATTTTTCTTGTGAAGATCACCCTGAAATTTCATTGCCTGAACTTGAACCGCGAAACTTTTCTTTCAACAGCCCTCACGGGGCTTGTGAAACTTGTCATGGGCTTGGAACCAAACTTGAAATTGATTCGGATTTAATTATTCCTAATAAAAAATTAAGTCTTGCGGAGGGAGCGATTATGCCTTGGTCCGCCACAACTTCACATCTTTCTTGGTACAACGGAATTTTGGAAGCGGTCGCAAAAAGACACGGTTTTTCAATGGATAAATCGGTGGAAGATTTGACCGAAAAACAAATGCAAATGATTCTTTACGGAACGGGCGAAGAGAAATATTTGGTAAAAATGATGTCTGCGGAAACAGGAGCAAAAGGTGAGTTTCAAAGTAAATTTGAAGGTGTAATCCCTAATCTTGAAAGAAGATTTTTGGAAACGGACTCGGATTATGTTCGTAAAAAAATTGAACAGTACATGCGAATTTTGCTTTGCCCCGCTTGTCTCGGAAAACGCTTAAAACCCGAAATGCTTTCGGTTAAAATTGATGAGAATTCCATAGTGGATATCACTCAATTTTCAATTCACGAATGTTTTGATTTTTTCCAAAACTTGTTCCTTTCGGAAATGCAAAAAGTTATTGCGACACCGATATTGCGTGAAATAAATTCCCGCCTAAAATTTTTAGATAATGTGGGAGTTTCTTATTTGACTTTGGATCGTGCGGCAAACACACTTTCAGGAGGTGAGGCCCAGAGAATTCGACTCGCGACTCAAATCGGTTCTCATCTTGTGGGTGTACTTTATGTTTTGGACGAGCCTTCAATCGGTCTTCACCAAAATGATAACGAAAAATTGATTCAAACAATGACAACTCTTCGAGATATTGGAAATACCGTAATTGTGGTTGAGCACGATGTGGATACGATGTTGGCCGCGGATTATATTTTGGATATTGGTCCGGGAGCGGGGAAGCACGGTGGTTATGTTGTCGCGGCGGGAACTCCAAAAGAAGTAATGGCAAATAAAAATTCTGTAACCGGTCAATATCTTTCCGGTAAAAAAAGCATAGCTGTTCCAAAAAAACGCAGAAAAGGAAATGGGAAATTTTTGGAAGTTCTCGGAGCGAATGAACACAATTTGAAAGATGTTGATGCGGAGTTCCCGCTAGGGACTTTTATTTGTATAACAGGAGTATCCGGTTCCGGAAAATCAACTTTGATCAATGATATTTTGGTGAAAAAAGTTTCTGCAACAATTAATCGAAGTAAAGTTATCGCCGGTTCTCACAGAGAAATTCGTGGAATTGAGCACTTAGATAAATTAATCAACATTGATCAGTCTCCAATCGGACGGACTCCTCGTTCAAACCCCGCGACCTACACCGGAGTTTTCACTGATATTCGTGATCTTTTTGCTCAAACTTCCGAGGCGCGTCTTCGCGGTTACAAACCCGGCCGTTTCTCATTTAACGTGAAAGGTGGACGATGTGAAGTTTGTCAGGGTGACGGTCTCAAAAAAATTGAAATGCACTTCTTGCCTGATGTTTATGTTCCTTGTGAAGTTTGTAAGGGTATGCGTTACAACCGCGAGGCTCTCGAAATTACTTACCGCGGAAAAAACATTGCAAACGTGCTTGATATGACTGTCGATGAAGCTCTCGAATTCTTTGACGCGATTCCCTCAATTAAAGTAAAAATGGCAACTCTCGCGAAAGTTGGCCTTGGATATTTGCATATTGGCCAGTCCGCAACAACACTTTCAGGAGGTGAGGCTCAACGTATCAAACTTGCTACCGAACTTTCAAAACGTTCTACAGGAAAAACACTTTATATTCTGGACGAACCCACAACCGGTCTACATTTTGACGACGTTAGTAAATTGATTGAAGTCTTGCAAGAACTCGTTGAAATGGGAAACACCGTTCTTGTTATTGAGCACAACCTCGACGTAATCAAATCTTCAGATCATGTTATAGACATCGGCCCGGACGGAGGAAACGCCGGCGGAACAATTGTCGCCAAAGGTACACCTGAAGAAGTCGCCCAAAACAAAAAATCCTACACAGGAATTTGGTTGAAGAAGATGGGGATTTAGGGCGCGGATTTTACCAAACCTCTTTACCTTGAGGCTTATCAGTCCAGTATTCCGGATGCCGTTTATCGACATCGCTTTTACTTATCAGCTTCTTCAATGAGAGAATTTTCTTACAAAATATATATAGGAATGAAGAAATAATTCCAATGGTTAAATTCACTTAGATTAAGTAAAATTAAATAGAATATAATAAGCTATAATCAAACAAGAAATATATCTACAAAACAAAATAAACATTACTTCAATTAAACCTATTAATTAAAACGATATAAAACATTTGCTAAATTAAAAAGAGCAGACTAGAGTATAGAAAACTTAAACAAGATTAAGTGGATCTAAAGATGCGGCTCCTCACGCCGGAACAAGTAGCGGAGAATCTGCAGCTTCACCACCTAACGGTGTTAAAGTTCATAAAAAATAAAAAACTAAAAAGTATCAAAATCGGAAGAGTCTACCGAATTAGGGAAGCTGACTTATCCGATTTTCTCTCCGACAACGAGACAAATTGATTATCCCCACCAACTCCACCAAATGCTCATTAATTGTTTCTCCTGCGGCAAGCTTATCTCACTGAAAAAAGAACTCTGTCCATATTGCATGGTTGAGCTACAAGAATCGAGAAACAATGTTGAAGTCGAACTCAAAGTCAAAAACAAATTCGGTCGCGCAAAGCACACATTCTTTTCTTTGCTTTCGAGATAAATTATTTGTCTTCAGCAGGCTTTCTCAAAGCCTCAAGCACACCGGCGTTGTTGGCAATTTCTTTGTCCAATTGTTGTTTGTTGAGTAGAGTTGGTTGGAAACCAGAACCAAGAGGAGTATCTAAAACAGGTGGTTTACTCAAAGCCTCAAGCACACCGGCGTTGTTGGCAATTTCTTTGTCCAATTGTTGTTTGTTGAGTAGAGTTGGTTGGAAACCAGAACCAAGAGGAGTATCTAAAACAGGTGGTTTACTCAAAGCCTCAAGCACATGAGCGTTATTAGCCATTTCTTTATCAAATTGTTCTTTTTGAAGTTGAACTTTTTCAGACTTTGTCATAGGTATGGGTTGATCTTGGGCAAGTGCAGGAGTGGCACCAAGTGCAAGACTAGCCAAAACAAGTCCTCTATTTAAGTTTCTTTGCAAGAATCCGGACTCTTTTTTCTTTGGAGCATCTGCTTGTTCTCCATAGTCATGATTTTCTAGTGACATATTGTTTAGGTTAATACTAAAGATAATTATACATCATTTTATATATCTCGTAAAGACGCTTCTTGTCAGCCAACTAGCACTATTTACACTGCTTCTCATTCACCTGCTCAACTCGTTTTTTAATTTCTTTGAATGCGACATTATTTGTATCTGTGATAATTCCATTTAAATCTTTCACGGTTGTTTGGAAATTTGAGGAGACTTTTGCGCCGCCTTCCGCATATAAAGCTTCGTATCGAGCCATTCTGGTTGCGCTATCAACCGCCGTGTTGAAAGTGAAATTGCTATCTTCAAGTGCGGCAAACACATCACTTTGGCTAACTCCTCCTCCGCTCGCAATTTCAGCAAGTGTTGATTTGTCGGCGATTTTATCAAGTCTGTCTTGCCTGAATTTTTCATAATATTGAATAATGTCTTTGCTGATATTTGCAGTAAAAGGTTTTCCGCTTGGGGGAGTGTATTCAACCGGCTCCGGCTTAACTTTGATGCTCTTCATTTTTTTAATGAAATCATTCCAAGTTGTGGTTAACTCAGCCCAAGGACCTTCGTCACATTGCGCATATTTCAGTATTGAATCGTCGTATTTTGAGGACCACTCTGCGTAATAAGTATCAAAATCGCTTTCACTAACTCTTTGCTCGGTGACAACAAAAGTTTCTTTCATATCAGCTTCAAGAATATCGAGCTTTCGCTGTTTTTCGGCTTTTACCGCGTCGGCTTCGCTGTCATCAATTACATCTGAAGGAACTTTTTGAATATTACGAATGAAAT
This sequence comes from uncultured Candidatus Peribacteria bacterium, assembly GCA_964441065.1. Classification (GTDB taxonomy): domain Bacteria; phylum Patescibacteriota; class Gracilibacteria; order UBA1369; family 2-02-FULL-48-14; genus CALRGE01. The sequence goes on from CAYTWD010000004.1 coordinate 28,711, forward strand.
ATTGTTCCATCAAAAGTTTAGCGTAAGTTTTTTGATACTCGCTTGTGTCTTGGCAATTTTCAGCGGCGGTTCTAAAGGTATCGCGCAAGGTATCGAGTTCGTCGTTGATTTCAATAATGTCATTAACTTGGCAATAACTTCTGCCAAAATCTTTCCAAATTTCACCGCGACTTTTTTCCGAAACGGCTTTGGCAATAAAATCGTAATATTGATTAACACAGCCGAGAATGCCCGTTGCGGCATTTGTTTTGAATGGAATGAACACTCCAATCAAAAAGGCGGAAATGATAATTATTTTTTTCATTCGCAATATTTTTTACCGGCTAAATCTTCAATCGGCGCGATTGTCGCGTTTAAAGAATCTTCAAATTGACTGAAATAAGATTTCAAAGTCGCCAATTCAATCAAAATTTGATCTTCTTGATCTTGGTAAGTTTGACCTCGCGCTTTTAATTCGAAATCAGCAAATAATTTTTGAATTTGATCCATTTTAGCCTGATTCGCAATTAAAATTTGATTCACAACCGCTTCTTGATCTGAGCCGGCGAGCGTTGATAAAATTCTACCGGAATCAAGATCACTGTTTGTTTGACCGGTAACTTCATCGGGATTTGTTAGTGCTCGTGAGCTGTAAATCAGTTCCTTCAAGCTTTCAACATCATTTGAGGAAGAATCGGGAGTTGTGTCATCTTCAGGAGTGAAAATTGGTTTTTTCTGAACGTAAACATTTATATCAAGATTGATTTTTGAGCCCGCTTCTTTACAAGTTCCATCTTCAAAATTATTCATTGGAACTTTGCTTGGGGATAGCGGTTTACTTAAAGTATCGTTCAACTTTTGCGCGATATAACTTATGTGACAGGCGATGCAATCGTCAGTTTTTTCATAAGTTTGTCCTGAAGTTGAGGAATCGGTGGAAACACCCGCGTCACCCGGAATTAAATCAACGGTGATACAAAAAACTTCATCACAAGGCAATGATCTGTCCCAATTTCCCAAAGTTCCTCCGCCCAATGAAGAGAGAAAATCATCCACAGTTGGAGAACTTGCAGTTTTTGTGCTGCTACTTGTGCTTGAAGTTGAAGTGGAACTTGAACCGCTTGAAGAACCTGAGTTACTCGAAGTGCCGCCACTCGTTGTGTCAGAATCACCTGAATTTGAATCTGTTGTACTTTCCGGATTTGCCTCTTCATATTTTTTTATCGCGTCACTAAGCTCGGTATCAATACTACAAACAATATTTGAAACCGCTGTTGTTACGCTTGCACTTGGTGAGCCTGTTGATCTTTTGATTTTACTTAATTTCTGAGTTCCAAAAATTTCCTCACTCGCCAAGTCAACGGAAGTATTACCCTTACGATCAGGATACGTGATGTACTCATTGAACAATAAATAATTTATCAAATCCAAATCGTAAAGAATATCTACAGAAGCTGAATCACTCAGATCATTATTATAGAAAATTTCTTTAGCCAAAGATTCGTAAAGCAGACCTCTATTTTCAGTTTGAAGTTCAAGTTCCTCGGTGTAATCACTTTGCATTTTCGTGTAGAAATCGATAATCGTATTTTGCTCAACACTTGAGCCAAGTTTTTCACTAATTTTGCTTATATCCCCGTCGATTACAATTGATGAAATATCCTCAGTTGAATATTCAGAATAATCAGGATTCTCCGCCAGAATTTTCAAAGTCTCATCATTTGGAGCTTTTTTTACGTTTTGATACATGAAAAGATACACATTATTAAAAGCATCTTCTTCCTGAGAAAGAGTTTTTAACTCGCTCGAATCGGTTGAAAGGGAAGTCGTGATTCCATTGTCAGTAAAAAGTTCTTTTATTATGTCTTCACTGCTAGACACAGCCATTCCAATTCCCGTGGAAAGCATCAATCCCAAAAATGTTAAAATTATTTTTCTCATTTGCATTCAATGGTTGTGGCATCGTTAAACTTTGCCGGATAATATTCAATGACACTTCTTACATCCGCTAAATTTGATCTGTAAGTTTCAAGATTTTTTATCAAACTCACGAGTTCTTTGTGCATGGGATAAACATTCTGCACTTCATTATAAGTTGCAAGAGTTAGTTCAAGAGTTTCGCGCGAATCAATAATTTCTTGATTTATAAAATTTCTTCTATCGGCGGTATTTTTTATAGCCTCATCCAAAGTATAAGTTGATTGATCACTCGCTTCTTTAAAAGAATCTTTTCTACTCGAAATTTCGGTCTCAAATTGGGTGAGCTCAGCATTCAAAACAACAGCCAAACAATAAGTCGAAACATTGTCGCTACCGCAATTTGCATCATCAGTAACATACTCAACATTCGGACTCGTGCTTCCCACCAATTTTTTCAAATATGTGTTTGTGGTTTTGTTCATTTCCGTGTGAAAAGCTATAACCGCTTCTTCCAAAGAATAATCCGTATCGCCATAATTAAAGGTGCTGGCCTGAACCGAATTCGGTGCAATTTTAGGCAAGAATAGCCCTCCCACGAAAGCGAGTGTAAACAAGAAAATGTAAGTTTTATGTTGGATTATTTTGTCGTACATGATTTTGCGTAACATGGAAGTGCGTTGTCCATTTTTTGAAATAATTGGGGGAACACCGTGTTAAATTCTTGAGAAAAATCAGACATTTTTTCATTTATCGCTTTTAGTCCGTCGACAACTTTGTATGTTGGTTTGCTGGCGGCGGAATTAATTGCAAAAACCGTGAGCATTTTTTTACCAAATTCGAGATATTGTTTTTCGACATATGAACAGTAAGCGTAAGATTCAACATTGCCGGAAATTGCTTTGTGTGCAACCGGCGTGGATGCCAAATCAAAGCCGTCTTTAACTTCATTAATATAATATCTGTATCGTGTAATTCCGTCTTCAATTTGTTCGCTAGTGGGTTTATCAATTTTGAAATATTGATCCAAAAAAGAAAGATAATCGTCTAAGGCGCTTGATGCCGAAGTCGCGACATTTTTTGCGCAAAGCAGATCTTCCGCGCTGTCGCTTGTCGTTGTTGTTTCTTCAGCGTAACTTAACTGACTATTTGCAAAAAGAAATCCGCCGAGTGAACTTACAAGTGCCAAAATTATTAGACTTTTTTTCATTTTTTAGTTAGTTGAACTTGTAATTTCCATTTCATTACTCTTTCCGAGTACGGCGCCGCTTTCATCTTGAATTATAGCAAATACTTTGTCTCCGTCTTGCAGATCTCCATCAAAATCAATTGACGAATAACAAGGACATGAATTGCATGCCTCCTCAACGGCATAAATTCCAGAACTTAAATCAAGCGGATTTGTATCCGGGAAATCATCTTCTTGATTTAATGGATCACTTCCACGGTTAACTTCGTCTCCGTCATTAACTCCTCCTTTATCTGTATCTGGGTTTAACGGATCTGTTTTGTATGTATTTTCTTCTTCAAAATCAGTCAGACCGTCCGCGTCAGTATCAATATCAAAACAATTGTATGCATTTAGTGCTCTAACGGACATTTCAACAAATTCATATCTTGTAAGTATGTGTGAAGGATCAGCCGCTTCATCTGCGGTTAAAATATAATTTTCTGTTCCGCCGGATTTATCTGAAGTTAAATATGGGCTGAAATCTTCCGCGATTTTCATGTAAGCGGAATACCAATATTCACCCGAAAGATCACTCGGCAGACTAATAATTTTTTGCATATTTAAAGCTTCAAGCATAATCTTTGTCGCCTCGGCACGTGTAATTGTGTTATTTGGCTTGAAAGGAGCCTGACCATTCGCGTCAACTTCTCCCAAATAACCGGTAATCAAATCTCTAATGAAAGATTCTTTAGTGAAAGGGAAGTACCAATCAGCCGTGCTCAGAATATCATTGAAAACAGCAGGCGTAATTTTTGCTTCGTCACTCGGAGTGATACAAAGAATTGAAAGAATTATCTTTGTGAATTCCGCTCTTGTTATATTGTTATCAGGTTTGAAATAATTCTTACCGTCAATCGAGTAACCTGCCAAAACTCCTCTTTCAACCATCTTCCAAATATCATCAAAAAGTGCGTCGTCTGAAGTGATATCTTCAAAATATTGTTGGGCGACTGTGGTCTCTTTTGCAGAAGTTTTTATCAGAGATTCTGAAGCCGGCAAACCAATATTCGCATTATTTGTGATACTCACATTACCGGAGGCTCCCGTGAAGAATTCCAATTCTTTCACTCCATTGTCATACAAATCAAGAATCAAATAATCATCTAGCGAGTTTGTTTCTCGCTTTTTCAATTCAAATCTTGCATTGTACATTGTTATATTTCCATTTTTTCTAATGAGCATTTCATTCACGCCAAATTCATCTTTTGCCGCAAATCCATCTGAAGTTGCCTGATAATTCCCCGCATCAGACAAAACATGAACCGTGACATTTTCAGTCTTTGAAAGATCCATTGAATCAAGGTCTTCTTTAACTTCGCTAACAGGGCCTACTGAATTAGAAACAGTAATAAAGCTCGCCATAATTTTTCCTGTGGCGATTTCGGAAACCACAAGTCTTGCCGGCCAATCTGTTCCGGAAGGTAAGGCGAGGGCTTCATAAGCACTATTTGAAACCACTAATTGTTTTGTTATTGGATTAAATTGAGCGATGACATCTCCGTTTTGATTGTAGACATTAATCAAATTTGAACTGTCAAAATCATTCGCTACAAAATTACCGTATGAATCAGTCGTGTAGCCATTTCCAAGTTCAGTAATTTCACCGTTTCTGTCACGCACAAGATGAATTGGAAGATTAGCAGTCGCCGGATCGGTACTTCCTTCAACCTCACTGGAACTTGCTTTTGTAAGTTTAAGATCCGGAATAAATACATTCACATTTATTGTTGCCGTGGAAACATTTCCGGCAATATCCGAAATATACGCAGTTACGACTCGCGGATCAGAAGTTTTATAAGGACCGATATCTACAGTTTCACCAGTCAAATCTTTATCATCATTTTTAATTCCATTCCCATCGCTGTCGACAGTATCATCGGAATCCCAATAAACTGAACCGATATCGCTGTTTGAATCAAATGAATTTGCCGCTGAAACGCTTGCGGTTGTGAAAATCGCAAGATCGATGTCGCTCGCACTCAAGACCGGATAAGGCGAACCGTCGTCTCCACAAATTTGAGGATTCAAAAGAATATTATCTGAAATAGTTGAAGTTCCATTTGAATAAAGTGCTCTAACATTTGTGTAATAAGCTCCATTTTCAAGCTCAACTTCTGAGTTTGGATTATTTGCGTTCGCCAGCAAATCCATTACAAACAATTCTTCTTTATCAAGCTCTAATTCATTTCCTTCCGTTGTCGATAGAGTGGTTTTTGCGCTACCCGACAAAACGACAACTTCCTCCGCATAAATTTCTTCATTCTTTATCAAATCCTGCTCATCAACAGTTGAATTTAAATCCACCCAAAGCACTTTCCCGCTTTCAACACGAATTGTTCTATCCTTTCCTCGTGGTAAATCAATTGTGTAAAGCGCAGGCAAGTTAATACTTGTTGTTTTTCCACTTTCGGTCAGCTTGATATTTGTATCTTCAAGAGTTTGGAATCTCACGCTATCGTCCGATTTAATTTCACCGTCAGAATCAATTTCAGTTCTCGTGTAGCCGCTCATTATTTTTGCGGAACCGCTTCTGCTCTTAACATAAAGTCTACTTTTCCTGAAGGTCGGCAAAGTTGACTCAACATTCGCAGGAATCAACTCATTTAAATCACCCGACTGGAAGAATGCCGAATTGGAATTTGCAATCAAAGCCCCGCCCGCCTTAATCTCATTTCCGTCTTTATCAACAAAAACTTCACTCTCATTTTCACTATTATCAAGTAGTAACATTCTCTTAACATTTTCATTTGGCTCAAACTCTTCAGCATCAAGTGAGTCATACATCAACACTTGGTAGCCTATTGCTTCTTCATTCCCGTCGAACGCAAAACTTGCTTTCTGATATGAATTATCTCCTGTTTCCAAGTTCTTAACATTTCCTGCTATCGGCTCCAAATCCGCAAGTGAATAAACGGAAGGTGAGCCCCTAAAGTATTTTACGCTAGCGGTTTTTGTTTGATTCTCTTTGATATAAACATTGCCTCCCATTGAGTAAACAATGTCATCATCACCATCATTATCAAGATCAAACATCAACAAACTTATTGCGGAATCTGATTCTTGATTGTACTTGATTAATTTTTGGCTGAGACCGAGCTTTTCATTGTAGATATAAATTCCGTCGTTAAATGCCGTTGGAGCCTCAACTGTTATTCCTGTCGCGTCATCACTTGATAATTCAATTTTAGCGTTTTTTACTTCATCAACTTCTTTTTGCAAGTCACTCACATCGCCGCTAGCAATTGATCCTTCTTGATCAGAAACAAAATTGTATTTTTGATTTTTGGATTCATTCTCCATAGCAAGATATTTCATGAAATTATTGCCATTCATGCTCTTCAACTTCTCACTTCCCTTATCAAGTTCTTGCACAGAAGCAATCATTTTATCTCTGATTGTGACAACATTCGCCAAAGGACTGTCTTTTATTTGCGCAAGGAAATTCGAATCAAGATCTTGATTTTTTATAACCTCATTATATCTGTGCAACAGAGGATCGTTTTCCGCGAGAATGGTTTGTGAGCCTTTAAGCTCATATTTATCCGGCGTTACATCATTCCAATCTTTAATTTTCTTTGTTAAATCTGCGAAAGTAGTCTTCAAGATTGCAAGGTTGCCTGCAACAAGAGGCTCATCTTTATATTGATACGCAATGTCACTCGCAGGATTTGAATCTGGGATATATGACTCTGTTTTAACTTTAACATCACTATCATTTGTGGCCTCGCCGGAAACTCCACTGCTGTCTGTTTTTGTCGATACGTTTGCGTCAACATTTACATCCAAATTCATTGCACCCAATTGGTCCAACCAGCTTTGCACGGAACCGGAGAGTCCGGATGAATAATTATTAAAATCACTTACAACCTTTGAAACAAAAGTATCTGATTGTTCAGCGAGTGTGTTAACAACGTCGTAAATTGCGCTTACATCCGGCTCAACTTTCAAATAAGTTTTTATATCTATTTCCTTAACAAAATCCAAACTGAATTTGGGGAAGGAAACCGTAACTTCAACATCACTCGGTAATAAGAAATTACTTGATCTTTCAGTCATTTCTTCAATCTTGGTTTTCAATTTTGTCTCTTGAACAGGGAAGAAATTTGACCTTATCAAACAAATAATTTTTAACACAGCCGACACAATATCAAGGCTGGCTTTTAAACTTGCATCAATTTGTGGAATAGCCGGAGGAGGTGGTAAATCAGGCAAGTTTGGGAGTGAAAGAGTGGGCAATTCCGGTACTTGGAAATCCAGATTTAATTCCGGCAATGTTGGCAAATGTAAATCAATGTCATACTTAACAAAGAAATCCAAATTGATACTTCCGGTTGGCAATTTCACACGCGGAATCTTTGGAATCACGATCGTTTCCGGTTCAAAAGTTATGTCCGGCCAAGCAATATTTACTCCAGCCTGAATACTTGAAACATCAATAACAATGTCCGGCCATTTCGGCATTTCAATTACCGGAATATCAGGAAGGAATGCGAAAAGATTCGCGATAATTTGGAAGGCGCTGAAACGTTGATTCGTACATTTATCACAAGACTTCATAAAATCCGAAGACAAAGTGATAATTGTCTGCCAGCTCTTAATTATATTTTTCAGCTGACCGACCCACTCCGCCCAAGCCTCAATTCTTTCTGCGTTCGTTCCCAAATAACCCGCTGTGTAACCCAGAACAGCATCCAAGTAACAAATGATTACTTTCGCGTAATAAGCTTGGAGATCTCTAATTTTAAGCAGATCTTCCGGAATGTGAGAGTAGTCTTCCAAAATAGCCAAATTATTTTCCATTATTGCGATATTTTCCTTCCAAGTTTCCTCAAGATTTCCATAAACTTCAGCGCTTAATTGCGGTTTGAATTCGGCGGTGAATCTATCCCATTCCGCATTTTCATCAGCCAGCCAAGCTTCCCAATCTTTCCTAACGAGCTCAATTTCTTCAGGTGTAAGCGCGGGATATTTGATGCTCACCGCTTTGGGGTCAATGTTTACAACAGGCAATGAATTCGCAATGCTCAACCATTTTTGAAGTCCTAAAATATTTGTTTTTAAACTCAAATCAGGTTGTGAAGGATCGGGTTTGAAAGCGGTCTTTATACTGTCCGGATCGGGATAAATAAAGGTGATGTCCGGTAGATCCAGCATCTTAAAGAACTCATACTTTTGTTTTTTCCACCATTCGGTAAAGGCTTCGGGGAATCCCGGTATTTGAATATTTTGATTAGTAATAACAGGCGGCGAATAACCGCTGAAAACTCCTGAGCTCAATCCTCCGTCACCACCCGCGCTCGCTGAAACGCTCGCGCTGAAAACTTTTGTATCCGCGCTTGCCGTGAAAGAAGTAGCAGTTGAAAGTGCTGTTGAAATAGCACCGTTAATTGCGTCGCAAACTCCCAAAAGTTGCAAAAGCGGGAGAGTGAAGGCAAAGCACTGTCCCGTGTCTCCATAAGGGAAAACACAAAGCGCAACTCCAATTCCAAGAGTGGTTGTGGGCGCAATATAAAGTCTGAAAATATTTGACGCGTAACAAGCCATTCCAAAACAAACAACAGGTGGGGTCGGAGCAGGCAAAATTCCAAATATCGGAATACCTTTATCCGGTGGAACGACGGTTGTTCCTGTAAGTGGAACATGGAAATCACCCGGAGCTAAAAATGCAATATTTGAAGGAACGGCAAGACAGCCTCCATTACAGAAAAAAGTCGAGATTGTATCTTCAATAATCTTCGCTCCCGCTTGAACGTATGTATCGAGTCCATTAATACTGTCTTGCAAATCATTCAAAGATTCTCCAGGATCAAGCAACAAACTCGCGCCCTCGCTAACTCCCGAGAGAACCCATTGATCAACCGAATCATTTAGACCGTCATTATCAAGATCGGTATCATCTGCAGAAACCTCATCATGACCATACCAACCGTCACCATCGAGATCTTTCGCGTGCATCACTGTCTCCATCAAAGTTTTGTTTGCGTCGGTTTTTTTAATTCCCTTTTTAGCGTCCATTTCTTCAAAGGCATCCGGCACATTATCTCCATCAGAATCTTTTAAATCGACGGTATCGGAAACCACAGTTGAAGGAGTTTCTGCTTCGGCTCCGGAGTATTCTTTTTCAACGTAATTTATTTTCTTATAACCGTCTGACGAATCACTACCGTTCGAATAATATACAATCACGGTTCCTGTATTATTTTCTTCAGGTGAAAGACCTAGGTCCGGATAATTATCATCTTTGTAATCGTTATAAAGATCATTTCCGACCATGATCGTCATGCCCGGTAAATCGTTCACAGTAACTTTATAATTTATTGTTGCGCTAGCTCCATCCACCAAAGAAATTGGACCGTAAGCCCAAGGTTTTGCACTATCCCCGGTCTCGGACAAAGACGCGCTTTTACAACTTGAACAATCTACGCTGTTATTAAATTCAAATCTTGATGAAACAGAGTCGGCGATATAAATATCAGAAAGGCTCCTTCCTAAACTATTTTTTATACTAATTGTATAAGTTAGGGTATCACCAATTTCAACCGAGCCTCCGTTATCATCACTCAACGTTTTTCTTACCGGGATCAAAGCGGATAATTTATTTGCATATTCAAAATTTAGATCTTTTGTTCCTGAAACATCGGAATTTTCAACATACAAACTAGAATTACTTAAAATATCATCCAAGTAAGTTTGTCCGCTTAAAGTATCGCTTGGCACGGTTAAGGTCATTGTGTTTGTATCAAGACCTGAATATGAAACTGCCAAATCGGAATAAAGATTATCATCGCTAACTGCTGACAAACCGAAATTATTTATTTTTTCTACTGTCGCCAGTTCGCCCTTTTTATTCCAAATCACATAAAGATTTAAATTTTCGTCTAGCACAACAATATCGGTGTAGTCGTCGTCATTTAAATCACTGGCTTTCACTTGCTTTGGTTTTGAACTTATATCGGGCAAAGTTATATTATGCGCTACGAACCCACCATCTATATTTTCATAAATATATAAGCACATTTCATCGGCTAAACATGCTGTTTTAGTTACAATCAAAAGATCATCCAAATCGTCACCGTTGAAATCTCCATTATCAACGGAATCAATTTTATTTTCAACATAAAGAATTGTTCCACGATTATTCAGGCGGTTTGAAGATTTTGAATTTTGAAGTACATCAATAGTTCCATCGTCATAAACAATTAAAACATCATCTAAATTATCTCCGTTATAATCAAGCTGAAGCAGAGATTTTATATCTTTGCCGTTAGCGTAAACCATTTTACCAATATCTTCCGTATACCCGGCCTCATTTACGGAGTTATCTTTTTGCAAACGTACACTCGGGTCGCCCAGCAAAATCCCCGCCTCGGAAGCGTAATACATATTTGATTCACCTGCGGTATTTCCGGCCGCGAAAAGCAGAATATTTTTATTGTTTCCTTCATAGCCGACATTTCCATTTTCACCGGCTTTATCAAGGCTGTCATAGCCAAGAGAGGGTCGCATTTCTTCGGACAAATCTTCAGTAGGATCAATCAAAGCCAATCCCATTGGATCCGAAGACGAATTTCCGGAAGGCATTGTTATGAAGTTTCCCGTGTTTGAGTTTGTTGGGATTAGATAAATTCCCGGTGAAAGGCTGTCATAAGTTTCAATATCATAATTCGCAGAAAGGAGAGTCACGTCACTTGTCCAATCTCCCATAAAATCAACCTGCATCACTGCATTTGTTGTCTTTGAAATGGTGAAACTTAAATTCTCAGCCGAATCATTTACGGCAATATTATACTTTGAATCAAGTAACTCAATTTGACCGTCGCCACGTACTTTAGCCACTCCGGCATCATCTTCTTCCAAGTAAATATCACTGTTTTTTTGCACCAAGTTAAAGTTTGAGTCTGTACTTAAAAGTGACGCTGAAATTGAATTTGGCGTGGAAGGGGCAACATAGAAAATCTGAGCCTGTAAAACATCATCCGGGAAGCTCCTCCAAGTCATTTTAACAGGTAAATTATCACCTGCGCCCATAACAGTTTGGGAAATTGACTCCCCATTCATAAGATTTATTTTCCCGTTTGAATCAACGCTCGCCAATTCCAATTTTGGTTTTGGTGAAGCAATCATTGTATTTACAACCTGTGCCCTTCCATTGAAGGTCATGTATCCGCCGATGTAAGCTTTTTGTGTCACATCGCCGTAATTTGCGCCAAGTAAATTTGTATAAAGCCCCTGTGGTTCTATCTTAGAAAAATCATCCGAACTCATTGAATAGTTAATATTTCCGCCAAAAGTTCCAGACACCAAACCTGTACTAGAAGCCACTAAATTAAGGACTCCACTTCCATCGGCAGCAGTCACATGAAATTTCGCGCGCCCATTTTTTGCCGTTACACTTGTGGTGTTTAAAGTTCCATAACTTGTTGTTGCGTCGGTTTTTCTAAGATCTATGACCGTTGTGCTATCATTTGACACCAAGTTTCCGTATTGATCATAAAGATCCGCGTAGAAATTTTCCTGCCCCCCAGCCTTCATCTCCGTGCCTCCATCTTCTTTTACTATTTGAATTGAATATGGGTCTGCCGGTTTAACAGTCATATTCGTACTTCCGGCAGAAAAACCGGGGCTTGTTCCAATCAAACTCGCATTACCAGCCAAAGTCCCAACGCTAATATTCACAATTCCTGTTCCTTCAAGCAAATTAAGGACTTCTTTATCAAAAGTTCCGTACTTGTCATCGCTCGGTAACAAATTAATTTCGCCCTGAAATCCGCTTACAATTCTATTCGCTCCATCTACAACCCTGACCGCCACAGCTTGTGAAGTTGAGCTTCCGGCAACCATGTACGGTTGGCTTGTTTTTAATTGAATTTTCATTCCCGACAGTGAAGTAATTTTCAGCTGGCTACCGCCGGCTGTGCCGTCCAAAAGACTCGCCTTAATCACTGAAGTATCTTCTTCAAGCGAAGACTTAATTCTAAAGTCAACAAAACCATTTGAGGTCGTAATTTGATAGCCTTCAGTTTCTTCATCTTCATCATATAAATCCATCATTTCAATTCCGCCTTCACTTTCAATTGTCACCGTGTGGAAGCCATAATTCGCGGTGTTGCCGAACGAATCGTAAAGACTGACCCTCACATTATCAATACTTTCACCACCTGAAGGCAAAACTGAGGAATCCGCGCTCACACGAGTTTTAACAGGATCGCCGGCGTAAACTCTCACATCATTATTTTGAGAGGGAATTGAGCCGTCGCTAATTGTTGCTTGAATTGTCAATTCACCGGCTACGGTTTTTGATGTCATTATTGTTTCAGCGACTCCGTTTGCAACTTTCACGGAATCACTGTCAATCTCTGAGTAATCCGAACTTGAAAGTACAAATTTTATTACGCTTGAATTGTCATCAGTATAAACATTTCCGCTTTGATCACGAATTTCAGCCTTCACATAAATCTTTGATTCCCCGTCTGCAGGAACCAAATTAGTGAATACTTTTACTTCACTACTAGAAGAGTCAATAGAGCTTGTAACTGTTTCGTAGGATATAGAGCTACCGGCTCCATAAACTCCGGAATCGTGATTGTAACCCACGAGTTGTGAGGCAAAATCTTCCTCGGTAGCGCCTCCGACTTCGTCTGCGGCGTTTTCTACGGCTTGGTCATCACTCTTCAAATTTGGATCGCTTCCTCTTACAACTTCATCAAAATCATTCACCCCTCCGCCGTCAGTGTCACTTGCATATTTGTCCGTGTTGTAAATTAAATCCTCCTCGGTATCACTCAAGCCCTCACCGTCGTAATCAACGGTTCGACAATCTTTCACTTTTATCAAATTCGCGGCCATCATCGCGAATTCCGCTCTTGAAATATAGCCCTCAATCCAAGTTTTGAATTCGCCGTTCGCGGCTTGATCAGCATCAAACCAATCTGAGAAATCCGCCGCGTTATAATCATCAATTTCGGCGAATCTACCTTTTGGAAAAATATGATTTTCCTGCGCCGATTTAACATAATTGGCATACCAAACTCCCTCACTGCTTGCCTTTGCCAAGCTCGCCGTTTCAACCAAAACTTTTGTTGCTTCGGCGCGGCTTATAAATTGTTTTGGCACGAAATATCCTGCATCTTCACCGGCCGCGTATCCCGAAACAATATTTCTAGTTTTTCCTTCTGCAACGCAATACAAAAGTTCAGGATTTATATCCGTATCGGGGAAGGGATCAGTATTATAAGTTGTCAACAATGTGGCTTTATACTCATCGGAAAACTTTTGACAAGCTACGCAAATTCCGCCCAAATCAACCTGCAAAAACTCTTCACGACTCAAAGCATTATCAGGCTTGAAAGAACCGTCTTGATAACCTCGAATTACTCCGCGTAAATAAAGTTTAACAACATCGGCGTAGGATTCATTCGTCGGTCCAAAATCCGTAAATAATTTTGCACCTGCTACCAAAGGATCATTCCCGCTAAATACCTCCGTCCCATCTGGGTATCCGTCACCGTCTGAATCCGACTTTTCTAAATCAGTTCCAATCGCATATTCTTCAAGATCATCCAAACCGTCCGCATCCGTATCAGGAATAACCGCACTCGCGTATGCCGTATTTTTATGCGGAACGATTCTACCTTTTCTGGGCGAAGGCCAAACATAACTCAGTTTGGATAAGCTCACAGTCTTATCGAGTAATTTTATCGTCACCTCAAAAAGTGTGCTTCCGGATGAGTCGCTAATTTTAATTGGATCAAAAATATTTATTTGACCGGGATTATAAAAATCCAAATTGTATCCGTCGGCGATTGCGATTTGACCGATTTTATTAACCAGTCCAATTTTTTTACCGGCTTTCTCAAGACTAACCCCATCTGTTGTACTTACCGCAGTACCGTTTATCGCATTCACGTAAACCCCATCCAATCCTGATCCAACTGAAACTTTTTGAGTGGCGGGTATTAAGTAGAAAACTCCAAAAATCGTTCCTGTTGAATTTTCAATTGCAATTCTTGTCGGGTTTTTTGAGTCCGCCTCCAAAACTTTTGCTTCCGCGCCGCTCAAAGTCAAATCGCCGGTTTTTGAATTCAAAGTCGCCACGGTTTTTTTCTTGTCATCACGTACAATAATATTCTCGCCGATACTTGTTTCGTTGCTTTCGCTCGCAACAACATTATTCAAAGTATAAGTCGTGACCTTCACAAATTTTTCAGTGACAGTCCCGCTCAAAGAATTTGAATCACTTAAATCATCACGATTTACGGCAGTCGCTTTGATTTTGAAATTTCCCGCGTCTTTACTTTTCAAAGTGAAAGTTGCAACACCCGCGGTCAATTGCATTGTGTCATTTCCACTCAATTCTATTGAGTCTTCACCCGAAACAATTTCCAATTTTACTTGAGTGTAACTGTCCTCCGCATTTGCCGAGCCGTCTCCTTTTCTTGAGCTAACACTTACATTATAAATTCCATCTCCGTTCGACTGCAAAACACTATTATCTTCACTACTTAATTTAATTGTTTTTGTTCCGTCTGAAACATCCGGGATTCCGCTTTCATCACTGTCTGTATTATTCGCGGCGCTCACGGAAGCCAAATCCGTAGTTTCACTCGCGCAATAATCTGCGCCGCTAAAAGTGCTAATGCTACTTACTGAATCTTTAACTTCAGCCAACCATTTCAAAATTTCATCCATCCAATCCAAAAGTGGAATTGGAGTTGTGTTGCTGACTTCTTCATTCAAAGAAGTATAAGTTTCCGCTTCCACGCTTGCATCGGCAGCCAGCGCGGCATCAATCGCATCCTGTGACTTGTATAAAAATTCCAAATCACTTTCTTCGGTTGGTTTCGCGCCGTTAAAACCGAAATCAATTTGGGTCGCATTTCCTCTGGCCACAATATTCGCGACTTCATAACCGTCACTTGGTTTTGAAGCAATCGCCGGATCAGCGCCCAAATAATTTGTAAATAAATATTTATGTTTTTGATCAATATTCATGTGATACCAATCAAGCGCGTCCTGTAACTGCTCTTCATTCAAATCATCCATGAATTTTCTAATCTTAGCTGCGTCGTCGGCGCCACCTGAAACCGCTTCCATTGAAGAGGCTAACTTTTCAATTTGAGTTTTCACGTCCTCAACGGTTTTATCTTTAAATAGATTGATATATTTTAAAACTTGAGGATTTTCAGCTTTGTCCATGAAAGAAATTCTGCGCGTTTGATCAACCGGCAAATTCGGAGTCGCGCCATCCGCGTATTGAATATTCAGGGTCGTATTTCTTGGTTCAATATACTCATAAACGGAACTCATCATTTTCGCCTTACTCTTGTCTGTCGTAAAGCCTCCCGTCAAAATATCATAATTTTGATCTAAATATTTTCTTTGAACTTGAACATTTATTTCCTGAACTCCGTCAACCGGATTCTCAACTTTAAATGAATCATTGAAGGCAAGTGCTAGATCCATTGAGTCGTCGCTACTTGTGTCGTAACCCGCGTCCGTCAACAATCCGGCTAGTGAATATTTAATTCCGTCTTTATCGTAAATCAAAACATCTTTAAAGGATGCCCTCAAAGTCGGCCCACCTGCTTCAGCGTAATATTCGGCAATTTTAGCGTTCAATTCTTCTTCACTCAAAGAATCTTCTTTACTTAGATTATTAACCTTATCCAAGAAACCTTCAGTTGGGAAATTTCCACCGTAGGCCGCGTTGTAAATTTGATAAGTTTGTATTTCGCGGAATTCAAAACAAGCCGGATAGCCTTCTTCCGATTTCTTCCAAGTTTCTTCGACTTCGTTGTCACTTGTTGTTGGATCGTCTTCCACCAATTTCGCGCCGTTTCTTAGTGCGGTATCAGCTTGCGCAATCGCCGGGAAGCACATTTCCTGAGCGCCATCATTAACTCTCGTTTGATTTGAAATCAAACAACCCATATATTTTTTCATCTCCGCGTCATCTGTAATATCCGCCGTGTTTGTGCTGTAAAGCGAACTATATTTAACAAATTGACCATTCTCCTCATAACTTCCACCCAAATCCGAACAATCTTTAACGTTATCAATATCAGTTAGCGGTTTTCCATACATGTAAGTTTGTTCCGCATTTGGGGCAAAAGGCCATGTCGATAAATTAAAAACATTTTCCGTTTTTACATCGGAAGTCGAATGATTCACAAATATCTTACAATCGTTATCAGCCGCAGGATCACAAATATCTGAAGTCACAGGATCGTGATCTTCGTCAACCGGCTCCATTGTTATTGTTCCGTATAACATTTGGTATCCAATAATCGGAATCTCCTCCTGCAAATTCTCAACCATGTCTTTTACTTTTCCTTCAAAAAGATCATTTACCGAACGCAAATATTGCAATGTCGCCTCATCTTTTTTTGAAATTAAAGAAACGCTACTTTCGTAGTCATTAGAAATATTTCCTGAAGAATCTTCTTTTCTTGTTTCCCATCTACCGGTCGCATCCACAATTCTATTCCAAACCCCGATCGGCTGCTGAAATATTTCCACATATCTACTCGTGAGCGAATCAAAAACTTTTTTTGACTGAATGTCAGGCAATCCATCAAAAATACCTGTTGGTTTCATTCCCGCAGGATCTTCGTCAATCGTGCCATCATTGTCATTATCATTGAAGGCCTGCCCTGTCTTTGGATTCGTTTCCGTGCTTCCATCTTCATCGCATAAGCCATCCTCATCATCATCCCATGCTTTGTGATATTTCCCGTCGGAATCGTAACAACTGTCATCAACTCTGTTAATCAAACCCATTTCATATAGATCACGATAGTCTTCATCAACAAATAAATTTGTGAAAAAATCGGTCGCTTCGTCATCGGTGGAAAAACCTTTCCCAAAAGATTTTGCAATCGCTTTCGGGGTCGTCCAAGGACTGTCCGCGTTGTTCCATTTCCAGCCCGCATGCATTTCCATCGCTGTCGGGAATCCATCTTCATCATGATCAACGGAATTTCCATTATCATCCTTGTTGCAAACACCCGGGCAACCGTCTCCATTCGCGTCTCCGGTCGGATCTTCATCACTTTGTCCGTCTTTATAAAACGGAACATCACTATACTCTTCATCATAAAGCGGCTCAGCATCTTTATCGTTATTGTTATCTTGCCCGGAGTCCTCATCAATTTTACCGTCCAGATCGTTATCGATATTATAAAATCCGTCGCCCACATCTTCATCAGCTAGTCCATCACCGTCATCATCAATTCCGTTCTTTGCCTCTTCGTCAATTAAGCCGTCGCCGTCGTTGTCCACTTTGTCGCCCGCTTCAACGGATGTCAGCATTTCCGCGTACATATCGGAAAGCATTTTGCTTGTGTATCTGTAGTAGGCGATGTCCTCCCAATGATCTAAAAACCTGTTGTAGCTGGCAAAAGAAACATTATTAACCGTACTTTCTTCGGTCACAAAATCTCCAACATAAGTTTTTTTACTAAAAGTTGCGAAATCGGAATCTCCTGAGTGAAAACTGTGATTTTTATCAAAATACCGAGCCAACATTTTTTGACCGTCGGCTCCGGTTTTTGGAGGAACGATAACTCCATGCCAAATATCAGCTTGAAGATTGCTCGCTTTTTTATTCCTCTCAAAATCCTGCGTTGTCTCATTCAAAACATAAGACGGATCCTGAAAATCCGTGTACGGCATCATCGAAATAAATCTGTGTCCGCTTTTATTCACAACCGGCAAAGGCACATCACCCACAATCACCACACCGGAAAGTCGAGTAACGTCACTGTCATTCGGATCGCCCTCAAAATAAAGTCTCTCCAAAAGTTTCTGAATACTCACGGTACTTTCATTCGCGTCAACTTTTACAATCAATGTTTTTGTCCACGGAATTGCCGCTTGAACATCTTCCGCGTATCTTTGAATTCTTTCAAAAATTCGCATATTGCTCGCGGAATATCCGGAAACTAGCCCCTGATAACTTGTGGTATCTTCCCAAACATCACTGTTTACCAAAATTGCTACAAGTCCGTATCTGGTTTCAACACCGCTAACTTTTCGTATCTCACTTGAACCTCCTCCGGGATGTATTTCAGCTGAATCACCTCCATCACTTTCATAAGTAAAAGCTTTAGCAAGTCGAATAAATTCGCTGGTAGGCGACACACCCAAAAGCATCGCGGAAACCAGAATTGATGAGATGAACCGAATCTGCCAAGATCTGCATTTTTGCATGCACAAATTCTAGCAAAAAATCTACAATTCTCCGCCGCCATTTAATCCGTTAAAATGGTTTTTGCTTGCCGTGAAATAAATTATTGTCCGGCTCGATTTTTTATGCTGACAAACCAAAAGATCCCCTTCCGGAGACCTCTTGATAAATGTGTGTGAAATCGTGGTTTTAAGTAAGGACTTATCTGAACAATATATATGAAGCTTTTGCGCCAGCCGCATTACAAACTCCAGTAGTTGGAGTACCACAGAGGTAGCTAGCAAGCGCAGTTACAGCAGCTGAAGTTGTAGCGGTTGATGATATATTGCTAGCAGTAATTTGATTCTGTAGGTATATACCTGTGCCTGTTGCGGTATTATTTTCTAAAGTTGCTTCCAAAACAAATCCATTCGAAGTCTTCCAATAAGCATATGAACCGGCTGTTCCACAACCCATAGTTGTTGTTGTTCCGATAGGATCTCTTGGAATTGAAGTCATGTATGATGTTAACAAAGTCGCCCCCATTGTCGAAATACATGTACCTGCTGGATAAACTGAACCGTTGTCATCAGCATAAAGTGCCAAAGCGGTTGCGATTTGTTGAAGGTCGGCTTTTCTTTGCGCATCTCTCGCTTTGCTTGGTCCGGCTGTAATTCTTGGCAATAAAGCAACTGCTAAAATACCAATAATTGTAATAACAATTAAAAGCTCGATCAGAGTGAAAGCTCTGGACGAACGAAGAGTGCGAATGGTCATATGAAATTGGTTAGGCGTGTATTCAAAAAAAATCCTAAACCAAAAAACAAGTTCAGGCAAATTCTCGAATCAAACAGAACTTGACAAGTCGCTCAATGCAATTATAGGTTGCATGACTGCCGCGACAATGAATCCAACAGAGGCGCCCATCACAACCAAAATCACAGGCTCCATTAGTTTAGACAAAGTGCTCACCGAATTGTCTACTTCGTCTTCATAAAAGTCCGCGATTTTATTTGCCACTTCTGTTACATTTGCTGTTCTTTCACCCACAAGAATCATTGAAGAAACCATCGGTGGGAAAAGGCTGGCACTGTCACTTAAATTTTCACCAAGTGGAATACCTTGAGCCACGTCTTGTGCGGCATATTCGATTCTTCTTTTGTAAACCTCATTCCCAATTGCCTTCGAAATAATTTCCAGAGTTTTAACAATAGGTACGCCACTTTTTAAGAGACTTGCCAGCAATCTTGCAAATCTTGAAACCATCAACTTTTTAATCAGGGAACCGAAAATCGGTATCCTAAGCAAAGCATAATCTAATACATATTTACCGGTTTTTGTTCTCCTGAAAATTACAAAACCAATCACCAGAGCCATGAACGCAATCAAAATCAAAGGCCACTGATTTTTTGCAAAGTCAGACATTGTTATCAAGATTCGAGTCGCCAAAGGAAGCTCCTTCCCACTTTCCGTGAAAATGGAGGTTAATTGAGGAACAACAATTGTTAACATCAAAAAGAGAGCAATTATCATTATAGTTATAATTGCAATAGGGTAGGCCATTGCACTTTTTACTTTTGAAACTATTCCCGCGCTTTTCTCAGCCTGGTGAGCCAAATCTTTCAAAATATCATTCAAATTTCCGGAAGCTTCACCACTGGCAATCATACCTTTTTCAGACTCGCTGAATACTTTTTCATGCTCTCCCATAGCAACGGAAAAACTTGAACCGGATTCCATTTTAAAAGCGATTTTTTTAATAATTTCTTTTAATAACGGGTTTGTGCTTTGATCAGCAAGTACATAAAGTGATCTGATAATTGGAACTCCCGCATTAATCATCACAGACAAAAGCTGGAAAAATGTTACCTTGTCTTTAAGCTTTATTTTACTAAGACTTACAGCGAAATCATTAGCCTTTTTAATCCATCCGCTAATAGTAAGCTTTTCTTTTTTAATATGGCGTAGTGATTCAATTCTAGCTTGGTCTTCTTTTGAAAGGCCAATTTCTATTTGCGTGATTTTTTGTGCTATTTCATTGTTCATAATAAGGTCACTAATTGACTAATCTGATTCAGGTCTTGCGACGGAGTAAACTTCTTCAAGTGATGTGATTCCCTCAAGAGCTTTAATTATTCCGGCTTGTTCAAGTGAAACCATTCCCGTTTCCAAAGCCGACCTTTCAATTTCCACAACGTTCGCGTTTTTCAAAATCATTTCTCGAAGGTGATTGTTCATTCTCAAAACTTCATAAATACCAATTCGGCCATAGTAACCGATTCCGTTACATTTTTTACAATCCGTTCCGCCCGGTCCAAAAAACTGGAGAGCCGCGGCTTTTGCTTTGTCGAAAGGTTCGTCAGGGTGAATATGTGCAACCGCTTTTTTAACAACTTCAAGTGTGGCATTATCTGGAGCAAGCGGTTTTCTACACTCATCACAAAGTTTTCGCACAAGTCGCTGAGCCACAATCGCGTTGATTGTCGCGGTCATCAAAAACGCGGGAACTCCCATATTTAAAATACGAGTCAGCGTTTCAACCGCAGAGTTCGTGTGGATTGTGGAAAGCACCAAATGACCTGTTAATGAAGCCTCAATCGCTACATCCACAGTTTCTCTATCACGAATTTCTCCCACCATTATAATATCAGGATCCTGACGAAGCGCCGTTCGAAGTCCGAATGCAAAAGTATAATCAATATCGGGGTGAACCTGAGACTGATTAAGCCCGTCCATCTGGATTTCAACCGGATCTTCAATCGTCATAATATTTACATCGGGTTTGTTCAAAGTGCTCAAAGCCGAGTAAAGCGTTGTTGTTTTACCTGAACCCGTTGGTCCGGAAGTCAAAATAATTCCATTAGGTAAATCGAGCCCTTCCTTTAAATATTTCAATGCGTTCCCCTCAATTCCCAATTCCGCGAAAGTCGGTATTTTTTTTGACTGATCTTGAAGACGCATCACAATTTTTTCTCCGTTAATTGTGGGCAATGTTGAAACACGAATATCCATTTCACGTCCGTCTGCGGTTGTAACTTGAGCTCGTCCGTCTTGTGGCACGCGCTGTTCATCAATCTTCAAATTCGACATAATTTTTACTCTAGAAACCACAGCCGGATGAATATTTGGCGGATATTCGACAACTCTTCGCAATGAACCATCAATTCTATAACGAATCGCGATAGTATTTTTTAGAGGTTCAATATGCACGTCAGACGCTCTTATCTCAATAGCATAAGAAAGCGCGCTCATAACAAGCTGGGGAATATTTCCTCCCACAATCGCGTCCTGCAATGCTTGTAGTTTAGGATTATCCATCAATTGCTTGTGAGAAATATGCTTTTATTTGTAATTCAACACTGTAATCCCCACCAGATTCTTGAGGATATACAATTCTAATATTATCAATACTCATTAATCTAACGCCGCTTTCAAGCGACCCTGATGTCTCAATAAATTCAATAAATTTATCAAAATTTTTTCTTGAAGAAGTTAGCGCAATATTAACCGGAACGTATCTGTAAGTTGTGCCCTCAACGTTCACGGCTTTTTCATAATTTATATTCCCGATAAAAAATGGATTTGTCGGGAAATTATTCTGCACGGAGAAAGTATCGAATAACCGTGTTAGTGAAGTTATATCTTCTGTTGTTGGGAAAACCGCCGCGAGCTCTTCATTTGAACCCTCTCTGAGTTTACTAATTTCGCCTTTCAAGCTTTCATTTTCCTTAATTATTCCTGATTTTGTTGTCGTCAGGTTACCCGCGTCAGTTGCAAAAGTATTTGTTTCAACCTGCATGGCTGTAAGTTCGTTCCACTGCCAGATAGCACCAATCAGAGTGATAGCAATTATTACAAGACCGCTTATGAATTTATGTCTTTCTGTCATTTTGTTGTAGGGTCAGTTTCTAAAGAAATTTTCACCTGAAAAGAGGAATCATAATTTATTGTTCCGCTTTCATCCTTGGATCCGTTTTTTATAAAACTTCTTTCCTCTGCATCCTTGAATGTCGGTGAAAGGTTAAAGGCATCTATTAAGTTGGAAATAAGCGTGAAATTCTTTGTGTCCGCGGTATTGGTTTTTCCCGAAACTGTCACGGAGGAATCTGCGCCTGAAAAATCCAAGCTCTCAAGAGTCATGTTTCCCTTAAATGTAGTATTGAATAGAGGATCAACACTTTTAACAATTGCCTCGGCCGCGCTCAAATATGTTGACCATAAAACTCGCTTTGAATCTATTGAAGAAATCAAAGAAGCAACGCTCTGATTTATTGCATTGTATGAATTTAATAGACTTTGGTATTCTTCATCTGTAGTTTTTTCAGAATTAGTCAAAATAACAATTGACTTAAACCCATCGTCTAAAATCAATTTTCTTGTGCTTTCCAAATCTTGGATCTCGCTAAGCAAAGCCTCCGCGTCAGCTTGACCGGTTTTACTCTTTAAATTATTTATCGATTCATCTACTTTCTGAACGGCGAGCGTTTTTTGTGATTCGGACAATGTATCTCCAAGGTTGCTTTTCAAAGTCACCAAAATCTCATTCATTTCAGGTTTTAATTTATCAACTTTGCCTTTATATTCACTTTTCTTGTTTTCTGAAACATATTGAGAAGTCGATTGGTTCAAATCATAAAAATATTCATCTCCGAGTTTTGAATATTTCTCAAGCAGGAAAACCGAATTTAAATGCTTTTGTACCTCAATTTCAGCCTGCAGACTTTCAACTTGTGCCTTTGCAAGCAGATTTTTTTGTGCGGAATTGCTTCCAAGTAAAGTAAAGCTTATCGAAGTTTGGGTGAAGAAAAAGCCCGCAACAATAGCAAAAATCCCCAGTGAAACTTTCAAAATAAGGGTCCCGGGTTTTGCTTTTTGAGTGAACCCGAATGGATTTTCTTTTTTTACCGGTACTGTATCAACTTTCTTTGCCGCAAACATTTCGGAAAAAATATTCTTTTTCTCAACGGCTTTAGCCGCTACCGGCACCCCGGGAACTCCTGGTACGGTAGATGGTTTTGCGCTTGTGTCAGCCATCTTTAATTCCTCAGCCATTTTTGTATTTATTTAAATCTGTACATTATAGCAAAAAACGGGTGAAAAATCAACCCGCCTTTGCACGTCTTTCTCTGTTTTTTTAATCCACTTTATAGCCGAACCTTTTTGCTTGATTGTATGTGTATTGTCTACTCGGCATTCCTCCCTCCGGCGCTGGAGCCGCAAAGTGATTTACTTCATTTTGATAAGCTAAGAAACCTGCGCCTGTCATTGCATTCCAAGCTTCTCGACGATTATCTCTTATTTCATTAATTAGCCTTTCATTTACAGATTCTACACCCATAGATTCCACAAACTCTCTTAAAAGTGCCTCTCTGTCTATTTCTCTCTCATATTCTCTCGGCCCATTATTTTCAAACCAATTCGCATTTTGAACGGGTGATGGAATATCAATCCCAACTCCCATGTTTAAAAGTTCTCCGTCACCGCTTTTTAAGCCCACATTCACTCTGTTTCCGAGATTATGCACTGATCTTGCAGTCATAACATCAACTTTAACAGAAGAAGTTGTGCCATTATTGGCTCTATACATAATTAACTCTTGAATCAAATTATCAACATCACCGTGTAATTCCAATTCTTTAACAAGTTCCTTATCATCTTTCATTGCGGCAAAAGTTTGTTTGAAAACATCATCATCAATTGGCTGAGCCACAGACCCGGCTTCATCCGCAAAACGACCCGCAAGAATTTCTTCCCAAGGCGTCTTTTTTGATCTTGTCGCATCTAGAATTTTCCATCTTTCATTTTGATTTCTTGGGCTCAAAAATCCGCTGTGAACCACTATCTGACTAGGTCTACCGGCTAATTGTAGATCTGCTTCATTTAGTCTTCTTGCAACATCTTCATAAATCGCAACACATGTGGGATCGCCCAATCCTTTTGGATAAAGACTTGGAGCAGTCATACCGGGTTGATGTTTACTACCAAGATTATAAAGCGGCATACCGTTGCTAATAAGTTGGAGCATTCTTCCCTTGTCATTTGTTCCTTCATTCTCTGCATCTAAGTATTCATCTTTTCCGTAACTTATTGGAGCATCAAGATTTGTCATAAAAATAAAAAAATAGTTAATATAGATACGCCAAAAAGAGCAAGATGTCAATCACATTGACAACAACAATGAATAGATGTAAGGTCGCCACTTAACATTTTAAAAACATTCAAATGGGTGCATATCCAATTCGTCCGGAGCAGTGGGGAGACACAGAAATTGTAGTAGGTATTAATCCGCTTACAGGTCTTGAAGAAGATGATGATGCTTCAAACAAAGATCCAAAAACCGGTTACAACCACGGTGGATACAGAGCAATAAAAAGGCTTAATGCCGCTAATGTCCCTTTTGTAGATCCTTTGGTAATTCCAGCTGTTGATACAGCTAAAGTTTATCAAGGCGAAAGTGAATACGACGGTTCTTATGATGCATCTCAGGTTCTTGAAGGTGGGCTTAAAGATGGAGCACTTGTGGTGACAGAAACTCAGGCCAGAACATTGGAATATTTGAATAAAGTATACTGTGAATACACAGAGTATGAGATTGTGGCTTTAGATGGATTTAGAAGTATGAAAAGACAAGCAAAGGGTTGGAATAGACTTAGAAAACGAATCATGTCAGAGCAGGGAGGTGGAGAAAGTACTGTAAGCGAAATTTACAGTGCTGGTTTGGCGGCGGATGATATTTTCTCTGTTGTTAATGCGGATGACAGCAGTAAAGAATATAAAGAATTGGAGGCCGAACTACGTGCGGATCTTCCATTTATGCAAGAAGTTGAAGATTTGGTCAGTAGAAAGTATGAAGACGGAGAAGTTACTCCCGACAGAATTAGCGATCTTCTATTTGAATATATTTCATTCATATCCAACGCAGAAATTGCTCAGGCTAAAGATAGAAAAATTCCTTTAAACGGAGCCATGATGGCGCACAACTCTGCCGTTTCAACAGATTTCTGGTTGAGAAACAGAAGTACTGGTAGAATTGTTAGCCCTTGGGGATTTGATATGCCAAATCGAGAAGGACTTCCATATAAACTTTCAAGAATGGATGCCGTTGATAAACCCGGATCTTATGAAGCTTACAGAAACGAAGCCTTGGTGAATCCAGGTCACGCCGCACATTTGAAATCGATGGGAAAAGATCCTAATAATTTTACACGATCTGATTTTGAAGAACTTCAAAGAGCGCAGAGGATTTGGGTTCACGGAACAAGAGCTGTTGGAATGAGCAGATATTTAAAAGAAACTTGGCATGTAAACGGTACAACTAATCCAAGAAAACTGGATGGTACATTGCTAATAACAGATACACCTCTTTCTAAGTGGTACTGGGAAAATCGAAATACAATTGGAAGTAACACTTGCCATACTCATCTCACACTTGGTCCAACCGGTGTTGCAGCCAACTGTGGAAGTATTGCCGAAGAATTGGCAAGAAAACATTGGGGATTGGGAGCTTAGTCTAATAGATAGAAAGATTGACCCTGCGGAAGCGGGGTCTTTTTTATAACCATTGTCGAACTCCAGATAATTTTACGGGTTAGAAAGTGCACCCGGGTGCACTTTTGCAGATATCCGAGTGGAACACGAAAAAGACCTCCCGAAGGAGGCCTCTTTCTTAGTAAAGCTCGACTGAGTCGAGTAATTACTGTAATTCAACCTTAGCTCCTGCAGCTTCCAAAGCTTTCTTAGCTTCTTCAGCTTTAGCCTTGTCAACGTTTTCCATAACTTTTCCGTTAGCGTCAACGATGTCTTTAGCTTCCTTTAGACCAAGACCTGTAAGTTCTCTTACTGCCTTGATAACGCCGATCTTCTGAGCACCCGCGTCTTTAAGTGCAACTGTGAATGAAGTCTTTTCTTCAGCGGCGTCTCCACCTGCTGCTGCGGCTCCACCTGCTGCCGGCATCATCATTCCCATTGCTGGGGCTGCTGAAATTCCGTATTCAGCTTCCATGTATTTTACAACATTGTTAACTGAAACGATGTTTAGCTTTTCAAGGGCCTCAATAACGGCCATTTCTTCCTTGTTAAGCTCGATTTTTGTGTCTGACATTTTATAAGGGGTTATAATTAAGATTGTTTCTTGTCTCCATAAGCCTGAGTAGTTCGGGCAAATGAAGCGAGAGGAGATGAAATTGCTCCATGAAAGTTTCGAAGAGGTGAAACAAGCATAGACATAAACTTCGCAAGAAGTTCCTCTTTTGAAGGAAGATCAGCAAGAGCTTTAACGTCTTTCATGCTTAATACTTTACCATCCATGATTCCTCCAACGAGTTTCAAAACCTCGATTTTTTTCGCGAACTTACTAACGATTTTTGGTCCTGAAACCTGATCGTTGTAAGAGAAAATCGCCGCGATTGTTCCAGGCATTAAATCATCTGAAACCTCCACACCGTTTTCTTTAGCCGCAATTTTCATCAAAGTTTTCTTAGCAACTTTGAATTCAACATTAGCCGCTCGCATTTCTTTTCTCATAGCAGAGATCTGTTCAACGCTCATGCCGGCGTACTGCCCAAAGGCAACCGACTTAGCTTTTGCGAACTTCTCTTTAAGTTCCACGAGACTTTCTTCTTTCTGTTGTCTTGTAACTGCCATAGTTTATTTATTAACTTATGTGTACCTGTTTAAGTTGAGGTCGACCTAAAAGCTCCCAAGCTTGCGCGTTGAGATGCAAATTTAAATTGAATTAATTGCTTATCTCGGCGGGTCTTATTCCCTTTCGGGTTGCCAGCTGTCTACGACGCTCACGTACTTTAGTGCGCTTTTCTCGATTTGTAAAGGGGTTTTAGCAATCTTCAGTATCTTCTTCTTCCATCACATTGGCAAAATCTTCAAACCCTTCTCCTTCTAATACTGTAACTCGTCCACCATCTGCAGTTGTTATTTGAAATACCATTGGATCTACACCTTCAGGCATTGTACTTCTATATACAGACAGTTCTAGGTCAACGTAATCCCAGTCTTCAAATCCGGAATCAATTGCACGCCCCAAGACATGTGCCTCATAAAACTCATCATCACTCAAGCCCCTAGGTCTAACCTCTAAGAACTCAGGCAAATCCCCTTCTTCAGCTTCCGGATATTCAATTCTTTCATTTTCCATGTTCTGAATTTAGCACATATCCAAATTTGACGAAAGTCGAAATTGTAACGAAACTCTGATGCCTGCTTTTTTAGAAGCAAAGTCTATCCCAAACATCCACCATCTGTACTTCAGAGCGAACAGACTTCGTTCTCGATTCAACTGAATCCACATGATCAACAATTTCTTTTGCCATCGATCCAACTTTAGTTAATTCCGAAAGTTTAACTAATTCCATGTCTTTGTTTGATGTTTCCATATTATTTATGGTTAAAATTAAATAAAAAGCCCCGGAAATCGGGGCGGTGCTTTGAAAATCAATGTATGAGTCAAAAGCAGCCCCGAGAGCCTGTAAAATAGAAATATAGATATGTGTTTTTTGTGATTTTCATGATTACCAGTTGCTAGGATCATCCAAAAGGCTCAAGATCATGAGATACAGGGTAATCAGGAATATAAACGACTACCTCTTTCTTCACATCGGTTTGAATTGAGGCAACAGCTTTATCTATTACCTCTACTTTTCCAGTGTCCTTGTCGGCTGGTGCCACATCACCAGTTTCAACATTCCTTTGTTCCATATAATTATGGTTATAAAATAAAAATACCCCGCGGGTGCGAGGCTTAAATGTATAGATTTTAGTTCATAACATTAGCGCCTCGCAGTTGCGAAGAAATAAAAGGCGCTAAAAAATGAATTTAACTTCATACAACTGCAACTTATCATTACTTTTTAATAAAATCAAGAGAGTTTTATTTACTGAATTCAAAGTAGCGCTTGACACTTTTGTCATACATCAATAGAATGTTTCCATGAATATGGAAGTAACAAATCGGCAGTTCTTGAGGGAATTCAAGAATCTCAAAAAAAAGCTCATCAAAGGTGAAGTTGATCAAATAAGCATAAATCAACCCAAAGAAGGAGTTATTTTAGAAGTTGTTGTCAGACGTCCGACAACACCTTTTCAAAGATTTTTACAGAGAGTAAAGGAACATGGTCCAATTCACATAGTTCGTCCTGAAGAAGATATATTCTAGAGTATGAAAGTGAACAAATATATTCTTGATACAAACATAATAATTTTTCTCCTGGAGATGAACCCGAGGTTTATTGCGTATGTGGAAAATTTAAATGATGAAAATTTCTCTATTAGCATAATTACCAGATTGGAAGTTATGTTGGGTTTTAAAAAACATCAAATTACGCTTGAGACATTAGAAAATGATCTGAATGAATATGAAAATATTCCATTATCAGAAGAAGTATGTCGAGAAGCAACATTGTTAAGTCTACAAAGTGAAAAAAAACTCAAATTTAAAGATCTTATTATCGCCGCAACCGCAATTCTCCACAACAAAACGCTTATAACTTCAGACAAAGATTTTCTAAGTTTCAAAAATCTAAAAGTGAAGTATATTAAGCCGTGAATGACCGATTTATATCACCACATTTTGCTCTTGCTCAAGGAGTGCAAGAAAAATAATCAGAAGCCGCTGATTGTTGTTTGCGGGCCGACTGCTTCCGGAAAAACCGCTCTCAGCATTAAAATTGCTGAAGATTTTAACGGTGAAATTGTTTCAGCTGATTCTTGTCAGGTTTACAGAAAAATGGACATTGGCACAGACAAAGTGAGCGTGGATATTCGCAAAAAAATAAAACATCATTTGATTGATATTCGCGATCCTGATCAGCAATACACAATGTCTGATTTTAAGCGCGAAGCAACTCACGCAATCAACGAAATTTTAATGAAAGGAAAGTTGCCGATTATTTGTGGTGGAACCGGTCTTTATATAAGTTCCGTAGTTGAAAATTATGATCTTCCGCTCGCTCCGCCCGATCCCAAAATTCGTGAGGAACTTCAAAAAGAATACGAAAAAGGCGGTAATTTGCATCTTTACAATATGCTTGTTGAACTCGATCCGGCGACAGCCGCAAAAATTCATCCGAATAATGTGCGTTACGTTGCGCGTGCGCTTGAAGTGGTTTTGCAAACCGGTCCTCGTGAACCGAGAAAGGCAAAACCCATTTATCAAGTTTTTAAAATGGCAATTGATTGGCCTCGCGAAGTTTTGTATGAAAGAATCAATAAACGTGTTGATGATCAAATTGAGCGCGGGCTTCTGAATGAAATCAAAACTTTACTCGCAGATGGTTACGACGAAAGTTTGCAATCAATGCAGGCGCTCGGTTACAAAGAATATTTTCCATATATTCGTGGAGATCGTCCACTTTATGACTGCAAAGAAGAACTCAAACAAAATTCTCGCAATTTTGCGAAAAGACAGCTAAGTTGGTTTCGTCGTGATGACGAAATTTATTGGATCACGCCTGAAGATTTCAAACAATTATGCTCGTAAAATTTCAAGAATTACTGGACATCTGCAAAAAACTTCGCTCGGAAGAGGGTTGTCCGTGGGATAGAAAACAAGACTACGAAAGCATGAAAAAATGTATTATTGAAGAGTCTGCGGAAGTAGCTGAAGCGATAGAAAAAAATGACATTCCAAACCTTGAAGAAGAACTCGGCGATCTACTTTTTAATATTTTGCTAATTGCACAGATCGCAAGTGAAAAAGGGGATTTCGACATGAAATCGGTGATGGAAAAAATCGGTGAAAAAATTATTTCCCGCCACACTTGGGTTTTTGGCACGGATAAGGCGGAAACCGCGGAAGAAGCGCTCGCACTTTGGAAGAAAAATAAAAAAAAGTCCCCCCGGGGGTGAATTAAAAAATATATTATTTTGCGTCAATGCCACAATCTTGGAATTTAAAATACAACCGAAAAAAGAATGAATCTCTTTGGTCTGCACTTTTGGTGTCTCGTGCAATTGAAAACCCCGGCGAATTTTTTTCAGACGCAAACTATGCAGATTTGTATGATCCTTTTTTGTTCGAACAGATGGCAAAATCCGTTGAGCGAATAAAAAAAGCCATTGTTTTAAGAGAGCGAATTTTAATTTACGGCGATTACGACGTTGATGGTACAAGCGGTGCCTCACTTTTAATTCACACTCTTAGATTTTTAGGTGCGGAAGTTTCTTATCGCGTACCTCATCGTCTCAATGAAGGTTACGGTTTGCACATGAATTACATTGAAGAAGCCAAGAAAAATTCAGTCGCGATTATTATCACGGTCGACTGCGGAATTTCCTGCAAAAAAGAAATAGACCAAGCCGAATCTTTGGGAATAAATGTGATAATTACAGATCACCACACGGTTCCCATAGCAGTTCCATCAGCCTTCGCAACACTTCATCCGCTCCTTTCAAATTATCCTTTTAAGCATCTTTCTGGAAGTGGAGTCGCCTTCAAACTCGCTCAAGCACTTTTGAACGACGAAAAAATGACGATGACTTTGATTGATCTTGCCAGTCTTGGAACCGTTGCGGATTGTGTTCCGCTAATTGGCGAAAATCGCGCGATTGTAAAAATGGGTCTTAAACAAATTGCAAAAACAAAATGGGACGGTCTCAAAGCCATCCTTGAAAGCTCCGGAAATTTATACGCAAAGGAATTCACAACCGACACAATCGGTTTTCAAATTGGTCCACGAATTAATGCCGCCGGCCGCATGGATACGCCATATTGGGCGATTCAAACCTTACTCGCGAGCGGCGAACTTGCTCGACAAAAAGCAAAAAAACTCGAAGAACTAAACCGCGACCGCCAAACTCTTACAACAAAAATCTTTGAAGAAGCTCTGCTAAAAATAAATCCTGAAGATTCCATAATTATTGCCGAAGGCGAGGGCTGGTCTAGCGGCCTTGTCGGCCTGATTGCAGGAAAAATTCAGGAAAAATTCAGCAAACCCACACTCATTTTAGACGACCGAGGAGATTTCCTTGTTGGCTCCGCTCGAAGCGTAACAGGTTTTAATATTGTTGAAGCAATAACAAAAGCCGCGCATGTTTTGGAACACTTTGGCGGCCACGAAATGGCAGCCGGTTTTAATCTCAAAAAAGAAAATTATTTAGCGTTCAAAAAAATCCTAATTGATTATACAAGCGCAAATCTAACAAATAATACCACCTCTTTTGAGCTCGAAACAGAACTTTTTGCGGATGATTTAAATCTTGAAAATGTTGATAAGCTGGCAAGCTTCGCGCCTTTTGGTATCGGTAACGCAAAACCGATGTTCCTCCTTCAAAATTCAGAAATTTTCAATGTAAAACAAATCGGTAAAAACGCCGAACATCTGAAATTCTCCATAAAATCCGACAACAAAATTTTCTCCGCGATCGGCTTCAGAATGTCCGAACATCTCACCGCAATCCAAAACTCAAAACAACTAGCAGTCCAACTTGAAAAAAACGAATGGCAAAACCGCACTGAGCTTCAGATTAAACTTGTGGATTTTGCTTGACAGATATGTAGTAATGTACTAAATTCCCGTCTTATCTTAATTTATTTTTATGTCAAAAAACTTAAAGCCCTCAATTCGTGGAGAGACGGCACAAAAGTGTTTATCGGATTTGATGATAGGATATGCGGATGAAATGCATCCACAAAGCGATACTAAAATCCCAAGAACACTACTAAGAAAAATTTTTTCTGTAACTGAATCATTAAGGGATCTTGTTAATTTGGATGCTTGTGTTAATGAGTGGCAAAGAGATAAGTTAAAGCCAATTATTGAAAAGTCGGTAAGAAATAATGAAGATGGAGAGGACGTACTTATTGCTCTTCCAATAGCAACTTACATAAATACTCTAAGACACCAATGTGCCGACTGTTTAAATTTGATATGTGAAAGGCGAGATCCTTCAACAAAAGGGTAGTAACAGATCAATCCGACCCTCAAAACTTCAGCCCTTGATTTTGCTGTAGACAAAGTGTACACTAGACCCTTATTACTTGCGGGAACCTGTAAAAAGTGGTATAATTCACAGAATACATTCAAATGGAAATGATAGACCAAAACAAGGCGCTGGAACTGATTAGATCTGCAAAAAACATACTAATCGCACCATCTTCACCGATGGACGGCGACAGCGTGGGCAGTTCGCTCGCGCTTATGTCAATACTTAGAAAATTGGGAAAAACAGCGACTGTTGTTGCATCTGATCCAATGCCGGAGTCTTTAAAATTCTTGCCAATGGTTGATCAGGTTCAAAACGAACTTCCAAAATCAAAGGATTTCGTGATTAGTCTTGATACAAACAGCGCCGAAGTCGACCACATGAAATATGAAGTTGAGGCCGGAAAAATCAATATTATTATCACTCCAAAAAACGGGAAATTCACCTCTCACGATATTTCTTTTAACAGCGGAAGCGCGAGTTTTGATCTGATAATTACGGTTGATACCGGAGATTTGGTTCAGCTCGGCAAACTTCAGGAAGAAAATAAAGAAATGTTTGTGAACGGTCCTCTCTTAAATATTGATCACCACGCTTCCAACGGAAAATTCGGAACTCATAATTTTTTGAACTACAGCGCGGCCGCGACAACTCAAATGATTACTCCGTTGATTCAAATTCTTGAAAAGGAAAGCGGGGAAAATCTAATCGATGAAGACGTTGCGACTTTGCTTTTGACCGGAATTATCACTGATACGGGAAGTTTTCAGCATTCAAACACGAGTCCTGAGGCTTTTGAGGTTGCCGCCGAACTTTTGGATCGTGGCGCGAGACAGCAGGAAATTATCAAACATCTTTTCAAAACAAAGAGTCTTGCAACACTTAAGCTTTGGGGAAAAGTACTTTCAAAGATTACATTTGAAGAGCCAAGCAAACTGGTTTATTCCACAATTTCTCTTGCGGATCTCGCCGAAACCGGCGCAAAAAGTGACGACAGCGGCGGAATTATTGACGAGTTGATGAGCAACGCGCCTTCTTCAGAAGTAGTTATGCTTTTGAAGGAGAAAGAACCCGGATTCCTTTCGGGAAGTCTGCGAGCTCCGGGAAATATCGCCGACGTAAGTGAAATTGCTAAGAGAATTGGAGGTGGCGGTCATAAAAAAGCAGCCGGATTTAGAATTAAAGGCAAAACTTTGGAGGAAGGTTTACAGATGGCAAAAGACGTAATTACAAAATACATGCAAGAACAAAGCGGCTCACAACCCGCCTCTTCAGGTAAACTTTTCCCATCTTTGATTGTGAAACCGCAAACAAGCATTCCAAAACCTTCAGAAGGTGGGGAAGACATGTTATTGAAACATTTTAAACAGCAAACTTCACCTGAAGAAGAGCGAGTCAAAGAAACATCTGTGAAGTTTTTTCAAGACGCGGACGGCCAAATGAAACCCGAAATGACAGTTGACGACGTGATGTCACAGTTGAGCAACACACATGAAGCGTAGCGAAATGTGCTAGAGGCTATTAAAAATCTTTTCGTCGATGTCTATATTTGAGGTGATGCTTTTAACGTCATCATCTTCTTCAACAGCTTCAATAATATCTAAAATCTGCTTTCCGAGCGCAACATCAGTCACCCTGATTTCATCTTTCGCCTTCCAAACTTGCTCATCTTTTTCAACCTTAAAATCAGCCTTAATCAACGCATTTTTCACTTCGCCCAATTTTTCGGGTGCCGCATAAACTTCATATTTTCCTTCGCCCAAAGAAATTAAATCATCCGCCCCGCAGTCAATAATTTTCATTTCGACTTCTTCACTCTCACCCTTCGCCACAAGCTCAAAATACGCCTTTTTTTCAAACTTCCATCCCACACTTCCCGCAGCCCCCAAATTAGCACCTTTCTTCTGTAAAATTGTTCGAATACTGCCCAAACTCCGGTTTTTATTATCCGTAATCACATCAATCATAAAAACGCTTCCCTCAGGTCCAAATGCTTCGTAAGTTGCCTCTTCATAAATAACCCCGTCTTTATCTTCACCTGATCCGCGCCTGATCGCCCTTTCAATATTCACATTTGGCACGTTGTCGGCCTTTGCTTTATCAATCGCAGTTCTCAGGGATGCGTTCATATCAGGATCTGAACCTCGCTTTGCCGCGATTTCAATCATTTTCGCGTGCAAAGTTAGAGTTTTCCCTCTGATTGCGTCAGATGCCGCCTTTTTATTTTTTATGTTCGCCCAATGACTGTGTCTTGCCATAAATAATTTTAAAACATCTGAAAAATACACGTTTTTTTGATGGAACTCAATTCGCGCGCCCTTTTTCTAACACCTTCAGGTTAATTGAGTGTGCGATGGCGTGATGTTCTCGGCAGAGTGGTGCTAGGTAATTGGGATTATGTTGGT
>CAYTWD010000005.1:0-8749 GCA_964441065.1 uncultured Candidatus Peribacteria bacterium
CCAAAACAGGCCTTTTGTGATAGTCTAGCTCTGCTTTAAGGTAAAAACCTAAAATAATCAGCGAGCCGAAAATGAAAAATAATTTTAAAACGTACATATTTCAAACTGGTCATGGAAAAGGATTGGCGAAAATTGAGCTCATGAACATCACCGGCACAAGCCCAATAGATGAAACTGAAGACGGATTTGTGATTGAATGTGAAGTCCCACACGCGAGACAAATGATAGATAGAATGGGCGGCGCCGTGAGAATCACCGAAGTTTTGAGCGCGGCTCCGGCTGAGATGCCGATAAATTTTACCGAACTGGTTGCGAAGGCCATTGTATCTGAAGTTAAGACCGGCGGGAAAATCCGCTTTGGACTAAGCATGCACCCAAAATCTGACAAAGTCCTGAAAAATATCTTAATTAATACGAAAAAACTTTTGAAAGGAAAAATCGGGAATATCAGGTTTGTGAACAAAGACTTTCAAAATCTTTCTTCAGTTCAGGCTTGGCATGAAAATTTACTTGGGGAAAACGCGATCGAACTTCAACTTTTCAAAAGCGAAACAAAATGGTATTTGGCAAAAACAATCGCGATTCAGGATTTTGAAAATTACACTTTCCGAGACATGAAACGCCCCGCAAAAGATTTGCAAAACGGAATGTTTCCTCCAAAACTGGCGCAAATTTTGATAAACCTCGCGGCTCCAAAAATCTCACCGGACTTCACAATCTTCGATCCTTTTTGTGGAAGTGGCACAGTTTTACAGGAAGCAATCTTGATGGGATTCTCCGCCCTCGGCTCCGATTTCGATCCAAAAATGATTTCAGACAGCACGGAAAACCTCAAATGGCTGATTGAAAAATTCAAACTTGAATGCGACCAACCAAAAGTTTTCTTGAAAGACGCGACTGAGCTGACAAAAAACGATCTCCCAAAAAACAGCTTCGCAATTGTTACTGAAACTTGGCTCGGCCAAATGATCTCTAAAACGCCGACTCCCGAGCAAATCGAGCGAATTCAATCTATCGCCGAAAAAATCTACGCGGACTTCTTCGACAACCTGAAGAGAATTTTGCCGGCCGGAACCGTGATGGTTTTCACCGCTCCTTATCACAAAATCGGCAACGACAGATATTTCATTGAAAAACTTCCAAAAATCCTTGAGAAAAACTGCAAAATCTTCGCGCTCTCAGAACACGCCCGCCCTTCCCTATTTTACGAACGCAAAGATCAGTTTGTGGGAAGAGAGATTTGGAAGCTTACTTTCTAAAGGCATTTTAGAAGACTTAAATTTTTTCTTGCCTCCAAATACCCCCTTCGCTATACTCACCAGCGCTTAGGCCGTAGCCAAAGCGGTATTGTCATCACATTCCCCTGTAGCTCAGTGGTAGAGCAAGCGACTGTTAATCGCTGGGTCGCTGGTTCGAGTCCAGCCGGGGGAGCCAGATTTGACGTACATATTATGAGTAGCATCCACTCCAAAGACTACCGTGAACTGATTGCTCGATTAAAAGATGCCCGCATTAAGGCTAATGTAACTCAAGGGGAAGTAGCAAAGAAGTTAAACAAGCAACAGTCGTTTGTATCAAAGGTAGAAAATTGTGAGAGAAGGCTCGATGTGTTGGAGCTAGGTAAGTTTGCGAAAGTCTACGGCGTTGATATCTCCAAGCAAATTTAGAGACTCGTAAAATCTCAAGTCTCACGTCGCTCTCGCCTAAATACTAAAAGGACTCTAGGTTAAAGACTTCCGAAACCCCTACGAGGTTACGCTTGAGTGACTCAAAAATGACTTATTTTTCAGTCAGTTTAACTGTACCTGTCGATTTATCCGTCAAAGTTCTTGCCTCACCTGAAACAGAAGATGGTTTGGAAGGCTTTAGGCCTCTAGTGACAACTTCGGCTGGCTTGGAACTAGGCCTTGATGGGTTTAATTGATGATCAGACATACAAAGATAATTACATAGCCAGCCAACACTAACACAAACGATACAAGCACCGCAATAAGCCCACATTTAAACCACTTACATTTATCATCATGTACCTTCTCATTCGCCTTCAATGACTCTATCATATCCCTAACCATACGATTTTTATAATCAAGGCTTGAACCAGACATACTATCTTCAAAATAATAACAATCATATGCAGGAGGATCTTGATACTTCCTAGGATAAAAAACAGAAACAAAGAGGGAGATCGCAACCAGTAAAAACATCATTCCACCCGCAATAAATCCTAGCCCAACCAAACTCCACAATCCGACCTCTCCAAGACCAATAAGCTCATTCAAAATATAACCAGCAGAAGCAATAATTGCTCCTAAAAAAGCAATCGCAAGTGAAAACACAACTCCTGATTTAAGTTCAAGAGAAGTATTGGCTTGAACCTGCCTTTGCAATTTATCCCTAGTCAACTCATAGGCCGTATCTAAAATTTTTTGTTCATTATCATCATCTGCAATCTTATTAGAAAGTTCAAGTATCCTAATGATTTGTTGTAGTATTTTCATCACGTCTATATTCTAGCGATTAATCCCCCATCTGGCTACCTACCAACTCTTACCTCTTTGTCAGTTTAACTTCCTCTCACTGCTTTGTATGTTTTAGAGGCACGACTGACTCTTCAATGTTTTCCGAATAGACCATGATGATTCGCAAACACATATAGAGTGTATGGCTAGTTTTGATATACTGTCACCACAATCATAAACAAGATGGATAAGAATGAACAATCAGAAGCGTGGCTAAAGTTACCTCCAAAGGTACGCAAAAGAAAAGTCATGCAAGCTTATGTCTATATGCGACCCAAAATTCAAGAACGTTTAAAATTGATAAAAGAAAAAGAGCAGGATGGTAGCCCAAAAGATATAAGGCACTTGTTTCTACTAACTACCTTTAAAGCGTTTTGGGAGGATTTGGATTTTTTATTTAACTTTGGGAGAAAAAGTGCGTGGCAAGAAAAGGCACACTACCCAGCACGAAGTGCATTAGATAAGGTGGCTAAGGTTGCATATTTCACAAGACAGAAAAAAGAACGTCAGAAGGAATTAGCGAGATTTGAAGCTTATCGGACAATGAAGAGTCTATATGACATGGCAACAAAAAACGAAGATACTGAATTCCAAAACAAGATACTTGCAATATTCAAAGAGTGGCATGAAAAAGGTGACCCAGAACTACATCAACCAAGAAGAGCCTTTCAAGGAAGAGAGTTCCCAAATACAAAACAATGTATGGAACAAGGTGGTATACCCAATGCAGATGCTCTCTACACACAATTCGAAGCCCTATCACAATTAGATCATGGGAACTTCTTGACTGACATCATGAGGAAAGAAGATACCACACTCTTTGCAAGGTCTGCTCAACTAGGACTGCATCTAGCAAACGAGATACTTCAGGGAATTGATTTCCATTTTTTTGAAAAGAAGATACGGCAGGAAACACTTGACGTTGGAGCAGAGTGCCGAAGAATTCTAGCTGAAGGACAATAGAAGATCATTCAACAGGTTCTTTAGACATTTTGGTTAGTTCTGTCTCTACTTCCTTCAATTCTCGCTCATAAACCTTAATTCTGTCTTGTTCACTGACTTTAGACAAAGAAATACTATTCATAAATGGCCAAAATTTCTGGAATGCCAATTCACATCTTGTTTGTGCCAAAAGTTTCCCTGCCATTTCTTTACCCTTATTAAAGGAATCTATTTGGTATGAAAGATTTTTACTCAAAGACAGCATATAAGATTCATCAAAGCTTTTCTCATGAAAGTATAAATCACGAATAAAAACGCTGGACTCTTTCGCAGATTTTAAAGACATATTCGCAGTTTCAATTTGTGTAAAAAAGCTAATTGCCTGATTGAGAAGTTCATTGCTCCCTATACCCCTCACAACATCTATAGAGATAGAGACATAACGAGGCTGGAAAATATAGGGTATAACTTTTTTTTGAGAAAGACTTACTGAAACAGACTCTTTAAAACGACTCAGCTCTTCAAGATTCCACAATATACTTTCAATCGTAGAAGCCACTTCAAGTTGAACTTGAATTAAAGAATTATGATAGCTTCTCTTCCTATCAAATATAGCCTTAAAAAGTGATGAGATTAAAAAGAAACAAAATGCAAAAAAAGCACCTAGGAACGCACCCCAGAATTCTCCAGGAAGAGAAAGCATCGTGTGAACTAGTCGATCCAACATATTTATAGTAGATCGAAAATCCAAGAAAAGTACGGATACAATCATAAATTAAGAACGGGCGAATTATATTACAATTAGGAAGATATATCTATAAGTTCTCAACGACCAGATCATATTGCTGATGCAAGCAAAATGGTTCTAACTTCCTCCAGTATGGGGAGCCATTTTGTTTTACAGGTTACAATCACGACCAGCCAAATTGAACGCTCGAACTTTTAGAAATGGACTTAACTCTATAAATCTGATATAATTTACAGAACATTTACTAAAGAAAATGGGAATAGAAGATGCAGAAATTCAGGCCATTAAGGCAAGGTTAATGGAATCAGAATACCCTGAACAGGAAGTTGATGATTTGATTAGACGATACAGAGAGATGGCGACTGAAGTCAAAGTTGGCGATGAGAGAATGGCAAAGTTGTGTCAAATTCTAACTGATAATGGGTGTAGGACATATGACTCTTGCGAAGGCCATGAAGGACGATTGCCTTACATACTCTTTTTTGCGCCTAAGGGGAAAGTCCTCAAAAAGATTAGTTATATATTAGAAGAGGCATCGTATGCTAAGCATTTTCCTTGGCATATTAGGGTTCTCGGAATGGCGTCTCTTGATAATAAAGTCACTTATATACTTGAGCCCTCCCACGCAAAAGGGCCAATCGATCCATCAAAAGATTACAAGAAACTGATGCAGGATTTAGACATCATTGCCATTTCAATTTTAGATTATTAAAAGCCTAGCGCAGTTCGAACTGCTTCCAACTTGTGGAGCCAGTTTGACAATAGCAGAGATTTATTGTAGAATGCCAGCCTTAGCCCATTTTATGGAAAGGTTTGATACCAGAGAACGTCGAAATGAAACACCGAATCTACGTCCCCATGATGTAGAGCAAATCAGTAATGAGTTTGAAGAACGCCTCGAATGGAATGAAATTCGAAGTAAAGTACGAGCTAAAATCCTAGCAAAAGAAAAACTATCAAGGGATGATGGAACTAACGACAGAGCAGATTGGAAGCGACTGGGGATTTTTCTTATCAACGAACGCACTCTAGGAAAGGATATTTGTCGAACCTTACAAAATAATGGAGTTGATCTATATGAAGATGAAACAGTAATTGAACTTCACATTCCACCACAAAACGTTGTAATTGCAGAAATACAAGATTCAATTGCTCGCCTTTGTGAGTATCTTCAAACATTGGAACGTGAAGCCAAGTCACCAATTTATATCTATGGAGTTAGCTATTTATCAAAACTGGCAAAAAGATATGGATTTAAAGTCGCTGAACTTCCAAGTCATTTTCGTGAAAGCTCGGGTGCCGCGCATTTATTGAGCAACTACACTGGATCAACAGATGAAAAAAAGAGAAAAATAGCAGAACGATACAAAACAAATGATATTCAAATCTGCTACTCATCAGTCAATGACTTTATTAAAGGAGTTGTAAGAGACGAAAGATATCAAGAAAGACTTCATAGATATCACACCAAAAGGAAACTTTCAGCAATAATCGTATAATACAGACATGGGTGATACAAAAACCATCGGAGTGCCAGAGTGGTGGGGTAAACATCTTAATCCCGAGCACCAATTTGTTTTTTTACTCAACCCTAGTTTAAGAGAAGAATCAGAGGGTAGAAAGAGGGTGGATAGTGAGATATTAGAGCTTATAGCAAAAACGGGGCTTTCCGTGACACATAATGTAGAAAGTGATTTTAGAGTAATAGGTAAAAAAATCGACCAGGAACAAGAAGAAAGAATATTGAGTGAAGCCGTACCAGATCTAAAAATCCCACGAACATTTAGTTTAGAAGAATTCGAAAGGAAACCTTTCTTCCCTGTCTTGTTAGTAATGAAAGGTTTTGCCCAAGGACAAGGAAAATACCTAATCGAAAATAGCCACCAATGGAGAAAATTTATAAACTTCATTCAAAAAGGAATTAGCCCAGCAAAATTTAGGTCTGTTGTTAAAGAATTCATTAACTGTCCTAGCGAAAGATTTACCTCTTACCGCGTTATAACATCTGCCACAGGCAAAATACTTGCGAGCGCACTACTTTATTCAGGACGTAAAAAAACAGAAAATGAAATAGTGAAATCAAGTTTAGATCCTGATCTGTTGGGTGTACCAGGAGAATGTAGTTGGCTCGACTACCTTGAAGTCGAAAAAAGTCCTTATTATCTAGGAGCAAAAAATGTAACATCTAATATTTCTCAAGGAGGAGACTGCATACCTTTGAATCCAGAAGCTTCTTCCAAAAGGATTTCTGATGAAGAGATAGCAATACTATCCCAACATGGAATTGATCATGAACAAAAACTACCAACTGAAATTGAAAAACTAGCTAAAGCGATTGGAAAATCCTTAGGAAGGAAATTGGGTCTAATTACAGGAATAGATTTTATACAGGATGACAAAGGGAATATTTACTACTTAGAAACTAACGCAGAACCAGGCATGAAAGTATATTTGGCAGTTAAAGATAATGCCGAAGGAACTGAAATCGATGGCTATAGAATGGCGATGAAAGAAGCTGTAGTAGATATAAGCAATGTTTAAAAGCCAATAGTGGAATAAGATTTTGATAACGCTTTGAAAATGCGGTAAGATCAACTTCTTAGAAGTCTTCATCTTAATCAAGAAAATGAAACTTATAAACAGTCCCGAAGCAGAGGCTCTGCGTCACTTCTTAAAGGAAAATCAGCCAAAAACTCGCCTGGGTCATATTGAAACATATAAAGACGTGGCTTCAAGAGCGCGCAATATTTTAGGAGTAAAAGTAATCTATGATTTCAACTTGGAGGCTTGTCTGACACCCGGTGAAATAAGAGCGAGATCGAATAAAAAAGATTACCAAGTTAATAATGATCCTAGAATTCATGCCATGATTCAAGCCATGCGGTTAGAAGCTGATAAAGTAGCAGAACTAATGAACTTAATGCTGGCTTTTCAAACAAGAGTCATGGAAGAAATGGATAGAAAGAAAGTAAATAAACACACAAAATAATTTCAAGCTTTAACTCTGATTTACACTCTATTTTTCGTAATGAACAATGGAAGTAAACCCGCCATAAGCCATGCGTTTGGGATCCATGGGCATTTCCATATTTTGGTACTGATCTGGATTCATCTCAGGATCGACCATAACCTTGGCATTTACTTCATCGCGCTTTTCACGGGACTCAAAAACAACAAAAGCAAAGATCACAGTTTCACCCTCTCCTGTTTTCATTATCTCGGGGAAAGTGGTTGGCTTCATGTCAGCCATATCCTCAGGAGCGCCCTCCATCTTTGGATTCAAATCCTCTCCTTTACATTCGAAATAGGCCAAAGCTCCATGCTTCATCCAAACTTTTCCGGCCTTGCTAGCCATTTCTTGATAATCGCTGAGTTTGTCTTTTGAAATTGGCAAGACATAGCCATCAACATAAGGAGTCATAGGAAAGAAGTTAAAGAGCCTGTTAAGAACAGTATAGATTCCAAGCGCAAAATGCAAATTCTGATATACTCTCAACTGACTTTATTTTGCACATGGAATGACACATCGCCACAGCTCAAATTATTGGGTGAAGAGATTATTATTTTCAAATTATTGATCCTATTATTTAAACCGAACACGATAACAATACTAATATGAACACATACGAATGGTATCAGGAACTAATTAAGCCTTTCTGGGCTCCACCTGCTTGGCTTTTCGGTCCGGTGTGGACTGTTCTTTACATTTTGATTGCAATTTCTTTTGGTAAAGTGTTCTTCATGCTCTTGCGGAAGCAAATCAAATTTTTTATTGCTTTCCCGTTCATACTCAACCTTGTTTTTAATTTTGCGTTCACTCCAATTCAATTTGGTCTACAAAATAATCTACTGGCGGCTATCGACGTTGTTTTGGCGCTTGTAACGCTCGTCTGGTCAATGATTGTAATTTACCCACGCGCCAGATGGATCACTTACATTCAAATCCCCTACCTTCTTTGGGTTTCATTCGCGACGGTTTTACAATTAACTATTACTTATCTGAACTTTAAAAAATAACGGTGAGCGATAATCACATTAACCGCAAGTTATTGACAAACTTAAAATCACTGTTTAGTATTAGCGCATTATTTTTCAAAATGAATTTTTCGTCTCAAATAAAGAAGTCAAAGAAGCCGAACTCCTAGCGGAGGGTTTTCTTGAATCTTTATTTAGACTCAAAACCTTATCCGCGGATAAGGTATTTTTTTATTTAATTTTCTATGGATATTACAGTTTCAAAATTTGGAGGAACGTCGGTTGGGAGCAGTCAATCAATAAAAGAAGTTTGCGAGATTGTGCGAGCTCACGACGGCCACAGTGCAGTGGTTGTTTCTGCTACTTCCGGCACAACAGACATGCTTTTAAAATTAGCGGAGGAGGCGACTAGTGGAAAAAATTGGGGAGAAAACTTGAGTTTGTTAATGCAAAAACACGGAAAAATAATTAACGAACTTGGACTTTCTTTAAGTTTGGAAAACTTCAATCGTGAGCTATTTCTACTTTTAAATAAAGCAAAACTTACAAGTGAATTCAGAGATCA
>CAYTWD010000005.1:8849-54982 GCA_964441065.1 uncultured Candidatus Peribacteria bacterium
GTGAGCTATTTCTACTTTTAAATAAAGCAAAACTTACAAGTGAATTCAGAGATCACATTGCAGGTTTTGGAGAAAGAATGAGTGCAACAATTGTGGCGGCTTTGTTGAAAAAATCCGGCCTGTCGGCTGAGGCAATTGATGCCGGTGAATTAATTTCAACAGACAATAATTTTGGTGAAGGAAATGTGGATTTCAAAAAAACAAACGCACAAATTACTAAAAGACTTTTACCGCTTTTTGAAAGAAATATTATTCCGGTAATTACAGGCTTTATTGGGAAATCAGCCGATGGCCGATATATAACTTTAGGCAGAGGCGGAAGTGATTATACCGGCGCGATTGTGGCGGGAGCTTTAAACGCAAAACTTTTGGAAATTTGGACGGACGTGGATGGGATTTTTGAGGCGGATCCTCGTTTAATTCCACAAGCAAAATTTCTAGATCATCTTTCATTCAACGAAGCGAGTGAAGTTGCTTACTTTGGAGCAAAAGTTCTGCATCCAAAAACAATTAAACCTGCTTTGAGTAAAAATATTCCGGTGAAAATTTTAAATACTTTTAATAGAAAAGCTGTTGGAACTTTAATAACAAACGAAGAAACTTCATCACTCAAATCAGTCACTTTTAAAAAAGGAATTGCGATCATAAATATTTGTTCCGCGAACGCGCTTGAAGCGCACGGATTTTTAGGGAAAATTTTTGAATTGTTCGCAAGACACAAAATTGTGATTGATGTGATTGCAACTTCCGAAGTCAGCGTTTCTTTAACCCTCGACAAAGGTGTTGATTACAAAGAAGTTGTTGCTGAACTAAGCGAATTTGGACAAGTTGAGGTCACAAAAAATATGGCGATTGTTTGCTTGGTGGGAAGTGAAATTAGAAACAATCCTAAAATTTTGGGCGATTTATTTTCCGCGTTAACAGATCATTTAATAAGCATGGTTTCATTGGGAGCTTCAAAACGTAACATAACTTTCCTGGTTCCTGAAAAGGAAGCGGAAGAAGTAACTCGAAAAGTTTTTAACACATTTTTTAACAAATAAATTATGAAAAATATTGTAATAGTCGGCGCAACCGGAGCGGTGGGTCAGGAAATGATACGTTGTCTTGATGAGCTTAAATTTCCAGTTGGAAAATTAAGGCTAACCGCCTCCGCGAATTCGGTAGGCAAAATAATTAAAACTCCCTTTGGCGAAATTGCGATTGAACTTTTAACTGAAGAGATTTTTAAAGAAAGTGACATTGCTCTTTTTTCAGCGGGCGGAGACATTAGTAAAGAATGGCGAGAAAGAGTTGTGAAAAATAATTGTGTAATGATTGATAATTCTTCCGCCTTTAGATACGAAGCGGATGTGCCTTTGATTATCCCGGAAATCAATCCGGAGCAAGCAAAAAATCATCATGGAGTGATAAGTAATCCAAATTGTACAACTGCAATTGCGGCTGTGGTTTTGGCTCCAATTCATAAAGCTT
The DNA here is from genome assembly GCA_964441065.1 of uncultured Candidatus Peribacteria bacterium. GTDB lineage: Bacteria > Patescibacteriota > Gracilibacteria > UBA1369 > 2-02-FULL-48-14 > CALRGE01. Next base: position 10,323 of record CAYTWD010000005.1, read on the forward strand.
TTGGAATTAAAAAAATTATAATGAGCACATATCAAGCAACTTCCGGCGCGGGTGCACGAGCCATGCAAGAACTTCTAAGCCAAACCCAAGATGTTTTGAATAATCAGCCGGCTTTGGCAAAAGAATTCGCGCATCCAATCGCCTTCAATATAATTCCTCACATTGATGTTTTTCAGGAGAACGGCTACACAAAAGAAGAAATGAAAGTGGCTTGGGAACTTCGCAAAATTCTTCAAGACGAAGAGCTTTTAATTTCTTGCACGGCAGTTCGAATTCCAACTTTGCGAGCGCATAGCGAATCAATTGTTTTGGAAACGGAAAAAATAATTTCCGCCGATGAGGCAAGAAAAATTTTGGAGAAAAGTCCGGGAGTTAAAGTTGTGGATGATCCAATTAATAAAGTCTACCCAATGCCAATGAATGCCGCTCACAATTTTGATGTGGAAGTCGGTAGAATTAGACAAAACTTGGTTTTTGGCGAACACGGTTTGGAATTGTTTGTTTCGGGAGATCAATTATTAAAAGGCGCGGCCCTCAACGCGGTTCAAATCGCACTACTTTTAACCCAAAATTTATGAATATTGCATTAATCGGTTACGGTTCAATGGGTCAGGCAATTCAACGAATTGCTCTAACTCGCGGTCACAAAATTCCGGTGATTGTTTCACCAAATAATCCGGCGGCAACTCATCATGAACTCAATTCGGAAATTCTAAAAAATATTGATGTGGCGATTGATTTTTCAAAAGCCGATTGTGTTTTAAAAAATACTGAAATTTGCACGGTTGCAGGAGTGAATTTGCTACTTGGAACAACCGGCTGGTATAAAGATTTGGAAGTTTTTAAAAGTTTAGTTGAAAACTCAAAAATTGGCGCTCTCTGGTCTTCAAATTTTTCAATCGGAGTAAATTTATATTTTAAAATTGTGGAAGCGGCGGCAAAAATGATTGATAATTTTGATGAATACGATATTTGGGGACACGAAATTCATCACTGCAACAAAGCCGACTCCCCTTCCGGCACCGCAAAAACTCTGGAGAAAATTTTGCTTGAAAATATCAAAAGGAAAACGAAAGTTATTGAAGAAAAATTAGATAGAAAACGTGAACCAAACGAAATTCATTTTTCTTCACTTCGTGGCGGCCTTGTGAATTTTGCTCACACAATCGGTTTTGATTCGGAGGCGGATACAATCACAATAAGTCACGCCGCGAGAAATCGTGACGGTTATGCTTTGGGCGCTGTAATAGGTGCCGAGTGGCTGAAAGGCAAAAGTGGCTACTTTGAAATGTCAGATTTTTTTAATTTTTAATTTATATTTTTATGAGAAATTATGCAGGCGCATGGACGGCACTAATCACACCTTTTACTCCCGAAGGAGCACTTGACGAGCCGGCTTTACGTAAACTTGTTCAAGATCAAATCGCGGGTGGAGTAACAGGAGTTGTTCCAGTTGGCACAACCGGTGAATCTCCAACTTTAGAATCAGATGAAACGGCAAAAATATTTCAAATCGTGATAGAAGAAGCGAATGGAAAAATCAAAGTTATGGCAGGAACCGGAAGCAATTCAACTCACAAAACCGTGGAAAATACAAAACGCGCAAAAGAACTTGGAGTTGATGCCGCTCTGGTCGTTTGTCCTTATTATAATAAACCCACGCAAGAAGGTTTGAGGCTTCACTTTTTGGAAGTCGCGAAAGTTGGTCTTCCAATTGTTGTTTATAACATCAAAGGCAGAACCGGAGTAAATATGACCACCGATACTTTAATGGAACTCGTAAAAAATGAGTTCATTGTTGCTGTGAAAGAAGCCAGCGGAGATTTGGAACAAATGCGCGATGTTTTATCTCGAAGACCCGAAAGTTTTACGGTTTTATCCGGTGACGACGGTTTAACTTTGGAATTGATTCGCATGGGCGGAGACGGCGTTATTTCTGTCGCTTCAAATGTGATGCCAAAAGCTGTTGCGGATATGGTTCGATCCGCGCTTTCAGGTGAATTGGATGAGGCCGCAAAACAAAATGAATATTTAAGCCGACTTTTCAAAGATCTTTTTGTGGAAACCAATCCGATTCCTGTGAAATATTTGGCTCACAAAATGGGGAAATGCGCGCTATCATATAGATTGCCGCTTTGCCCTCCAAGTGCGACGGCTCAAAAAACTTTAGATGAACTCGCTCAGTCTTATAATCTTATTTAATTATGAATTCGGAAGTAATTTATTATCCAAAAGAGTCAATCTCAAGTGCTGTTGAGCAATTTAAAACGCCATTTTTCTTGTATGAAGAAAGTATGATTCGCAAAAATTGCCGCACATTTAAAAATGCTTTCACAAAATATTTTCCAAATTTCCAGGCTTTATACGCAATTAAAGCAAATCCAAATCCCGACATTGTTCGAATAATTGCGAGTGAAGGTTTTGGGGCGGATGTTTCAAGTGAAGCCGAGGCTTGGCTCTGCAAACGTTTGGGAATTTCCGGGATTTATACCGGGAATTACACTACTAAAGAGGAATTTTCTTACGCCAAAAATTGCGACGTGATTTTGAATTTGGACGACATCAGCATGCTCACAACGCTCGCCGAGCTTGGAATGCCGGAAACATTGTCATTGCGAATTAATCCGGGGATGGGGAAAGCAACAATTGAAAGTAATATTTACTCCGGGCCTGACGCGAAATATGGAATTCCTTTTGAAAAAGCCGTTGAAGCATACGCTCTCGCCCAAAAATTAGGCGTGAAACATTTTGGAATTCACATGATGACCGGAAGTAATGTTCCAACTAATGAACAAGATTATTTTGAAAATATCGTGAGTAGACTTTTTGAAATTGTTAATGAAATTAAAAATAAAACCGGAATTGAAATTGAATTTCTCAACATGGGCGGAGGTTTTGGAGTTCCATATCACCCAAATGAAAAAAGTTTGGATATGGATTACATTGCAAAAGGAGTGCGACGCGCCTTCGATCAACAATGCAAAAAATTCAATTTAAAAGAACCGAAACTTTACGCGGAACCCGGTCGTTACATTACGGCAAACGCAGGATTTTTAGTCGGCAAAGTTCATGTTATAAAAGATTCTTACAAAAAATTTGTGGGAATTGATGCCGGCTCAACAGACATGCCTCGACCGCAAATTTATGGAGCTTATCATCACATTTCAGTTCTAAATGAATCAGCGGAAAAAGAAATCGTTTCCGTCGTGGGTAGAATTTGTGAAAATAGTGATCAATTTGCAAAAGATCGTTTACTTCCAAAATGCAAAGTTGGCGATATAATCATAATTCACAATTGTGGCGGACACGCGCGCGCGATGTCTTATAATTATAATGGTAGGCCTCGCTCTGCTGAATATTTGCACACGGAAAAAGGAGAATTTAAATGCATTCGACCGGCGGAAACAATTGAAGATCTTTACATCAATACTAATATTTAAATTATGAATATTCAGCCTTCGGAACATCTAAAAAATATTCCACCATATGCTTTTGGAGAAATCACAAAACTTGTGCAATCTTTGAAAGACAAAGGAATCAAACCCATTGATTTTGGAGTTGGAGATCCCTCTGAACCAACACCTGATTTTGTTATAAACGCACTTTGTGAGGGCGCAAAAAAACATGCTTCGAGCGGTTATCCAAGTTACGCGGGAAGTCTCGATTTTAGAATCGCGGCCGCGAATTATATGAAAGCAAATTTCGGAGTCAATTTAAATCCTGAAACGGAAATTACTTCCACAATCGGCTCAAAAGAAGCTGTCTTCAATTTTACAAAAGCTTTTGTGAATCCGGGAGATATTGTAATAATTCCCTCACCCGGTTATCCGCCCATGAAAAGCGGGACACTTTTTGCGGAAGCCGAACCTTATTTTGTGCCACTGCAGGAGAAAAATGGCTATCTTTTGGACTACGCCTCAATTCCCGAAGAAATTGCAAAAAAAACAAAAATCATCTGGATAAATTATCCCAACTCCCCAACCGGAGCGGTCGCGAATCGAACTTATTATGAAGGCTTGATAAATTGGGCTCACAAACACAACATTATTATTGCCGCTGATGAAGGTTGTTATATTGATATTTATTATGAAGAAAAACCTCTCTCGCTTTTGGAAGTCGAAAAAGAAGGAATTGTGGTTTTTTATTCACTCAGCAAAAGAAATAATATGACAGGATACAGAGTCGGTTTTGTTGCGGGCGACGAAAAAATAATCGAAATTTTCAAAAAACTGAAACCCAATATTGATTCCGGAACTCCGGATTTTGTTCAGGAAGCCGCAATCGCCGCACTTCACGACACCGAACATAATTTAGCAATGCGACGTCTCTATGCCGAAAAAATGAAAGTGCTAACAGACGGTCTCTCTGAAATCGGGCTTGAAGTTAAAAAACCCGATGCAACTTTTTATCTTTGGCAAAAAGTTCCCGCCGGAATGACAGATCTCGAATTCGCAAAAAAACTCCTCGATCCAAATATTGCAATCGTGGTGACTCCGGGAAGTTTAATTTCAGATTTATGTTTTGACGGTTCAAATCCAGGTGAAGGTTATGTTCGCTTCGCCCTAATGCCAACTTTGACGGAAATCCATGAAGCCGTGAAGAGACTTAAATCTTCTTCAGAAACTCAGTCCTGAGCACAATCCCCATCCCCTCTAACTTACAATCAACTTCTTCAGGGTTGTCGGTCAATTTTATATTGGCTTTTGTTCCTCGTTTAAAAGTTTTTGATGATCCGCGCAAAGTTAAATCTTTAATTAAAACAACATCGTCGCCGTCTTTCAAAACGGTGCCGTTGCTATCTTTAACAATCAAAACTTCTTCCGCAATTGCACGGAAATGTCTACCGTCTGTACAGTCGCATTCATCCAGAAGTTCCCATTGTTTTGGACAGCCCTCCGCTTCACAAACACCGGGCATTTCGGAAACTCCGTTACAGGTTCCTTTGCAAATAAAATGAGTCATAAAAAGAATTAAATCCGCTCAATAGTATCATCTCTTTCAAAATGCAACAATTAGCGTAATTTGCTTGAGCCAATAAGAAAGAGTAAATTTATACCGTCTTTTAACCACCACCACTATGAAGACACTTGAAATGAACAAGGGCCGAGCGGGAATGATTTTGGGAGCTTTTTTAGGCTCATTCCACCTTTTGTGGAGCGTAGTTGTGGCTTTGGGCTTCGCACAGCCGATGCTCGACTTCGTTTACAAAATTCATTTCTTAAATAACCCATTTACTGTTCAGGCATTCAATCTTGGCAACGCAGCAATGTTAGTTGTTGTTACCACCTTGATCGGATTCGTTTTTGGTTGGTTTTTGGCACTTTTATGGAACATGCTCAAAAACTAAGCCCTGTGCTTAGCTTTTGAATAAGGCTTCCTGTCATAAAAAGGCTTTTCTTCGAAGTCTACACTTTTGTCGCCCAAAAGTTTTAGAATTTTATCAAGTTTGGTGTTCAGCACTTCATACTGACTTTTTGAAAGATCCAAGCTCTTTTCCGCGTTAACTTTACCCAAACATCTCTGACAATAAAGCGGTTTACCCTTAATCGGTTTGAAAGGAACGAAGCAATCTTCCCCACATGAATCACATTTTCCGGGGAAACTATCTTTATCAAAAGCCGACGGCATTTCTCTCGATCTCTCGCGTGGCTCAAAATCAACTCCTTCTTCATTCGCTCTGAAACAGTCGCGGCATAAAACCGGTCTTCGCCCTGTTGGCACAAAAGGAACTTTGCAATCATTCCCGCATTCGGCACAAACCGCATCATGCATTACAGTCGGGGCCGAACGTCTGTCACCGAATTTTTTGTCGTCTCTTCTAAACATCTTATTTTGGTTAAATTACGCTTATTAGCATAAGCGTCTTACATTAGCCACGAACCTTAAGCAACAGAAAACAATTATCCTCTTTTTGCTTTCCTAGCCTTTCTCTTCTCATCTTTACTCATTTTGGGAGCTTTTTTGACATTTCGCTTGGCATTCATACCTTTAGACATATTGTGGGTGGATTAAATAGTCAAAAAGGAGTATACTGTTAAGTGAGAAAGAACAAAAACAAAATTGAAAGAGAATAATTACGCGTTCATAGACGGACAAAACCTAAACTTAAGCATTAAGGAATTGGGATGGAAACTCGATTATCGGAAATTCCGAGAATATTTGAAAAATAAGTATCGAATTAGCCGCGCATTTTTATTCATTGGCTTCATTGAAGAAAATGCTGAACTTTACAAAGCGCTGACAGATGCGGGTTTCACCTGTATTTACAAACCGACCGTCGTTCACAATGGAGTCACAAAAGGAAATTGTGACGCGGAACTGGTTTTGCAGGCAATGATTCAATCCAAAAACTATGACAAAGCAATTATTGTCAGCGGAGACGGCGATTTTCACTGCCTCGTGGAGTATTTAGCAAAAGAGAAAAAATTGAGCAAACTCTTGATTCCAAACAAAAAAGCCTACTCCGGACTTTTCAAACACTTCCCTTCTCAATCACTGGAATTTATGAGCGATTTGAAGTGGCAATTGGGGTATAAGTTGAAAGTAAAAGTTTAGAGCCCCCTACCCTTGTCTCGCTTTATAGTAGTGTCCATACCTTTTGAAATTCCTCTAAATTTTTTCATTCCACCAATCTTAAATTTTTCAACTTCACACGGTTTGTTATCAAGATGATTAAATTACGTAGTTTATCTTTGACATTAAACATTTTTTTGATAGTATCAAAATACTTTCAAGATTTTCTTGCGACCCCACTAGAAATAGTGGGGAACATTTCAGGAATATAATTTTAAAAAACCCTCCTTAACTTTGCGAAAATCCACGTCATCCAATCTACCCAATTTTGAATAAAGGCGTCTGTAGTCAACCGTGCGAATTTGGTGCAAACAAGCAAATTCTTCCAAACCCTTTAGTTTAAAATTAACATACCAATTCCCACTCCTTTTTTGAGTCGTTGTAGGAATAATAAGATAAAAACTATTCGACAATTTTTTAAGAATAATAACTGGCCTTGTAAAACGATCACTCTTGCCATTTATTTCAAAACCAACATTTTCACCCAAACTCGCCCACCAAATCTGCCCCTCAGAAACATATGGCGTTTTCTGAGATGATAAATGTAATTTTTTCTTTAAACTGATCCATTTTAGAAATTGTTTAATATGCATATAAAATATTAAGTAAAATACATAATAAACCTTTCGATCTGAATTATTCCTGAAATTTATAAAATAATGTAGTATGTCTCCATGATTGAATTCGGTGAAAAAATTCCCGGCAAAGATTATATTCAAAGACCGGGCGCTTACGCCGTAATAATGAAAGACGGACTTTTTGCGATTGTGAAAAATCCAAAGAGTTATTTTCTATTAGGCGGCGGAATTGAGGAAAATGAAAGTCCGGAGGAAGCTCTGCACCGTGAAGTCAGAGAAGAAATTGGAATGGGAATCCGTATCGATAGAAAAATCGGGGTGGCAATGCAACATATTTACGTTCCCGAAGCTGATATTTATGTTTCAAAAGAAGGTCATTTTTTCCACGCGACACTGCTAAAAGAAGTAAGTGAAAATAGCGAAGATAATCATGAACTTATTTGGCTGACAAAAGAAGAAGCCCTTGAGAAAATTTTTCACGAAAGTCACAGATGGGCTATTGAAAAATCCTGAATTTTTACTATTAAATTTTGATTTGCTATACTTCGCACATGATAAAAAAATCCTGCGCAAAATGTCAGCAAGAATTTGAAGTCAGCGAAGATGATTTAATATTTTACGACAAAATTTCGCCTGTTTTTGACGGGAAAAAATTCCAAATTCCATCTCCAAATTCTTGTCCTGATTGCCGAATGCAGAGACGTATGGCCTTCAGGAATGAAAGGAATCTTTATAAGCGAAAATGTGATTTTTCAGGTCAGGAAATTGTTGCGATATATCCTCCGACCAGTAAATATAAAATTTATGACCAAGGAATTTGGTGGTCGGATAAATGGGATGCGATGGAATATGGCATGGACTACGATTTCAATCGTCCATTTTTTGATCAATTTACAGAACTTTTATTAAAAGTGCCTCGAGCAAGTTTACAAAATCAAAATAATGAAAATAGTAGCTTCGGCAATGATACTGCTAACTTGAAAAACTGCTATCTGTGCTTCAACGCGCAAGACATGCAAGATTCCTGTTATGTCACAACCGGTGGCTTCAACACTAAAGATTGTTTGGATCTTTTTTGGTCACTTGGTTGCGAACTTTCATACGAATGCACAAAAACAAATAATGCATATCACTGCTTTTACTGCTTAAACTGCTCAGACATAAATAACTGTTATTTCTGCGAAGATTGTCTCAGCTCAAAAAACAGCTTTGGATGTATTGGTTTACGCCAAAAAGAATATTGTGTTTACAACAAACAGCTAACTAAAGCCGAATACGAAGCATTTATCAAAAATTTCAAATTTACATACTCGGCAGTTAAAGACGAGAAGGAAAAGCTTAAAAAATTACGGCTTTCAGTGCCATGCAAAAATTTGACTATCCACAATAGCGAAAATTGCATGGGCGACTATATTTCAGACTCAAAAAACTGTAGCAATTGCTTTGACGTGATGGTTTCAGAAAACGGGAAATTTATTTGGGATGCGATGGTGAACAATAGTTATGATTGTTTTAATACCGGCTTAGATACAAATTTTGCCTTCGAGGCAGTGGCAACTTATGTTGTGAACAATGTAAAATTCACAAACATTTGTACTCACAGTTCTGATTTAATTTACTGCGATCTATGCGTTCAAAGCGAACACTTATTTGCTTGCGTTGGATTAAAACACAAAAAATATTGCATTCTGAATAAGCAGTACAGCAAAGAAGACTACGAAAAACTTGTTGCTCAAATAATTGGCCAAATGGAGAAAACGGCCGAATGGGGTGAATTTTTCCCGGCGAAATTAAGTCAGTTCGGATACAACGACTCAATGGCTTCAGAATATTTTCCTTTATCCAAAGATGAGGCAATCGCCAAAGGTTTTGAGTGGAATGATTATATAAAACCCGATATTTCAGGATTAAAAACGGTAAGCTCACAAGACCTCCCAAACAGCGATTTGCCTGAAGAGGTTTTGAAATGGGTTATTGAATGTGAAAAAGACAAAAAATTATATAAAATAATCCCGGAAGAATTGAAGTTTTACAGAAATCAATGTTTAGCACTCCCACATCTTTGCCCAGACTGCAGACATTTTGCTCGCAAAGCACAAATCAATCCGCGAAAATTATGGGATCGAAATTGTATGAAGTGCGGCAAAGACATAAAAACTACCTTCTCACCTGATCGGAAAGAAATTGTTTATTGCGAAGATTGCTATTTGAAGGAGATTTATTGATAAGAGTACAAGTACCTTCAAGATTTTCTTGCGACCCCACTAGTAATAGTGGGAAATATTTTTATATATAAAGTTTTTGAAACTTTTCTTTAACTTCGATCCACTTAAAGTCCTTAATTTAAGCTGTCATTTCATTAGATTCTCAAAACACTCCACCGGATCAATCCAACCTGAAAGTTCAGATTTATTTTGAACATAACCTTTTAGACTTATGGTTTCTCCGGGAAGAATCGCAAAGTGCAAATGCTTTCTTTCGCCATCAGTTTCAGATGAATATTCGTCTCCCAGGATCGCGAGTTCTTGGCCGGCTTTCACTTCCTGACCGGGCAAAAGAGTGATCGATTTCAGATCAAGGTGTCCGTAAATCGCAATGTAAGATTTTCCATCAATTAAATAGGAAACTGCCATCACACCTCCATAACCGTCTGATTTTTTCGACATCTTAAAAATACCGTTTGAAATTGCGTAAACCGGAACGTCAATATTTTTTTCTTCATCGGTGACCTCCGCATCGGCGCCTGTGTGGAAACCGGTAAATCTCTCCGGTTGAACAGGTGAAGTGGCTTTACTTATATAAATTCCAAAAGGTTTTAGAGTAACTCGCGAAGGAAAATCATCTATCGGATAATGAAAACTTTGCTTTGGAAGGGAATTCACAACTTCGCCCTCGTTCAAATTATTATAAGCAGTCGAACAAGAGCTTAGAAAAATTAAAAGCGCAAAACCTATAAAAAAATATTTATTTCTCATATCCTCATTATAGCACAGCTAACCTTAAAACACCTTTACAACTAAGCCTAATCAGGTTAAAAGAACAGTACATTCTTTTTTATGGACAGAAAAATCGAAATAATGGCTCCGGCAGGTTCATTTGAGTCGCTACAAGCCGCAATTCAGGCGGGAGCGGACAGTGTCTACTTTGGAGTCGATCAATTGAATATGCGTTCACGTGCGGCAAGTAATTTCACGATTGAGGAAATCGCGGAAATTCGTGAGCGAACTAAAAAAGCCGGCGTGAAATGTTACTTAACTTTAAACACGCTGCTTTACGAACACGATTTGTCTTTGATGAAAAGAATTATGGACGAAGCAAAAAAACAAAGTGTGGATGCCGCAATTCTTCAAGACATCGCGGCGATTCAATATGCGAGTGAGATTGGACTTCCCGTTCACGCCTCAACTCAACTTTCAATTTCAAATTACGAATCAGTTAAATTTTATTCACATTTCGCCGACACAATCGTGCTGGCTCGCGAAGTGGACATGATGATGATGAAAAAAATCTGTGAGAAAATTAAAACCGAGAATTTGACCGGTCCTTCGGGCAATCTTATTAGAATTGAGGTTTTTGTGCACGGCGCACTTTGCATCGCCCAAAGTGGACGTTGCCAAATGAGTTTACTTCAAAATAATACTTCGGCTCAGCGCGGCGCTTGCCTTCAGGAATGCAGGAAAAAATACAAAATTACAGATGAAGAAACCGGCAAAGAAATGATTGTGGATAATCAATATGTGCTCAGCCCGAAAGATCTTTGTTGCCTTCCCTTTTTAGATAAATTAATCGACAGCGGAGTTTCGGTTTTGAAAATTGAGGGCCGTGGCCGAGCTCCCGATTACGTTTTTAAAGTTGTGAGTAATTACAAAAAAGCGCTTGAGCTAATTGAGAAAAACAAATTCACTCAAAAAGCGATTGATGAAATGATGGAAGACTTGCGGACAGTTTATAATCGTGGTTTTTCCGACGGATATTATTTAGGCAAATCTCTTCCCGAATGGAGCGGGTACAGCGGTAACAAATCAACTGAAGAGCGCGTTTACGTTGGAATTGTGAATCACTATTTTGATAAGGCAAAAATCGCCGAATTAAACGTGCAAGCGCACGAGCTCAGGAAAGGTGATAAAATCGCGATAATGGGCAAAAATACGGGTTACGTTACGGCTCAAATCCAAGAAATGAAAAAAGATGATGCATTTATTGAAGACTCCGGAAAGCAGTGCATGATTACGATTCCGCTTGAAGAAAAAATCAGAAAAAACGACAAAATTTATGTGATTAAACAAAGAAACTTAAATGTCATCGCTTAAAATAATTCACGATCGAAGTTCCTGCATTGGTTGCAATTCTTGCGTTAACATTGCTCCTCAAACTTGGCTTATGGATGAGGCTGAAGGCAAGGCAAAATTAATCGGTTCTCAAAAAAAAGGTCGTGTTTACGTGGCTGAAATTTTTGATTGTGACCGCGACGCAAATGAAATGGCCGCCCAAGCTTGCCCAATGAATATAATCAAAATTACAAATGGATAAAGTTAGAAAACAAATCCGAGACATCGACGCGAAAATGATCGCAATGATTGGCAAAAGAATGGAATTGTCTGAAAAACTCGGGAAAATAAAGAAAGAAAAAAATCTACCCGTACGCAATTTAAAACGTGAAAAATCTCTTTTCTTGGAATGGCAAGAAATAGCATTAATATGTGATGTTTCGCCAACACTCGTTAAAAAATTATGGAAAATAATTTTGAGTGAATCAATTAATAAACAGAAATAATATGTACCCAAAAGTATTACTCAAAGCCGGCAAAGAACACATAATGCACAGCAAGCATCCTTGGATTTTTTCAAACGCGCTTCAAAACCCAACCGGGCTTGAAAATGGAAGTTTGGTGGACGTTTTTGAGTCTCGTGGGAATAAATTTATGGCGCGCGGTTATTACAACGGAAATTCTCAAATCGCAGTGAGAATTTTAAGCTTCAATCAAAACGAAAAAATCGATCTAAACTTTTTTATTCGCAAGCTTACCGAACTCAAAGAAATTCGCGAAAGATTTATTGATACAAAAAAAACAAACGCTTATAGACTTGTGTTTGGTGAAAGCGACGGAATGCCCGGACTGATTGTCGATCGTTATAATAATGTTCTCGTTTTTCAAATTCACACATTGGGAATGGATGTGATGAGAGAAATAATGGTGGAAGCTCTAAAAACCGTTTTCAATCCAGAAACAATTTATGAAAGAAGCGACATCGGCGTGCGAAATATTGAGGGTTTAACAACACTTCCAAAAGGTTTGATTTGGGGAAAAGCAATTGAAGGTGAAATCGAGATTTTGGAAAATGGAATTCCGATGCTCGTGAATATTGAAGAAGGTCAAAAGACCGGAATGTTTTTGGATCAGCGCGAAAATCGAAAGGCATTACAAGCTTACGTTAAAGATAAAACCGTTTTAAATTGTTTTTGTTACACCGGAGGTTTTTCAATTTATTCCGCACTAGCCGGAGCAAAAAAAGTAACCAGCGTGGATTCTTCCGGTCCCGCACTTGAAACCGCAAAAAGAATTTTTTCTCTAAATAAAATAAATCCCGAAGAGCACGAATTTTTAGACAAAGACGTTTTCGATTTGCTTGAAGAATACCGCCAAGATCGCAAACAATTTGATGTGATAATTTTAGATCCTCCCGCCTTCGTTAAAAATCAAAAAAGTTTGGAACGCGGCCTTCAAGGTTACGCTTTCATAAATCAACACGCGTTAAACCTTCTTCCAAAAGGCGGTATTTTGGTTTCCAGCTCCTGTTCCGCCCACGTGAATGATGAAATGTTCCAAAAAATGCTTTCGATTTCTTCTTCAAAAGCAAACTGTACTCTCAAAGTTTTGGAAATCCGTAACCAAACAATAGACCATCCATATAATATTTCATTCCCCGAAGGAAAATATTTGAAATATTACGTTATGTTGAAGGAGTAAAATTATTTTTGTTTTTACTCTTCCACTTTATTATTCTATACTTTGTGACGTTAGTAATATTTTTTATACTTAAAAAATCCACCACATGAAAAACCCAATACTTGTAATCTTAGTTTTAGCTGGAATTGGAATTGGCGCTTATTATCTTTTTTTTAATACCAACCCTGATACATACACAATTAATCCAGTGGAGGAAACGGTCACAACGGAAGAAGATACTCAATCAACAGAAAACAACACAACAACTGATGAAGTAGATGTTGAAACCACCACAACAAGCACGACCACAGTTACAACACCTGTAAACACTCCGGTAGTTCCTGTAACTCCGACAACAGCCTCAGTAAGCATCAAAAATTTTGCATTTAGTTCTTCAACTTTAACAGTAAAAGCAGGCACAAAAGTAACTTGGACAAACAGCGACACGGCTCCTCACACAGTGACTTCAGATTCAGGCTCAATGCTTAACTCTGGGAATCTAAGTACCGGTCAATCCTTCAGTTTTACCTTTACTGAAGCCGGAACATACACATATCACTGCGCGCTTCATCCATCAATGACTGGAACGGTCGTTGTTAATTAATTATCGTCGCTATCGGTATCCCAGCTGTCCCAGTTGACTTCGTCGTTGGCGATTTCCAAATTAAGAATATTCCCGTCTTTATCCAAATGGACTTCGTATAATTTGCCGTTATAAATTATCTTACTTACGTAAAAACTTGATTTTGGTTTAACACCAAGTACCTCGGCACCCTGATACTGATTTTTAATTTTCTCGGCAAGTATATTCAAAGTTGAAAATGAGTCACTCAAATTGGAATTCTCAGCCTCATTTGTAAGAAAATCTCCGATATAATATTTTCCAAGCAAATTCCACGCGAAATTAGAGTGAATCGAAGCAAAAATTCCAGTAACTTCACCGGCACAACGAGAAGTTATTGTGTCGGTGCCACCTGGATGGTAAGCAATATATGTCGAGACATCATAAACTTTCTGATTTACGATAACATAACAATCATTCGGCTGATTGTGTTTTGCGACTTCAGAAAGAGTTAGTGGAACCGTCTTGGCGATTGTTCCGGTGCCGGTAATATTATCTAGACTAACAACCGGAGGATAAAAATAAGACATCATTAAAACCCCGCCCAAAATCAGTCCGAATAAAATAATTGAAATTAGTGTAAGTTTTTTCATATTTAGAAGCTAAATTCTTCGGAATGCAGCCGTGAAGGTTTTATTCCTTTGGAAATAAACTGTTCTTTTAAAGACTTAATCATGGCCGGCGGTGCGCAAATAAAAATATCTTTATTTTCAAGAGTTCCGGAATGTTCAATAATTGCATCCATGCTGAATCTTCCCTTTCTTGTGGAACAAAATTCAAAAATTTTCAACTCGCCATTTAGATTTTTCGCAATAGCTTCAAGTTCCGTCATCATAACGGCTTCAGCAGAATCACGAACACAATAATATAGATCAATATTAAAACCATCGTTTGGTTTTAAAGAATGTGCCATACTTGTGAAAGGCGTTATTCCAATTCCTCCTCCAACCCAAATTTGATTTTTTGAAGCGGCATTTTCATGAGAAAAAATTCCGAAAGGGCCTTCGATTTCCACAACTGAACACTCTGAAAGTGCGGAGATATTTTGAGTATAATCACCAAGTTTTTTCACTGTTATTGAAAGAACAGCATCATCAGGGTTTGAAGAAAAACTGTATGGATGAACTTCTTTACCCACCGATTTATCAAAAAATCTAACAAAACCAAATTGACCGGCCTTAAATTTCATAACTTTGCTAACCGGAGTCATAAAAATTTGCGTCACTTCATTACTTAGTAATTTAACTTCTTTAATCAAATATCTGTATCTCGGAACTGTGAATCTATCCAAAAGACTTCGATAGCAAAAAGCGACAATTGCAATAAATGAAATTCCCAGAATGTAAGTTCTCAAAAACATATCACGAGAAATATCACTTGGAATTAAGAATGCGTGAAGCGCTCCAAGAAAAAATGCAAAGCCCAAAAATTTATGGGTAAATTTCCAAAGATTGTATTTTGGACGCAAATATAAAGTCAAAATAATCAAAAAAATCATGCTTCCCAAAGAGATAATTCCAAAGTTCAAAGCCCAATCTCTACCGGGTAATAAAAACATTGCGGCTCCATAAAAAGTGCCTCCGGAATATTGCATTAAAAGAAAAAGCGGATGAAACAAAAGCATCATCAGTGCGAGTTGACCGAGTTGACTGTGACGCACATATAAATCATTCAAACCGTGAAAATATTTTTCAAAAAAAGGCAGCCGCGCGCTCAAAATCAGATTCACCGCAAACATAGCCACTCCAATCAAACCGAGAAGCTGTCCTATGCTTGTTAAACCAGTTACCCAATCTGAAAATCTTGCCAAGATTGAAGTCTCCGCAAGCCACATTAAAACCGGCAAAAATGAAAGTCCCAAAACAATCGGCCAGCCATAATTCCGTTTAATATTCATACTGATTTTATCACCGGCATTTTATCACTCGTATCTAAGAGCCTCAATAGGACTCTTTTGCGAAGCCTGTTTTGCCGGATAAAGACCAAAAACCAAACCGATAAATGCGGAAACACTGATTCCTAAAACCGCGGCTGAAATCGGAAAACTGAAGGTCCAGTCGAGGCCAACAGCTTGAGTTAAAATAATTGAAATCAAGAAAGACAATGTTCCTCCCAAAAGTATTCCAACCAAACCACCCATTGCTGTCAAAATAACCGCCTCGAGTAAGAACTGAAGCAGAATATCATTCTCTGTTGCTCCGATCGCTTTTCTCAAACCAATTTCACGAGTTCTTTCAGTCACGGAAACAAGCATTATATTCATAATTCCAATTCCTCCCACAACAAGTGAAATCGCTGCGACTGAAATCAAAAGCATGGTTAGGACATCCGTAATTGTCTTCACACGATTCGCGGCATCAGCCTGAGAAGTCACGTGGAAATCATCTTTTGCGGGATCTGAAATTCCATGCATTTCTCTAAGAGTCGACTGCGCGTCTCGTACAACTTGTGGAACGGCTGCATCACTATCAGCACGTAAAATGAAGCTATTAAAATAATCAATTCCCATCAAATATTGTTGCGCGGTCGTATACGGAACGAGAACCATTTTATCCACATTGAAAAGCGACACCTGACCTTTTGAGGCAAGTATCCCAATTACTCTAAAAGTTCTGCCTTTGATTTTTATTTTTTCACCAAGCGCGTCAGATGCGCCAAACAATTTCTTTTTAACCTCCGCGCCCAAAATTGCCACACTAGCCTTTGAAGCAATTTCCTCTTCGCCAAAAACACTGCCTTCATCAGGATAAATATCTAAAATTCTAGTTATCGCATCCGTACAACCGATCACACTTTCTCGGGTTGATTCGCTCTCATAACTTATTGTTTCAACTTGAATAACATTCGGAGTTAACTCTTTCAAATTAGGAACATTCACGGGATTCAGTAAAGCTTCAACATCTCTCATTTTCAAAGAATCGGTAAAAATTTCGGCAAAACTCGATGGGCCGGTTGGCTCTTTTCCGGGTTCAATAATTACCGTCTGCGAACCCAAACCCTGAATCTGATTTAGAATTAATGACTGCGCTCCATTTCCAATCGACATCACCATAATTATCGCGGTTATACCAATGACAATTCCAAGAATCGTTAAAAATGAGCGAGATTTATTTGCCTGCAAACCTTTCAATGCGATTTTTAGCGCGTCTTTTAAAGGCATATTATTTTTTGAAATAATCTTTAGCTTTTTTCCTTAAATCAACTTTTTTATCGGATTCAACCAGCCCGTCTTTCATGCGAATTATTCTTTCAGCGTGCTCGGCGGTATAAGTTTCGTGTGTAATTAAAATTATCGTGTGTCCTTTTTTTTCATTTAATTGCTGCAATGTCTCCATTACAATTTGACCTGATTTTGAATCCAAATTACCGGTAGGTTCATCCGCAAAAATAATACTTGGATTATTTACGAGAGCACGCGCAATCGCCACACGCTGTTTTTCTCCTCCTGACAGTTGAGACGATTCATGATTAACTCTGTGGGAAAGCCCAACCGATTCAATAGCCGCCAAGGCAATCGCATCTCTTTCACTTTCAGGAATGCCGGCATAAACCAGAGGCAATTTCACATTTTCTAAAACCGTCGTTCTCGCGAGCAAATTAAAAGCCTGAAAAACGAAGCCCATTTTCTTATTTCTAACCAAGGCAATTTCATCAGTAGAATAATCATCAATAGTTTTCCCGTCGAATTTATAAATACCTTTTGTATGCCTGTCTAAAAATCCCAAAACGTGTAAAAGAGTTGATTTACCGGAACCCGACGGCCCCATTATTGCAACAAATTCTCCCTCTTTAACATTGAAAGTAATACCTCTAAGTGCCAAAGTTTCAACACCGTCGTTCGAGTAAATTTTATGTAAATCTTTGACTTCAATTATATTTTTCATTCCTCGCTAAAGTTAATTACTTTGTCTCCTTCTTTAATCCCGTCAATAATTTCCACGTAACCGTCTGTTCCTCTCAGACCAAGGGTAACTTTAACTTCAGAAACTTTTTCACCATTCAAAATTCTCACATAATTTTCAGCGTCTTTTTTAATGATAGATCGAGCAAGAACCGCGATCACGCCTTCTCTTTTATCTCCAATAATATCAATATTCGCGCTCATTCCGGATTTTAGCCTCGTGTCATCACTGGCAAATTCCAATCTGATTTTATAAGTCGCAACTCCGTCTATAACTTCTTCGGCGGGATCAATTGAGGAAAGAGTCGTATCAAAAATTTCGTCTGTTCCCAGAGCGTCAAAAGTAACTTTAGCCTTATCTCCAACTTTCACTTTTGCGACATCGGCCTCCGGTAAACTTGCTTCCAACTCAAATTTTGCCTGAGAAATCATTGAGACAACACTACCCGAAACAATCTCACCGACTTTTGCATCCATTTTGCTAACAAGTCCGTCAAAAGGAGCTTTCAAATATGCTTTTACATAATCAGCGTAAGTCACCGAAAGATTCGCCTTTGCCTCGCTGATTCGGGATTTTTGATATGCCACATTTGCCTCAGCCGAACGAACCTGCGCCTCTTGTGCCGCAATTTCCTGAGAAGTCGGACCGGCTTGATCCAATAAAAGTTGTGATTTTAAAGCCTCAAGTGTGTTGTTCGCCTCATTCACTTTTGCCTGTGCCGTGGCGACATTATTTTCATTTAAAACTATTTGAGCGGAAATAGATTGTTTCTGAGAATTTATATTCGAAATTGCCGTATTTACATTTGTCCAAGCGGTTTTAACGTTGCTTTGATATGTCGCGAGTGTAGTGGAATCCAAAGTCGAAACCCCAAGCGCGTCCTGAAGTCTACTTAAAAAGGTTCGAATTGTCGTTAGTTCATCTATTGAATTATTCATTTGCGCATCAAGTGATTCAGCATCAACTGGAAGTGAAGCCAATTCATTTTGAAATTTATTAAGCGCTTCACCGGCGGACTTTCTTTTAGAGCCGGCATCAAGTTCAATTTGATAATCTGTGACGCCAAAAGTCAGCTGAGGATATTGCGAATCTTCATCTTTTGTCATCGCCGAAGTTTCACTATTCAAAGCATTTTCTGCGTATAAATAAGCACTTTGCAAAACATCAGGGATCTGCAAATAAAGATTCTCCAAACTTAGCTCGGCCTGATTTTCAACATTGCTAAGATTTGTTTGAGCATCTGTAACTGAATTCTCCGCGCTGGTAATTTTTGTTTTATCAATATTAATTGTTTCTGTTCTTGTTCCAGATTTCAATTCATTCAGTTTTGCGTTTTGCTGATCAAGGGTTGCTTGATATTGCTTAAGTTGAGCCTCCGCGCTTTGCACTCCCGCTTTTGCCTGACTCAGCTGTCCGGCACTTGAAGCATTTTCCAAAGAAACCAAAATTTGACCGCTCTTCACATTATCTCCAACTTTAAAATAAACTTTCGCTACTTTTCCGGATTTTTCAAAAGCAAGATCGACATCTTCGGCTGCTTTAACTTGTCCGGTAACACTGATAATTTGTTCAACATCGTGCTTCGCCGCCACTGTATAATCATAATTTGAACCTGATCCACCTCCCAAAGCAGCCGAAGCAATTCCAACAAGAAGTACAAGCCCTATCCCGGAAGGAATTAGGATTTTTTTACTTAGATATTTTTTATATTTTTCCATCATATTTTAAAAGTTTATTTAATATGTTAATAAGATTTTTTCTTTCCAAATTATCAAGACGTGAAAGTATCTCTTTCAACTTTTCTCTCTTCTTATTCAAACCGTTTTCCAAAGTTTTTTTGCCGTTTGGTGTAATCACAAGTCTCGCAATTCTTTTATCTTTCTTATCCGCGATCCTCTTAATTTGCATTGATTTCACAAGCCCATTAACAAGTGAAGTCACGGAAGGCGGAGTTATGTTCAAATAATCCGCTAGAGATTTCATTGTCGGATCTTTATTCTCACAAATGTAAATCAAAGTCCCAATTCTGAGATAAGAATTTATACTCATTTTTTCTCCACTATCATTCTGCGCCCGAATCTTTCTCGTGGTCGCGAATATGAGAGAAATCAATTGTTCCAAATCAGCATCCATCTAATTTAGTTAGAGTGTCTAACTTTATATATTTGGCTTTAAAAAGTCAATACCCAGACTACTAGCTTGCTTATTTCGCTTACTGCTGTACACTTAAGCTCTAATAGGTGAGTTTTTGTTGGGTTATCAGTAACTTCCTTCATAACAAGCTTAAAGGAATTTATTTTTAACCATTTCATAACATGAAAGGTGTAATCAAAAAGGTGAATCAGGATAACGGCTACGGTTTTATTAAGATAGAAGGCGGAAAAGACGTTTTCTTTCACGCAAATGACTGTTCTGCAAGGAACTTCAAAGAAATGAAGGAAGGCGACATGGTTTCTTTCGAAACTGAAGATTCGGCAAAAGGTCCAAAAGCGGTTAACGTTACTTTGGATTCTGGATCAGCAAACAACAATGACTCATTCGCAGAAGATGAGTCTGCTGAAGAAGCTGCTTAATTGCATATACATCAATAGCTCTTGGGGTTTAAACTTCAGGAGCTTTTGTTTATATGGATTTCTTTGTTTACATTCTCGAGTGCTCCGACACAACACTTTATATTGGTTCAACCACAGATATTGAGCGCCGACTTCACCAACATAACAATTTAAAATCAGGCGCAAAATACACTCGCGCTCGCCGACCTGTTCGACTTGTTTACTCTGAAAAACTTTCAAATTTGAATGAAGCTCGCAAAAAAGAACATAAACTAAAAAAATTAAATCGAAAAGAAAAGTTGGAAATGATTAAGCAACAGCATCAGCTTCATGCAAATCCGCAACACTAGTCCTGTTCCTGCCCTCATTTTTAGATTTATATAACAATTTATCCGCCACACGAGATATTTTTCCACCGTCCCCCAGATTTCCTAAATCATCAGTTAGTCCGAACGCGACACCGCAAGAACAAGTTGCGTGCACACTATTCTCTTGACCCATTTCCACAGAAAAATCTATTTCAGAAAATTCTTTCCTAACCTGATTTGACATTTCAATTACCTGTTCGCGAGTCCAATCGTCACCTAGCTCAAGCGTAACGTCAAACTCTTCACCTCCAACCCTAAAAGCTTGACCGTCTCTTGCGTGCGTTGAAAGCAATTTAGCAAAACGTTTTAAAACAAGATCACCATTGGAGTGACCTAATGTATCGTTAATCTGTTTGAAGTGATCAAGATCAAATCTCAAAAATGCCATTTGTTTCCCCGGTTTATTTTCAAATAAGTACTTAATATGATCATCATAAGCACGTCTATTTGGAATGGTAGTTAATTGATCGCTGTATGCTATCTGTAATGTTTTTCTAACATCACCTTTAACTCTATCTCTCTCGGAACTAACATCATCCAAAGCCTTCCTGTCCAAGTTTCTTTTGTAACAAGATTTTAATAAGCTCCTAAAGCCAGGCAAAGTAAATTCCTTCCAATCTTTAATACATTTCTTAATAAATGAAGGAGTAATTACAAGGCTACTACCCTTAAAATATTTCAGTATAATCGCATCAAGATTTTCTCTAATTAACTCTCTAATATCAGGATCGTATTGATTATTAAAAGATCCAAGCAAACCGGAAAGTTCAAGAGTCTCAAAAAAAAGTTGACCGAAAGCCGGTGAAAAATCTGTACCTGATTGAATTCTGGCTTTCAAGTTCTGTTCAAAAGTATCCGGCAATTCAAAGCTGTGCAATTTCTCTTGATAGTTGTCTAAAGACGCCATATCGGAATCCTCTGAGAGAATTCTTTCTTTGGCGGATAGAGCTGTATTTGGTAATAATGAATCCATAATAATAAACTGACCTCTTCTAATTATATAACATTTCCAGGCATTTGTGAAGAGCACAATACTTGCGCAGAATAAACAAAGAATATAACCTGACGAAAGCTGTTTAACCGAAAGAAATGCGGAAATTTCTCGCAATCAGTTCAATACTTTTACTACTCACCTCTTGTTCCATGAAAAAAGCGGATCTTAAAATTGAAGACATTAAAGTTGGTTCTGGTTCTGAAGCCCAAGTTGGCGACAATGTTGAAGTTCATTACGTCGGAACTTTGGAAGACGGTACAAAATTCGACAGTTCACGTGATAGAGGTCAAACTTTCAGTTTTACAATTGGTGAAGGTCAAGTTATTGAGGGTTGGGAAAAAGGAATTCCCGGAATGAAAATTGGCGGCTTGAGAAAACTGACAATTCCATCTGATATGGCATATGGAAGAAGAGGAGCGGGTGGAGTAATTCCTCCAAATGCTACCTTAATATTTGAAGTGGAACTGGTAAGTATAGACTAAGAGTATTGCATTAAATCGGTTTTCATGGTACAATAACCTGATTTAATAAACAAAAATGAAAAATAAATCACACAAATCACTTTATATAGGTCTTGCGGTTGCCGTCATTGTATCAATCGGCGCTGGTTATTACGCAACAAACAGAACCGGTGACTTGCAAGGTAATACAAATTATTACCAAGAAATTCGCACAAATCCTCGATACACAGAGGAATGTTTGCCAGCACAGGCCTTTGAAATCGAACATCTTGAAAAGGACGAAGATTTCACTGACATCGAAGAATCTCCATATAAAGATGAGATCTCTTTCCTTGGTCAAATGGGAATCGTGGAGGGTGTGGCTCAAAACATTTTTGATCCCAGAGCAGATTTAAATAGAGCAGAATTCCTAAAAATGGTGACCGTCGCATTCGGTCGTGAAGTACCTGAAGGTGGCTATGATGGCGAATTTAAAGACATTGATCCAAATGCTTGGTATGCGGATTATATTGCAGCCGGAGTTAATTATAACATTGTAAACGGTTTTGCAGACGGTCGATTCAGACCTGAAAACCAAGTTACCTACGCTCAAGCCTTAAAAATTGCTTTGAGAGGTACAAACTGTGCTTTCTTTGAAAATGATTTGAAAGAAAACGGAGTTTACGCTCAAGAATATGCAAACGATTGGTATAAAGGTTATATGAATCTAGCGGAAGATCTTGGAATTTGGACAACTTCACAAAACAGTCACAAAATGAGCCGTGAAGAAGCCGCTAAACTTGTTTACGACATAATGGAATATTCATTGGGAACCTACAGCATCGATATGCGAGTAGTAAAGTATTAAAAATGCTCAAGCCCATTTGATTGGTTCCTGACCGTAAAATTCCAAATACTCATTGGTTTTACTGAAATGTTTACAGCCAAAAAAACCGCTGTGAACCGAGAAAGGCGAAGGATGTGGTGCTCGCAAAACAAGATGTTTGCCTTCATCAATCATTGAACCTTTTTCTTGGGCATATCTTCCCCAAAGCAAAAAAACCACGTGTTCTTTCTCTTCTGAAATAACTTTTATAACCGCGTCTGTAAATGTTTCCCAGCCTTTTTTTTGATGTGAACCGGCGGAACCCGCAATCACAGTCAAAGTCGCATTTAACAAAAGAACTCCCTGCCTCGCCCAATTGTCTAAATTACCGGAGCTAGGCATCTGCAAGCCCAAATCTGAATTAATTTCTTTGAATATGTTTTGTAAAGAGGGGGGAAGGCCGACTCCGTCGGCTACTGAAAAACAAAGTCCGTTTGCTTGACCTATCCCGTGATAAGGGTCTTGTCCCAAAATAACAACTTTAACATTTTCAAAAGGACACAAGTCAAATGCTCGAAAAATGTTTGCGGGTGACGGAAAAATTTTTTTCTTTTGATACTCCGATTTAACAAAATCAGTCAGTTCTTTAAAATAGGGTTTCTCAAATTCTTCTTGCAAATATACCTTCCAGGAATCGTGAATTTTTACATTCATTACCAACCAAAAAGTTTTCCAACATCCTCAGCGGATTCACGTTTTCTAATGATTGTTGCAATTCCATTTTGGAGCGCAACTTTAACCGGTGAAGAAAGCAAACAGTGATGCGAAGCAAAAGCATCTTGATATGCTCCGGTGTCAAAAATTGCTATATAAAGATCATCTCCCGGAGGTAAATCTTCAAGCCGGGGTAAAAGAAGATAACCATCCTTTGCCGTGTATTTATCATCAGAATCACAGCTCATTCCGGCCAACCAAACTCTATGACGTTTTTCTTTCATTTGATTAACGGCAACCACGTGCCACTTTTGGTGAATAGCCCAAGTGTCCAAAAGATCGTTCATGAAACTTCCGTCAATTATATACCACTGTTTCGCAGCTGCTTTTGCAATTTCTTTTGCCGCGACAATTTTGAAAACCGTAATTTGTGAAGGCGCGGCCATATATCTTCCCCACTCCACAATCCAGTTTGGATGTGGAATCCCTTCCTCTTCGCTCATCTTTTTCAAACTCGTCAAAATTCTTTTCACGACTGTTTCAACACTGTACATTCTTTTTTTCTCGTAAGGGATAGCAAAACCTCCACCCAAATTTATCGTGTCCAAAGTCGGGCTCGTTTGTCTCAACTTTTTATAAGTTTGAAAAGCTTCTTCCAAAACAACCAAGATATCGTCTTCCCGCTCAATTTGTGAACCGATATGGTAGTGCAAAACTTTCAAGTTACGAATTTTGCCGAGTTCCAAAATTTCAGCTGAAGCGAGTCCGAATCGATCTACTTTTTTATCCCAGTGTGATTTAACTTTTGACTGTAAATTAACTCGAATTCCCATGTCGCCTTTGAAATCTTTCAAAAGTCTAAGTTCTTCAATATCTTCAATGATCGGAACAATTCCAAGACCGGCAGCACGTAATTGATGAATCAACTGAATATATTTTTGTGTTTTTGGACCGTTGCAAAGTACACGAATTTTTGAGTAGAAATTTTCGCCTTCCCAAAGTCTTTTCACAAGCCAAAGTTCATTCGCGGAACCAACTTCCAAATTCGCGCCCTCGGAAACCAAAGGCAAAACATACTCTTTATTTTGATTCACTTTCATTGGAAAGTGATAGGCAAATTTACCTTTGTATCCCAACTCTTTTGAAGTGTCGCTAACCACATCCAAAAGATGCTCCAATCTTTTTTCTAAAATAAATGGTAGAAAAATTTCAAGCGACGATCCAAATTTTCTCGCAAGATCAACAACATTGTATTGATTATTTCCTTCACGAATAACAAGCTCGCCGTCTTTATTAATGTTAAAAAATTCAGTGTTAAATTCTTTTTCGCCGAGCTTCCAAAATTGTCTGAAATTTCTAGCCAATTTTTATTATTTTTAAAACGTAATTATGTATATCAATATACACAAACAAACGCAATGAAAAAATCAGAGATTTTTTTCTAATAAATTTTATGCACTCGGCATCTGTTGCGTTGAACAGTGCAAAGTTCCCAATCCCCAAACTAAATCAACACAATCAATTCCAACTACTTTTCGACCCGGAAATAAATCCTGCAAAATTTCCAAAACTACTTCGTCTTTCGCGCAATTAAAAGTCGGAACAATCACAACAGAATTTCCAATGTAAAAATTGGCGTAACTCGCAGGCAAACGCTGATCTTCGTAAATAACAGGATCCGGCATCGGGAGTTCGACTATTTTAAAAGGCTGTCCGTCAACATCTCGCATCTCGCGGAGGTCACGCAAATTCTTTTGCAAAATTTCATAATTTTCATCATCTTTCTTATCTTCAACAACCGTCACGATTGTTTTCTCATCAACAAAGCGTGCGATGTCATCAATGTGACCGTCCGTGTCGTCACCCACAATTCCCTCTTCAAGCCAAAGCACATTAGTTGCGCCCAAATAATCTTCCAAATATTTTTCAATTTGCGCCTGACTTAAATGTGGATTTCGATTTTTATTCAAAAGACACTGGCGAGTTGTCAGAAGGCTACCGCAACCATTAACATCAATCGAGCCTCCTTCTAAAACAACTCCCGTTTGCACAACTTCAGTTTTGAAAATTTCGCCAATTTTTTGTGGAACGACGTCATCTTGATCCCAAGGTTCATATTTTTCACCCCATGAATTGAAAATCCAATCCAGAATCCGAAGGATTCCGTCCGAGCTACGCACATAAATCGGACCATGATCGCGACTCCAAGATGCATCAGTTGGAATATGAAAAAATTTGATTTTTTGAAAAATGTCGTCAACCGAACCAATGCTCACGCTACGCGTGACTTCTGCCCGGGCAGACTTTTCCATTTCTTCATCTTTAACACAAATATAAACATTCTCGCCTTCGCTCAAAGTCACCGCGATCTTCGCAAAAACTGCCGGAATCGGACCGAACTTGCCCGGCCAATGTTCTTCATTATGAGGCCAAGCAAGCCAAGTTGCCTCATGCTTCTGCCATTCTGCGGGCATTTTATACAACATACTCATTCAAAAATGGCCAATCCTTTCGCATCTCGTCTGTAACTGACAAATCACATGTTGCAATTAAATTTGTTTCACTTTCACTATCTGCTTTTGCAATAACTCTGCCGTAAGGATCGCAAACAAAAGAAGTTCCCCAAAATTTCAAACCGCCTTCAAGCCCAACTCGATTTATTGGGCAAACAAAAACATTATTCGCGATTGCATGAGATCTTTGAATTACTTGCCAGGCTTCATGTTCGGCAACATTCAATTCAGCTCGATCTGTTTGTGGCCAGCCAATTGCGGTCGGGTAAAAAATAATCTGTGCTCCTTGCACGGCCGCCAATCTTGCTCCTTCCGGAAACCACTGATCATAACAAATCATCGGCGCAACCTTTGCGTATTTCGTATCAAACACTTTGTAACCCATATCACCTTTCGCAAAATAATAAGCCTCATCGTAGCCATGTTCAGGATCATTCGGAATATGCATTTTCCTGTATTTGCCCAAATATTTTCCATCGGCATCAATCACAGCAACGGTGTTGTAGCATTTACCATCTTCAGCTTTTTCAAAAAGTGACATCAAAATCACAACATTTCCTTCCTTTGCGACTTCACTAAGTTTTTCGGTTGTCGGCCCGGGAATCGCTTCAGCCAAAGCAAATCTTGAATCATCTTTTGTCTGACAGAAATAAGTAGAGAGTGGAAGCTCACTGCTTGAAACTATCTGGGCTCCTTGTTTTACCAAATCACGAATCGCAAGCACAGTTTTATCCAAATTTTCTTTTGGATTATCACTGCAAGTCATCTGAATTAAACCAACTTTTACTTCCATAAGACTTTATTTATTAAACAATTTCGCGAATTCGCGCTTCGCGCGTGTCTTCCAAAGTCCTTTTTCATAGCCGTAAGCCGCGATTAGAGGAAGAGAAAGAGTCGCTTCAGCAAAAACCATCTGTTCAAAAACCGTGCTAACTTTTCCCCAAGAACTGGCTTCTTTTAATGTTGAAGAAGAACAAGCTCCATCGCGCACATCAGCAACAGTTAACTGAATCGCATATTTATGGACAGGTGCGTCGTGTCCCAAAATTTCGGCACAAACCACAGTGTCTTGAGCAAAGTTTTTTGGAACTCCACCTCCAACCATCAAAAGTCCGCTGTCCGTTGTGTTCATTTTGATGTGAGTAAGTTCACGGAAATCCTTAACGCTGTCGATTGAAACGTGTGCGTCAGGATGTTTTGTTTGGTGTAAAACCAAACCGAAACCAGCTGAAGAATCAGAGAAAGCAGGGCAGAAAATTGGAACGTTGTGCTCATAACAAGCCTGAATCAGTGAATCTTTTTTAACCGAATGCTCTGAAAGCCACTTCCCCATTTCCCAAATAAATTCTCGAGAAGAATAAGGCCCCGGTTTTAGTGAATCGGCAATGTCGCCAATAGTTTTATCGCAATTCTGCAATTCTTCTTCATTAATAAATGTATCGTAAATTCTGTCTATATAAAGACTGCGAAGTAGTCCGTCATCAATAAATTGATCACCTTTATAGTGTTTGAATCCAAGAGCCTCAAAGAAATCCATATCAATGATTGAAGCTCCGGTAGCAACGATACAGTCAACCATGTTGTTCTTCACCATGTCCACGTAAGCCTGCATGCAACCTGCAGCGCTTGTTGAACCCGCAAGAGTCAACCAAACAGAACATTTCTCATCTCCAAGCATCATATTGTAAATGTCCGCCGCTCTCGCCAAATCTCTGGCAGAGAAAGACATCTTTCTGTAAGAGTCAATTAATGGAGAAATACTAAGTTTTTTGATATCAATGTGCTCAATAACTTCCTTGAGCAGATCCTGTTTTGTTGGGTTTGCCATATGTAAAATTAAATACTACGACAACTTAACTTTTTAAAGCCGATATTGCAATAATAAAATTACAAATTGATCTTTTTGAAAAAGCTTCTTTTGAGTATTTCCGAAGCGCTAAAATACATCAACACAACCAAAACAACGAAACCTAACATCTGCGGCTGTAATTTAACAAATTCAAAGAATAATGAAATTGGAGAATAGACCATCACAAAAAGTAGAATTATCGCCGAGGCGGAAATCAAAAACAAAGCTTTGCCCGGTTTACTTTTAAAAAAGGGCAAACTTGTTCTAAGCGAAAAAGTTATAACTATTTCAGAAATTGCGGATTCAAGAAACCAAGCGCTCCTGAAAACCTGAGAGTCTGAATGGAAAATAAAAAGCAGAGAAAATATTAAGACCAAATCAAAAATCGTACTCAAAAGACCAAATGAACCCATGAAAGATTTTATTTTGCTCGTGTCCAATTTTTTTGGTTTACGAAGCATTTCTTTATCAACATTGTCTGTTGCTATCGCAAGCATTGGCAGATCAGTTATCAAATTATTTAAAAGTATTTGCGCTGGCAAAAGCGGAATAAATTTCAAAAAAACCGAGGCGATCGCGACAGTAAACATGTTGCCATAATTGGCGCTTACCGTATTCAAAATATATTTGTTAATATTGGTAAAAATTCTGCGGCCATCCATAACTCCCGTCGCGACCACATGCAAACTTTTCTGAAGCACAATTATATCCGCTGCCTCTTTTGCAATGTCGGTTGCTGTATTCACGGAAATTCCAACATCCGCAATTTTAATCGCGGGAGCGTCATTAACGCCGTCACCCATGAAAGCAACCGTTCTGTTTTCATCTTTGTTAAGCGTTTTAACAATCCTATATTTTTGTTCGGGAGTAATTCTTGAAAAAACATTGTAATTTTCGACAAGATTTTTAAATTGGGATTCACTCAAAGCATCCAAGTCTTCACCCGCAATAACTTTGTTGCCCTTGATTTCGAGCCCAACTTTTTTACAAATGGCTTCAGTTACCAAGTGATCATCTCCACTTAAAACCTTAATTTCAACACCCAGCTTCTCCAAATCGAAAATTGCTTTTTTTGCGCTAGCACGCGGAGGGTCAATAAAAGTTAGAAATCCGTGAAGTTTAAGATTTTTTTCGTCATTTTTAGTGGAAGTATTTTTGTTCAGTTCCTTAATTGCAATCGCGATTGTTGAAAAACCCGACTTTCTATAAATATCTATGGCC
The DNA here is from genome assembly GCA_964441065.1 of uncultured Candidatus Peribacteria bacterium. Classification (GTDB taxonomy): domain Bacteria; phylum Patescibacteriota; class Gracilibacteria; order UBA1369; family 2-02-FULL-48-14; genus CALRGE01. Next base: position 39,423 of record CAYTWD010000005.1, read on the forward strand.
TTTATTTTTTTACCGCCGCAAAGTTCTTCAATATACTCAATCGCGCCCTTCACAATCAGGTATTTTTTACCATTGGTAGATTTCACCAAAACACTCATTCTACGCCTTTCAAAATCAAATTCGTTTCTGTCTAAAATTTTATAAGATTTATATTTTTTAAGTAATTTCGCGACATGAGGACTTTCCCAAATTGCTTTATCAATAATATTTTCACCCGCATCACCACAAAGCATTCCATATAAAAGGACTTCCGAATCTTCTTCATTATTCAAGTTGAAAAAATTTTGAAGACTCAAATGCCCTTCCGTTAAAGTACCCGTTTTGTCGGTGCAAAAAATATCCATATTTCCAAGATCTTCAATTGCCGAAAGTTTTTTTACAATAACATCTGATTTCGCAAGTTTTCTAGCTCCACCTGAAAGCGCGACCGTAATAATAACGGGAAGTGCCTCGGGAGTGATTCCAACCGCAAGGGCGAGCGCGAACAAAAAAGATTCTAGAAATCCGTGGCCTAAAAACCCATTCACCAAAAAAATAAAGAAAGTCATTGCAAGTATGATCTTAAGTAGAAAAGAACTTAGATGTGAAATTCCTTTCTCAAAATCTGAAACATCTTCGGGCTCGGAAAGATGTTTCGCGGTTTTCCCAAAATTCGTATTTTTTCCGGTCTCGATAACTAAAGCAGTTCCTTCGCCACTAACAACATGAGTTCCCATAAAAAGCATATTCTTCTTGAGACTTTTAAGAACCGGCGCAGATTCACCTGTTAGAGAAGATTCATCAATAGTAATCGAGTCTGTTTTTACCAGACGCAAATCTGCAGGGACAATATCTCCAATATTCAAGAAAACGAGATCACCGACAACCAAAGTTTTTGCATCCACGTACATCTCTTTCCCGTCACGCATTACCTTTGCTTTCTGTGAAATTATTTTTTTTAAGCTTTGAACGGTTTTTTCTGCTCTATATTCTTGCGTGAAACCCAAAATTGAGTTCACGAGGATTATAAAAATTATGATTACTGCATCGGTTTGTTCTCCCAAAAAAAATGAAATCCCGCTGGCCGCAATTAAAACCAAAATCAAAGGATTCACCAATTGCTTTATAAAAATCCTTACCGCTGAATTTGATTCCCCTGAAGGAATTTCATTAGCACCATTTTTCTTTAGAAGCTTAACGGCTTCAAGTGAAGTTAGACCGATTTCCATTTATTATAATGAAAAAGGCCAGTCGTTAACCAGGTTTAATAACATCAAAAGCGCACCCAAAAGTGCCATATTTTTCATGAATTGAATCTGATTCATCTGTTTCATCTGTATGTCGGTATCTGCCCAGAAATTGTGGAAAATGACGCTAACTACAAGTAAAAATACAATCAAAGCCCAAATACCTAACTCCAAATACATGCCGGTCAAAATTGAAAGACCACCTAAAATGAGAAGTGCTCCTGTACCCATTACCGCAAGCTCCGGCATAGGAACTTTTTTTGAGGCTGCATAACCGGTACTTCCTTTCAAATTCATAAAATGCTTGGCTCCACTTACAAGGAAAAACAAACCCAAAAGTATTTGACCTAAAACATAAAGGTTTTCCATAGTATTTAAGTTAAATAGTAAACACTCTAATCTTAAGGTGTTTACTTTTTTAACTCAAGAGCTTATAAGTTTTTCGACTAACAATTAAAAATGATAGCTTTAATATTCACCGTGTTTCTGGACATGATCGGAATTGGAATAATAATCCCAATCCTTGCGCCTATAGTTTTTGATTTTTCAAACGGAATACTCCCTGCAACAATGAATGCTTCATCAAGAGCTCTCATTTTGGGGATTATTGTGTCAGCCTATCCCTTGGCTCAATTTTTTAGTACGCCTATACTTGGAGCTTTATCGGATAATTATGGTAGAAAAAAGTTACTGATTCTGTCTCTCGCGGGAACTTTTATAGGCTATATTCTTTTTGCTATCGGTATTCTGGAAAAAAATATTTACCTTTTGTTAGTCAGTAGAACAATCGATGGTTTTACAGGTGGAAATATTTCGATCGCGATGTCTTCAATCGCGGATGTAAGTGATGAGAAGTCAAAAGCAAAAAATTTCGGTTTGATTGGAATGACTTTCGGTTTCGGTTTTGTTATTGGCCCTTACATAGGTGGAAAACTTGCTGATCCGTCTATTGTTAGCTGGTTTGATTTCACCACTCCTTTTTGGTTCGCTGCGATTCTCAGCTTGATAAATATTGGAATGTTGGGCTTTTTCTTTAAAGAAACGCTTAAAGAAAAAATTCACACAAAAGTCGATGTTTTCACGGGAGTAAAAAATATTGTAAAAGGCTTTAAAATCGAAAATTTGCGTGTGCTTTTCTTAACAATTTTTGTAATGACTTTGGGCTTCAATTTCTTCACACAATTTTTCCAAGTTTATCTAATTCAGAAATTTGATTATAGTCATTCTCAAATTGCCGATCTCTTTGCTTACACCGGACTTTGGATTGCCTTCACACAAGGAATAATTACCAGAAAAATGGGAAATCATTTTAAATCTGAAAAAATCCTAAAAATTACTCTTCTAACATTATCCATCGCTCTTATTTCCCTGCTGATTCCGAATCAATCAAAATATATTTACTTAATTCTGCCTTTCGTGGCTATTTCAAACGGGCTAACAATGCCAAATCAAAGTGCTTTGGTCTCAAATATGACTGAGAAAAGTAAACAAGGAGAAATTTTAGGAATTAATCAATCAATTCAATCACTTGGATCAGCAATTCCACCGATTATCGCCGGAGTAATAGTTTCAATCGATAAAATTTTGCCAATCACTGTGTCGGCAACTTGCGTATTTATTGCATGGTTAATATTTTTGGTTTTTTTCAAACCCCAAAAACTGTTAGTATAATGTCATGAAAAAGAAAAGCTTCCTAAAACAAGTCGTTGAAGCACCCGCGATTTTTCTTGAAAAAAGTGTTGATGAAGCTGAAAAAATTGAAAATGAAGTGGATAGTAAAATGGGAATGGCAAAAAAATACTGGAAAATTTTAGGACCGGGTTTAACAACCGGAGCGGCTGATGATGATCCATCGGGAATTACTATCTACTCCCAAACAGGCGCGAAATATGGCTTCCAGCTGGCTTGGCTCGCCCTCTTCACATTCCCACTAATGTCAATTGTCCAAGAAATGTGCGCCAGAATCGGGCTTGCAACAGGCAGAGGGCTCGCCGGTAACATTCGCCTCAGTTACCCAAGATGGATTTTATACACCTCGGCTTTTTTGCTTTTCTGCGCGAACACTTTAAACCTTGGCGCGAATCTCGGAGCAATGGCAAAAGCAACCGAATTAATTTTCCCTTCCTTCCGCTTCGGTCCTCTAGTTGTTGTTTTCACAGGTGCAAGTTTACTTCTTCAAATTTTCACTCCATACGCAAAATATGCAAAGTATCTTAAATATTTGGCTTTGGTTTTGCTTTCTTATGTTTTTTCCGCTCTAAGCGTGAACTTAAACTGGGGCGAACTCTTAAAAAATACTCTCATTCCATCAATCGATTTCAACAAAGATCAAATTTTTCTTGTTTGTGGAATTTTGGGAACTACAATTTCACCTTATCTTTTCTTTTGGCAGACTTCACAAGAAGTTGAAGAAGAAATTTTAGGCGGGAAAACAACGGTAAAACTAAGAAAAAACAATTGTAATGAAGAGCAAATCTCAGAAATGCGAATTGATGTTTGGTCGGGAATGCTTCTTTCAAATATAGTTATGTTTTTTATTATTGCCGCGAATGGAGCAGCGCTTCACGCTAACGGAATTGTTAATATCGGTAGTGCTGAAGAAGCCGCTATTGCATTAAAGCCAATTGCAGGAGATAAGGCTTATCTCTTATTCGCGCTTGGTATAATCGGCACCGGTCTGCTTTCGGTTCCAATTTTAGCGGGATCTGCCTCTTACGCGATCTCTGAAAGTTTTGCGTGGAAATCAGGTTTGTATAGAAAACTTAAAGATGCACATGCATTTTACGGAGTAATAATAATTTCAATGTTGATAGGACTCGCGATAAATTTTGTGGGCTTTGACCCAATCACGGCCTTAATTTATTCGGGTGTCGCTAACGGACTAATCGCACCGATAATTTTGGTTATGATTGTCATAATAAGCAGCAACAAAAAATTGATGGGCAAACATGTTAACGGCTGGTTCACAAAATTCATGGGCTGGATTATAACTTTTATAATGATTCTGGTTGGAATTGCAACCTTGCTATCAATTTAAAAGATGAGAAAAAAATATTTGATATATTGCTTGATTGTGATTCTGGCGATAGTTTCATTCAACGCTATTTTGTCAATGAATTTTTACAGCACCGATGGATATTATTTCTGGGGTTTAGCAAAATATATCGAGGCGGGGAAATTGGAAAACAGTAAGGCCTTCTGGACTTTATACCCGGCCGGATTTTCCTTCATTTTGAGTATTGTAAGAATAATTTTGCCCTGGCTGACTTATAATGAATTATCCCTTGTAATGTTGATTGGAATTTTTTGCATTGGACCTTGGATTATTCACAAATCATTTAAAAAATTGAAATTCTGGGAGTGTGTCTCTGTCTTTCTATTTAGTGTTGGCGGTTTTTACATCGCAATTTATTATATTCAGGTAATTGTGGCCGCCCAAATAATCGGGTATTTGGTATTACCGATTTTCCCGGCTTTGTTTTTTTCAGATAGAAAAAGAGATCTTTATTTGGCGATTGTATTTCTAATTTTGTTGTATTTGATTCATTCAATGACCGCGTTTCTAATAGTTCTAACAACCGCATTCTCCGCATTTTTCTCAGCAAATCGGAAAAGGGCGAAGTATCTGTTTATTGCCGCTCTCCCACTGATGTTAATAAAACTTTCTCACATTCTTTTAATTAATATTTACCCCTCCGAAAATTATTCATGGCTACCCTTAAATTCAATCTTATCTAAAGTCGGACTCCAAACAAGCTTCAAACATTTTAATAGTGTTCTTGCAATATTTGTTCCATACGAATTTCTACTTTCGGGAATACCGCTTTTCTTTTGGATTCTTATCTTTGGTTTTAAAAAAACCGTCAGAAAAATCCCGGCATTCAATTGGTATTTCACACTATTTACAGTCTGTGGACTCATAACAATATTTTTCAAAAATTGGGATTTCTTATTCACAATATCTTGGGTAAAAGACAGATATTTTTCTTTCATGTGGCTGGCTATAGTATTCTCCCTTCCATATGTTTATAAAGAATTTAAACCTAGAGAAAAATTGCTCTTTAAAGTTGCCACCTCAATATTTATTCTTTTTGGAGTCGGAACAGGTTTTTGGAGGCCCACACGAGTAGAATCCGCAAGCGCTGATTTAATCACTTGGATAAAAGGAATGAGTGTTTTCGTTGACGAACAAGACGGTCCGATTGCATTTTTATTCGGACCGGACGGAATTCCTTACGCTTATTCAATTTTTGCTCCGCATGATATTTTCTTCCTTTTTCCGGTACACGAACCCAAAGAATGGTTTGTAAATCTGAAAAACCCAAATGCGGGCTTCTATAGTAAACTCCCAAACTCAACCGATATCGAAGCTTTAATGCTTGAATACAATATTTCTTTCATAGTTTACGGGAAGGAATTTTCAGAAGAATTTGCAAATTTAAAGAACAGCAAGCATTATTCACTTGTATCCAATTATAAAGATGAAGCTTTCGCTTACGACTTGAACAAATGAAATATTTTCTGAGCATTCTCTGGACTCTTCTCGTTGCTTATATTTTCTATTTAGAACAGCCCTACTATTTACCCTTGTTTGAAAATCTCAAACTGTGGATACCTTTTGTTTTGGCATTTATATTTTTACATTTCCTTTTTTCAAAAATTTTCAATAAACGAAAAATCGGAACTTTTGGAATATTAATTTTAAGCTTATTTTTTACATTTGTACTCGGAGGAATCAAATTTTACTCTTACGACTACTCGCGACTTGAAGGCGTAAGTATAATTCAAACCGATTCGGGTTATGAGATGATAAGTACAGAACCCGGACCAAACGATAAAGTTATAATTGCGAACGGTGAAATTCTTACGGATACCACAACCAAAACAGAACTTTATCCCCCACAAGTTTCATCACATTTTGTTAAAGTTAAACCTTGGGTTCTGTTCAATTTGGAGGCAAAAATCGTTTTGTCGGTAGTTTTGATGATTATTTTTGTATTTTTACTTGCCGCCTTTGGTAGTTTTACCGGTGAAGGATTTTTAACGTCGACTGCAATCGGACTTTTGCCATTAAGTTTATTGGCTTTTGCAATGGCTGAGCTAAAGATTTTTTCCGCAACGTATTTCGCAATTGCTTCAGTGATCGTCCTTGCGCTTACCTTTTCTTTTTGGAAAAAATTTCTACCCAAAATTAAAAATTTGAAAATCGCGTTCGATTGGAAACTCAGTCTGACGATTTTCTTTCTGAGTTTTGATTTAATAGAAATAACAAAAGTGCTTCCCTTTGCTTGGGACGATCTCAACGTTTATTCACGTTACGAAAGGCTCGCCGCCGAACTTGGGCTTTTCCCACACGGAATTGGTACATTCGCTTGGACAAACATCGCAAGTGCCGGATGGCTTTTCAGCCACAATATATTTTTCAGCACCGCGATGCTGTTCGCGACTTCCGTACTTGGTTTTTTTGCTCTTATAAAACTATTAAAAAGATTTCACTCGACTGAAAGCTCCTGGATTATTTCACTGCTTTTCTACACATTGCCCTTCGTTGTAAATCAACAGGTAATTGATATGAAAACAGATTTACCTCTTTTCTTTGTGTCAGTTGTGGCTGTTGATAAATTCTTGGACTGGATTGAGAAAGAAAAACGCTCAGATTTAATAATTCTTTCAGTGCTGTTGGGAACGGCTTTTGCAATAAAAATAACGAGTTTTCTTTTAATCACAGTTATAATTTTAGCAATCATTTGGAAGAGAGAAAAAATTTGGACTTCGGCATTATCGGGATTTTGTTTAGTGGTTGCCGGACTTGGTTTAACAGATCATTTCGCGGGCTTGGAACAAGTCCCTGTTGTACCAATAAGTATGATTTTTCTTGCAATCGGATTAATAAGTGGAATTTATACTTTCTTCAAGAAGGGACTTAAAAATTTCTTCACCCCATGTTTAATAGTTGGATCAATTTCAATCGCGATTGTTTCACCCTGGCTTGTTTATAATTACTTCGATTCAAAAACACCCACGATTTCTTCCGCGATTTACGGCGAAACCAAGATTGGCCCAGAACTAAATCAAAACACACTGGCATACTGTAAAAATCCTTATGAAGTCGTTAACCTTGATTATGATCGTTACACAGGCGGTTTAAATTCGGTGACAGACTTTCTGAAACTTGCTTGGAACAGCAACTTCACCCCAAATTTCAATAATCCTGTTGTAGATTTTTCATTTATTTTTCTGGCCGGATTAGGATTTTTTATTCTATTTCCAAAAAAACTCCTGGGTGAAAAATTTGCTCCAATAGCACTTTTAACAGGTTTTTACATAATCTTATGGACTTTCACCGGAAACGGCGTGATTTGGTATGGAATCGCGGGATTCATCGGCAGTCTGATTTTGCTTGGGCAATTACCTGAAAAATTTCCGAAAAAATATATTGGAATACTCTTCGGTCTTGTATTCTTCTCAAATTTTATTATTAGAATCGGACACTTTTCCCCCGCGGTTTTATTTGCAAACAATCTTGGATTGATTTCACAAAATCAACTTTCGGAATTCATTTTTCCCGGATACAGAGATTTGGCGAAAATAATAAATCAAAACCCAAACATGGTTCTTTATAGAGTTGGGACTTTCATCCCATATTTCATCAATTTGCCTGATGAACAAATTAGCAACGATCACTACCTCTCGCTGTGGATATGCATGCAGGCCGAAAGTGATGAATCCATAAAAAGTATTTTCAAAAAATCAGGTATAACTCATATTTTAACTTTGACGGAAAGTGATCCCGCTTTAAACAGCGCAGACTACAACGAATCACACAAAAACTTCATAAATTTCTTGAGCCGAAGCGGCTGGAAATTATTATATAACGATCACGGTTTGAAACTTTACGAGATCAATTGAGCTTTCAAATTAGGTCTGATTCTACTTTTATATTTTTCAAAATCCGTCGCTCCGCTTTTTTTTCTTTCAGCTTTATATTCATCTTCCGGTAACTCAGCAATTCTACGGCATTCTTCACTGCAAGCCCCAGCAAATTTCACCGAACAGTCCTCACATTGTAAAAATAACAAATTACAAATCATATTTTTGCAATTCGTATAGTCATCACACTGATTTTCACATTGATCACAAGTGCTCAAAACATGATCGGTAATTCTCTCCGCTATTCTTTCGTCAAATACAAAATTCCTACCTATAAATTTACTTTCATTAACAGTGTGCGCGTAAGTAATAACTCCACCGTAAAGCTGGTTAACATCTTCGAAACCCTGACTTTTCAAATAAGCACTCGCCTTCTCACAACGAATTCCGCCGGTGCAGTAAAGCAAAATTTTCTTATCTTTTTTATCTTCAAGCATTTGAGCAACTTGAGGCAATTCTTCTCGAAAAGTATCCACATTCGGGCAAATCGCGCCTTCAAATCTACCGATTCGGCTTTCATAATAATTTCGCATATCCACAACAATCGCATTTTTATCTTCCATAGCAATATTAAATTCTTCGGGATTTAAATGTGTCCCAACATTCGAAAGATCATAAGAATCTTCAGGTAAACCATCAGCCACAATCTGTTTTCTAACCTTAATTGCAAGTTTATAAAATGAAGATCCCTGCTCAACGGCAAAATTCAATCGTAAATTCTTGAACTCTTTTCGACTCTCCAAAGTAGCTTTAAATTTATCAAGATTACCCTCAGGCACACAAAGTTGCGCGTTTATTCCTTCTCTCGCCAAATAAATCCTTCCAAACACATTTAAAGCATACCATTCTCTATAAAGTTGATCTCGCATTTCCTCAGGTTTTTCAATCTTCACATACCTGTAAAAAGACATGGTAACCCTTTTGAAGTTTTCAGTCTTCAAACGTTCTTTCAACACCTTTCTGTTGACTAAGTTTTTTAGCACGTCGGGATTTTAGCTATTAGAACTTATTATATCAACATCAATATAAAATTGTTTTCCAACGCATTCTTTCACTACTTCCGGACTCCCATCTTTTATCCTCTTTAGGTTTATCTTCAACAACATTCTGCAAATCTTTTCCAATTGTACTTTGTAAACCTGTAATAGGTTCTACTTTTGCTTGCTTCCCTTCTTGAGTTGTTACATCAACTTCACTATCTTTATCATTTTTTTCAGGCATATTTATGAGTTAAATATGCCCCGATCGTAATACCAATATTGCAAGCTGTCAAAAAAAAGTCTTTAATAAGCTAGAAAAATAATCCACAAATTATGGCATCAGATTCATCAATGGACATTGTTTGCGACTTCGACACGCACGAACTCACAAACGCAGTCGATCAGGCAAAAAAAGAGATTCTTGTTCGATATGATTTGAAAGATTTAAAAATTGAAATTGAACTTAGTGAAGAGAAAATTACAGTCACAGCTCCTTCTGAAATGGCCTTGGAAACGGCTTGGGGAATTCTTCTCCAAAAGATAATAAATAGAAAACTTTCCCCTCAAATTCTGAAAAAAGGCGATTTAATGAAAATGGGTGGAAATAACGTTCGTTACGAAATCAAATTGGTAAAAGTTCTGGATCAAGAAGTGGCAAAAATAGTTTCTCAGTTGATCAAAGAAAAATGCCCAAAAACAAAACCGAGTATTCAAGGTGAAACAGTAAGAGTGACTTCAAAATCGAGAGACGAATTACAAGGCGTGATCGCAATGTTAAAAACCGAAAAATCCGTTCCGCTCCCTCTAAAATTCACAAATTACAGATAAATGAAGAAATTTTTAATAATTGCCATCTTGTTTTTGAGTGCTTGCTCGAGAGAAACTCCAAAAACAGTCAACTATCTTGAACTTCAGGATACAGTGAGCAAAGGCGTGGAAGCCGAACCGGGAGTAAAACCAAGACCAAGCACAGGAATCCCTGACAGTCTGAATATTGAAGTTCCCTTTTTCAGTCAAGCTCCTTATTCAAATTGGGATTATCCTTGGCAAGAAGCATGTGAAGAAGCGAGTATTTTGAATGTCGCGAATGTTTTTAAAGGAATGAATCTTAATCTCGAAAGTTTCAACACCGAATTGCTAAGGCTTGTTGATTGGGAAAATTCTTACTTTGGCGATTACAAACATACAAGCGTTGATCAAACTGTCGAAATGATAAAAACTCAGTATAATTTGCGAACAGAAGTTCGTGAGAATCCAACTTTTGAAGACATCAAAACAATTATTTCAAACGGACATCTTATTGTTGCGCCTTTCGCGGGAAAGCTTTTGGGAAATCCCAACTTTAGAAATGGTGGACCCAATTACCATATGATTGTGATTAAGGGCTACGATTCTGCAAAAATGGAAATAATAACAAATGATGTTGGAACCAGAAATGGATCAAATTACATATACAGCTGGACAACAATTCAAAACGCACTGCATGATTGGAACAGCGGCGATATAACTCTCGGTGCAAAAAAAATAATTGAGGTATTCCCATCATGATTTCAAAAATTCTGGAGAAAAAAATTGCTTGGTCTACCGCGGTTCAATATTTCGGTAAAATTCTTCAGTTAGCTCTTGGGGTGGCCGCGATAAAACTAATTACAAATTATCTTGGCGCTGAAGAGTACGGAACTTATGCGAAAATCTCTGAAATCACGCTGTTTTTTTCAACAATGGGAAATTTGGGAATCTTCGGAAACACTGTACGACAAATGTCCAAACATGAGTCCGAATCGAAAGTTTTTGCGAACGCACTTTTTGTTAGAATCGCCACGGCAATTCCAATTTTTATAATTCCCGCAATTATTTATCCCAAATTGGGTATTTTCTTCTTTGCGGCTTCATTATTTTTTGACTACATAACTTCAATCTGTGACGCGGCAATGCAAGTGCATTACATCATGGGTAGGGCAACACTTGCCTTACTTCTCGGCCGCCTAAGCAATTTGTTAATCATAATAACTTTAATACGTTTCAACATTGAAAAAGATGCTAATCTTTTTTTCCTGGCACCCCTTTTCGCAACTTTTGTGACCGCCTCAATTAGCATTTTCTTTGTTAAACAAAAAATAAGTCTCCATTGGAAACTTGACCTCGAATTAATGAAGAAACTTTTATTCTCCTCAATTCCTTTCGGACTCATAAACATAGTAAACAATCTTTATTTCAGATTTCTTCCAAGTTATTTCGCCGCAAAAATTCTGCAAAACGGCGAATTTGGATCTTATAACATAAGTCTTCATATTTCGAGTTACGCCTCATTACTTTCAACTTTCTTGATGTTTTCAATTCTACCGGTGCTCAAAAATAGTCCTCGAGAACTTTTTAAATTAAGTAAAAAAATCCTGCTAATTCTCGGAGCAATTTTGGTAATTTGCGGCTCGATTTTCTCGCCACTGGCAATCAAACTCCTCACCGGAAAAGAATATTTCATTGAAAAACTCTGGTTTGTTTTGCCAATGATGGTTCTTCTTGCCGCGATTTCTTATTTTTACGACTTGGTTTTAATCAATCTATTCGCCTTTAATCAAGAAAAATGGTTTCTTAAACGCGAAATTATCGCACTTTTCATCGCCTGCATTTTCTTCATTATCGGTTGGCAAACTAAATCACTCTCAACAATAATCTTCGGTGCAATTGCCGGAGAAAGTTTAATGGTGCTTGTCGGCTTAAGAAAATCGAAGTCAGTGGAAAAACTTTAGTTTCCTCTGCCAAACCTCTTTCTATCAATTTCAGTCAAATATTTCTTTCTAAGACGGATTGATTTTGGAGTGATTTCAACAAGTTCGTCATCACCGATATATTCAAGAGCTCGTTCGAGAGTCATTGGAGTGATTGGAGTAAGTCGAATCGCTTCGTCAGTACCCGAAGCACGCACGTTTGTGAGCTTCTTATTTTTTGCCGCGTTAACAACCAAATCATTTTCTTTTGAACATTCACCGATAATCATTCCTTCGTACATCGGAGTTTGTGGACCGATGAAAAGTCGTCCGCGTTCCTCAAGCTTCCAAAGTGAGTAAGCCATTGAAGAATCGTTTTCTCCTGAAATCAAAGAACCTCTAGTCCTTCCCGGAATTTCACCTTTGTAAGATTCATAAGCAATAAATGAGTGACTCAAAATTCCTTCACCTTTTGTTTCAATAATAAAGTCATTCCTGAAACCGAGCAATCCACGAGTTGGAACTTTAAATTCCATTCTTGATTGGCCGTTTTCAGTTTTCAATTCGGTCATTTCACCTTTTCGTTTTGAAAGTAACTCAATAATTCTTCCGGAAAATTCTTCAGGAGTATCAATCACAACTTGTTCCATCGGCTCCAATTTTTCATGTCCTTCTTCTTTCATAATTACTTGCGGTCTTGAAACTTGAACTTCAAAACCTTCTCTTCGCATCGCTTCCAACAACACCGATAGATGCAATTCACCTCGGCCTGAAACCTTATAAGCATCCGAATTTGGAATTTCTTCAATATGAAGACCCACGTTGGTTTCCATTTCTTTTTCAAGACGAGCCTTAATGTGACGAGTTGTCACAAATTTTCCTTCTTTACCCGCGAACGGAGAATCGTTAACCATAAAATTCATGGAAAGTGTTGGGGGATCAATAGAAATCGCTGGCATTGGCTCAGCATTTTGATCCGCACAAATGGTTTCTCCCACATAAACATCGGGAATTCCTGCAAGCACAACAATGTCTCCGGCCTCGGCCTGTGGAGTTTCAACTCTCTTCAAACCCTGAAAAGTGAAAATCTTTGAAACTTTCGCGCTTCGAGTTGTTCCATCGGCATGTTTAACAAAAACTTGACTTCCCGAGTTCAAAACTCCTTCGTAAACACGTCCGACCGCAAGTCTCCCCAAAAAATTATCATAAGCCAAATTGGAAGGTTGCATTCTGAATGGAACATCAAAATTTCTGTTCGCAGGTTTAACTTTTTCAATAATCAAATCAAAAAGCGGGGTTAAGTCTTTGGAATCTTGATCTAAAGTTTTCTTCGCAATCCCCTGTCTCGCGATTGTATAAATGTAAGGGAAATCCAACTGTTCATTATTCGCTCCCAAATCCGCAAAAAGATCAAAAACCATGTCCACAACCTCATCAGGTCGAGCTGAAGGTTTATCGATTTTATTGATAACCACAATAGGTTTAATCCCAAGTGCCAAAGATTTTTTCAAAACGAATTTTGTTTGAGGCATTGGACCCTCAAAAGCATCCACAAGAAGCAAAACCGAATCAACAGTTCTCAAAATACGTTCAACTTCCGATCCGAAATCCGCGTGGCCAGGAGTATCCACAATATTAATTTTTGTTCCTTTGTAAGTAACCGCGCAGTTTTTCGCATAAATTGTAATTCCTCTTTCCTTTTCCTGATCATAAGAATCCATCACACAAGTTTCAACTTCCTCGTGAGAATTAAAAGCTCCACCTTGTTGAAGGAGTGCGTCAACCAAAGTAGTTTTTCCGTGGTCAACGTGTGCGATGATCGCAATATTTCGAATTTCCATATTATTTTTAAAGCCGACAGATTATCAGGTTAAGTCATCAAAAAAGCAAGCGAATCTCACAAAATAGTGGTAAACTGACAATACTTAACCTGAATATATGAAAATCAAAGCATTAATTTTACTTTCATTTCTACTAATTTCCTGCGGTAACAAGCCTACACGACCCGAAATCGATCAGAGCCAATTCGACGGAGAAACTACGCTAAAAATTGCAGTGGTTCAGTTGGGAGACGGAAGTGTGACCGGCGGGAATACAATCGGTTGTGGCGATACAATTAGTTACATCGACAAAAAAGCCGACGGAATAAAACTCGAAGACTCAAGAAAAATCCAATTGGCTTTGAAGGAACTTTTTGCAATTGGGGAAACTTCAACAGACGGTGCTTATTACAACGGACTTCAGTACTCAAAAAACTTAAAAGTTGACTCTGTAAATGTGAGTGTGAATCCGGGAAAAACCACTATTGAAGTTCACATCTCAGGCGATATGTCTTCAGGCGGAACTTGTGATGACCCTCGAATCACCGAGCAAATTAAAGAAACAATCAAAGCAAACTCAACTTCAGACGAACTGAAAGTCTACATCAACGACAAAGATCTGAACGATTACTTCAACATGAAGTAATCTAGTTTAGATCAACTTTGATAATCGGATAAACATATCCGCTGTATGAATCTGAAGTTTCATACCATTTATCGAAGTCAGCCGGAGCCCATGTAGCTGAAATTGTTGACCAATCGCTCAAAGCCGCGGCTTCAACCGCACTTTGAATAGTACAAGTCATTTCACTTGTCGGTTCCCACATATCAGTATTGTGACCACAGTCATAAACCTCCACGCTTCCCAAGTATTGTTCGGGATTGTAAGAAATCGCAAAAGCTCCCGTTCCTTTCATTTCACTCTCAATATAAACCGGATTTACACTATCGGCATAAAGATCCTGTGAACCTGTGAAATCAGTTCTTGCTGAGGTATAAACATCACCGCTATTTTGATAAGCCACAATCGCTTCGTAAGCCATAACTTTAAGGTCTAGCAAAGGAGTGCTCGCAACATCATTCGGATCTTTACCTTCGGTAATTTCAAAGTCATCTCTGAAATTATCTCCATCTGAATCCTGATCGTTTGGATCTGTAAAATACACGTTCAACTCTTCTTCGTCAGTTAAACCGTCTCCATCCGAATCGGCAGTTCCTGTATCTGTTACAGTCGTATCAATAACTTCCGTATCTACAACAGAAGTTTCTGTATTTGTATCGACAGTCCCGGTATCCACAGCGGATGTTTCAGTGTTTGTATCAGTTGCCCCAGTATCTACCGTTCCCGTTTCAACAACTTCTGTATCTGAATTAGTATCAACAATTTCTGTATCCGTGGTTCCAGTATCAACAACAGATGTATCAACTATGCTTGTGTCTACAACTTGAGTATCACTATCTGAGTCCGTACCGGCAGTTTCACCTGTTTCTCCCGTATCAACAACACCGGTATCAACCGTATCTGAAGTATCAAGTACAGACGTGTCAGATCCAGTGTCAGAATCCAGAGCAGTATCGCCACCGTCTGTATCAAGAGCATCAACCCGAACATCATCATTACAGTCCTCTGAAACAGTATCACTTTCACAAGGATTATTTTTCAACTCAAGTGGATCTGCGGTGCAAGCCCCATTTGCGGCAAAAGAAGCAAACACAGCCAAAGTTCTTGCATTTACACTACTCTTTAATGCATTCACAACAGCAGCCAATTTTTTAGACCCAATCGACTCACTAACACCAATTCCTCTACCTGATTCTATTTGTGACATATTAATATTTAATCCCAAATTCTCTTTTGAAGTGCAACACTTGTGTCTAAATAAGACACATGAAATA
>CAYTWD010000006.1:0-2928 GCA_964441065.1 uncultured Candidatus Peribacteria bacterium
TCCAATGCTATGCAACCACATATTCAAAATGTGACTGGAACTCTGCAATTAAACATCTGTAGACATATTTTTTTGTTATAGTGCAAGACTATCGCACAAAACTCGTTTTTAATCAAACAAATAATTGCTGAGTTAAAGAAAGCCTGACTTCTTCTTTCAGCTCTGCTAGAATTCGCTGGCAAACATTTTATGAAAGATAAATTAAACAATTTACGAACTGAAGTTGAACTTGCAATCAAGTCGGTAAAAAATACCGACGATCTTGAAATAATCCAAAATAAATACTTCAGCAGAAAAGGTGAAATTGCGATGTTGATGCAAGGTCTGGGGAAAGTTCCGCCTGAGCAAAAACCCGAAATAGGAAAACTTTTAAATGAAACTAAAAAACACCTCGAAGCGCTTTTTGAAGAAAAGTCTCAAAAAATTCGTGCCGCTAACATGAACGCTGAGCTTGAAAAAGAATGGATTGATGTAAGCGCGCCGGGAATTCCTTATAAAGCCGGTCACATTCACCCGATTTCACAGGTTCAATATGAAGTTGAGGAAATTTTTTCAAGCATGGGTTTTTCAGTTGAAGACGGGCCGGAAGTTGAAAGTGAATATTACAATTTTGAAAGTCTAAATATTCCGGCGAGCCATCCTGCACGAGATATGCAGGATACTTTTTTCGTCGACAAAGAAGCCGATGGCGAATTGGGCAGACTTGTTTTACGCACGCAAACTTCGCCGGTTCAAATTAGAACAATGCAGGCAAAAGGCGCACCTCTTCGAATTATTGTTCCGGGTAGAGTTTTCAGGAATGAAGCAACAGACGCGAGCCACGACGCAACTTTTTATCAAGTCGAAGGACTTTTGATCGATGAAAATATTTCGCTCGCTCATTTGAAAGGAGTAATGCAGGAATTTTTGAGCAAACTTTTCAAGAAAAATGTTTTGGTGCGTTTCAGACCCGGCTACTTCCCTTTCGTTGAACCCGGTTTAGAAATGGACTTCGCCTGTTTAATTTGTAACCAAAAAGGATGTCGTGTTTGTAAACAAAGCGGATGGGTTGAATTTATGGGCGCGGGAATGGTTCATCCGAATGTTTTGAAAGCCGGGAAAATCGACTCGAAAAAATATCAGGGTTGGGCTTTCGGTTTCGGTCTAACAAGACTCGTTATGATGAGATATGGAATCACAGATATTCGCATGCTTTTTGGCGGCGACACTAGATTTTTAAATCAATTTTAAATGTTCGTTTCACTAAACTGGCTTCGGGAATTCGTTGAGCTTCCAAAAGACATAGACGTGTCTGCGCTGGCTCAGTTAATCACAATTCGAACCGCGGAAATCGATAGGGTTATTGATGAGGGGAAGAAATACGACGGAGTTGTTATTGGTGAACTTTTGGAATTTTTCAAACACCCTGACGCAGATAAATTGAATGTCGCAAAATTGGATATTGGTAAAAAGGAACCTCTCAATTTGATTTTCGGATCAATGGTGAAAATGAAAGTCGGCGACAGAATTCCGGTAGCAGTTGCGCCGGTAACTCTGCCAACCGGAATGGTAATTGAGAAAAAAATGATGCGAGGTTACCCGTCTGAGGGGATGCTTTGTTTGGAACAAGAACTTGGAATGAAAGAGGAAGGAGTTTCACTTTTGTATTTCCCAAAAACAAAACCGGGAACTCCGCTTGCGGAAGCATTAAAATTAGATGATGTGGTTTTCGAATTCGATAATAAATCGCTCACTCATCGTCCTGATCTTTGGGGGCATTTGGGAATTGCACGTGAAATTGGCGCGATAACCGGGTACAAATTTACTGAGAAAAAGGCGAAAATTGAGGTGCCAAAAAAAGGTTCAGTGCCAATGGTGACGGTAAAAAATCCAAAGCTTTGCCCAAGATACATGGGCTTGATTATTAAAAACGTAAAAGTTGGAGAATCGCCCGAGTGGCTTCAAAAAAGACTGGTGGCCACGGGGCATAGCGTAATTAGCAACATCGTTGACGTTACCAATTACGTAATGGAAGAAATTGGTCAACCGCTTCACGCTTTTGACATGCGAAATCTTGAAGGCGGAATTGTTGTGCGAACTGCGAAAAAAGATGAAAAAATTGTGACTTTGGATGGCGAAGAGAAGCAACTCGAATCTTCGATTCTCGTTGTGGCGGATGAGAAAAAACCCCTCGCGATTGCCGGAGTTATGGGTGGTGAACACAGCGGAATTCGTGAAGACACTGTGGATATTTTAATTGAATCCGCAAATTTTGATCCAACTTCAGTTAGACTCGCGAGCATGAAAACCGGTCTCAGAACAGACGCGGTTCAGCGATTTGAGAAAAGTCTTGATCCAAAATATTGCAAACGCACCTTGCTTCGCGCGGCGGAATTAATTCTGGAACTTTGCCCGGGCGCAGAACTTGCCGGTCCATTCGCCGATGTCGCAAATTTTGAAACCTACGAACCGATCGTGGAAGTTGATCCGGGAAGAATTAGCAAAAAAATTGGCGTGGAAATTTCGAGAGAAGAAATGGTGAAAATTTTGGAATCACTCGATTTTGAAGTGACGAAAAAAACGAAAAACTTATCTGTGAAAGTGCCTTCTTTCCGTGCCACAAAAGACGTGGACATGGAAGACGACATTGTGGAAGAAGTGGCGCGCATGCACGGCTACGAAAAAATTCCGGCGCTCGTTCCTCACCTGCCCGCAAAAGTTCCGCATGAAAATTTAGAGAGAAAAAATGAACATGAAATTCGTGAAATTTTTGCTTATGCTCTTGGTTTTAGTGAAGTCTATAATTATTCTTTTTATTCGAAAAAAATAATCGCGGATTTTTCGCTCGACGAAAAAAAACATCTCAGAATTTTGAACGCTCTTTCTGAAGATCAAAGCCACCTTCGAGTGAGTTTAATTCCAAATCTTGTTGAAAGCCTTCGAGAAGCC
>CAYTWD010000006.1:2938-4149 GCA_964441065.1 uncultured Candidatus Peribacteria bacterium
AATGAAGAGCATCCGATGTTTTTTGAAATCGGAAAAACTTATGTCGATTCAAAATTCATGCCGAACGAGAAAAAGATGTTGGCCGCAGTTGCCTTGCTTGAAAAAGAAACAAATGCCTTCGGAGTGATGAAAGGAAAACTCGAGGAATTTTTCTCTATTTTTGGAATTGAAAATGCGGAATTTATTGAAACAAAAACTCCGGAAGAGTATATCCATCCGCATCAATGTGCAGACATAAAATTTCACGGAAAAATTATCGGAAAAATTTTCACGCTTCATCCGCTTCTCGCTGAAAAACTTGATTTTACGGGAAGGATTTCCGGCTTTGAACTTGATCTTTCCGCTCTAAGTCTCGGAAGAAAAACTAATATTAAGTTCAAACCGGAATCAAAATTTCCAAGCATTAATTTTGACGTTTCAGTAATAATTGATAAAAAAACCACGGTGGCAATACTCAACGAAGTGATTGATAAGGCGGCCAAACCTCTGTTAAAAAATATTGAGCTTTTCGATAGCTATGAAGGTGATAAAATTGAATCCGGTAAAAAAAGTTTGGCTTTTAGAATAACACTTCAATCTGAAGAAAGAACTCTGACCGGCGCCGATCTCGAACAAGCACAACAATCCGTATGGTCCGCCTTAGAAAAAATCGGGGCTAAAGTAAGACGTTAAACTAAAAAAATATGGAATTCAGCAGAAGAAAAATCGGTCACTCAAAATTCGCGAGAAAAGATGCTTTAATTCTAAAAATTAAACCCTATGTGGTTTATGGAATTTTGGGCTGTGTTGGACTTTTTGCGCTACTTCTAATTTACTTCAGCATCGGTCTTCCCAATCCTGGCGATTTAAAAGACATGAACCTAACCCAGTCCACGGAAATTATGGACAGAACCGGTGGCTTACTTTACGCAATTCACGGTGATGAGAACCGGAAATCTCTCGATTCTCTGGATTTAATTTCATCCGATTTAGTTAACGCCACAATCGCGATTGAAGATGATCAGTTTTATAATCACTTTGGGATAGATATTCCCGCTATTTTTAAGGCGGTTTTATCTGAAATTGGAATCGGGACTCCGCGTGGAGGTTCAACAATCACTCAACAATTCGCTAGAAATACTTTCCTCAGTTTGGAACATACTTACAAAAGAAAAATTCAGGAAATTTTGCTCTCACTTTTGATTGAAGCAAAATTCGATAAAAATGAAATT
>CAYTWD010000006.1:4159-28286 GCA_964441065.1 uncultured Candidatus Peribacteria bacterium
CTGTTGATGTATCTAAATGCGATTCCTTATGGATCGAACGCATATGGAATTGAACTCGCCGCTGAAACTTACTTTGGCGTTGACGCGAAAGATTTAACTCTGGGCCAATCTGCGATTTTAGCCGCAATTCCAAATGCTCCAACACGTTACTCACCTTATGGAGATCATCGTTATAGCACCCTTCTTTTCGACCCTACTGAAGAAAATTTAAAGGGCCGCTCGATAAAAACCGAGGCCGACTTAAGTGAAGAAGAATGGGCGCGCGGTTTGATTGGTAAAACTTATGATCTACCGGATGGCACAAAACTTTATTTGAAAGGCCGCAGCGATCTCGTTCTAGACAGAATGCGTGAATTAAATATGATTGAAGAAACTGATGAAACCTCTGCTTTGGCGGAGATTCAAACTCTTGAAATTAAACCTTACGCGGAAAGAATTAAGGCTCCTCATTTCGTGTTCTATATAAAATCATTACTCGAAGAGAAATATGGAGTTGAGGTTGTTGAACAAGGTGGTTTAAAAGTCTGGACGACTCTCGATCCTGAATTCCAACAAGCCGCTGAGGATGCGGTTGCCGAAAGGAAAGAAACGAATGAGACAAGTTATGGCGCAAACAATGCAGCCGTACTTTCAGTTCAGCCTCAAACGGGACAAATTTTAGCGATGGTCGGTTCTGCAGATTACAGAGACGATGAAATTGACGGGCAGGTGAATATCATCACAAGTCACCGCCAGCCCGGTTCTTCTTATAAACCTTTTATTTACTCCCTAGCGTTCTTAAATCAGTACAGCCCGGCAACAGTTTTATATGATGTGCAGACAAAAATCGGTAACGACACTCCTCAAAATTACAGCGGAACTTTCAACGGGCCGGTTAGTATTCGTTACGCACTCGGACATTCTCTCAATATTCCCGCTATTAAAGCCTACTTTCTAGCTGGGCAAGAAACAGCTCTGGTACCATTTATTAAATCAACTTTCGGTTTTGATTCGCTAATTGACGACAGTAATTACGGCTATCCTCTTGCACTCGGCGCGGTTGAAATCACGCCTTTGGAAATGGCTGAGGGCTACAGTGTTTTTGCAAACGGTGGAACTCGAGTCGCGCTAACTCCAATCCTAAAAATCACGAATGCAAACGGAGACATTTTAGAGCAATGGGACGAAACAAAAGTACTAAAAAAAGAAACCCTCGATCCGCAGGTTGCATATTTAATTAATGACATTCTTTCTGATCCTAGCGTTGGCCTTGGCTCAGCAATTCGAATTGAAGAAATAGACAACGCGGCAAAAACCGGAACCTCAAATAAAGTAATGCCTAATGGAAGCATCCTACCGAACAACTGCTGGGTCGCGGCATACACACCGAGTCTCGTGACAATCACTTGGACAGGAAACGCAAACGGAGATCCAATGAAATCAAACGCAGACGGATATACAATCGCAGCCCCAATCTGGAAAAGCTACCTAACAAAAATGTCTGCTCGACTTGAAGCGACAACTTGGACAAAACCGGAGGGAATAAAAGAAGTGGCGGTTAGCAAAGCCAGCGGCAAACTTCCCGGCCCGGATACACCTTCTGATATGATTGGAACCGAAGTTTTTGCCAGCTTCTCCGTTCCAACTGAAATTGACGATGCTTACGAAAAAGTGAAAATCGAAACAATTTCAAATCGACTGGCGACCGATTACTCTCCTGAAGAGTTTGTGGTTGAAAAAGTATACCGAATTCACAGGTCAATCCTTGCGGATATTTGGCCTAGCTGGCAAGTCGGAGTTGACGCTTGGGCGGCCGCTCAAGGCGAAGATCAAAAACCACCAACGGAATCTGCGGGTCTAATTCACAACCCCGAAACCGCAGCCAATGCACCCGAAATCACAATCACTAACCCCAGTTCCCTTTCAGAAGTTAGTGGCAGAACTGTCGAAATTGAAGTCTCCCTTCAAAGCGAAGGCAACGGTCTAGACAAAGTCGTCTTCCTTTTAAATGGTCAAGTCCAGTACACGGAAAAAGAATTCCCATACACGGGTAAAGTTCGCATGCCCACAAACCTCCCCGCCGGCTCCACCGTTGAAGTCACCGCCAAAGCCTACGACAAATACGGCTACTCCGGAACCAGCACTATTGAGTTGAAGACTGCTGATTGATAAGTGTTCCCGGGAACACTTCCCAACCTGCAAAAGTCCAGCCAGCTGGACTTTTGATAATCTTTCGGAAACCCTGAGTATTCTCAAACATTAAACTTAAAGAAAGATCCTGATAAGTTCATGAACTTATCAGGATCGCTTCCATGTTTGAGAATACTCAGGGTTTCCTAGTACCAAAACTCATAAGCATTTGACGCCATTACAGCGGCTTCACCACGAGTTAGGTTGTTTGATGGTTTGAATGTTCCGTCTGTATAACCTTCCACAACGCCGTCGTAGTAAGCGGCACGAACGTATTGCGCGTACCAAGCAGTTGATGAAACGTCGCTGAATGGAACGTAAGAACCGTTTGTATCAACCCCAGCAAGACGTACAAGCATTGTTATTGCTTCAGCTCGGTTGATTGAATCGTTTGGTCTGAATTCTTCATCGTTTCCGACAACCCCAAGAGCTCGTCCGGCAACAACATAGTCGTAGAACCAGTCATTTGAATCAACATCATCGTAGTATTCATTGTAGTCATTGTAAGAATCGACATCTTCGTCCGCATTTAATAGAGCAATTTTTAGAAACTCCGCACGAGTTATATTGTAGTCAGGTTCAAAGTAGTAATAAGTTTCACCTTCCACAACACCACGACAGTAAAGATCTTCAATTTCACTTCTCGCCCAGTTTCCTGAAATGTCTCTGAAAGGAGTTTCACAATCGCTTGAAGGGTAAACCGTTCCGCCATTGTAATCACCATCCAAAGTAACAGAATAACTTAGCATTGAACTACCAACCGTACCAACTGAGAACGATTTGTCGTCATAGTCAGGATCACTGATGGTCATTGTGTAGTTTCTATCTGAAGATTCTCCTTGAAGAGCGAACTCATAAACCCCTGAACCCAAATTCACAAATTCGTAAATATTATCGTCTGAACCATTTGAAACATCAAAGTCGGATTCACTGAGATTTTTAACTTTATCTCCGTCAGAATCCTCAACAGTTACTTTAACGTTGAAAGCAACAACACCGATCTGATCAACCCAGGCAGCTTTTCTTACTGTTGATTCGGGGCTAACTCTAATCCAATATGCTGATTTCCCATTCCATGAACCCCTGTTCCAATCTGAAGGAACTTCAAATTTAAGAGTCTCTAAACCAGTATCCGCAAAAACGTTTACGTTATCCGTAACATCTAAATTTTCCCAAGAAGAGCCGTCATAATATTCCCAGTCCATCGGACGAGTCTCGTCATATTTAGCACCACTCACAACTTTGAAAACAACTTGATCATACTTCAAGTTAGACATTCCCATATATAGGTACTGATCTGTGCTCCCCAAGTCGCCAAAAACTTGTAGAGGATCGCTGTCCGCAGACGCGGCTTGATCTGTTCTTGAAACAATATTGTCATCCGAGTCTGTATAAACATAATCCACATCATTGGTCGTACCCTTAAGTACAGAATCCGTACTTGCGGCTGAAACCAGTGGAGTAAGAGTCAACAAAATCGACATCGTGCTGATCAGTGTCAAAAATTTCTTCATATAATTATGGTTTAGAAATTAAATCGGAGCCAATTATAGCAATTTTCTAGAATATGTCAAGTGCTACAAGTCCTAACCTCAAAATAGACCCAAAAGCTGAAAAAGTCCTGAAATATTCCTGAAAAAATCCCCACTCCTGTTGACATTCAGCAAAAGTATATTAAAATAAAATCCCTTATTATGAAAAGTTCAACAAAAAGCACAATTAGATTTTACCTTAAACACGCCCTTAAAAATCGTGGAGAACTTGCTGTAATTTTGATTGGGATGTTCTGCGGTGTCAGCTCGGATATGGTGATTCCATACATCTATAAGTTGATTGTTGACGGCATGTCCGCGAACGAAGCCGGCAATCTTTTCAATCTGGTTTATCTCGCTTCGGCGGTGCACTTATTTCACTGGGCAAGCTGGCGAATTTCATCTTACGCGGTTTGTGATTTTCAGCCCAGGTGCATGAGATCAATCATGGACGAGTGCTTTGAAGTTATTCACAATCACTCTTTCGACTTTTTCAACAACAACTTCACGGGAGGATTGGTTAAAAAAGTAAACCGTGCCGCAAGATCTTTTGAAGATATAACAGATTACATCTTCTTCAATTTTTCCCAATTGGGTTTGAAAATCATAATTTCTACAGCGGTACTTTTCTACATTGAGCCCTTTCTTGGGATCGCGATGTTTCTTTGGATTTTTATATTTTTGGGGATTAACTATTTTTTCGCGCTATACAAATTGGAAAGATTTGATCTGCCAAAAGCCAAAGCAGACACAAAAGTCACCGCGATGCTTTCCGATACATTCCTGAACAACGCGAATGTGAAACTTTTCGCGGCACTTCCTTTTGAAAACGTCGAGTTTCAAAAAGTTACTGAAGACTGGTTTAAAAAAACAAAAAAAGCTTGGTTCACAAATCAACACGTGGAGCTCGTGCAGGGTTTTTTAATGGTAATGATTGAGTTCGTGATAATGTATTTCGCTGTAAAATTCTGGCTCGTTCAATCTATTACAGTCGGCGATATTGTGTTGATTCAAGGTTACCTTTTCCTCCTTTTCGGTAATCTTTGGGATTTCGGGCGCAATGTACGTAACCTTTACGAACGCCTCGCGGATGCAGCGGAAATGACGGAAATCCTGGATACGCCTATCGAAGTTAAAGATAAAAAAGGCGCAAAATCAATATCAATCACGAGAGGCAAAGTCGAGTTTGATTCTGTTGGATTTTCTTATACTGAAGACGACGTAATTAAAAAACTTTCCCTCAAAATAAAACCCGGAGAAAAAGTTGCGCTAATCGGTCCTTCGGGGGGAGGAAAGTCGACAATAGTAAAACTAATACTTCGTCTTTTTGATCTCGACTCGGGCAAAATTTTGATAGACAATCAAGACATTTCAAAATTCACACAAGACAGCTTGAGATCTCAAATTGCGCTCGTTCCGCAAGATCCAATTCTTTTCCACAGAACTTTGATGGAAAATATTCGCTACGGCCGTTTAGACGCAAGCAACGAAGAGGTTTACGCCGCTTCACGCTTGGCAAATTGTCACGATTTCATCAGTGCCTTCCCAAAAGCTTACGATACTTTCGTGGGCGAACGCGGAGTCAAACTTTCAGGTGGAGAACGCCAGCGAGTCGCAATTGCCCGCGCAATTCTTTCAAACGCGAAAATCCTGATTTTAGACGAAGCAACTTCCAGCCTCGATTCGGAATCTGAACGATTAATTCAGTCCGCGCTCAAGAATTTGATGAAAAATAAAACCACTTTGGTCATTGCCCATCGCCTTTCAACCATTGTCCAAATGGACAGAATTATTGTGCTCGAAAAAGGCCAAATTATTGAAGAAGGAAATCACTCTAGCCTTATCAAAAAAGAAGCCGGTTTATACAAAAAACTCTGGGAATTGCAGAGTAAGGGATATTTATAGCTTGCAGTTGACAAACCACAGTGAACATGTTAATATGCCCTCCTTTTAATTAACAAATCTATGCGAGACATTGATGATGGAATAAGATTAATAATTACTCGTGATGTTGCATTAGATTATGGAAATGTGCGTAAACATCCGGACGGAGAGTATTACTTGCCGACCTGGGAGGGTGACAATACATGGGCGACCGCCGATGCTGAAGATTTTGAAACCGTATCAATCGCGACTCTTGTTAATGAGTTTAGCAAGTACAACTTAGAACTTGGTGTTAGTTACTACCAACCGCATAGAAATTCACTAAAAGTGCAGGCTGGGTTTGATGTAAAACAAAACGGCATTTCCGTCGCAGAATTATGGAACGACGACAGGAATCGGTGTTTCTTTATAAAAATGATACGTCCGGACGGTAGTCGCGAAAAACCTGAAGACCTCGACTGCGACTTAAGAACATCTTTGAAAAAATTATGTGATAAATTACAGCCACAAGAAAAAAATGGTCCTGTAAGCGCAGATGAAGCACTGAAAAATAGGACTATATTGGAGTATCCCGGCAGAAAAGGATGGTATCTGCCGTCTATTGGCTACACCTGGTCAAACGCCAATGATGACGATTTTTCAACGGTTATAATTTCCGAGCTTGATGATGACTACAGCGCACATGGTTTAACAATCACTGAGGAATTATTACCGCTACCGCAAGGTGGATCAAAAAAAACACCGAGTCGTTTAAATGTTTTGCATGACGGTATATTCTTGGGTGATTTGCGTTACAATTATGAGGCCAACCGTTTCGTTTCAAGGGTATTTAAGGCCGGTGGCGAGATACTTGTAGAGGAAGAAACCCTAGACTCTGACTTGCAAAGATCCCTGGCGAAATTAATCGGGAAACTGGATGCACAAAAAAAAGATATTCCGGAGCCGATCGAGCACAAAAATGTCATCCGAAGTGTAGAAGAAATATTGCCTGAAAGAGACCGCATCGAGCAAAAATTTGGCGTTAAAATAAGATACTACGGAGATGACTTAATGATTGAAGTAAATAAAACTGGTAGAAAGTTTCAAATGAAAAAAGTTGGGGAAAGTTGGCAAATGTATGACATCGTTACTCATATGACAGAGTATCTAAGCACAGACTTCGAGAAGTCACTTATTGAGGCATTGCAGTTGGTTAAAACGGAAGATAGAAAAAAATCTTGGGCTGTGGCTGGTAATAGAATGGCTATTGCCGCAATGGCGGCAGGTGTTATTGCTCTTGCTGGAGTTGGCTCAAAACTTGCGTTTGACTTAGGTAATAACCAAACAGATACAACAAAAACACCGGAAACTCCACCGAGCGAATTTGGGAATTGGTCACAGAGACACTTTGTTGGCTTACCTGATGGTGAAGCCGCCGCAAAAGAACTCCAAAGTGCACACGCAAAAGCGATTTTTGTCATCACCTGTGGACAACGTGGAGATGATCCAAAATCTATAGTTGCAACAAGTTATATAGCATATCCAGATGATGCTCCAATTCCTGTTCAAGGAGACACTACAGTATCTCACTTTGAAGGATACGAAGAGGTTCTTCCTCACCCTCTAAAGGTCTGCAGAAATGCTGATGCAGGTACGACTTGGTCTTATCCTTTAGTTAAGGTTACTCAGTAATCTTGTCAGGAGCAACTATCGGCCCGTTTGTCGCACCTGATGATTTCCCCTCCTCAACAGGTTCTGCGAGTGGCTTGATTTTAGAAAGTGGATATCTCTCGTTCAATTTGTCAGCCAATTGTTTGGCCTTTTCTGGGTTCTCAACCGTCCATACTGTCGTTGACCAAAGTTCAAGGTAGCCATCTTTAAACCCAATGCCGTTACCGCTTGGAAAGTAAGGGGTGAGATTACCTGCCGACTTTGGTTTCAAGTTTTTAGTCTTCACTACTGATTCAATATCAGTCAATAATTTCTCCGGAAAAACATACTCAACAACACCATTCACGGTTCTGGTTCCATCTATCAACTTATTATCGTCACTATTTTCAAATTTGCCATATTCAACTTTAGTCTTATCTGCAGATGTCCAAGTTCCGTCTAACAAGTGACCTGTGCTTATATCAAAGTTTCCCTCCTCAACATCTCCATTCGCTCTAACTATTTTTCCATGTGACAACATTCCTCCTTCAAAATCACCTGAAATTTTATTATTGTCTTTATCAGTATATCGTCCGGGCCCAGTAAATTTTCCTCCAATAATTTCTTCTTCGGTATATTCTTTAATATCCGTTGATGATGAATTTGTTTCATTCTTCGTCTCAACACCATTTTCATACTTGCTTACTTTACCATCCTTAGTAGTCTTGGTTCCTGTGAAATGACTACCTTGATTATCCCACTTCCCCTCATATCTAATACCATCTTTATTTGTATAAATCCCATCAACGAGGTAATAGCGATTATCCCCAGCCAAAACGAATGAGCCATGTCTGAAACCACCATCCGAGTCAGCGATAGTAACCAGCTTTCCATTCTCCCAAGTAAACACAGCGCCTTTATACGTTTCTGTCCCATCAATCAGGTTGCCATTTTTAAAAACTCCCTCAGCTTTGTCGTCATTACCAAAAGTAACCTTATGCTGACCGTTCACTTTTTCCCGTTCCTCTGGGCTTAGCTTGCTCCAATCTTCATACTCCGAAGGAGGAGTGGTTGTATCTTCAACCGGCTTGCCGTCTTTATATTGTGTAGTTTTACCATCAATAACCACCTTACCATCAATCAAATGACCGTCTCCATCACGCGCAAAAGTACCGATCTCCTGAATTCCATCAGCAGTTATGTAGGTTCCATTTATCAAATTTCCGGTTTTGGGATCAAAAGTTCCAATTTGAGACTGGCCATCCTCAAAAGTTATAGATCCTTCAATTAAAATACCTTTTTCAAATGTACCTACTAATAGGCTGTGCTCTTCATTCGTATAAGTTCCTTTTCCACTGTAGCCTGCATCAATTTGGTCTTTCGTAAGCTTTGTGCCTTCTGTTGACTCTTCTATTCGTAAGTGCGTCTCATCTTTTGGTACATCCGTTGTGTCTACCGGAGGAGTGGCTGGCACCGGCTCAGTTACCGGAGGTGTTTGAACAGGTTCCGGTTCCTTAACGGATTCTGGCTCTTTGGGCTCTATTGTTAGGTGTGGCTCATCTGTCGGCACATCCGTTGTGTCTACCGGAGGAGTGGCTGGCACCGGCTCAGTTACCGGAGGTGTTTGAACAGGTTCCGGTACTTCTACAGGCGCGGAAGCCTCAGGCCTCAACGCGGCGTTATCAATAGTCTTTGTGCCATCTTCAGTTGTAACAGTTAGGTATCCTTTTTCGATATTTGCGTGACCTTTTGGCATCAAACTATCGACATTCCTACCCTGATTATTTTTCATGACAAAGGCCAAACTCAAATAAGCCTCTTTTTCAACCTGATCCGGAGCCATATCGGGAAACGATGCGGCAAAATATTCCTTCAAAATCGGGAATAAAGTGTCGCCTTTTTTGATTTCGTGGTCTTTAGATTCTTTTAAATCGGCTAATGTTTTGTAACCCTTCCCAACCAAATCGCCAACAATAGAATCAAACGCTTCTCCCGATTTGAAGTCGGATCTTTTCTCATAAAATTTCTCGCGTTTGGCATCAATGTCGGGGTTGGTTTTGATTGTGCCAACTTCTTTGTGCCAATCCTTTCCTTTTATTTCTTGCACCATGTTTTTTTGTTTTTATTTTTTAATCCTTTGATTATAGCACAAATTCGGGCAAAATTAAAGAGGAGTTTTCTGAACAGTCTACTTCTTCACCGCCAAAAGTAGACCGGCTCCCACATTAATTTCCACAACTTCAACGCGAGGATCTGCGTGAATTTTCTCAATAAATTTGAGCATGCTTTGAAAGCGGTGGCTCATAACGTTGTCGACAACAATCAAACCGCCTTTATTCATTAGAGGAAAAATCGCGTCGAAAAAACTTTGGGTTTCTTGTTTTGTGGCGTCAAAAAAAGCCATGTCTAAAGTTTCGGTCAGAGCCTCGCCCACAACTTCAGGCGCATGACCCTTCACCTGTTTAATTCTGTGCGAAAGACCGGATTCAGAGATGTTTTTCTCGGCCAGAGCGAAGCGACGATCATGAGACTCGATTGTAACAATTTTGCCAATTCCATTTTCTTCCATCGCGGATGCAATCCAAATTGAGCTGTAGCCAATCGACGTTCCAATTTCCACAAGCGTTTTTGGTTGCCAAATTCGCACAAAATAATAAAGCATCCGGCCGGTTTTTGGGCCAACTATCCAAGCAATTTCTTCCTCATTTTGCTTTTCGATTTTTCTAAGCAGATTTATAATTTTTTCTTGCATATTCAATTATGTCCGACGATTCATACATCATTGTTTCTCCATCAACTAAAAATGGAACTTGTTCTCTGCCGCCTAACTCTAAAAGTTTTTGTCTACCTGGCGTTCCCGGAGCCGCGTCAATAAGTTCAAATTCCAAACCCATTTCTTTGAAAGCGGCAATGACTTTTTTGCAATAAGGACAGTAGTCGGCGTAATAAAGTTTAAGCATTTTTTAAGGTTTTTAATAGTTTTTTGAAAGCTTTCCCGCGGTGACTGATTTTATTTTTCTCTTCATCGCTCAAAGCCGAATACACTTTATCATAAGGAACCGGTTTAAACACGCTGGAAAGCGGCAAACCGGCTTTTATTTCAACCTCCACTTGAGTTGTAATCTCGCCATCAGTTGCTTCAACATGACAAAAAACATCTTCTCCATTCACAAATGCCGCCGCGCAGACAAATTTTGCTGATCGATTTTTTTCATTTTTCATTCTTTTCATAAAGAAATCCAGCCATTCTTCATCTGATGCGTTTTCTCCCGCGCCCCATCTTCTCGTTTTCAAACCAAGCTCCTCTGCAAGCACTTCAACAAAAATTCCGCTGTCGTCCGCGATGGCCGGTAGCCCTGACAATTTGCTGAAATGTCTGGCCTTTGCTAATGCAATTTCCTCAAAACTTTCGCCGATTTCTTTAAATTTGGAGTCAATTTTCAAATCCGCGAGCGAAACAAATTCATGATTCAATTCGCTAAGTATACCTGCAATTTCCTTAAATTTTCCCGGGTTTCCTGTCGCAATCAGTATTTTCATAAGCTGGGAAAGTGTACAATGCATCTGATGAAGAAAAAAGACATAAATTTTATCGACTTGGGGCTTGGCTCAACCCTATTTTTTACACTTATTGCCGAGCTTTACCGTTTTCATGGTATTTTGCTTCTGGACATTTGGGCTCCTCTTTTCAGCACCGGCTGTCTACTTTACTTTTTACTGAAAAAAAACTTAAAACTTCCTGACACTTTTTTGCCGGCCGCACTTTTTATTGCTTTTGGATTTGCATCACTACTGCTGAACTCAGGAGAGATGAGCAATTTGACTTTCGCGGAGTCGGCTTTCTACGGAATTCGCTGGGCTTCCATGTATTTTTTATCTGTTATAGTCTTTAATCGACCGCGTAAAATTTATCTGCAAATGCTCTTTATTTTTGCCGGAATCTTGGCAATTGCAGGATTTATTCAGCTAAAATACATACCGGATTTCACTAGTTTTGAGGATTTGGGCTGGGATCCGCACCAGAACAGACTCCTTTCAACTTGGTTTGATCCTAATTTCGTGGGTGGTTTTTTTGCCTTCATTTTGCCGATTTCGATTGGCTACGCAATAAAAGAAAAATCGAAAAAAATCCTGCCGCTTATTGCAATAATCGCTCTCGCACTTTTCTTAACTTACTCCCGAAGTTCATACCTTGCTCTCCTCACGGGAATTTTGATTTTTGGACTAATCCGCGACTTTAAAATAATTATTTTTTCCGGACTTATTGGGATCGCTTTTATTACAATTTCACCACAAGCACAAGAAAGGGTTGGGGATTTGATCGGAAGCGTGGATTCTGTTTTCACTGAAAATTATACCTTACCCGATCCATCAGCCAGGCTAAGATTCCAGAGCTGGGAAAATGCTTGGAATTTATTTTTAACGGCACCCGTTTTCGGACATGGATACAACGCTTACGCTGAGGCTTCCGTTGAAAATAAAAGTCTAAAAGACAGCAATGTCCATTCTGCAAATGGCTCGGATTCCAGTATTCTCAACATTTTAGCCACAACCGGGATTGCCGGATTTTTACCTTATATTTCAGTTTATATTTTACTTACAACTCGCGCATTCAAAAATCGAAAAAACGCAGTTGAGCTCGGATTTTTTGCCGGACTCTGCGGACTATTTGTTCATTCGATTTTTCTAAATAGTCTGCTTTTCCCCCTGATAATGGCTCCTTTTTGGATAGCCAGTCAGAGCACTACATGGCCTGAGGCCGAAAAGTAACATTTTTGTATATTATCCTACCTCAGCGTGCGTAGTGCTAATGGCCTACGATAAAGCCTCCAAAGTAGTCTTGCGTGGAGTGATCAATTATGTTATAATTATCTGATTTTTATTTTTTTAACCAAAACAAAAATGAAAAATTGGAAAAAGTTTGTAGCGGGAGTTGTCGTAGGCGCAGTTCTAAGCTTTACACTTGCTTGGAGTTACTATGGCAACGCAGATTCAATACAAGGAAAGTTTAAACTAAGTTCCTTGTCTAAAATCAATATAATCAAAGTCAAATAATGAGCATCGCGTCACCGAAGGAATAGAATCGAAAATTTTCCTTAATCGCGAATTCATAAATTTCCTTTAAACGCCTTTTTGAACCTTTTGAGTGTAAAAAAGCTTCCACCAACATCATGAGCGAAGAGCCTGGTAGGTGGAAGTTTGTTATTAGAGAATCGACAATTCTAAATTTGAAATATTGCTGAATAAATAAATCTGATTTGCCACTTAAACTATGTGTTTTTCCATATGTCTCAAGAGTTCGTACAACCGTCGTTCCCACTGCAACAACATTTTTCCCCTCAATATTTTTTAAAGTGGACTCTGGAATTTCAAATGTCTCTTCATAAAATTTCCCGCTCTCACGATGCTCCGGCAAAACAGGAGCAAAGGTCCCAAGTCCAACATGCAAAGTTACAAAATGATGAGGAATACACTTTTCTTCCAAAGATTTAAAAACCCGCGGAGTAAAATGTAACGAAGCTGTTGGAGCCGCGGCAGAACCGGGATTTTTCGCGAAAATTGTTTGATATTTTTTTCTTAAAAAATCCTCGCTGAGATTTTCGTGTTCTATATATTTTGGGATCGGCGTTCTTCCATACTTTTTTAAAACTTTTTCCAAATCTTTCATTGGAAAATTGGGTTGAAATTTATAAACTTTGAAGCTCGCGTCGAGAACTTTCAACTTCAAGTCCGGTGCAATAAAAATTTCTTCTTCCTTAAAAAGTCTCCTGTTAACAATCCCTTTTAAAATGTGATTATCACACTCGCCCAACAAAACCAAAAGTTCCAAATCCTCTTTTGCCACCTGATAACATTCCAATCTAACCGGCAAAACTTTACTTTGATTCATTACCAAAGCTGAATTTTTTGGAAGATACTTTGTGATATTTCTAAATGTGTCGGTAAAAATTTTATCATTTTTAAGGTCACATATTAGAAGTCGCGAAGAATCGCGCGGATTTGCGGGCTTTTTCGCGATCAAATTTTCAGGTAAATTGTAACTGTAAAGTTTTTCCATAGCCGCGCCATTCTATCAAATGAAACTAAAATTTAAAATCGATGAGTTTATATTCCTATGCGTTTTTATTTTATTACCTTTAATTTTCAACCCAATAACGGGTGCGGTTGAATCCATAAAGTTAGCTTTTATAGTTTTTTTGGCCTTATTTTTATGGTTTTTACCAAGTAAATTCAGAGTCGGTAATAAAATCACAAAATATTCGCTTCTAATTTTGATTGTTTTTGGAGGAATTACGACAATGCTTGCAAAAGACAATTACCTTGCCTTTTGGGGATCCTGGGACAGGCATTTTGGTTTTGCGGCAATCATATCTTGTATAGTAATTGCGGCAAAATTACCAAAGATAAAACTCGATAAATTCTTCATACTTTCAGGTGCGATTACATCGGCAACGGCAATTATAATTAGCGGTTTTCTGAACGAATCTTTGTTCGAAGGACGGATGGGTGGGACAACAGGAAATCCAAATATTTTAGGCGCTTTTTTAGTCCCCACAATTTTTTTCACCATTGCAAAATTCGAAAAGAAAAATATTTCTAATTGGATCGCCTTAGTTTTGCAAATCTATGTTTTATTTGAAACCGGGAATAGATCCTCCTGGCTGGCATTATTAATAATTTTGCTCATTTTTTTGGTTCAAAAAAAGGGGTGGAAAACACTGTTTGCAACATTTTTTGCGGGAGCGGCTTTCACATTTTTTGGTTGGGATAGAATCCTTAGTCAAGTCTCCATTGGGACTCGCTTTGAACTCTACTCGGCAGCCCTAAGGGAAATAATTGCTCATCCTTTTGGAGTTGGGTATGAACACATTCAAACCGTTATTGACTCGCCCGTTTTTACTCTTGTCCCCGACAGAGTTCATCAGCCTTTTCTTGACATGGCACTTTCCGGGGGAATTCCTTCGGCGCTCGCGCTGCTCGCGCTCTTTCTTTCTTCATTCCTAACTTTACGCAAAAAAAATCCGCTATACGCCCTCGCTCTGCTCGGGCTCTTTCTGTCCCTTCAAACAAGCTTTTTCACCATAGTGACGGCATTCCAGTTTTTCGTTTTAGTCGCCTTTGCGCTTTAAAGCATTTTGTGATATAATATTGAGAATTTAAAACAAAAAAAATGCCGTCAGATGATCTAAAAGTAGAAAGTTCCAAAATCAAAAATTGGATTGAAAAGGGGAAAAACGGAGAACTCCAATCCAGCGCCGAGGCCAGACTTTTGGCCGAGAAAGCGCGAGTAAAATACGCAGCCAAAGACGAAGCCGAAAGATTGCATAGAGAAGTTTTTGGAAACCACGCGAGTTTGGAATCATATAGCGCCTTGGAAGGAAAACCTTTCACAATTGATGAAACTGATAAAAAGAGTGGTCTTTTGGAAGCCTTGTCAAAACCACAACGCTCTCCGCTCTTAAACCATACTTTCAATGCATTCCCCGACTCCAGATTACTTGCTTACGCGAACGTTTTTTTTGAATTTGAAAAACAAGGTATGGATGTAAACGTATTGCCAATGGGGAGCACGGTAACTTTAAAAGATGGATTGGTTACAGTTGAATACCCTAACGGACGAAAAGCGTCATCTTTACTATTTCCATCAGATAAAACTGAAGCCGCGCCCACCCAAGTAAAAATCGAAGCAGAGTCATCAATAGATACGATATTGACTCAAAAAGACATTGATAATAACTACAGTGGGCTTGGCAGATTTAAAGATGAAAATGGAACTGAATTTATCGGTAAATTTAAAAATGGAACCTTAGTGGAAGGAACAATGCAACTTAAAGATCGTGTGGCGGCAGGTACTTTTGACGAAGAAACCGGGAAGTTGATAAAAGGCACGTGGAGATCTCTCGATGGGAAACCTATGGAACCAAAGTTAGGAAAACCTGAACCTATTAAAGCGGCTGAAAAGGAAGCGGAAAAAGTTTCAGATTTTGAACAAGACTGGACTTCGATAAAATCGAGCTTTAAAGCGATCGAGGAGAAATATCCAATGTTAAAAATTGAAGACACCTCAAGTAAATATATAATCGGTTTAGATAGACCAAAAGGTTCTAAGCGAGTGGAGATTTCAAATAATCTTACGGGTGAAACATACGTTATAGAAATTTCCCCCAGAAAAGGCGCAATCAACTACAAAGACAGCTCAAAACTTAGATTTAATACAACAAGAAATACGGATTATGTATCAGGGGTGCAAGACGATGAGAATAATTTTAGATTTATCGAGAATCCCGAAAGCGTAGTGGATGGCTTAAATGCATGTGCAAAATATATGGCGGATGAAAAGCCCGAAAACTTTAGCCTTAAAACTCACATTTCTATGAGTACGGCTCAGGGTAACGCTGAAATTATGAAAATGGCTCCTCAACAAAAACTTAATTATATACAAGCACTTCTAAAAGATACCAAGAAAAAGTATGACCGGATTTCAACAGACCCAATACGTGGAAAAAATGAAAAAGCCTATTTGGCCAGCGCACAAGCTGAAGTAAATTTCTTAAAAAGAACATACGAAGATTTGTGGAAAAACGATCGCAGCAAATGGACTGAAAGAGAACAACAATCTACTGAGGTGGACGAGCTGCTTCTCTACTTTGAAACTAAGTTCTCCAGTAATTGAAGTGGGAATATGGGCGGGTTTTCAGCAAGTCCTTGGTGATACAAAACTGTGGACGGAGTTAAGGCCGGCAAAGTATTAACTTCAATAATAATTACATCGCCGTTTTTAATATTCAAAAAAGCGTCAATTCTAGCGTAACCCGAAATGCCAAGTTTTTTCGCTACTTTTTCTATACTTTTTTTTGCTCGTGCAAGTGCAGCAGGTTTCACAATTTCTTCAGAGGGTGGCGTAATATTTATTCCCGTTCCGCCCTGAAATTTCTCCTCCACGCTCAAAATTGAACTCTCCGCAACAGTCATACTGGGACTCAAAGCACGCTTACCCAAAATACCAACGGTAACTTCAATAAAACCGTTTTTTTTGCTGTGCTTTAGCTTATTACCAACCGCTCTAATTAAATCGGTTTCAACAAATTTTTCAAACAAAAGTTTGTCCATTTTTTGTAATGGCATTTCCACAATCCCATTTTGATTTTTGAAAGTTCCTCGAGGAATTTGCGCGATGTGATTTTTTGCAAAATCCAAATATTTTTCCAAATCTAACGCTGAAAAAAGTCTCACTATACCGGAAGAACAGCCGTCTCCGTGAGGTTTCACAATCAAAGTTTTACTTCCTAGTTCTCGCGTAATTTCTCTCCACATTTTTTGGGGATTTTTTATTTCGGAAATTCTTAGAAGCTTTTTTGGCGCAACAAAAATTCCTTCATCTTCCATTCCCCTAAGCATTTCTCCGGTCAAAAATTTGTCCATGCAAATACTGGACGCGACAGATCCGCTTCCATTAAATTTGACTTCCTCGTCTTCAAGCATTTTTTGTATAACTCCATTTTCTCCATCACCGCCGTGTAAGCCGAGAAAAATAAATTCAGAGCCTTTAATAAATTCCCTCAGCGTAATTTTTTTCGGGACAAAAAACGGCTCGGCCTGAAGAGTCGCCAGCCGCAAAGACACTTTTTCCTTCAAAAAATGAAGCCGTTTTTCATCTTTGTCCGCATTTTCACAATTTGCCATTATTTCTTCAACTGTATGATTCAAAGTTAGCGCGTATGGAAGTTTCCAAACATCTCCATTCAAATCCAAAAGGTAAGGTTCCGGTTCATATTTTTTACTTCTACTGAGCTTTAACCAAACATTGGTTCCGCTCATCAAAGATACTTGCCTTTCAGAAGTTGCGCCCCCAAATAAAACTTTAATTTTTTCTCGTTTTTTATCACTTTTTTTTGAGATCGAAAACTTCAGTCCACTCCTCGCGCAAGCATTCCCCACGACATGTCTCAATAAATCTCTATGACCCAAGCCAATACGAGCGGCTTGTTGAAATAAAAAGGAGTTCTGTTCCATTCCGCTAATAGGATTGAAATCAGAAAACCAAATTTTCCCGTCAGGCAAAAGCCAACCGTCAAAACGCGCGAAGTCACGCATTCCCAAAACCTTAAAAAGTTGCTCGGCCTGAACTTGAATTCGCTCAATTGTTTCATTATCAAAACGTGGAGGACAATGATATTTCACTTGTCTCGTGGGAAGATATTTTTTCCTAAAATCGAAAATTTGGTGGTCTTCGTAATCGGTCTCGATTTCGGTTGGCAAAATCGCTACAGGCATTCCAAAACGATTTTGCAGAATAATCACCGTGAATTCAATTCCTTCACAAAATGGTTCAATCACAACTCTCGTATCAATTCTTTTGGAAAACAGAAGTTTTACTTTTTCCAAAGCATCCTCAACTGTCGAAACAGAATACACGCCAATGCTGGAACCACCCGTTGCAGGTTTAACGACTGCTCTTTTGACATTATTTTTCTTAAAAAATTCACTGATAATTTTTTTGTGGTCGTCGTGATAGATTTTTAAAACCGCCGAAGGCAAAGCAAAAAATCCTTGTGATTTTATAAATTCATTAGCGTCAAATTTATCAAAACATTTTTTGCACGCTTCAACTCCCGAACCAACATAAGGAACCTTATATTTCTCTAAAATTCTCTGGATTCCGCCATCTTCCCCAAATGTTCCGTGCATAACCGGGAAAGCCAAATCCACACTTTTTAACAAATTTTTCAAAGCTGTTTTACTTAAAAACTTGGCCATGCTTTTTAATTTGAAGTCAAAATCAGACGGTGTGTTTGAGTAAAGTTGCGTTCGTGAAATTGCGTAGGCTCTTTTTTTATAATCGAAATAAATCGGCACAATTTCAACATTTTCATCTTCCAAATGATCGGCAACACTTCTTGCTGAATTAAGTGAAATCCCTCTTTCAAGTGACGGACCTCCACAAATTAATGCGATTTTCATAAGATTTTGCAAAAATTTCTTTACTAAGAATAACCTGAAAATAGAATTTGGGCAAGCATACTAGTAAAATTTTTAATCAACTTTGCAAATCTATTACTCACAATTCGCGGTCACGGCAAGGTCTGCAAACGCTGATTGGTACGAGGCGGAACTAAAGTGGTCAGCAATGGTTTTCCCATCGGACAGAGTTTCCTCGTCATCATATTTCCACATAAGCAAACCCAGAGATCCCGTGGCATTTAGAAGTGATTCGCCATAACTTCGTATTTCATCCGGACTCATTAAGTATTTACCCGTCGCCAGTCCGGGTTGTCCGCTTGAACCGTCTCCACCGTCCACAATATTAAGACCCCAAATAGAATCCACTCCTATTGCTGAGGCCGCGCTCAAATTGCTTGAAATATACTCATTTAATGCGCCCTTTCTTGCGGTATATTGATTAAGCACAGCATCTAAAAATGTATAGCTTCCGCTGGGCAACTGATCCGCATCTTGTCTAATGAATGTTTTTATAGCCGGAAAAAGACTTTTACTATATTCGGCCATATTCGCCAGCTCATTGGCTGTTGGGTTTTGACCACCAAAGTCGTCATCAAATGTATCGATATCATCAAGGAGCATATGCCACTTGAGTTCACCGCCTAAATAAGGCTGCAATTGAGATTCAAGGTCTGAAGAAGCCCAACTGCTCACCAAACTCTCCCAATTTCCAATATCAAAATTTCCACTAGCGTCGACTAATTGAGAGTTGCCTCCGGACATACGAAACATGGCGGTCAAGCCGGCCGCCGCCGCCGAAGGCAGTTGTTTATTTATGGCATAGCTTGGGCTTGTCGCCACAACAAAAGCGTTCATCCCCGTGCCATTTGCCAGATCCTGAAGATTGCCAGTCGTCTCGTCTACAGTATCGGCAAAACTACCGTTCAAACCCCAAAAACCAAAGAGCTTTGTTTGACATGTATCTTCCTTGTCTATCGTAACGTTATAAATCAACTGAGCCGCTTCGCCTCGAGTCATTTCATGAGAAGGAACTTGCGAAAGATTATTCAACCAGTTTAGATTTATTGCTTCTTCTAAATATGCTTCATACCATAACGAATAGCAACTTTTGCATGTGTTTATCTTATAAGTTTCAAACAAAATTTTCAGCGCCTCAACCAAGTTAATTGTATTCCCGGGCTTAAAAGTATTATCTCCGTAACCTTCCACAATAGAGAGCTCCTTGGCAAAACACACATATTTGGAATACCAGTCCGACTGGACATCCGAAAAACAATGTATTCCTTCGGCCTGATCAGGGTATTCCGCTTCCACTAAAATCTTTAAAAATTCGGCTCTATTTATTTGACGATCGGCTTGAAAAGTTCCGTCTGAATAGCCCTGAACGATGCCTTGATTGTAAAGTGAGTTGATGGCAGTTTCGTGAATCGAGTCAGATGTATCGGTAAAAGCAAATACGCTTAAAACAGACAAGACGTTAACGCAAACTATACTGATCCCGATAAGTCTATGAAATTTCACATCCTCATTATACTCCAACCGCACAATTTATCATCTCAACGAGGAGCGGCTCAAAAATCGACACGACCACTTCTATTTAGCTTCAAAATCGACCTGGCTCTTTTTGATTCAATCATTTTTTCTTTCGCCTTTTTTGATCTACGTTTTTTCTGTTTTCGTAATTTGAAAAGACGAATCGCTCTTTCCGATTTTGCCCCCAAAACTTTGTCTTCAATTTTATCTATCAGTAATTTATACGCGGAAGTTCTATTTCTACTTTGCTCTCGGTGACTCTGACATTTCACCTCTGTTCCACTTGGCAAATGTTTGAGTGAAACCGCGCTCGAAGTTTTATTTATTTTCTGACCACCGGCTCCACCACCGCGCACAAATTGCTCGACAATATCCTGCGGCTCGACTTTCAGTCTCGCCGCCTTTTCCAAATAATGTGGATTTAGTTCGACCGGGAAATTCATGCCCAAATTCTACGCTCTACTTCTCCAAATCCAAAGTGTAGTCAATTCTAATCTGGTGAACGAACTCGGGAACGTGTGAAACCAAAATCATCGCGCCTTGATAATCATGAAGCGCCTTCGCGATTACCGGTAAATGTCTGAAATTTATGTGATTTGTGGGTTCGTCTAAAATCAAAAGTCCGGGTTCTTGCAAAACCAATCGTGCGAAAGAAACCAAGCCTTTTTGTCCTTCCGAAAGAGTCCCGATTTTAGCGTAAATATGTTCTTTTGTTATCAAAAATCCCGCCGCGACAGATCTAATTCTTTCCTCCAAAGCAGTTCTTCCAACAGATTTGAGAGCCTCTTCAAAAGACTGATGAACGGTGTGTTCAAAATTCAAAGTTGAAAAATCTTGTCGATAATAACCAACTCGAACTCCGTGCCCAATCATCGCTCCCTCCGCCTTCCCGCTAGCCAAAGCTTCCAACAAAGTGCTCTTCCCAATTCCATTTGGACCGGTCAACAAAAGATGTTCTTTTTTTCGCAGTGAAATGTCCACTTTTTTTGTCGACTTCTCATGGTTCCGAATTACCGAAACCGAAGTTAATTTCAAAATTTCTCCTGAAGTATCTTCTTGCGCCGGAATTATAAACTCGCGAATCGTTTTATCTTCGCGCCTAACTTCCACCATATTACTTTCCATTTCTTCCGCAGCCTCTCTCATTTTTTTCGCGACCAAACGAAGCTTTCCTCCTTTGTGAGCAAACTCATTCGACTTGTCTTTATTTTTTTGAATTCCCTTCGCAAGCTGGGCATTTTTCATATTTTCTCTTTCTCGACGAGCTTCAATCGCGTCCACCGCGTCGTAATAATTTCCCACGTATTGCTCAACTTTATGAGTGAAAACATCGAGATACAAAACGCCTTGAGTAAAAGCATTCAAAAAATCCGCGTCGTGCGAAATTACAATGCAAGTTTTTGGATAATCAATCAGAAAATTAGTAAGATGTTCAATTCCGGCCTTATCAAGATTATTTGTTGGCTCATCCAAAAGCAAAAGATCGGGATTTTGAATTAGCGCGGAAGCCAAAAGTAATCTCGCCTGCTGACCGCCGGAAAAAGATTTTATTATTCTATCGTGCGGAGCCTTCAAATTCACAACTTCCAAAACTTCATCAATGTGTCTACTGATGTCGTATTTTTTCTCTTTAAATCGTTTTTGGAAAAAAGCTTCTACGGTCAAATCCTTGTCGTCATGCGGCATTACTTGATGCGAAGTCGCGATTGTGATTTTCGGCATCGTGTTTACCGCGCCCGAATTCGGCTTCAAATGCTTCGTTATAAGTTTGAAAATCGTACTTTTACCGGCTCCGTTCTGACCCATAAAAGTGA
This sequence comes from uncultured Candidatus Peribacteria bacterium, assembly GCA_964441065.1. Classification (GTDB taxonomy): domain Bacteria; phylum Patescibacteriota; class Gracilibacteria; order UBA1369; family 2-02-FULL-48-14; genus CALRGE01. The sequence continues at coordinate 25,683 of CAYTWD010000006.1, forward strand.
TCTTCGTACCTTCCCGAACGGAAAAATCCACGGCGTCCAAAATTGGCTTGTCGTGTTCGTGCTCAAATGTCACGGAATCAAAGCTGAGGATTGTTTCAGAGTAAGACATGCGGAACTTATACAGCAGGCTCCTTTTAAAGTCGAGTAAATAATTGACAGCGGATTTTTTATTGTTATAATCACGTCTTAAAATAACTTATGGTGCTGAGAAAACCTGACTTCCCAAAATGGTTAGCGGAAAATAATCTTCCGGAAACAGGACAGTCTTATGATCTTTATTGCAGGGTGGTTTGGGAAAATCAAAGTGTAGTTTTTGATAGAATCAAACGTGCGATTGACGGGCTTCTTTCACGGCCGGTAAGAGTTGAAAGAAATTTTTAATTTTTCCTCTTCAAAAAATGAACGAGCTCATGTTCATCAACATGCAGTTCTTTAAATTTTGAGCCGCATCTGCAAGGGAAAGTCATTTCTTCACCTGATAAATAGCACTCAATCACATCCGGATCGATGTAAGATTTTCTACAAACCGCTTTTGTGTTTCGCAAATGTGCGGAAACGGCTTCAACAGTTTTTACAATGTTCTTTTTGCGTTCCGTTTTGCTCTCGCACGGCTCGCAATTCACTAAAAAAGAAAATGCCTTCACTGTTCCATACCAAGTTCTAAAATCTTTCACGCTGATTTCTTCTCCGCTAGCCTCTTTCAAATATTCATTAACATCTTCGGAGTTCACATCGTGGATTCTTCCTTCCGAATCACGAAAACAAAAAAGTTCTTGGCCATGAATTTCTTCACAAGACAAAACAACTTTTGCCAAACGCTGATCAAACAAATCGACATCATGTAAAACTCCGCTTTTGCCTTTGAAGTGGAAGTGGATTTCAGAACCCTTAACTTTCACGTGCTTGTCGCGGATGGTCGTTAATCCGTAAGAATGATTTTCTTGCGCGTATTCTTCATTCCCGATTCTAATCAAAGTTTTCTCGGCCAGTTCAATTATTGTCGCAACAACCCTCGACCTATCAACTCCTTTCTTACTTACATCTTTTCCGATTTTCCTTCTTATTTTTGGCAAAACTTCCGCCAAAGTCAGCAGTTTGTGAAACTTCGTTTTTTCGCGAACTTCTCTCCACTTTGGATGATAGATATATTGTTTTCTTCCTCTCGAATCCGCCCCCGTCGCCTGAATATGACCTTTCTCGTCTTTACAAATCCAAACTTTTTCCACGCCGGCGGAATTCTTAATGACTTCACCCTCGCCAAATCCTTCGCCTTTACTTTTTTCAAATTAAGCCCGAGTTCCCTATCGCTCGAATATCTAAGGCCGGCATTTTTGGCAATTTTGGCGGAGTCCATGTTGAGAGTTTAGCATAAACTTCGCCGTGAAAAAGGGTCTTTGCCTTAACAACGCCGCGCTTGAGAAAAGAAGCTTTTTATGGTATAATTAACAGATCACATTATGCACGAACCGCCATGCGAAAAATTCTGAGAAAAATCTACAGTGATGCAGAGTCCTTACTCTCTACTCCCGAAGGGAAAAATGAACTCAAAAAAGTTATAACTGAGGGTTGTGGCGAACTTAGAAAAGCAAAGGAAGTGGATTCAAAAAAAGTCGAGGGCGAAGAACTATTCGATCTAGAAAACCAACTTAAAAATGCCTGAGTCTCTTTCTCCCATCATTGAAAAACTGGAAACGAGGGCGAAAGAACTGAGCTCCGAATCCCTGGAAAAAATACAAAGTGAATGGAAAGGCTTTCTAACACTTGTTGATCAAGCTCTGGATTCTCCCGGCGAAGCAACTAAAGCCGCGGCAAAAAAAATCGTGCAAAGAACAATTGATGTCATCAAAAAATATAATGCTCCGGCGGCTATGGCATTGCAAGAAGATTTGGAGGCTCTCCTCTACGACGCAGAGCAAGTAGAGAAATTTGTCAAAAAACTATCGGGGCTTTCCCCTGAAGACCTGAAAGAATTCATGCGAGATCATCTTCAGCTTCCTGAGTTAAATGAGGAACAAAAATTCCGCGTAGAAACAATGAAGATAATTTACACAGTCGTTTGCGGGTGCAAATCCAAAGCATCCGAGAATCCGGGGGCTTTATCCACCGCTGAAGCTCTGCTTTCAGAATTAGCTTCAGACACAAAAAAAATAATTCAAAATCCGGGCTTAAGTTTGGGAGAAATTGGGAATTCTCTACTTTCCAAATTAAACACTTTAGGGAAAAGTCTTGGGGCTTCGAAATTAAGCTCCTTGTTCCTCGTAAGCGTCCACACTTCCCGCGGATCTAAATAAATTACGCGCTTCGGCAATAAGCAATCTGCGAGAAATGGGTTCTTACAAAGAGGCTCAAGAAATTGCGCTCGGCGCCTTCCCAAAAGAAAGTGCATCCGCGGAAAAATTGGCCGGTAATGAAATCTCTAGCCGCTGGAACGAGGCTTATCATCATGCTCAGCTTGAACTCTATGCTCAATTTAACAGCCTATCTAAGCAAACTGAAACTCCCGAAAAAGCACGTGCGATGCTGGACGATGCCGCCAAAGCCGCGGCAGATCAAACGATGTCATTTTGGCGACCGCTTATTCTGCTTAAAAAAATGGATGTGAGT
>CAYTWD010000006.1:28296-54642 GCA_964441065.1 uncultured Candidatus Peribacteria bacterium
TATCTCCCGATCAAAAATTAGTGTGGGATCAAGTCAACGACATGGGCGATTACAAAAATGAGTGGCTAAACATTTCCGATTTGGGCTCCACAATGAGCAAAGAAGCGCTGGTTCAAGTGGCGACATTGGTGGCAACTGTGCTTGTACCGGAGATAATTGCGCTGAAAGCCATCAACCTTTCGGCTGAAGCCGTAGCCCTCTTGCGTGCGGAACGAATGGCAAAATATGCCGAGGCATTGCTGGGCGCAAGATACGCCGGTTTGTTGGGCAGGACAGTCGCCTATACCGGTGAACTCATGGTCGGACAAGTCGTTGGAGAAGTTGCATTTAAAGGCGCTCGCGTTGCGACCGGGCAAGAAAGTCTTGCCGAAGCCATGAGAACAAAACCTTGGGTGAAAGATTTAATGTTGGGGACAATGCTGGAGGTTCCAATGGAACTTGGAATCAAACTGGCGGGCGAAAAGTTGACTTTAGCGAGAGAAATATTGGTTGGAATAAGCTCGAGCGGCTTGGCCAGACTGGGGCAGTCTTTTGTTAATTCAGGAAAAGAAGAAATCTGTGCCTACTTTTTTGCGGGAGCTCTAAAAAATGGAGAATACAAAGGCGATCCTAAAAAAATTCTGGAATTTTGTGGTGAAGAAATTTACGAAATGTGCGGATGTCCGCAAATGTAAAGCGTTGTTAAAACTTTATAAAATATCCATATTATTTACAAACTTTATAAAGTTTGCTAAAATTAAGCTATGACTATAAAGTATCAACTTTCGGTAATCTTAAAACAATCTGGCTTAACTCAAGAAAAGCTGGCTCATCTTCTTGGAGTTTCTTTCCCTACTCTCAATAGTTGGATAAATGAACGCTCTACTCCCCGATCAAAAGCTCAAGAAAAAGTCTCTTCTCTTTACAATAAATACACCGGTGAAACGGGAATCGATCCACAAGCACTGATCAAAAAACGTGAGATTTTGCTCTCAAAGTGGAAACCCTTTCCTCAACTATTGAAAACTATTTTGAAACGTCCAGATCTTGCGGATGAATTTATGCTTTCTCTGACATATCACTCAAATAAAATGGAGGGAAATACTTTAACAGAAGACGAAACCGCTGATCTTCTTTTTGGCAAAAATTCTTTACCGAGTAAAACTTTTATTGAACAACTTGAAGTAAAAAATCACCAAACTGCTCTTCTATATCTCTGGAATCATCTTCAAAACGAACCTTTAAATGAAAAATGGATATTGAAAGTTCACGGTATTTTAATGAACGGAATTCGTCATGACGCCGGAGTTTATCGAAATCACGCCGTCCGAATTGTCGGATCTCATGTGCCAACCGCAAACCACCTAAAAATTTCCGATTTGATGAAGGAATTTGAAAAAAAACTTCCGTGTAAAAGTCCAAAAAGCATTTTTCATCACTGCTCCCTTATTCATGCCGAATTTGAAAAAATCCATCCTTTCTCAGATGGGAATGGCAGAATTGGACGCTTACTACTTCAAGCTTTACTTCTGAAGTCCGGCTTTGCTCCTGTTCTCATCAAAGAAGAGAAGAGGCGACTTTATTATACTTACCTCAGACGGGCCCAGCTCGAAAACGATGCTTCTCCACTTGAAGATTTCATTATGGATGGGGTTTTGGAGAGTTATGAGTTATTTGAGTGAAGAGACTCACTAACAAAAACCTAGGCCCTTTGTTCCCCTCTTTTAAAAACAGGCACGTGTCCGTTCGCTAAAGCTGAGTGCTTCCATTCTCCAATGCCAAAAACAAACTCTGTACGATCTCCTTTTATGTAAGCCGCCATCTGTTCGGGAGTGACAAAATCGTAACTGGGATACTGAAATCTGTGAGCGGGAATAATTTCATGAACAGATTGAAGTCCAAAAGCTTGTGCCAATCTTTTATTTCTTTCAGCCGCAATATGGCGAGCGGCAAGTTGAAAAATTTTTACATCCAAAGCTTCTCTCACATGCCTAGCAAAATCACCTAATAGGTAAGCCCTGCTCCCACCTCTAGCGGCTTCTTCCAGATACATTTGAGCATGGCTTCTCGTGCCCATGTAAGAAAATGTACTTCCATTCAAAAGTGACTTTAAGTAATTCGTCGTCTCTGTAAGCATACGGTCAACATACCCGGTTCTTGGCCCCTCATAACGATCATGAACGCAAGCCCAGTCCCACTTTTCTTTCCAAACTTCAGCAAAACGCGGGCTTTCGGAAGTCATTTCTTCAACGCAGACAATCGCGTCCAACATTTGTGACTCAAAGTAATTTTCTCGTTCTCCAAATGCATCAAGTTCACGCTTTCTGAGACCGGATTCAGTGCCGGCTGTCACGCCTTTCAGTTTTTCGCCCACCACATTAACCTCATCCCCAAGCTCAGAGGAAGAAGATTTATCTTCCCCCATCCGTCGTGACATGTGAAATTCATCTAAAGTAGTTCCGTCCGCAAGTCTCAAGGCGTTCTTTTCCGTTCCCCAAACAACAAAACCCATAGATTTATACAATTTAACCGCGGGCGCATTTTCAGCCCATACGGCAAGTTGGAGCTCTTGTACCCCCTGCTGTTCGGCTTCCTCAAAAAGAGCTGTCAAAAGTTTCTTACCAATCCCCTTGCCTCTTTCTCTATCGTCCACATACATTTCACGGGCGTCTGCTTTATGACTCATTTTGTCCAACTCCTCCTTGCATAAAGACACGCTCCCAACCAATTTATCTCCGTCAAAAACACCAAAATAAACGCCTGAATCCAGACGTTTTGCAACTTCATCTAAAGGAACTTTAACTTCCTCTTCATAACTTCGCGCAAAACTTTTCGGATTACTCTGAAAAGCATGAAGCCTGAGCCTGTTGTATTGCTCCGCGTCATCAGAGGTCAACCGTCTTAAAGTAAGCCCTTCGGAAACGGATTCTCTTGCACCTGTTGGTGATTTTCTTGCCATGATTCAAATCTGTAAGTTTCTAAACTACAAGTTAATTATAGTCGCTTATTGACAAATAAGCAATACATGGTTTGGTGGAGATGGCGGGAATCGAACCCGCGTCCAAAAAGGAAGAGGTCTACCGTCTACTTTCGTAGTTCTTTTCAATTACGCAATGAAAATATGAAAAGAACAAAGAGCTTTCATTGCGTATTTAGCAAAGTTTCGGTTCGTGGCCGCCAAATAAACAGCCGGTCACCTGAGCCTCGTAATTAGGCCCTCAAAAGCTACGAAGCCTTGCTTAAGAGAACCCCGTCGTACTAATGACGACGGAAAATGTTACGCAGCCATAGCTAGCGTTCTACCCTTAGGTAGTTTGCTTGCAAGATACTTTGCAACATTATTTGCTTCAGAGTTAGCATTTAGACTCGCTCGGAACGGGTTGAGGTGCGACCGAGCAAACACCTGAAAGCTGATAAACGACTTCTGATCTTTCTGTCGAAGCCTGTACATCCCCACATTTTCAAAGAGCCGGGGAATTGTATCACACCTGTTTGGCAATTGCCACAGCCGCATTGTCTTCCATATCTTGTTTGGCTTTTACCATTCGCTTGAAATAGTGATCTGGAGTTGGTACCAAATCAATAACAACCGGCGTCTCTGAGCCGGATAGAGTCACTTCAAGAAATCCATAATTGAGAATTGTGGGAAGCAGTCCGTTTTGTTTTTTGATAACTTCTTGAATTTTAGAAACGTCTATTGATTCTCGCGAGTCGCGAAAGAAAATGGATTTATCAACAATAACCAGCCTTAAATTTGTGAAGACGACGGTGTGCAAATAGTAATAAAAAATTCTGCTGAATTGAAAGTGCAAAAGCCAAACCATGAGTGTCAAAAATGAAAGCATTAACCATTTGTAGTTACTAAGATCTTGCTCGCCAATGACAATAATATGAAAATCAAAAAGTATAACGAGACCGAAGAATGCCAGCACTAAAAAGATCACAAAAAAGTTGCCCAAAACTTTTGACCAGTGCCTTCTAAAAAAGAAAATCACTACTTCATCTTCGAGCTGACCTTTAAAACTTTTATTCATACAATAAGGATTGAGTAAGCCGTGACAAAAAAAGAAATCCCGACAACGAAAAAGTAAAATAAAACGAGATGATTCATCTCAAGAATCCCAAAAAGGTGGTGGTATTCCGATTCGTCAAATTTATAGTCTTTTACATAGGCATAAAGCCGCCTCACTGAGACAATCAAAAATAAAATCGAAACCGCCTGACTTATTATCAAAAATAGAATCATTGTTTTTGGCTTAAATTCACAGTTTCAGACTAACTCAAAAAAATTTATTCCGCAACCGAGCCTGGCATGTCTTTCATTTTTTTCCCGAGCGCGATTAGACATTTTTTCAATTCTTCAACCCAGTTAAGCCCAAGATCTTCAAAACTAATTTTTAATTTTGATCCTGAAATTATCCATTTATTGTTGTATTCCAGAAGTGACATTATATTCTCCGGTCGCACCTTTGAAGACATGTGCAAAACAATCTGGCGATCTTTTTGCGAGTGAACGTTTTCCGCTTTCACGTTAATAATTCCCGCGTGTTTCGCGTACATTTTTGTTTCCAAAACTCTGAATAAATTGGCGACTTCTTCGGGCATTTTTCCGTAATCATCAATGAGTTCGCTCTTCAATTCGGTTAGATAAACTTCCGTGTCAGCTGCTGCCAACCTTTGGTAAACTGAAATCTTTTCTTTGCTACTTAAAATGTATTCGTCAGGAATGTAAGCCGGCAATGGAATTTCAATAGTCACATCCTTAGTTCCCTCGTCTTTTTCAACTTTTCTACCCGCCTTCAAATCTTCAACCGCCTGATTTAGCATTCGCACAAAGTGACTTACTCCCACGATGTTTATCGCCCCGGACTGGTTCGCGCCCAGAATATCTCCGGCGCCGCGAATCTCCAAGTCCTTCATTGCAATTTGAAATCCTGCTCCCAGCTCACTGGCCTCAACAATGGCGCGGAGCCTCTTTTTCGCGTCCAGAGGAAGACGTTCCATGTGATATAGGAAGTAGGCGTAGGCTTGAGTTTTTGAACGCCCCACACGACCTCTCAATTGATAAAGTTGCGCGAGTCCGAATTTCTCGGCCTGGTTCACAATCAAAGTATTCGCGTTCGGCAAATCGATTCCATTTTCAATAATTGTCGAGCTCACGAGCACGTCATATTTCCCCTCCTTAAATTCCAAAATTCTTTTTTCAAGATCGTCCGGATTCAACTTTCCGTGAGTCACAACAATTCTCGCTCTCGGAATTAAAGTCCTCAATTTCGCGGCCATATCGTCGATGGTTTGAACTCGATTGTGCAAAAAATAAATTTGCCCGCCACGATCCAATTCTTTTTCAACAACGGTTTTTATTAGCGCCATTGAAAATCTTCGCACTTCCGTGACGATTGGCAATCTTCCCGGCGGAGGAGTTGTGATTGTTGTAATATCGCGAAGTCCGTGCAAACTAATATTTAAAGTTCGCGGAATCGGGGTCGCGGTCAAAGTCAAAATGTCTACTTCGGTTCTCAGTGATTTTAATCTTTCTTTCTGTTTCACGCCGAATCTCTGCTCCTCGTCAATAATCAAAAGTCCCAGGTCTTTAAACTTAATATCTTCCTGCAAAAGTCGATGCGTTCCAATCACAATATCAACCTCGCCTTTTTCGAGCGCCTTAATTGTTTTTTTCAATTCAGCGGGGGAACGGAACCTTGAAAGCATTTCGATTCTCACGTTCGTTCCCTCCATTCTCTTCAAAAAAGATTTGTAATGTTGATCGACAAGAATCGTGATCGGCGCCAAAACCGCCACTTGTTTGCCGTCTTGAACAGCTTTAAAAGCCGCCCTCAGTGCGACTTCGGTTTTTCCAAATCCAACGTCTCCGCACACGAGTCTGTCCATCGGTTTTTTATTTTCCATGTCTCGCTTCACGTCCAAAATCGCGCGGTGCTGACCCGGTGTAACTTCATATTGGAATTTCTTTTCGAATTCCACCATCGCGTTATTATCAGGTGAGAATGCGGTTCCGCGAGCCTGCAATCTTTCCGCATAAAGTTCCAAAAGTTCCTTCGCGATTTTCTCCGTTTCCTTGCGAACTCGGCTCGTAATTGTGTCCCATTCCGCGCTTCCCAACCGTGTTAATTTCGGCGCGCGATCTCCAGCTCCAATATATTTTGAAACTTTATCGGCCTGATCGATCGGCACAAAAAGTCTATCGTTTTCGGCATATCCAATTTTCAAATACTCACGAGTGACTTCGTAAACCGTTTTTTTATCCAGTCCCAAAAATTGACCGATACCGTGATTTGAATGAACGACGAAATCATTCACTTTCAAGCCTGTTAAAAAGTCCATGTAAGCCTGCTGTTTTTGCGGCGCGCGCTTTTCTGATTCAGTTACTCCCGAAATATCTCTGTCTGAAATAACCTGAACTTTTAGGCCGGGATTTTGAAAAGCCTCGGGGAAAACATCATCTTTTTCGATTCCAAACAGGACAACAACGTCATCGGGAATGGCTTTGTCTTTCTCCCACTCCACAAAATTAATATTTTTCTCGGCAAAAAGTCCGCGATACTCCTGCGGATGTTTTGTGAAAAGAAATACTCTCCAGCCAATCTGCAATTTTTCCCGCATGTCGGCCACAAAATCCAAAGGATTGTGGTATCGCAAAACCGAAAGATAATGCAAATGATGATGATATGGAGTTTCCTCCATAAAAGATCTGAACTCGATAAACTTCGACTCCGGCAATCTGTGCTCCATTGCCTTTTCAAAAATCGCCATTTCTTCGTTTGGGCACTCAACCTCATCATCAATCACTAGAGAATTTTTTCCAAAACGAGACAAAATCGAAGTCTTCAATTCGCCCGCGTTTATCGGGTAAATCTTAACTTCATCCAAATCCTTAACACTCTCTTTTTTAGATTGATCATAAACCGAAATTTTCTCAATTTCCTCAAAGCTCATTTCGATCCTAAGCGGGAAATCGCTATTAACTGGCCAAATCGTGAGCACGTCGCCATGTCTAAAATAATCCCCTTTTGCAACAAAAGCATCTTCGGAAACTTCGTAACCAGCGGAAATCAATCCCTCAAAAAACGGCACCGGATCCATCGTGTCGCCCTTCTTAACTTTCATTATCAACTTCTCAATTTCAGATTGTTCCGGACACAAAATCGACAAATCATTGTGAACAACAGTCACCAAGCATCTTCTGTCTGAATCCAAAAGCGCAAGCATTTCCATCAGGCGAACCTTGTTTGACCTTTCAATTTTCTTATCACGCATCAAATTTTCTTCATATTCAAAATCATAAACCTGCAAATCACCCCAAAGCTGACCCGCGCGCGCAATATGTTCCTTGTGCGAGTGATCTGAAGAAATCCAAAAAACATTCTGAATATCATCGTTTTCACGAAGTAAATCAGAAATCAGAAACGCCTTTGAGGAAAAATTTCCACCGCCCGAAACAGACGAATAGCCGTTTTGATTAAATTGCTCTATCACACTCAAATTTTGTTTGTGTGGGAAGAGCGAGATAAGATGTTTACAATCCTTCACGCAAAATTCAAAAAATCTATTAAACCTTGAGCGGCATTATTATATGAGTGTACCCACTCGGTTTTGCAGGCGATAGTATAACAGGTGAAAGCGCGTCATTCAAGCCAAAATTAACATTGTCGTCATCCATTCTCGCCAAAGCGTCCAATAAATATTGAACATTTAGCGCGACTTCAGCTTTATCACCCTCCATTTCCAGAGAGAATTCACAAGCACCCTCACCAATTTGGGTTTTCTCTGTTGTCATACTGATTTTTCCTGAATCTAGAGAAATCTTAATACTGTTATTATTTTCCTTAACAATTACTGAAACTTTTTTCAGTGCAGATGTAAATTCATCAACTCCAACTTTTGCTTTTGTCTTAGATTCTTTAGGTAAAATTTTCTCATAATCAGGGAAATTTCCTTCGATCAATCTTGATGTTAAAGCAACCCCATCAACCTCAAATGCAATTTGATTCTTCGTTACATGTAAACTTATTTCTTTAGATTGAGTTGATCCTAAAATTTTTGCCAATTCCTGCGCCGTTCTCCCAGGAACAATAAAAGTTAAAGTCCCCTCGTTTTCCACATCAATTATTTTCTCAGCCAATCTATAACTGTCTGTCGCCACTATCTTAAGTTTTTTATCTTTCAAAATCCAAAGTGTACCAGTTAAAACCGGTCTTGAAATATTTGTTGATGCCACAAAAGCCACCTGATCAATCGCTTTTCTTAAAGTTTCAGCAGGTAAATTAAACTTTTCCCCACCTTCTAATTTTGGCAAAATCGGAAATTCTTCCGCCGGAATTCCCTTCATTTTTGTATTCGCGTCTTTAGATTTAATCTCCAAAGTACTTCCTTCTCCGCCAACTAAAACAACCTCTTCATTACTTAAAAGCGGAACATATGCACTGAAAATTTTCGCGGGAACTGTCAGACTTCCGTCTTTCTCAACGTTCGCATCTATTGAAGCTTGAATCGCAATTTCCAAGTTTGTTGCGCTAAGCAGAAGCTTTCCGTTTTCGCTTTTCAAAAGAATATTATTTAATACCGGTAAAGTATTATTTGGACTTACGGCTCTATTAACTATTGTTAGTGCTTGAGCCAAACCGTTTTGTGAACATTTAACTTTCATCTTTTGGATTCTAATATAATTTATATAAATATATAAACAGTAATTGTAGTACTCTCTTGCCAAACACCACTATTTCATTTCACAAACTACTATTTCTTGACCGATTTTATTTCAAAATAGACAAATATTTACAGATAAACATTAAAACGGTGTGCAAAACTTTAATCTGTTAAATCACGACTTTGTGCAAAACTTGTTTAAAACGTGCAGACACTGTGTATAAACTAATGTCTTTTAATACTTATCTACATCCACTTGTGCGAAACGCCGAGCTTAAGACAAACTTTTTCCACATCCATCCAAAAAAACCCGTGCAAAACCTTTTCCACAACTTTTGAACATTTGCACAGGGTTTTGAACAAAGTACTCCCATCGACATAACTTAAAACAGTATGTTAACCTAAACCACCAAAATAATTATTTAAAATTTTATGGGAAAAACCATAGGAGAAGAGGATCTTGTGCAGAGTCTTTATAGGCAAGGAATGCCAGCACTTGTTCGTTTGGCCCGCCATTTAGGTGTAAAGGTTGAACAGGAAGAACTTTTTAATGACGCATCTGCTGACGGTAGGCTTAGAGTCATGGTTGCCCAAAAAGTTTTAAAAGTCATCCAAGATGATGTCTCAACACCGGAACCAGACTCAAGGCTTCAAAGGTACAAATCTATGCATGATAGCTGGCACTGGGAACATCAAGTACATGCACCTTGGTCCTTTGTAAGACAGCGGCTTATAACAGGAAAAATCTAGATAAATCAAAAGAACTTAATCAAGGAGGGGTTTTATTTGGAATCGATGATCAACTAAACCCCCTGGTTGCAGACATAGGAGTTGACCCAATTTTAACCGACATGACCTACTTTGACACAAGAGATGCTGTGATGAACAAGGGAGGCAACCCAACAGGATTTGAGATGTTCAGAGCAATAAACCCGTTTGGAGACATCGACTCAGACAAATATGCCTTTCAACCGATAGCCTTCAGAAAGTCATCAGAAATAGCTTTATACGAAAGGTTTACGGGCACCCCCTTTATCGGCGGCAAGGGGAATGGACAATCAGCTAGATCTTGGCTTGAAAGTGGCCCGGCAAACAGCCCAGGCTCATTAGAAAGAGTTTGCGCCGCTACATATCCCCCAAGAAATGACTTCTACAGCGTCGACCTTAGAGAGACAAGAAATAGAGATCACGCCACAGACCTTGGAGTTCGCCGCCTTTTTAGACTTAGGAAAGACGCCTAAACATTCACAATAATCGGGCTTACGAGCGGCCTTCTGTCTAGTCTTCGCAGAATATAGTTTGCAACCGCCGCGCGAATGAAAGATTCATAGTCCGCTTGCCGAGCACCTTTATCTTTTTTCTGCAGTTTTAAGTAAGCACTGCGCGCTTCGGCCTCGATTTCCTTCACAATCTTACCCTCCTCTTTTTGATAAACAAAGCCACGAACCGAAACCTGAGGATTTCCAATTAGCTGAACACCCCGCATCTTCATCGCAATCATCACAACTCCGTTTTGAGACATCGCCTCGCGCTCCGTGCTCACATGAGAGCCAAGTTCGCCCAGACCCATTCCATCCACTACAATATAATTAACCTTGATATTTTCCTTCTTAAATTCAAGGCGGCCTTTTCGAAGTTCCAAAACATCGCCGTCGTCAATCACGTGCACGTTTGCCTCGGGAATTCCTACCAGCGGACCGAGCTTCGCGTGGCATTCGCGCATATAGAAATTTCCGTGAACGGGAACCAAATGATCTGGCTTAACCAGAGTCATCATCATCTTCAAATCTTCCTGTTGGCCGTGCCCAGATGTGTGCACATCCATGATTTTATTGTGCACGATTTCAGCGCCGCGTCGGGCCAACTGATCTATCAAAAACGCAGTCGCCTTTTCGTTCCCAATGATGGGAGAAGAAGAAACCACAATCGTGTCCCCTTTTGAAATTTTCACGTTTGTATGAGCCCCGGTCGCCATTCTTGAAAGCGCGGACATTGGCTCACCCTGACTACCGGTACTCAAAATCAAAATCTTTTCATCAGGAAATTTATTAACCTCTTTAATCGGCTGAATAATATCTGAAGGAATCCTTAAATATCCTAATTTGTTCGCAACTTTCATGTTCTCATCCATGCTTCGCCCGGAGAGGAAAATTTTTCTACCGTGCTGTTCCGCGTAGTCAATTATTTGCTGAATTCGCCCAATCAATGAAGAGAATGAGGCTATAATAATTCGCCCTTTCGCGGTAGCAATTGAAGACTCCAAATTTTGGCCAACAATTTTTTCGCTAATCGTATGACCGGGTTTTGTGGAATTCGTGCTGTCTGAAAAAAGTGCGTTCACACCGCGCTTTCCAAGAGAAGCGATTTTCGAAATATCCGAGAGGACGCCGTCGGCAGGAGTAAAATCAAACTTGAAATCACCGGTGTGCACAATGCAACCTTCCGGAGTACGAATCGCGAGGCCATAGGCGTCGGGAATCGAATGATTTACTCTGAAGAAATCCACATCAAACTTGCCGATTCTATAAGGCTGTTTAGAGTCTATAATTACAAATTTCGCCATCTTATGCAGCTTGTGTTCCTCGAGCATTCTCATTATCAAACCCGAAGTCAGTTTTGAGGTGTAAATTGTCGGGAATCCGAGCTCTTCGTAAACATAAGGAATCGCCCCAATGTGATCAAGATGCCCGTGAGTAACAATAATTCCTCGCAAACGCTTTTTTCTTTCGCGCAAATATTTAATATCGGGAATCACATAATCCACACCAAGCATGTTTGCCTCGGGGAACTGAAAGCCCATATCAATGCAAACAATGTCATCCAAATATTCAACGAGCATGGAGTTCTTCCCCACTTCTTCAAGACCCCCGATAGGAATAACTCTCATCACGTCGCGGTGAACCGGCGGCTCTTTATGCGGAATTTGTTGCTGAGGCTTGTGGTGATGTTGCTGATTTTGCGGCTTCACAAAAGCTTTTTGCTGATGTTGACTTCCACCCGCCGCACCTTTAATCCAATTTGTTAATTTATCTATTTTCATTTGCTAAATTCTACCTGTATTTTCAACAAAGTCCAAACTCGTCCCTTCACAAAACATGCCGAGGTGTTTTAATTGACCCCAAACGTTTTTGCATCGAGATCAAGAGTCAACTTTTTCCCGCTGGTCAACTCCACATACATCTTTTGGCCATCCTGTTTCATTTGAATCTTATCCGAGACCTGGAATAAATCTTCTTCGGCAAGCTTGCCCGCATCGATTTCAAGCAAATAGTAACCCTTATCTTTAAGGTTCAAAACCTGCACTGCGTAACTGTTTGTGCCGCCGCCCATTTCATTAACATTTGCACTTAAAATTACCAAATACTTATCGCCGTCTGAAACAAAAAACCTGGAATCTCTACCGGGGAATCTATCTTCAACCACTAATTTCGGGAAAGCGTCTTCTTCGGAAAAAGAATAAATCCCGGTCGAGCTCAAGAGGTAATATGTGTCTTTAATAAGTGGAGATAAGGCCAAGAATGTTGGAACCCCCACAATTGAGGAACCATCGCGATAAATTGTGAATTTAGCCAAAGGGTTTTCGTAACTATATTCAATTTCATAATCAGTATACGTTGAGGGCTGAGGCAAATGAGCTGCAACGTTTTCCCCAAACTCTCCCCACCCTGCAGAGTAAATTTCGTTCCAAGTTTGACTGGTCGGATCGAATTTTGTCAGCACTGTGTTCGCGGGGCCACCATCTTGGAAAGAGGCAAAAACACCTTCGCTGGAAACCACGAATCTCTCGAAATCTACTCTATCCAAATCGGTTTTCTTAAAATCCTTTATCCCGAAAGTCGTCCAAGTATCATCGCCGGAATTATAATAGCCTGCAGAGCCTGAATTGTAAGCATTAGCCGCAATTGTCGCCCAAACACTATCCCCATTCACATACACAGTCGCGCCAAGGTGACTTCCAGGGAAATTCAATTCATCATAAAATCGAACTTTTCGAGTTTCGGTATTGATTTTCGCCACTCCGTCAAAAGTTCCAACCCACAAGGTTTTTCCTTGAACCGCGAAGTTTGGATTTTGATATTCTTCAAGCCCGTCAGCCTTTGTGTAATTATAAACAATCTCATTTTTGTTCAAGTCAATCTCATAAATTCCTTCTTGCCGGCAAGCCACAAATAGTTTCTCCCCAACTACAGCTGCGGCAACACCACAAGTCAAAACTTTTGGATTTGCATAAGATAAAATTGTTCCGTCAAAAGCGTAGTTCAGAACATAAGGATCCGAAACCACATAAAAAGAATTTTCACCCACAGCTACGCCTCGAGAATAGCCCGCGCTATAAGATGGAAAATCCTCCAGAGTAAGAGCCGCGAAATCATCTTTCGGAATTTCGTTTAAAAAAACTTTGTTTGTTAAATCTTCCACAGGCTTATTGCAGGCCGCAAAAATCAATCCCGCAAAAACCAAAAACAAAATTTTTTTCATATAATGAATTAATTAGTAATCAAATCATATCACATCCCCACCTTTTTCCTAAATTCTTCCGGAACGGCGCCCGTTAAAACAATTAATCCGCCATACAGCACCGCGCCAATAACCGCCAACAAAAGCACATTCAGGTTTTGCATCCCCCACAAATGATAAGTCGGTTCTTTCAATGCCCACACCACCAACCCCATCACAATCGCGGAAAAAAGCGCCTTGAAAAAAGTTCCAAAACGAATCTTGAAAGTTATGTAATGATGAGAAAAATACCAAGACGTGAAAAGAATAAAGACCTCCGTTAAAACTGTGTTTAAAGCCGCCGCTCGGAAACCCCAGTAAGGAATCAAAACAAAATTCGCCGCGATATTGAAAATCGCCGCGCCGCCGTTAATCCACAAAAGCAGAGCCTGTTTATTCACCGCGACCAAAGTGTATGTAAATAAGCTATTAATGAATGAAAAGAACATAGCAAAAACAAGAATTTGCATTGCCACGTCCGATCCATAATAACCTTCCGACAGCCTACTCAAAAACTCCGGCGTGGAAATCAAGAAAATAACAGGATAAGCAAGTATAAAAAGTCCGACCACAATCGGTGCCGCGCACATAAATAAAAAGTCGAAAGAAAGCTGAATCATCCGGTCAACGTCTGCACTTTTCTCTCGTAGCCCTTTGCTCAAAACCGGCAAAACACTGTTCATAAAATACACCGGAATTACAGATAAAATTTCCAAAATTCGCATCGGCATTCCGTATAAACCAACTTCGTGCGTGCCTTTCATAAAAAACAACATCACAGAATCGATCCTAAAATAAATCGTATTTAAAACCAGAGCCGCGCCATAAGGAGCCGCGGTCAGCAAAATTTCCTTCCAGTACTCGCGAGAAAAACTCGGCCGAAACCTCACAACTCGAAGCGCAAAAAACACCGTAAAAATGAGGGCGAAAGCATTCCCTCCTACTCCCGCCCAAATCAGATGGTTGAAAGCATCTTCTCCCGGATCGCCCACGTAAAAATAATAGACAACCGCGAGCATCCAAAGCATTGAAATTATTTTACCGCCAACCAGGCCCAAGGTTGACCACTGCATCTTGTGTTCAACCTGTAAAACGCTGGACACCGTGCCGTGCATGATAGAAAGAAAAACCGCAATGCTGCCGATAGCGACGCCAACAGGCACATAAGTTCCTTGATATTTCGGCAGCAAATAAATAATTCCAACCGAAAGAATCATGGCGGTCACAGCCGTCACCATTCTCATTCCCATAATATTGCTCGCCACAAACTCGCGTGGCCGCAAGCCCTTGCTCATTTCTCGCACGCCAATCGTGAACAAACCCAAATCCGCCGCGATCCCAAAAAACGCCAAATATTCATAAACCGCGGTGTAAGTTCCGTAGCCCGCCACTCCCAAAAACCGCGAAATCGATTTCAAAATCACAACGCTGGTTATCGCCATCACCGCTCGTCCAACAATTTGAACAACAGTATTCCCGAGGATTTTCTTTGCTGTAGACATTAAACCGATTTTATCCTCAAAGGCGCTTTCTTTCCAGACCAAACCCGCACTTGCCAAAATTCAAAAGATGTGTCAGAATGCGAGCTATTAAATATAATAATGTCAGAAAAAGCCGTAAAATTTGATGCAAATCTGGTTGGAGTATTCGATCGCGAACTCGGTAAAGATACGGAGCCTGAACTAAGCGGAAGATTCTACTTATCGAATCCGCCAGTTGAATTCGATTCAAGATTGCTTGAAGCCCTTGGATCGAAAATCTTAGACCTGGACAAACAAATCGAAGAAAACCAAATCCCAAGAGAAGCGATGGACGTAATTCAGAAGGGTCGCCTTCAAATTGGAATGTTGATTTCAATGCCCGGAGGCTACAAACACAGAGGAGTTGCGCTAGGCAAATTTATAGATAAATCAAAAGAAAACGGTAGCACATTGGAAACTTACGCAGGCACAGAGGCTTCGAGCCAAGGAGCCATACTTTGGCAAATTGGAGAAATAAGAAATGTTTTGGAGCGAAGTAAGCTTTTTTGGCACACTTCTAAAGTTGAATACGGCGAACTTTTGATGGAAATGACAGAGACCGAAAGAGAGGATTCCTTGGCGACGAATGAAGACTCGAGAAGCAAGGAACTGCACGAGGAATTTGGGCAAGTTTTCGATTTTTTAAAACCGGCTACACAACCCTATCGCGAGAGTTTTCTGTACACCCTTTTTGAGGATGTAAATCAAAGACACGAGCTTTCAACAACAGGCTCACTTTTATACGCGGCCGGCTTGGCAACAAACAGCTTCTCAAACTCACCCGCAATGAAACAGTTCTTCGAGGCCGGTTTCAACTGGGCTGACGGAATGGGGTCGAGAGTTGATGAGTTTTGGCAGAAAATGCTGAAAGACGACAACGATTTTTTTGCACAAAAACTTCTCACTGCAATTTTCGGCACGCCCAGCCCTAAGCCGAGACGTAAGAGAAAATAAGAATCCAAGTTTGAATAATCAGCCTCTTCAGGTATTCTTTTGACATGCAAGAAATAAAAGATCGTCTCGATTTACTCAAAGACGAAACGCAAAAATCTATCGAACACCTTGATCTTCCCGCGAAGAAAAAACGCCAAAAAGAACTCGAAATTGAAATGAGTCAGCCTGAATTTTGGAACGATGCTCATCACGCCAAATCAGTTTCAAAAGAAGCGGGTCTACTCCGCCAGATTATTGAAGATTGGGAGAAACTCGCATTTGATATAAATGACATCGCCGAGATTTGTGAAATGATTGATGCGTCTGATGTAAAAAGTGTGAAAGAAATGGAAGCGGATTTGGAAGCCCTCGAAAAAAGACACAACCGCTTGAATACCGAACTTTATTTGAGCGGAGAATATGATCAAAACGAAGCGATTATTTCTTTCCACGCCGGAACAGGCGGAGTCGACGCGCAAGATTTTGCCGAAATGTTAATGCGAATGTATCTGCGCTACTGCGAAAAGCGCGGTTGGAAAACTCAGCAACTGGACATGTCGCCAGCCGAAGAAGCCGGAATAAAAAGCGCGGCCTTCAAAGTAATTGGAGCTTACGCTTTCGGCTATCTTAAGGGTGAAGCCGGAGTTCACCGCCTCGTTAGGCACTCCCCTTTTAACTCTAAAGGAAGCCGCGAAACTTCTTTCGCTCTGGTTGAAGTTGTGCCTGATATTGGCGAAGACACAGACATTGAAATTCGCGAAGAAGAAATCGAGTGGGACTTTTATCGTGCAGGCGGAAAAGGAGGGCAGAATGTAAATAAAGTTTCTTCCGCGGCTCGTGCACACCACATTCCAACAGGAATTGTTGTGGCCTGCCAAATGGAAAGAAGTCAGATTCAAAACCGCGAAGTTTGTTTGCAAATGCTTAAATCAAAATTAGTCGCTCTAAAAATCAAACACCAACTCGAAACAATTCAGGAAATTAAGGGCGAACATCTACAGCACTCTTGGGGAAATCAAATCAGATCTTATGTTTTGCACCCTTACAAAATGGTGAAAGATCACCGCACAAATTACGAAACCTCTCAAGTTGATGCCGTTCTTGACGGCGACCTTGACGAATTCATTGAGGCTGAGCTTCGTGCTAAAAAGTAGACTGTTGTCAAAGGCCCGACAACACATTCTCAAACCTTATACGTAGGAAATTTCGCCCCGCAGATTTTTCAAATTTATGTTTTCAGTTTATGATTGAATCATGAATTTTGAACAAATCAAAAAAATCGACAAAGACGGGATTGAATTCTGGGAAGCCAGAGAATTAATGCTTGTTCTTGAGTATAGCGAATGGAGAAATTTCCTTAATGTTATTGAGAAGGCGAAGACGAGCTGTACAACTAGCAAACAATGTGTCGCCGATCATTTTGTTGATATCAACAAAATGATCCTTCTCGGGAAGGGCGGGGAGAAATCCGTACAAGATTACAAGCTCTCAAGATATGCTTGCTACCTAATTGCTCAGAACGGTGATCCCTCAAAGGAGTCAATTGCTTCGGCACAAACATATTTTGCCGTACCAAAGAGCAGTTTTTAGCAGAACTTGATGCTCAAGAAGAAGATTGGAAAAAGAACGGAGGCATATCATGGGAGTCAGTTATGCTCGAATCTAAAAATCACCAATAGAAAACAAGTTTACGATTTATGAGATTCGTTATAAAATCCCCCTGATGACAATTCCGGTTGAAAAAGGAATGGAGAATAAAATACTCAGGACGGTTTCAAAGCCGATCGCTGTGATAAACGCGGATATTCGCAAATTTGCTCAAGAAATGATTAAGACGATGCAGTTTGAAAAAGGCGTTGGAATCGCCGCGCCACAGGTTGGTAAAAACATCCGAATGGTTATTTGCAAATTTAATCCCGGCGGTGCGAACGAAGTTATTGTGCCAATGATTAACCCGGAAATTCTTGAACTTTCCGAAGACAAATTGAATGCCGAAGAGGGTTGCCTAAGTCTACCGGGACTTTGGGGAAAAGTTAAAAGAGCAAAATACGCGATCGTGACTTTTAAGAATCTGAAAAACCAAAGCCAAACACTCGAACTTTCAGGTTACAACGCGAGAATAATTCAGCATGAAGTTGATCACATCAATGCCACGCTTTTTGCCGACAAAGCCACTGATCTTGAACAAAAGTCTAAAAAAACTTCTTCGCGCAAGACACTAAAAAAGTCCAAAAAGGCCGAAAAATAATAATTCGCGCCTTGTGATATTTTACTCGTTTCCCACCAAATCGAGTTTTGAATTGTGTGACTCCGGCGAGCGAATGCCCGCTTTCACCCTCGGGCGCGACTCCCAAAAAATCGTACTTTTTCATGCCCGCCGATTTTGCATCCTTAATCGACTGCCATTGCAATAAATACGGAGCCATTGCTTCTCTGTGCGAATTTGATGACGCGCCAAAATAGTAAGTCGCCGTGTCGCCAAAATAAGTAACAAAAATTCCCGCAATCATTTTACCGTCAAAAAATGCTCCGTAAAAAACCGCAGGAATTTTCTCATAAAAATCTTTTGAGTGCACTGAAAAGCCATCTCTCGCAGAAGTCTCTTGCAAAATTTTATAAAACTCCTCAAAGTCGCAATCTTTTTTAATTTCCACCCCGGCCTTTTCCGCAATTTTAATATTATATCTTCCCTTCTGTGCCATCTGCGCCAAAATAGCTTTTTCATCCAAATTGAGATCAATCATTAAAGTATCTTCAGGCATATAACTTATCCCCGCGTTTTTTTCAAAAATCAAAAATTCTTTTTCAACCGGCACTCCGGGTTCAATTCTCAAATACAAATCGCCCATTCCCGAACAAGCTTCCCTCAAAAAAGGCCAAGCTTCCTGATCTCTCAAAACAGGACCACGAGGCGCCCAAAGCCAAGTTTTCCCAAAAGGCATTTCTTGTCGAATTACCAAAATCGACCCTACCAATTCCCCCTCCAAAAAAGCCCCAAAAACATAAAACTCCGGCCGACCGGGAATTGAACACTGCAATTCTCCCCACTCAAAACTCTGCTCGATTGAGCCGTACCGCTCAACAAACTCGCTGTAAACTTTATCGCCGCTTTTTATTTGTCGAATTTCCACCCGCACATTCTACACTACAAGTTCCAAGGAGTTTAGTGCCTCGCAAACGGGTTAACGGTTCCTCCACATTCACTGTAATCATAGCTCGCACCGGAATCATTTTCCTGCGGTCTTGCTTGAATAGTACATAATGCAAGACCTCTTAGTTGTGAAATAACAGAGTCTACATCAGATTTAACTCTGCACCCATTAAGCCAGATCTGCTCAATTTCAGTTCGACAAGAAGCCTCCGCTGGAATTTCCTCACGCAAATTAATTATAGAACCATGACAGTCAACTTCGTTCGGAGATTTGACGTGGCATTGGATAGCTCTTGTATTATAGCCCGGCAAGAATCCACCAATATTTATTGAAGGACTAAAATATTCGCTTTTACCATAGACATCTCTAGCTCGTAATCTGCTGTATAAAATTCCCGCGTCTTTTGCATTTATTCCGGTATCCTCAAAAAACCAAGCGCCTTGAATCCGTGTTGCTGCAGTCAAAATACTCTGCAACTCGGGGTCTTGGAGTTGGTCAGTTAATACTTGAGTTGCCAAATAAGCGGTTTTTTCTGCCAGAGCAGGATCCATTCCGCCCTCCGCAAATTGAGCAAAGCCATAATCTTGTTCCAAATACATCTTCTCCTTGTCAGATTCATCATGATTATGAGCATAAAGAATATCCGAATTCTCATAAATCCATAAAGTCTCATCGGGCTTCAAATACCTAACCATATATCCAAAGCCATTCGGTTTTTCATTACCGGTGACCTCGCCTTGTAGTTCAGCAATTGGCCCAGCATAAATATGAGTATAAGCCCAAGAATCTCTCTTTTCGGAAGTGCATTCCAAGGCCTGCCGCTGTCCCATTTTAACCTTGCCGCAGTTTACATCGGGCAAAGCCTGATGAACTCTCGCAGAAATTTCTTTTAAAAGATCAACATCATCTTTTTTTGCAGGAGCAGAAACCGGCGCAGGTGTTGGCGCACGACCAGACCTTTCCAGAGTTTGCGGCTCAGCTTGAATCTGCATTGGATTTGAATTTGGCACACAGGATCCACCAGCAAGAATCAATGGTAAAGCGCCCAGTCTCATAAGCAAAGATTAAACAACTACTTCTGCATCTTCTGTCTGATGAATGCAGGAATGTCGTATTCGTTAGTCGATTCATCAACTGAAGGAAGTTGGGTTGTGCTCACTTGAGCTTTTCTTTCAACCGGAGCTCCGTAAGCCGGGCTCATCGGTCTGGCATCACCAAGAGGTCTTGTGATATTTATACTCTTTCGCGCGTCTTCAAAGCCTGTAGCAACAACGGTAATTTTAATTTCACCCGTGTAAGAATCATTCACAACAGCACCAAAGATAATGTTTGCCTCTGAATCAGCAGCTTCGGTAATAATTCTTGCGGCTTCATCAACTTCAAACATTGAAAGATCGGTTCCGCCTGTAATGTTGAAAAGAATTCCTTTCGCACCGTTAATATTAAGCTCAAGAAGCGGGCTGTCGATTGCCGCTCTCGCCGCCTCAACCGCACGATTTTCACCTGTTCCGTAACCAATTCCCATCAAAGCGCTTCCGGCGTTTTCCATAATCGCTCGCACATCGGCAAAGTCGACGTTGATCATTCCGTGAACCGTGATCAAATCTGAAATTCCCTGCACACCTTGTCTCAAAACATCATCCACAACAGTGAATGCTTCGCTAAGCGGAGTCTTTTTGTCGATTAGAGAAAGAATCTTGTCGTTTGGAATAACAATCAATGTGTCCACTTTGTTCTTCAAATTCTCAAGACCCTCTTCCGCTTGAGTTTTTCTTCTGTGACCTTCGAATGAGAAAGGTTTTGTTACAACGGCAACAGTCAAAATTCCCAAATCACGCGCGATTTCCGCAATTACAGGAGCGGCACCGGTTCCCGTTCCTCCACCAAGTCCGCAAGTGATGAAAAGCATGTCAGCCCCATCAATCGCCTGTTTGATTTCTTCAGAAGATTCTTCCGCCGCCTGTTTTCCTTTTTCCGGGTAGCTTCCGGCACCAAGCCCTCGAGTTGTCGCCTTTCCAATATTAATTTTAGTGCTTGCTTCGTTGTGATAAAGCGCTTGGGCATCAGTATTAACCGCAATAAATTCAATTCCCTTTATGTTCGATTTGATCATTCGGTTCAAAGCGTTTCCTCCGCCACCTCCGCAACCGATAACTTTGATTCGCGCAACCGGAGTAACATCCGGAGTCACCTCAAAATTCTTTCTTCTCGAACCCGTCGTAGAAAAAAGATTCTTAAGCGTGTCGTTATTGTTTTTGTCACTTGCTACCATGATAAAGGGGTTTATAGGTTAAGGAAGAAGGCCTCGGAAGAAATCTTTTAGTTTCTGAGGAACTTTTTGGAAATCGATATTTTTAAAATCCAGTTTCATGCCTCCCATCTCTTGGAATCTTGAACCCCAAATCACCAACCCAATAGCAGTTGAGTAAGCCGGATCTTCAATTTTATCCACAACACCTTCATAATTTGTTGGGAACCCAATCTGCACCGGCAAGTTCAAAGTCTCTCTCGCCAAATCAATCACACCCGGAATTTTCACCGCCGCTCCGGTTAAAACCGCTCCCGCAGGAAGCATTCCGTCCCTCTGAATTTTTGCCAACTCGTCTTTCACCATCAACATAATTTCGTGGTATCTCGCCTGAATAATTTCAGCCAACTGCTTCTTTGAAATTGTTTGAGTATCAATTTTTGAGAGATCTATAGTTTCTCTGTCGTGAATATCGTCCGGAATACAAGAGCCATATTCAATCTTAATTTTTTCAGCTGTATCTATCGAAGTTCTAAGCCCAATCGCAATATCGTTAGTCACATTTTCTCCTCCAATTGGAAGAGACGCTGAGTGCAAAACCGTTCCGTCTTCAAACACAGACATGCTTGTTCCGCCGCAACCAATATCAATCACAACAACGCCCAACTCCTTCTGTCTTTTTGTTAAAACTGCCTCGGCCGCCGCCAATCCGTTTGGAATAATATCGTTTATATCCACACCGGCTTGGTGCACACATTTTTCAATATTCTTTACAGCAGGCACAAGACCAGTCACCAAATGCGCTGAAACTTCCAATCGAATCCCCGTCATTCCCACCGGATATTTAATCCCAACCTGCTCGTCAACGGAGAAAGTCTTTGGAATAACTCGCAAAATTCTTCTGTTACTTGGAATCGCTACAGCCTGAGCCGCATCCAAAACTCTATCCACATCATCTTCAATAATTTCATTTCCGCTGTGCGAAATTGCAATCACACCTTTTGAATCTTGTGAAGAAATATGTGCGCCGCCAATTCCCAAAAAAACATTGTGAACAGGTTCACCAGCCATTCTTTCCGCATCCTCAAGCGCCGAAGAAATGTTTGCCACAGTTTCTTCAACGTCGATAACCGCACCTTTTCGAAGTCCTCCGGAAGGAGAAACTCCCACCCCGATTACATTCGGAACAGTGCTATTTTCAGGCATTGCCGCAATGACCACTCTAATTTTTGAATTTCCCGCGTCAAGACCTACAACTATTCTGTGTTTTGGCATATTTTTTAAATTGGTATTTCCGACTCTATCGTATAAATTAAAACACATCAAGCTTTTTATATTGAAAAAAGGGCTTATTTAAGCCTTTCGACTCAATTTTATGTTCATGTATACGAGCGGCCACAAGCCCTCATTAACATCCTGAACAAGCTTTTTAACCATCGCTTTTTAGCCGAATTAAAAACTTACTCGATAAGCTAAAATAAACTCGCTTGATTATCGCTTGCCTTAGCCCAAGTTCGCTTTATTTTCTCAAGTCTTGGTAGCAAAGATTTGAATGCCAATTTATCAAAAAGGCCGTTCAGCGCGCGCAAGTCGAATTTTTCAACTTCACAATCGTTCAATCGCAAGTCAAAATCCCCATCTTTTCTCAAAATTGTGGCAATTCGCTTCGACATGACAGCATTTTCCGCGTTCGCCCTCAAAAGTTCACGAATTCTTTCAGGCTGAACTTTCTCAATTTCCTTATATATAGACTCAATACTTCCAAATTCCGCCAGTAAACTAGCCGCGGTTTTCTCTCCAATCCCGCGAACCCCGGGAATATTATCGCTCGTGTCTCCCCTTAAACCTTTATAATCCGGGATCTGCTCGGGCCAAACCCCGAGTTTTTCGTGAACTGCCGCTCGATCATACCTTTTCACCTTGGTGTAACCTGAAATTGGAGTTACAACCTCAACATTTTCGCTAACAAGTTGCAAAGCATCTTGATCGCCCGTCACAATAACCAATTTTATGTCTTTCGGGAGCTCTTCCGCCACAATTCCAAGGAAATCATCAGCTTCAAGGCCGGCCTTCCTAAAACAAGGAACCTTCATCAAATCGAGCAAATCATACACCAGAGGAAACTGTGCAATCAGGGAGTCGTCGGTTTTTGCGCGCGTTCCTTTATATTCCTTAAATTCAAGGTGCCTGAAAGTTGGCCCTTTCATGTCCCAAGCAACACCCAAAAAGTCAGGTTTTTCGTTCTCTAAAATGCCAAATAATATGGAAGCAAAGCCATAAACGGCGTTTGTCAAAGTGCCATCCGGTGCGGCCAAAGTTTTGGGTACGGCATGAAAACTTCTATGCACGATTGCATTCCCGTCTATAACTACAAACTTTTTCATCTTTTCAACTGGTTGATTTTATGATAAAATTATCAGATAAATATTTGTATGGCAAAAACAAAAACGGAAATTAAGCTGAATGTTCGAATTCCCCGCATAGTAATGGATGTTAGAAACGCCGACCCACGACTTCTTTCTGAAATGGAAAGCGCCCTCGACTCTTTGGACGCAAAAATTCGAGTTATTGGTAGCGGTTTCAAAGAACTCCCACACGTCTTTTCATTGGAGGAAGCTCTTGAAGAAGCCGATGTTTGGGTTTATCTTTCAAAAAGTCTCCCGCGTGATTTCCAAGAAACGGCAAAAGCCGGAATCGTGCCTGTTATGCTCGATGGCCTACACAAAAAAGCCGCGAATTATGACCCGATAAACGAGAGAGGAAACGCCTTTTTGTTCCCAAAACTGGAGTCCTGGTACGTTTACGGCTCTGTTATAAGAGCAATAGAAAACTTCGGATTCACTCATGACTGGAGCAATCTTAAATCTCACGGAAAGGCTTTAGTCTAAAGAAGTCGCTCCATTTGAACCGCCAGACGAGCTATTTTGCTGAGTTATCTCAGTAATCAGGTCGAAAATCTGGTTCAAATTGATGTATTGCACAATATTCAAACCGAGAGCTTTCCCCACAAATCCCACAATCACAACAGATAATAAGGTCACGATCAGTCCGATAATTGCGTATCTAATGGTGGAAACTGCCTGTTTAATCTTCCCCTCGTCCCCTCCGGAAAGAATAAAAGAAATTCCGCCGAAGAAAATAAAAATCACGGAAAGAAAACCCGCTATTATAATCGCGTAGGCAATTGCTCTGTTTATAACTTCAAGAGCGTCGTAATTTTGTGCGACATCCAGAACGGAACCCCTCGTAACTAATAGTGTAATCAGACCCATGTGCACACATTACACTTCTTCTCCACTTGGCTCAATGATTTTTAAATTAAATCTTTCATTTGTCTTTGCGCCCATCATTCTTAGCAAAATTCGTAGCGACTTTGCAGTTTGTCCACTTTTCCCAATAATTTTACCCATGTCCTCTTTGTTTACTTTTAGCGTAATCAAAACACCGAGATTATCTGTCGTTTGAGTAACTTCAACTTCATCAGGAAATTGAACGATTGCTCGAACAACGTAATCAATAAAATCTTTACCTCTCTCTGTTAAATCAGATTTGGTCATAAGCGGAATTTAAAAAATTATTGGGCGGGTGTTTCTACAGGAGCCTCTGCCACTGGAGCTTCAGCAGCAGGAGCCGCCGCAACTTCTTCAGGAGCACCTTTCTTCTTTCTCTTCTGAGTTCTTGGAGCAATAAACTTATCCATATTTGGAACTGAATTTTTTTTCAAAAGTGAAGCCAAGCTCTGTGATGGCTTTGCGCCCATCTTAATCCAGTGCTCAATCCTATCCATCTGAAAATTGATCTTATTCTTTTCTGCGGGATTATAATATCCAACAATATCCACAAACTTACTCTGAATTGGTGAGGAATGTTCTGCAACCACCATTCTGTAAGCAGGCTGGTTACGTTTTCCTGTTCTACTGAGTCTTAATACGAGCACAAATAATAGGTTAAGAAATTTGCCCTCTGATTCTAGTGTTGATTTGAAATTTGTCAAGAAGATTTTCTGTGAGCCATAACTTTTCTGTCTATATTATACTCCGCCGAATTTTTATCAGGTTCATTTTTAATTTTCCAACCCTCATTTTCAATCAACCCAGAGTGAGCCAATCTTTCATGGGTTTTGCATACCCAAACGATATATGCGGGATCATGGCTTTGAATTAAGGCGAATCTTCGGGTGTGGTGAAAGATTTCTCCCGGTTTATTGCATCCGGTATATATACAGCGATTTTTCTGTCGAGCTCTTACGACATCCTGAACTTCTTGCGGTATATGTCGAGACACCTCCTCTTTTTCCCTAGCGCGCTTTTCCACACAATCTGGGCAAAGTTCCATGGCTCTAACCCGATACACAACCTGAGCCCCTTTCAAAATCTTATATAAAGTTTCATTCAGCGATAGCTTTTCCTTCCCACTTAATTTTTGCTGAGCCTCGAGCAACATAAATCTAGTCTCCTTCGACACGGGAAAACTTAGATATTCGAAAGCTTCTTTTACAGGTTCAACTTTACCGACATCGGCAAGTTTTCCTCTGTTATTTTGTACAAGAATATCTAGACTTCTCGAGTCTAATTCCTTAACACTCTCCGCCCATTTTTTATCAGACTCTGGAGTGGCCACCCAAGTGACTTTTTCGATTTTACTCCAACCAACCTCCCCGCTCTCTAAAAGATTTTTCAATTCAGGTTTGTCCTCTAATCTACTTGCAATACGCAAAATCTTATCCACCTTCTCATGGCTCATCCCCGCAAGTTTTCCGGCGAACTCGTATATACCCGCAAAACCCCGTCGTTTATATAAACGACGACGGCAAACCTCAGGTAGTAGACCCTCAAACTTACGCATCCACGCGCGCGACTGTCCGCCGTACATTTTGCAGAGTTCGTATAATTCCGAATCCGAGAGTTTTGAAGCTTCCATGCATCAAAAATAACCCACAGATCTGAATAAGTCCTGAAAAATACCTGCAATAATTACTCCACCAAAACCTTTAAATCTTTGACGATTTCTTTTTCGCGATTGAGCTCTTCCATCAGTAAATGTCTTTTCACGAAAACTTTCTGTGCCCAAATACTACTCGGAACCGAAATATATAAAACACCGTGTTTCACAAACTTTGGGTGAATAATTTCTTCGCAACCCTGCCCCACAATCACCGGTGCAATGACGCGAAATCGCTCACACACAAGTGAAGCCCGCGCTTCTCTTCCAAGTTTAAACTTTTCGAGAGCCTTTGGAATCAAACTTTTAAAATCTATAAAATCATTCATACGCAACTTTCGTAAATTTCCAAAGTTTTCTCGGCCATTTTCTCCCAAGAAAATTTCAAACTATGCTTTAAGCCGTGTTC
>CAYTWD010000007.1:0-49378 GCA_964441065.1 uncultured Candidatus Peribacteria bacterium
TTATTATTCACTCCAATCCTACCCCAGAGTGTTTCCAAGCTATTGAACCATTACGGATCAATTTGACTAAAATCCGATAATATGGTATTTTGTGCTCCTTTAAAAAAGGTACATGAAGTTGAAATTGGGAATTGCGATGAT
The DNA here is from genome assembly GCA_964441065.1 of uncultured Candidatus Peribacteria bacterium. GTDB lineage: Bacteria > Patescibacteriota > Gracilibacteria > UBA1369 > 2-02-FULL-48-14 > CALRGE01. Next base: position 142 of record CAYTWD010000007.1, read on the forward strand.
AGTTTTGATAGGAATGCTGGGATATTTTTTTTCGATTCCAGATGTTGAGGCGAGAAAGGCAAAAACTCTGGGAAATGGTGTAAATAACCATGAGTTTTTTCAATCCGCACCTGAAATAAGACTAAGTGAGCTCCCCTTTTCAACCCAGGTTAAAGGAGAAGTTGATAGAGAATTAATGTTTCAATGCAGAGCAGGAATTAATGAAACATTAGATAGATTGCCTGACTCTGTTTCTTCAGAGTTAGAAGTTTTAATACTAAATTTTGAAGGTGGAGATAGAGGTTTGGCCGATGAAAATACCGTGATTTTAAGGTGTGATATTCAAAAAGAAGAACAACTCAGAGTTTTTTTGCATGAAATGGGACACGTTACGTATTTAAGTTCTAGCGAGGTAATTCAAAATGAATATAAAAAACTCTTCAATGCGAGTTTAGATGGCGATTTTGTTTCCGGTTATGCAAAAGAGAATGTATTTGAAGATTTTGCTGAGAGTTTTTTGGCATTCGTTGAGTTTGGAGAGTCTTTTAGTACTGCACGAAGTGCAGTTTTATTGAAAAAATATGAGTTTATTAGGAAAAACTTCTTCCCTGACAGGGTTTACAATGGTGAAAGACAAGACTTTGGAAAAACTTTTGACCTGACAAAACTATAGTGGCATAGCACAGCTTGTTTTCTGTGATAGATCTCTGAAAGTTTGTATTCCTAGTAAATAAGTTCCATCTTTGAACATCCAAGTTGGGTAAGAATTGATCTTAACAGCCTCACATGCTTTATAATTTGAATCTTTTGCATATTCATCACATTCAACGTAATTCAAATATTTTGCTGAATCTTCAAAAAAACCCTTTTGTTCTCTACAATGTTCGCAAAATTGAGAACCATAAAAAACCGCTCCTTCATCTGTTAAACATTGAGTAAATTTATCTAATTTTGTTTGGCAAGAAGTTAAGAAAATAAGGATTAAAAAGGGTGTTAATTTTTTCATATACTTATTTAGGTTTGCAAAATCATCATAAAACGATAGTATTGCGTGGTCAAATTTATGGTGGGTGTAGCTCAGTTGGTTAGAGCGCCAGGTTGTGGCCCTGGAGGCCGTGGGTTCGACCCCCATCACTCACCCCACACTGCACAACTAAGTGCAGCTGTTTGGGTATGTTCTTATTTAAGACTTTCGCTTACCGTATATTTCCCAGTTAGTCAGTGCGGATCTCCCCTGTTTATCAAAAGCAAGTTTTGCTGTTTTTACAAGACCAAGTGCTTCTTCCCAAGTATCAACAATAAAAATAAAATGCATATCCTCCTGAGACATATAATTATTTTTCAGCGGCCATTTTTTTATCCACTTTATGAGGTCTTTCCACATTTCGCCAACCAAAACAATTGGCATTCTCTTGAGATGATGAACTTGTAAAAGTTGCCATGTATAAAATAATTCAAGACAAGTTCCAATTCCTCCCGGAGCAACTACAACCATACTCGAAAGGAGCATAAATTCATCGAGTCTTGTTGAAAAACGATCGTGACTTTCAAGAAGATCCAAATCTTTATTGGGTTTTTGCTCAAAAGGAAGCCTGATATTTAATCCAATTGTATTTGATTTTATTTTCGATTTATCATTCCCGGCTCTGTGTCCTCCACTAGCCGCGCTCATTATTCCGGGTCCACCGCCGGTAATTACATCAACTCCCATTTTCCCAATATTTTTCGCAAGTTTGTATATGTCTTTATAAATTGGATCTTCAGGCTTAATTCTCGCTGAGCCGAAAATTGTGACTCTAAATTCATGGTTTTTTAATTCACTTTTTGGGATTTTTTTTTCCATGTCAGGATTTTAAACTTTAATTTTAAAAAATGTAAGAGTAAAATTTACTTGATGAATCCACCAAAATGAAATTATTTTTAGACACAGCGAATATTAATGAAATTAAAGAAATAGCTTCTTGGGGAGTTTTAGATGGCATTACAACTAATCCAACTTTGCTTTCCAAAGAAGGGACTTCGCTTGAAAATAGAGTTAAGGAGATTTGCAAAATCGTAAATGGGCCTGTCAGCGCTGAAGTTTTGAGTACAGATTTAGCGGGTATGCTGAAGGAAGGCCGGGCTTATTCAAAGTGGGCAAAAAATGTCGTGGTGAAAATTCCAATGACAAGTGAAGGTTTGAAAGCCGTAAAAATTTTAAAGGAAGAAAAAATCAAAACGAATGTTACGCTTTGTTTCAGCGCTAATCAGGCTATTTTGGCAGCAAAGGCGGGTGCAAATTTTGTTAGCCCTTTTATTGGAAGACTTGATGATGAAGGAGAAAGAGGAATGACTTTGGTTGAAGAAATTGTGAAAATTTTTGAAAATTACTGGTTTGATACTGAGGTACTTGTGGCGAGCGTACGCGAGCCAAGACAAGTAACCGAGGCGGCAATGGCAGGCGCTGATATTGCGACAGTACCGTTTACCGTATTTCAGAAACTGATTCGACATCCGTTAACGGACATAGGTTTAAAAAAATTTCTTGAAGATTCAAAAAAAATCCCGAAAAAATGAACTTTGACATTGAAAATCTTATAAGTTTGGGAATAAATAGCCTTGAGATTTCAAAAATGAAAGAAAAGGCCGAATTAATTCCGAACTTTCTTGAAAATTTCAAAAAAAGGAATCAGGGTTTTTTAAATTTACCAAAAGTTAAGGCTCAAGTTTTGGCGGTTAAAAATTTAGCGGATAAATTTAGAGGTAAATTTGAAGATATTGTTGTTTTAGGAATAGGCGGAAGCGCATTGGGGATTAATTGTATTAGAGATTGTATCCTGGGGAAATTTTCAAATTATTCATCGCCACGACTTTTTGTTATTGATAATTTAGATACAATTAGTGAAATTGAGAGTTTAATCAACTTAGACAAAACACTTTTTATTGTGATAAGCAAATCGGGAACTACTCCTGAAACTATGGCTCAATACTTTTATTTTAAGGAAAAAGTTTCAAGAGAAAATTTTGTTTTTATTACCGATTCAAATGAGGGCGAACTAAGAAAAATTGGCGAGGATTTGAAGATTAATATGCTTGATATACCCGCAAATGTCGGTGGAAGATTTTCTGTTTTGACTCCTGTCGGTCTCTTCCCCGCTGCAATGATGGGAATTGATATTGAAGAAATGCTGGAAGGTGCGGAAGAAATGGCAAAGAGTTTTGAAAGTACAGAATTTGAAAGGAATCCTGCGTTCCAATTGGCTACAATTCAATATTTGCTGGATTGGGAGGAAGGAATTCGAATCTCAGTGATGATGCCGTACAACAGTCGTCTTTTTAGTTTTGCAGATTGGTATAGACAACTTTTGGCGGAAAGTATTGGTAAAGATGGAAAGGGTTTAACGCCATTAATTGCTTTGGGAGTTACAGATCAACATTCACAATTACAACTATATAATGAAGGTCCAAAAGATAAACTTTTTATTTTTATGGAAGTAGAGGATGAAGATAAAACAATTATTCCAAAAATTGAGAATGAAAATTTCAAATATCTTTCAAGTGTTAGTTTTGGTGAACTGATGTCAGTAGAAAAAAAAGCTACCGAACAGGCTTTAACACAATATGAAAAACCAAATATTACTTTAAAAATTGAAAAATTGGACGCTAGAAATTTAGGGCGGCTTTTCATGCTTTTTGAAACTAGCATTGCGTTTTTGGGCGAGTATTATAGGATAAACGCGTTCAACCAGCCCGGAGTCGAACTGGGCAAGAAACTTACGAAAGAAATTTTATCTAAAAAAAGATGAGTCCCCTATCAGATCAGCAATTAAAGTATTTAAACGCCTTCGCGAAATCTTGCAGACGTTCTATTTTACAAATGGTTACAAACGCACAGTCCGGCCATCCCGGCGGATCACTCTCAACTTTGGACTATTTGACTTTGCTTTACGTGATGCGCGTTGCAAAAAGTAATGAACCTGTTGTTATTTCTCACGGTCATGTCTCTCCTGCTGTTTACAGCGTTTTAGCTGAACTTGGAGTAATTCCAAAAGATAGAGTTATTGAAACTTTTAGAAAACCCTCAGATATTTATGAAGGTCATGTTAACAGGAAAATTAAGGGGATTTGGTATGGAACGGGACCTTTGGGAATTGGCTCGAGTGTTGCGGCAGGTTTTGCGATTGCAGATAAAATTTCAGGTAAAAGTGAAAAAATTTTTCTTTTAATGGGAGATGGTGAACAGGATGAAGGTCAAATTTACGAAACAATGAATTTTGCTTCGACACATAAGTTAAACAACCTAATAGCTTTTGTTGATTACAATAAAGTGCAATTAACAGATTCAGTCGCAAAAATTATGCCTCTGGATATTGAGGCACATTATAAAGCTGCTGGCTGGAAGGTATTTAAAGTTGACGGACACGATTTTCAAAAAATGTGGGAAGTGTTACAAGCGGCTTTGGAGGTGACTGACACGCCGTCGCTCATTCTAGCTGAAACAATTATGGGTCACGGAATAGAATTTATGGAAGTTAAGGGTCGTGAGTATAAAGCTGATTGGCACGGAAAATCATCCAGTGTTTCTGAAACGGAAGCTGCGTTGAAATTGATTGAGCTGACTAATGAAGAATTAGAAATTTTGAAGTCTCCGATTGAGGTAAATATTAATGGTGAATCTGCACAAGAGTTTCCAATAAATATCGGTCAGCCAATTTTGTATGCGCCGGATAAAATGACAGACTGTCGAAGCGCTTATGGTAACGCGCTAGCGGATTTGGCAAAATTGAATCCGAATGTTGTTGCGCTTACTGCAGATTTGGCGGACAGCGTTAAAACGAGTGAACTGAAGAAAGTTTTTCCTGAAAGACACATCGAATGTGGAATTGCCGAACAGTTTATGGTTAGCGCCGCAGGTGGAATTAGTTTGAGAGGAATGATCCCCTTTGCGAGCACTTTTGGTGCTTTTATGACAAGCCGAGCTAAAGATCAGGCACGAGTTAATGATGTGAATGAAACGAACGTGAAGATGGTTTCCACTCACTGCGGACTTTCTGTTGGTGAAGACGGTCCAACACATCAAGTTTTAGATGACATAAATTCTTTTGAAGGATTTTTTCATACTCGAATTTTAGAGCCTTGCGATCCAAATCAAACCGACAAGATTATAAGATTTATTGCCTCAAATTACGGGAATTTTTATGTGAGAATGGGTCGTGCTAAAACTCCAGTAATTACAAAGGAAGATGGTAGCGCATTTTTTGGTGAAGGATATGAATTTGAACCTGGTAAAGCAGACCTAATTAGAAAAGGGAATAAAGCTACTTTAGTTGCCAGTGGTGCGATGTTAGCCTATGCAATGAAAGCAACTGAGGAATTTGGTGGAGACGTGGAAATAATTTGTGTTAGTAGTTATTTGCCTTTTGATTCAATGACAATCGTGGAAAGTGTTAAAAAAACCAGAAAAATTATTACGGTTCAAGATCACAATTTAAAAACCGGTTTGGCAAAATTTGTGAAGGAAGCACTTTTTGATGCCGATTTAATCGTTCCATTTAAAGGTTTAGGTGTAACTTCATATCAGCTTTCTGGTACAGCAGATGAACTTTACGAGAATGCAGGCATTTCAAAAAGACACATTCTAGAGGCTCTTAAATCACTCTGAAAAATAGACCTTTACAAAATCTTGTTGGAGTATTTTATTTAGAGTTTGATGATTTGAAGTTTGATTTTTAATTTCCTCGAAAATCGGCAGTTTTTTTTCACCTTTCATCAAAATTAAAGTTTTTCTGGAATTAAGCGCTCTCAAAGTTAAAGTCAATCTTTGCTCTGTTTTGTAGCCTCTTGCAGTCGCTATTGAGGCCAAGTCGTCGGAAGTGTGATCGTTATCAAAAAGCGAAGCTATATGACCGTCTTCACCAACTCCTAAAATTAAAATATCAAAGAATGGAGTATATGAAAATTGTTGCAACTTTCTATGCATTTCTTTGGCTGATGATTCTGGCGGTAGCGAGGTATCGAAAGTTACAATATTCTCTGGAGGGATTGCTGCTTTATTAAAAAGTGACTTACGAATCATTTTGAGATTACTTTCCGGATTATCACTAGGAACATAGCGTTCATCAATAGTGATAAAAATTATTTTTTCCCAAGGAAGATTTTGCTCTGATATAAGTTGATAAAGTTTTTCAGGGGTTGTGCCGCCGGAAAGTCCTATTATACATTTATTTTTTTGAGTAATTGATTCCTTTACCAATAAAAGAAGATCTTCAAGAATTGTGGAATAGAAATCCAATTCAGAACTTGTTTGAAAAAATATTGGTTCAGGCATTGGGTAGTGAATAAAACCATTTATAACCATCTCTTGTCAAAAGTTCATCAGCGGCTTTGGGCCCATTACTACCCTTTTTATACTTATAAAGACATTTGTCTTTTTTTTGCATTTTTGAGCAGAATTTTTGAAGAGGATCAATAACTTTCCAAGCGGCAAAAATCTCCTCAAAATTTAGAAAAAGATCATTTTTCCCCGCTATAACATCAAGTAAGAGTCTTCCGTGTTCATTCAAACAATCTCCACTACAATAAATTGGACGACCGGTTGTAAGATCATGGAAGTCAAACGTTTTCCCACCAAGTTTTGTCAATAAATGAAACTCTATTTTTTCGTAAGGTTGCAATTGAATGACAATTCGATTTGGTGGAAGTTCGCCGTGATCTCGTTGAGCACGCCTTGGTTTAAATTCAAAAACGATTGCAGTCCACTGCTGAGCAAGTGATTTTCCGCTACGTATATAAATTGGAACATCTTTCCAAAGCGGATGTTTCAACATTAATTTTATGGCGGCGTAAGTTTCAGTTTTTGAATCTTTGGAAATTCCTTTTTCTTTTAAATAAGCAATATACTGACCACGTACAAAATTATTTTCTATATCTTTAATTCTAATGGATTTCAGAATTTTTGCTTTTTCGTGGTGGATTGATTCAGCATTACGCTCGCGTGGCATAAACATTGTGAGATATGCCAGAATTTGAAGTAGATGAGATTGAACCATGTCACGCAAAATTCCAACATGATCAAAATAATTCGCACGTCCTTCAATATCTCTAGATTCCAATCCACTAATTTGAATATTGCTAACATAATCGCGGTTCAAAAGTGTGGTTAAAATTGAATTAGCGTAACGAAGAGAAAGTAGATTTGTAACAGATTCCTTCCCTAAATAATGGTCTAACAAAAAAATTTGATCTTGAGAAAAATGTTTTTGAAGAGTTTTTGATAGTTTTTTTGCGGATCTAAAATCGTAACCAAAAGGTTTTTCTATAATCAATCTTAATTTTGATTTTATTGAATTGAAGTTTACTTTCGCGAGGTTATGAAAAATGTCGGTGAATGCCAGTGGGGGCACTGAAAAGTATGCGATTCTTATTCTATTCTTGTCTTTCTCGATTTCGTCGAGTATTTTGTGCAATTTTCTGAAATCTTTCTCTTCGTTGTATTGACCGCTAACATAAAAAATATTCTTTAAAAGTCCTTCGAGCTTCTTTTCTTCAAAATGTTCAGATTTTTCGATTACCGATTTTTTGAAGAAAGCACGAAAGTCCTCATTACTAATTTCACTTCTACCGTAACCAACAATTTTGTAATCACGGGGAAGGCGGTTTTCAGCCGCGAGTTGGTAAATTGAGGGGAAAAGTTTTAATCTTGCCAATGAGCCTGACGCACCAAAAATAATCATTGTAAAGTTATTTTCCGCTTTTTGAAGAATTATTTTTTTCATAACCAGTTCGTATGAAATTTACCCTCACGATCAATTCTTTCGTAACCATGTGCTCCAAAAAAATCACGCATACCCTGAACTAAATTCGTTGGTAAAGTAATTCGGCGTGAAGTGTCAAAATGTGTTAATGCCGATGAAAAAGCAATCATTGGCAATCCATATTTAACCGAAATACCAAGTATGGTTCTTAAACTTTTCTCGCATGTTTTTATGAGTTCTTTAGAAAATTCTGCATAATATATGCTATCGTTTCTTAATGTAAATGCTTGGTGCATTTCATTCAACATTTTATTTCTAATAATACAACCTCCTTGCCAAATTCTTGAAATTTCGGCCAGATTTAAACCGAATTTATATTGACTATCAGCCGCACGCAAAATCTCAAAACCTTGTTCAAAATTTATTAATCGTGTCATTAATAGTGCTTTTTCAAAATGATCAACAAGTTCTGGGACTATCATGTTTGGTATCTCCTCATGCTTTGGATAAATTTTATTCAATTCAATTCTGGAATCTTTATTTGAGGATAAAATTCGCATGTAAACTGCGGAAGTAATTGAAAGAGCGGGAACACCTAAATGAAGCGATTCCTCTCCAGTCCAGAGTCCCGTCCCCTTCTGACCGGCTTTGTCTGAAATTAGATCAACCAAATTGTGATTATCTTCTTTTTGTCTTAAAACATTTACCGCAATTTCAGTTAAATAAGAGGAGAGTTTACCTGCATTCCATTTTTCAAAAATATCCGCGATTTCTTCATTTTTTAGTCTGTAAATGCTATGGAAAAAATCGTAAGCTTCTGAAATCATTTCCAGTTCCGCATATTCAATGCCGTTGTGAATCATTTTCACATAGTGACCGGCTCCCGAATTTCCCATATAAGAAACACAAGCTTTACCGGAAAAATCCTCAGCCGAAATTGCACTTAAAATAGGTTCAAAGTTTTGCCAAGCTTGCATAGACCCTCCAGGCATTATGCTTGGTCCTTTCAAAGCACCAATTTCTCCCCCGGAAATTCCGGTCCCCAAAAAAAATACTCCTTTGGGTTCAAGTTCTCTCTGAAAAATTTCTGTATCTCTAAAATGTGAATTTCCGCCATCCATAACAGTATCTCCCGCTTCCAAAAAACCAATCATGGTATTCATTACTTCATTCATTGCCTCCCCCGCCGGTACCATTAAAATTATCTTTCTGGGTTTTTCAAGACTTTCAATAAAATCCTCAAAATCGCTTGGCACATAAAAATTTTCATTTGGAAATTTTTCAGCAAATTCTGCAATTTTTTCTCTACTACGATTCCAAACAGAAATTTGGAATCCCCTTGAAGCAATATTGCGTGCAAGGGCAGCACCCATTGTACCGAGACCAATAAGTCCGACTGAAGATTTCATATTGAGTGTGGCGTTTAGGATTCCTTAACTTCTGTTTCAATCAATTCTTCATCTGGCATTTTATCAGCAGCTTCTCTAAGCTTTATTAGAACCGACTGGATACTGATAAGCGCGAATTGTTTCAATTTATCATCATCAAAAACTAGACCGTGACGGTCAAAATATTCATCTAAAGAGTAAACTAAAAGATCTAAAATTATGGATTTAAGTTTTTGATCAGGCGTTAAAACGGAATGAAGAGTTCTATTTGGAAGCATTAATCCTGCTTTTAAAATCTCAAAACCCCAAGCATTTAGCTCGGCCTTCACATTACTCGGCAAAGTCTCATCGTCGATTTGTTCAAGCATATTTTCTGGAAATTGAGTTTGAGCTTTTTCCTTTAAATCGATTTCCAAATCTTTTTCCAATTCAGGATCGGAAATTAAAAGCATTGCAAGAATGAAAGCCCCCGGAACATTTTGCTCAAGAAGTCTAACTATCAAAAAAACGATGTCCGACTGACCTTTATTTTGTAGAAACTTAACAAAAATATGCGCGAGTTTGTCTTCTTTCTTCTTTTGCTGAGCGTGATGTCCGGCAATTGCCTTACCGGCCGCGGCACTTTTTCTCATTTGTTCACGAAATTTTTCCGCGGCCTCTTGCGACATTTGGCCATCGGCGTTGTCGAGTCCAAAAAATGATTCCAATGACATAAATTTCTTCTAAAAATAAGCTATAAAATCATAGCGTATTAAACTTCAAAATCAAAACAGATTTAAGCGGGAAGAACATGAACCATTGTGCTCACTTCTCTTTTACCGTTAAATTTAAGTAGTTTCTTCTCTGTGTATGAAACTTTTCCGTCTGAAAGCGCAAAAAGTGTGAAATCTCGTCCCATTCCAACATTTTTTCCAGGGTGCCAAACAGTTCCCTTTTGTCTAACTATAATTGAACCTGTTGTTACAGTTTGTCCTCCAAAAAGTTTCACTCCACGTCTTTTTGATCTGGAATCTCGTCCGTTACTGGTGGACCCGGCGGCCTTCTTATGAGACATATTTCCTTATAAATACTAAATGCCTGTGGATTTTAAGACTAAATCTGTGTAAATGCAAGAGAATTTATTGTATAATGGGAATATGAGTTTTAAATCTGATATTTTCGAGGTTGTTCGCCAAATTCCAAAAGGAAAAACTTTAACATACGGTGAAGTTGCAAAGTTGGCAGGTTACCCTGGTGCAGCTCGTGCTGTCGGTTCGGTCTTAAAAACCAATTTTGATCTGGAAATTCCTTGCCACAGAGTTATAAAAGCAGATGGAAGTTTGGGCGGATATAATCGGGGAGTTGAGCTGAAGCAGGAAAAGTTGAGGGTTGAAGGGGCATTAAGAATATGATAGAATATTTTGTGATGAGATTCGCGGAGACAACCATGTGCCACCCCCACATGCCGAACAATCTAAAATTAGACTTAAAAGCTGAATAAGTCCTGAAATATTCCTGTAATCGGTGGCATTGTTTTACAGGTTAGTTTATGGTATAATGAGAAGATGAAAAAAATAATCACGTTGGCACTGGTATTTTTACTCCTAATTGCACCGATTTCGTCGGCGGATGAGGCCGTGCAGTCTTCTGGTGAGGAGAATCCTGTTCTTTTACAGTTAAAACAAAAATTAGCGGAGGCAAAATATAGATATTACAACCTTAAAAACAACGTTGAAAGCGCCCATACAAATATTGATGAGATAGAAAAACAGATCATGACACTTCAAGGCGCGCTTGATAACCTTGATAATCTTATCAAAGATACAAATTCGAAAATTACAAGCGTCAAAACTCAGATAGAAAGGCAAAAAATGGATATTCGGGATTTGGAGGAAGATATGGGCATAAATGAGCTTCAGATTGAAGATCAGAAGCAAGTTGTGGGAGATTTGATGGCACTTTTATATGTTAAGAGAGGGATTTATTACGACGACAATCAGGTTAATGCGGTGAAAGTTTTGGCTAGTGACGGGACAATTTCCGAAACACTGCAAAAAGTCACTTATTTGGATTTGATGGAAAAGGAAAATAGTTCACAAATTGTAAAATTGGCTGAAATGCAGAATGAATACCAAGAAAAATGGAATAAATTGCGTGAAAAGAAGGATCAGTTGGCAAAATTGGACGCGGAACTCGAAGGTGAAATGAATAATTTGGAAGCCGAACGCGAAGGTCAGAAAAATTTGCTTGATGAAACAAAGGGTGATGAAGCAATTTATCAGGCAATGATTATGTCTGCAGGTGACAAAGAAGTCGATATTTTGAAGGAAATAGAGGTTTATCAAGAAAATATTGATGAAATGGAACGCAAACTTGCAGGAGAAAGACCTAACTTAAGTGAAGATGATAAAAGTTTGATTTCTCAAATTGAAATTGAAACAAAAGAGGAATTTAAACCTGAAGAAGCGGCTGAGGCTGTTAATTTTGACTGGCCAGTTAGCCCAGAAAGAGGCATTACAGCATTATTTCATGATAGCGGTTATCAGACACTTTTTGGGGTTGATCACTATGCAATCGACATCCGAGCGAACCAGAGCTCCCCTATTTATGCTCCCGCCGATGGAATTGTGTTCAATGTGGTTTTTGACGCAACTTCAACTAAATACGCATATATTATGGTTGCGCACAGAAAAGGCGTAATGACTTTGTACGGCCACATTTCAGAACCAAATGTTAAAGTTGGAGATTTCGTGAAACGGGGTGATGTAATTGGTTTAACAGGTGCAACACCGCACACAATCGGTGCGGGAGTTAGAACTACCGGACCTCACCTTCACTTTGAAGTTTGGCAAGACGGCGCTCGAATCGATCCTCTAAAATATTTACCTCTTGATCAGGTTCCAATGGACAGTCTCCCTGAACAATATCTAAACCAGTTAAAAACAAAATTGGAAGATCAAATTAAGCAGATTCAGAGTCAGCTGAATTAAATAGCCAAAAGTACAGGAGTTTTTTGACTGTGAAATAGTTTTCATCAGTAAAGGCAGGCATGATTCCCTTATTGCAACCGTGTTACAATAAGCAGGTTGGAACTTTCAAGCTAATCAAAATCTCATCAGGTTGTTATTGTAACTGAGTTACAATAAGAGAATCTACATAAAACAGACTATCGGGAGGTCGACATCCGATCTGTTTGACTTTAGGTCACAGTTTCTTTAGATTTTGTGCGCATCTTTTAGAAAGAGCAAATCATTGGGGCGTCGCCAAGTGGTAAGGCAGCGGGTTTTGGTCCCGCCATTCGTGGGTTCGAATCCTACCGCCCCAGCCAAAAATTACTGGTTTATTTAAATCCCAATGAAAAAACTCCCACTAAAATTAGGAATAATATTTTTGGGGCTTGATTTGGCATTTTGGATTTTACTGCTTGTCGGTAGTGCAAATTCTCTCGATAGGTTGGATGCTCTGACTTTTTTACCGGTCTTTTGGTATATGCCTTTCAGTTTAGTAATGACATCTGTTCCAATTCCATTTTTGGCAGGAGCATCATTTACAACTGAATTGCTCTTCTTGGCACTATTCGGTAGTTTACAACACTTTTTATTTGGTTATATTATCGGCTTGTTTACCGGTTTCTTAAGAGGAAAAGACTAGAAATCAAATTTTTCACCTATGCTTGCAACCTGCCCAGCAACAAGGGCGACGCATTCCGCTGAGAAGTTTTGATTTGCCTACTTCGATTCGGTGAAATCTGGTTTCGATTTTTTTAGCATCCTCAATCCAGCAAATCCATTCGTTGCGAGCCAAAGGCGTGATATCTTCCCATAACGCTAAAACTTCTGGTTCAGACATCAGCATTTTTCGCAGGTCGTCAGGAACTTTATGCACAGCTCCGTTAGAAATTTTTTTCTCCATGTAAGGCATTGTAGTATCAATTTGTCTTAAATACCAATTCTGGGGTATAAATCTCCTCTTTCAATATTAATTATTCGGAGAACAGATATTTCTATTAAAAAAGAAGAACAGGGAATAGATTATTTCAGCTTTTATTCAGGATAAATTCAGATCTGTTTTTTATAATGAAGATTCTTAATCTGAATCATGCATATAAAAAGATTTTTGGAGTGGATCGGTCTAAAGGAAAAATTGCATTCCATAATTCATAAACCACCTTTTGTATCTGAAGGAGAAATGTGGTGGGCGAGTTTGGGTGAAAATGTTGGTGCTGAAATAAATGGGAAAAATCGCCAATTTTCTCGTCCGGTTATTATATTGAGAAAATTATCGAATGGGTTTTATATAATTATTCCTCTTACAACCCAAATTCATTACGGAACTTGGTATGTAAATTTTAAACAAAAAGGAGTTGAAATGTCTGCCTGTTTGCATCAAGTTAGGTCTGTTGATTACAGAAGGCTTGTTTCCTATTTTGGTCAACTTGATGATACAGATTTCTCTCGAGTGAAAGCAGGATTTATAAAACTTTGTCAGTAAAAATATACCCTCCCATTTCTGGGAGGGGACGCGGGAAAATCCCGAAAGTGGCTTCACTTTAGCAGTATTTATTTCTGTGTTCAACTGGAGTTTTGTGTATTCCCCTTTCCAGTGCTAAAATTCACTTACTTAAATACAATTCTATGAAAAAATTTCTAAACATTTTCATTGCGGTTTTTTTAGTTTTGAATTTGGCGCACATGGTTTCTGCGGACTAAAAATAGCAGTAGAACTTTTGCGGATGTTTGGTGGCCTGATCACTGGTATTTTGATTCGGTTGAAAGAGTTGCTGAGGCGGGAATAATGGAGGGAAACGATGATTTTTTTGATGCGGGAGGAAATGTGAATCGAGCTCAACTTGAAACAGTTCTCGATCGAAATTTGCGATATCAAACTGCATATCAGATTGCTTTGGGGTTTTTACAATGGTCATTAAATCAAGACACTCCTCAAGTTGTTGAGCTGAATGGAACTGAGATTGTGCTTGCTAGCAGTCAGAATCGTTCAGATGGGAAAGATGGCGTGGAGCTTTCTGAAGATGCTGTAAAAAAAATTAGTGACTCTCTAAATCCTTATGATGTTGCTGACGAAGTCTCTCGATGTTTTGCAGAACTTTACGATTACGGCAATTCCGATTTTTCATATTGTGAATATTATTTGAGTAATGCCACAATAGAATTAAAGGATGCCGTATATCTCCAACAAATATACTAGATAGTAATTGTTACTTTTGGTCGGCTAGCTAGTTTAGCCTGTTTTATTTCTTCTTGATACATTGCCACGAAATAATCTACATCTCCATTTACTAAGATTTGATAACGTTGTTCAGTCATAGAACATGTAACTACTAAGTTTGACAGCCAAGCACTGAATCCATTCACGTTTGAATTTAAAATTTGTAGAATAGTTTTGTCTGTAATATCTTTATGGTCAAGGAAGCTTCTAAACCCTCGGTTTCTAGCTATGAAACGCATATCTTCCTCTGTGAAATGACTCAATAAATCATCTCGATGCAAAGGCCAATATGACAAATATCTCGCAAGATCATCACCCACTGTGTTGGTTCCAAAGATAGAATCAATTCGTTCACAAACCGGCTTGCGTATGAGAAAACCATATCGTGGTACTGGATGTTTTGGACTATTGGGATCCATGATAGTTCGATCCTGATGACTAACGAGTGGAATCTTGGTTTCGTCTCCATCCTGACTGCGATTATATTTCAATATACCTGCTATACTTCTAGCTTCAGGAAATATTTGTTTACAAAATGCAGCCAATCGAAGATGTAATGGCGAACAAAAATCATTTTTGTTCGCAAACAAATGGTAATTATTACCGGTGTCATTTTGTCTAAAAGCATTTTCTAGACAATTTAGCAAGGGTGCTGAGTCGCCGATACGTGAATCACGAGCATTATATATTGCCTCTTTTAAGGCAAGCAAATGAGCATGAGGGAAGTAGTCCTCTGATCCAGTAAATTGTCGTCCTTTATCCATATTAACAGGATGAATATTAATTAATTCATTGATTTCAGCGACTAAGGCGGCCCTTTCTTTAACTTCGAGAGGTTTCCCCAGTGAAATATCAAGAATCTTATTTAAACCACCATATGACTCAACTTCTTCATCAGTCAATCTTCCTAATTCCTCGACGAGACTGGTATTTTTATACTCTTCTATTGGTTGTGTTAAATCGCACATTACATTTAAACGATTTCCACCAATGGCTTTAATGCGTTTAGCCGGAAATTGAGTTTTTGAAATATCCCTGAAAACACCTCCATATGCTCTTTGATATCCTCCAATGAATATCCAGTCAATTTCACCAAGTGCCTCAAACTGTTCATCTGAGAGTTTGGCAATTTCCATTATTAACCAATGGTTCATACGAAAGGGGTCTTCCTGTCCGGCAGGGACTTTTCTTTCTCGCGCTTCTCGAACTTTTGCCCATTTCATTTGATTCATACCTTTACCAATATGTGCAACTTCTTCAGGTTGTGCACAACCAAAGTCAATCAATGGCAGAAGATCGATCGGAAGATCAATTTTTGCAATTTCTTCAAGAACAGCCGCAGATTTACTGTTCTCTAATTCCACATACCAAGCAAAATATAATTGCGCCATCACCTCGTCTTTAAGTTTTGCCACCGCCTTTAGCACATCTACTTTTGCTCCGCTCAATCGAGTGTCTCTCAAGCCTGGCCTGCCATAAGATGTGACAATAGTATTGAACTGCACATCTGATAGGGCTCCAAGAGCAAGTATAACTGGCACTTCATAATTAGCTGGATCGCCTACTTTTAAGATCATTTCCAGACGATCTTTTGGTAAAGTGCTCATGGCTTCCAGAACCTCTGGAGCCAAATCGTCCGCTCCCGACACAGTTAATAAGATACCATCTAAACCCATTTGCGTTCGTTTCTTATAAACTCCAATAACTTTATCTGGAGTATCGCCACATGGCATTAAAGCATCTTCATCGGGTAAAATAATTCTTCCTTCTGTAACAAGACGATCGTAATGTCCTAAATATAAAAGCAATTGTTCACGATTTGTGAAAAGTTCTCTCCTGCTTGGGGCGCTTTCACCAATTTCTTTTGCAATAAATGCAATCAAATCATCTGTAAGTTTGTTGGCAGCATCTCTTAATTTACCTTCATCGGTCATTGACTCATCAACTGAATATGTATCAAAACGAAATTCATGTTTATCCATTGTATAAAGGTTTGTTTATAAGACATCTTTCTACTTCTCAAATTATATTCTGTCAATAGTTTGCTTTGCATGATAAGATGAGCTTAGAAAAAGTTTCAACATTAAGTAACTAATCAAAAACTATGAAAAAAATTGCACTAATTCTCGCGCTAGTTTTACTTTCGGCCTGTTTGAAACCCAGCGAACCTATAAAAGACGGTTCAGGCTCCACAACTCAAGAAAATGTTGGCGCTCAATATGATGTCGCCGGCTATGACATAAGCACGGATGAAACTAAAAGCTATTTAACGTACAAAGATCAGAAAATATTTGAGTTGGGAAGTGCTCCCAGTGGTGCTTCAGATTCTGAATATCTGATTTATCATGTTTACTACGGTCAGGAAGAAGATTTTGTTTATACTGTGGTTGGTCAAGGTTGTGGTGGATGCGTTGGATTTCCTGATGAATATTATGTAGTCAATCATGCCGACTTAAGTGTGGAACCGGTGGCTTTTGAAGATGTACCGGGTGAAGGTAAAGCAAGTCCGGCAAATGCCTTATTTTCGGATGGAAATAATGAGATGTCTGTGATTGAAAGCTATGGAACTTTTGGAGAACCTGATTATTACGAAGAGGTTTGGACATACACTTTTGACGAGAATAAATGGAAACTGGCAGAGACAACAGAGAAAAATCATACATTTATGTGTTTAGGTATGGGATATAACCTTGATAACAATAAAATTGGATATTTGCAGGGTGACTTAATCACTACACCTGCTGAAATTGTGGGAAGGATGGTTTGTGATAACCCTGATACAATTTTGTACCGAATTGGAACGCATTTGACATTTGGCCTACCTAACAGTGACGACTACACAAACAGTTCGGCAGCCGGTGAAGGCACAGCGTCTTTTACAATCAAGGATAAAAACTCGGATTTAAAAGTAAGATTCACTCTTAAAACTGATCTTTCACAAATGGAGGGCTTGGAGGATTGGGATATTGAGCCTTTAAGTGTTTCTGATTTACTAAAAGGTTACTCAGATTCCTATGGTGCTAAAAGTTGTGATGCCAAATTTGCTGACAAAGGTGCTGAATGCAGAATGAACAGAGTAGATGTTGTGGAGGTGATTCCACTTGAAAATCAAGGCGACCCATCAATTGATGAATATTTAATTGTCGAATATCCTTATGGAAAAGGTCCAAAGGTTGCTGAGTTAGTACATATTTTTGAATCAATTAATCTTGATCCGACAGATCAAGAACTTGCGTCTGCTGTGAGTGTGAGTTTTTGATTTATTTTTATTATGAAACTTAAAAATCTCTTTGTTATTACCGGTCTGCTGTCTATTGCAACCGGACTAGTTTATTTACTTGGATTTTACGGTCCAACTGAGGCTGAAATTAAACAGTGGGCTATGCTTGCGGTTCTAGCAGGAGTATTATCTATTATTTTTTCAGGTTCAAATTCAAAAAAAATCTCTTTAAATGTTATGGCGGTTTTAGGTTATAGCTTACTTTTTATTGCACAAATTTTTCCAATATATATGTGGTTCACTTCACCCATGCTAAGCGACAAGCAAAGTGATTTTGCTATGAGTTATTGGTATTCAATTCCACATTTTTTGCTTGGAATGTTTGTTTTTTTGTCTGTAGTGAAAATAGTAAAGTCTTCTGTCAGATAGGACTACTCTGATTAGTTTTGAAATAATCTCTAAGTTTTTTTCGTGATCTTGATAAATGTAACTTTATGGCATTTTCACTTTTGTGAAGATTCTTTGAGATTTCTTTAATCGATAGACCATTGCTATATTTCATCGTCAAAATGGTTTGATCAATTCTTGAAAGCTTGTGTACTGCTCCCCAAATCAACTCAATCTCAGTATCCTTTTGTGCAGTTGGGTCGGTATGTACGGGAATCAAATTTAAGTCATCAATTAATATTGGTTTAAACATTCTGTAATAATTAACCAAAAGATTATGCGCAATCATTAGTAAATAACTCAGATAATGAACATTTCTGTATTCAAAATGATCGAGCGCACCGAGGGCGCGAACGAATGTTTCTTGACTCATATCTTCTGCAAGCGTGATATTTTTTCCTAACCTATATAAAAAATAGTTAAATATTTTCGCTTGATACTTTTCAAATAACTTATTGAAGTAAATTTTATTACTTTTTGACAATTCTATAAGATTTAAATCTTCGTTAAAATTTAAGTCGGATTGAGAGATAAGAAGTTTTTCAATAAGATCTTGAGAGGTTTGAACTTTTGTATCTGACAAATCTGATGAGCCTATCCATCGCCCTATCAAATCCCGTAAATTTTCAGGGTGTCTTTGTTGGTTCTCAATTACCTGTTGAAGTTCATGATGGAGTTGTTTTGAAGATGATGAATCATATACGGCCGGTTGTATTTCAAGAAAAAATTCGATTTCACCTTCATGATTCATAATTGGCGCAATATGAATCCCCTCCAGTTTATTTTGACCATCGCTAGTTCTATTTTCTACTTCTCCAAAAAAAGCTTTCTTTTTATCTTTAATTGTTGTCCATAACTCTTTATAAAAATGTTCATCCATATTCCCTCCCCATAAATCGCCAGGTGTCTTAAATTTAATTTCATCAAAAGTAAAACCCTTAGTGGAAATAATTGTTTTATTGGCGTAAATTATTTTTCCGCTAACATCTGTCACAAGAATGCCCCCAAAAGGGTTTTCCGTTGTTTGCATCATACCTCATCATACCACACTTTTTTATATTGTCACTTAATGACATTGCTTTTAAAAAAATCGGGGTCGATCTTTCGTTTAAAACAAGTTTTTCCAACAAAATGTGACCATTGTTCTGAAGGTAGCGAGGTATTCGGTATGGATTGGTATTCCGCTGAAAAGTTTGCACATATTTTAAAAGACAAGGCGTCAACAGTCTCATATCCATAATTTTCTTTCGTTTCAGGGTCTACAGGAAGTTGGAAATAATATAGATCACGGTTTAAAGCTGTAAGATCAGGTGGTAGACTTTTCTTATCACGCCAATAATTGCCGATTTCATATTCAATATTCTGTAGGTCATTTATTCTTTGTTCGTCAAAACGAACAGCACGCTGATGAGAAGGACTGCCGGCCAAAAAAAATCCCGCTCCCAATATTATTAATAAAATTATGGAACTTATTATTGATAGTATTTTTGCGTTCTGTGAACTTATACCGTCATCTTTTAAATCATATATAAAATACGTGAATGTTAGTAAACTTATGATTAAAACCGCTAGTAACTTGAGAAAAAATGGTAGAGTCAGTTCCCCACTGTAAAAACCATTCACAAATTGCACCAAATCAATAACCATTGTTACAGCCGCAATAAATAAAGTGAGGTAGATCAACCAACGACGAATCCCAATTTTCCTCTCAACCGGTTCAATTTTGAAAGCTCTTCTTATAAACCATGTTGTAAGAAGAAAAAATGGAAATGTTACCAACAATGCCGATGAAGTTGAGCGTATTACATCATATGAACCGCTGTACCCGATCAATTGATCAGGAAAAATAAGATCAATATATTGCACTAAAAGAGTGACGAGACTTATGGATGCAACATAATACATTGCAACCATCATGAGATGTAAAAATACCTGATACGGTGTCGAATGGGTCTGTGGTTTATTGTGTAATTCCATAAAATAATGGTTATTATTTAATCTCTATTTTTTTCTTTTGAGCTGCTTTGGTTTTTGGAAGTGAAATAACGAGTGTGCCATTTTTTGCCTTTGCCGAAATTGTGTTTCTATCAACATTATTTGGTAACATATAAGTGCGAGAGAAGCTTCCGCTTTCACATTCTTTACGATACCAAGTTTTACCCTCTTCTTCCTTTTCACTTTCCGTTTTACCTTGAATAATTAAGGAGTGATCATCCATTTCTAATGTTATATCTTCAGGTTTAACATCAGGGACGCTAACAGTAATTGTAATTTGATTTTTGTCTTCACATACATCCATTCTTGGTATCCAATCAGCCATCAAATCACTATCCCAAAAGAATGGATCAAGTAAGGATGCTCTAACGTGTGGTAGAATTGTAAATTCCCTAGCCGGCTTTTTTTGAAGTGCTGTTTTCATAAAGTATTGGTGTTAATGATAAACAACATATTGAACACATCATCAAAATAAAGGTGTCAAAAAAATAATTGACACCTTTTTATGTATCAGGTGTTTATTGTTGTATCTGTAAAACTATTTTTTATGAATACAACTAGAAAACAACCCGGTAGTACAAGTAGGGGTAATTATTTCCATATAGAAATTAGTCCTAAAACTGAATTTGAGGCATTTTATACGAAAGATATAGGAAGAATTGGGCATAGCTTGTTAGTTCTTGGGAAAAGAAAATCTGATGGCAAATGGGTTGGTCAGAAGTTGTTAATCAATAAAAATGACGCATATATTTCAGAGCGTGGAAGGTTAGAGAGCGAAGATCCATCAATAATGAGAATGTTAAATAATCTCGATGGAGATATTTTGCATAAAACAATGGATATTTTTTATGTGCGAAAGCACAATAATTTGAAAAATTTTGGAAAAGATAAGCAATACTGTTCGTTGGAGGAATGTCCAAGTATGTATTTTGAAAACTATGAGGATTACGAAAAGTACGAAGAAGAACTGACAAAAAAACCGATGCGAATACAAGTTTGAACCTGTTAAAATGTAATACTTTTAAGCATTTCTTCAATTCTGAAACCCGAACCAAACTTTTTTAGAGCATTTTCACCTGCTTTACCGTTTGAATAAGCCGCATAAGTTGCCGAATCCAAAAGTGAATAACCTTGAGCAAGAAAACCAAGGCATAAACCCGCCAAAACATCTCCAGTGCCGCCTTTTGTCATAAAAGGATTTCCCGTTTTATTTGTGCGAGTTGTTTTACCGTCTGAAATAATATCAATATGACCCTTCAGAAGAATTGTGACTCCCAATTTTTTCGCGTATTTTTCAATTTTTTTTATCCGATCGCTAAGATTGTTAGTCAACTTTTCTCCTGTCAAAGCAAAAAACTCTCCGGCGTGAGGAGTAAGTAATATCTTTTTTTCTTTTAATGGAAGTTCGGCCTTGTGTAATGCGTGAATCGCTTGAGCATCCAAAACCATTGGTTTATTCAGTTTTGTTATAATTCTTAGTAAAACTTCATTTGTTTCTGCATTTGAAGATAGTCCCCCACCAATTAGTACCGCATCAGCATTTTCCGTGAGCTCAAGAATTAAAGGTAAATCAGTCAACTTCAAATCGCCATTTAATGGATGTGTAATAAATTCACTCGCCTGTGCCGCAACCGCATCCATTGCTCTCCGGTGGCCGACAATATGCACCAAATCAACACCTGTTCTCCATGCTCCCATTGCATTGAAATAAGGAACTCCAGTGTAAATATTATTACCGGCAACAATTAAAACACGTCCAAAATCACCTTTATGTGACCAAGGCTGACGTTTTTCAAAAGGTTTCAGCATGTTTAGATCTTATTACACCCAAGCTACTTAGGTCTAGAGCTTGTTCCGTTACGATAGGATTGCTTTTTTTAAAATTTCGGTTATAATAGCAACTTAATAATTTTAAAATTGTTATGGGAGCACCAAGAATAGGAATTTTGGAGATTCGTTCCAACCATCCTTGTCGTAGATTAATAAAACCTGGTATTGATCCAAAAGTCTGTCAATTGGATGAGCGTACTGCTGTTCCTTTAATAAAAGATAAAACACGAGAAATTATATTTTGTGCTTTAAGATTGGATGATGGAACCTGTACGAAGAAAAATACTGACTCGGGAATTTGCCCTTATCAACAAGTAAACACGGCCACAGGTGAGTATGCTGAGATAATTAATAGTGTTGGAGGAAGATGGGTTTCAGGTAACAAAGTAAAACCTTGATAAAAGCGATTTCTGAACTATAATTAATCCGTTTTATAAAAGAAGTTTTGATTTATGCCTATCGCACGTTACGCAATTTTGCTCACAAAAATTAATGATAAAACCGCAAAAAGAGGTCAGTCAGAGTCAGTTTTGACCTGTAATGAATGTGATAAAAGTGGATATGCAAATAAAGAAAAACGTTGGATGGAGTTTAGGTTTTTTGGGATTCCCCTGCTCACATGGAAGAGACGATATTCATTTGTTTGCAGTCACTGTTCAAAGATAATTAAAGAGAAAAAAGCTTCGATAATTCAATCTGTTCTTTGGCATTTTAATTAAAAAAATATGGATAATATTGATTTCAATGGTGTGGGGCTGGAAATGGTGCTGTGGTTTAATGACTATTTACAATATTTTATAATTTTGCTTGTTTGGAGTATTTTCTGGAAAGGTTTGGCTCTATGGCATTCCGCTAGACGAGGAGAATCTTGGTGGTTTATTTTTATTCTACTAGTAAATTCAGTCGGAATTTTAGAGCTTATTTATCTTTTTGGAGTGGTAAAAATCAAGAGGGAGAAATTGTTCAAATAAATTACAGAAATCTCCAAAGCATTCTGTGCAGACTTTTTAGCGTTTCTGCAACTTCTTTGCTTTCAATTAAAATTCCAAAAGGATCGTTGTATAGATTTAAGAGAAGGACTTTATTCTCAAAAATTGAGGTCGAAGAGTAAATTTTCCCTGCCACGCCTTCATCAAATATCTTTAGTTCTCTTTTTTCTTTCTTATCAATTTTTGGCCTAACCAAATACATTTCTCGAATAGGGCAAATTGTGTGAATCATAATATTTCTTCTAGCTCTTTCTGACATGAAGTTATTCATAAAATCATTACCCATTTTTATTAAGTCGTGATGTGGCGCAAATTCCAAAACGTCGGTTTTACTTTCAAGAAGAAGAGAATAAGCGCGGCGGCAACCTTCATAACCTTCAAAAAAAGTTACTTTTGCTTGTGAAGTGAAGGGGTTTTTAAATTCTTTTAAGATTGGAATGACTTCATTTAATATATTTTCACCTTGCTTAAGTTCATTACCTTTGATTTTTGCAAGATCGTCAACCTCCACATAAAACAACTGCGCTTTCCCATGTTTCGTTTTACGCACATATCCTTTTTCAAAAAGTTGTCTGCAGTGAAAAAGAGCAGTTGGTCTGGGAAGAGAAATTTTTCTTGCTATTGTGGAGGCGGGTTGTGTTCCGAATTCAAGTAAAGCCAAATAGACTTCAACTTCTTTCGCAGACAGACCGAGTTTCATCAACTGTTCTCTCATCGTTGTTAAGATTTGTTAACAATAAGAGTTTATGATTACCCTTTATGACAATTGAAGTCAATATCGGCTATTGCAATGCAAGTCATAGTTCCACTAATATCTGTTTAAAGATTTTAAAATATATTTTGTTACTACAAAGTTTTACTATCCCCTTCGTAAGTATTGCTTTGGCGGAACTTGGAGATAAGAGCCAACTTTTAATTTTTCTACTTGCTACGAGAACAAAAAAACATCTCAGTTTTTTGCTTGGAGTAATGCTGGGATTTCTATTGGTTGACGGTTTCGCGATTCTAATTGGATCTATTGTGGTTGATTTGGTACCTGAAATTTTTATCAAAATAATTTGCGGAACAATTTTTGTTCTACTTGGGCTATTAATGCTATTTAAAAAAAGTCGAGATGAAAAAGAAGAAATTCCGGATTTGAAAAATCCATTTTTAAGCGGGTTTGGACTTATTTTTTTGGCTGAATGGGGCGATAAAACTCAAATTGCAAGTGTATTATTTGGAACTCAATATAGTCCTTTAATTGTTTTGACTTCAGTAATGTGCGCATTACTTTTACTATCCGGATCTGCGATTTACCTTGGTAAAATTTTTGCACCAAAAATAAATAAAGAATATGCAAAAAAAATTAGCGGGTTGATATTTGTGGTTTTGGGGATAGCCTATTTAATTGGATGAAGATTTCTGTTTTGCGAAGAGGAATCCCATTCTCTTGTCATATCGAGATGGGTAAATCTCAACATTAAAACCTTTGCTTTCAAACAGTGATTTAAGTTTTGAAGCACGCATTTCATCATTATATTCATGATATTCAAGGAAAAAAACCGGAACCGATTTGAAAACTGAATCCGGTGCTGTCTCAAGAATTTGGAATTCGGAGCCTTCACAGTCCATCTTAATCAGATCACATTTTCCAATTTTCTTTAAAACGTTCTCAATCATAACCGCATTAACTTTTTTCTGCTCGAATGAAGGTAAAACCGGTAAAAGTGTGTGATTATGAGAATCGTCACTCAAATGCAGAATTACAGAACCCTCCTTCCCCGCGATCGCCACATTTTTTGGAAACACATTTGCAATTTTATTTTCTAGAAGGTGATTTTTTAATTCGCGAAAATTATTCTCTTCAGGTTCGTAAGCATAAATTGGAACATTTGGATTCAAAACTCGAGCATACAAAACAAAAAATCCTTTATGAGCTCCAACATCCAAAATTCCATTCCTTGCGGATTTTATAATCGGTTCTATTAAAGCGTAGTCTCTGTCAAAAAAAATCTCGTCCAAAACGGACTGATCGGCGTCTGATTTAACTTCAACTCTAAGTTTAGCGTTTTGAAAGGCAATATTTCTCATTCTTTATTATGAATCTTAGCCACGTGTTTTTTTGCAATATCAGCGGCTCTTTTCCAGTTTTCAGGCTCCAAAAGCTTCTTTGCCAAAATAAAAACAATAAATGCCAAAATTATAAAGTTAAGAAGCGCGGCTAGAAATGATCCGAATGCAATACTCACCGGACCAATATTTAACATGGCGGTTTCCCAAGTTTTTGACGAAAGAAGAGGAGCAATAATTGGCATCAAAACATCTTTCACAAATGAATTAACAAGGCTTGTGCTCGCGCTACCCATAACAAAAGCAATGGCAAAAGAAATTACTTTGTATTCTTTCAAAAATTCCAAAAATTCACGAATCATGAACAGAGTTTGTCATAAGGAATCACGTAAATCAAGTTGCGACGAATTAAGCAAACCATTTCTTCGCGGAGCCTAGCCATCCAGAAACTTTAGTAACGGCACTTTCAACAATTCCTTTTTTTGGTGTTTCAACTTTTGATTCTGTTTTAATTTCAACTTGAACGGGTTTTACAAAAGCCGGTTCAATTGGATCTAAAGGGTTTCCAATCACAGGAACTGGAATTTCTTGTTGTGCTATTTTAAAGTTACCGGGATCGATTGCGTCAAAAGCATCATCCATGGTCGGAGCACCCATATCGACTAGATACTCACCTAAGTCTTCATCTTCTTCTTCCAAGAATTCACTAAGATCAGGAATTTCATTAAGAGTTTGTCTATCCGCAAGAACCGTTACTGGTTCTTCAGGTGCATCGTATGATGCTGTTGAAGATGTTGGATAATGGAAAGGTTTTGGTATTGCAGGCGGATGTGCCAATTTTTCATCAACAACTTTATTTACTTGCTCGGGAGTAATTTTTGCCAATTCGGTTTCTACTTTCTCCTGATCCGGATTTATTGTTTTATCTTTGATTAGTCTAATTTGATCTTTAAAATTTTCGGCAACCAAGTGGTTATTAGGAATGTTTTTGTCTGAATCAATTTGATCAATCCATTCACTGATTGAATCGACATTTCCGGCTTCAGCACTTTTAACTAGTGTAGGGTATCCACCCCATTTAGTAACTTTTCCCTTTAAGTCCTCAAACGCTTCCTTACTATCAGACCAAGTTTTTGCATCCGAGTGAAGACTTGCAACGAGTTCATTTGTAGCAGATGCCTCCAACCTGATTTTTCCTTTTACACTTAGTTTTGCCGATTCAGGCCTTGCGTTTGAAGCTAAGTTCACTTTATCCCAAATTGTTTTTGCTTCTTGAATTGCTTGATCAAGATTTGAAGATTTTTCTTCATCCGGAATAGAGATCTGCAACTTATCCAAATCACTCATTAAAAGCTTGCTTAGTTCAGGATCTTTGTTTGCCAAAACTGCAACAACTGCCGTTATAATTAGTGCTGAAACGCCTACTAGACCGCAACCACAGCCTGAAGCAATTAAAGATTCTCTTAATCTTCTAATTGTGGTACTTGGTAAGTCACCTAGAGGCTTCGTTGGGGATTCCTCGTTAAATCCACTATATTCATGTTCTAGATTTTGATCTTCAGGTATAAGAGTGACAGAAGTGTCGATGTTAAAACCGTTATCCTGCAAATTTGATTTCGGTTCAACATCAACTATACAAGGTGAGTGGTTCACTTCTTCACCATCATCTTCGGAATAAACGGCTTCTTCCTGTTCATCATCAGGTGGTAGATCAATTACAGTATCTTCGTACTGATCGGTATTGGGATCAATTTGAGTATCTTGGCTTATTGTTATTTTATTTTTTGGTAAATTGGATTTTAGGTATTTTTTTAATTTCGTCCTTTCCGCCTTTAGTTCTTTAATTCTTCTTTTTATCTCCTTCGTGGTATCACCGGCAGCAACTTGAGCCAATAACCGTGTCAGTTCTATCTCCTTTACATAGTCAGCTAAATTATTACCGTGATGTTCACCAAGTGAGGCTGAAGTGGAAGTCGGAGCGTTTATATCAGGTAAAAGATCACGTTTATCTTGATCATTATACTTTGCCGCTTGATCTTCAAACCTTGGTGTGACGATTTCTCTTTTAGGTATCCTTATTCTCATCTGATTTTATTAATTTTGTTTATTCATAACACCATACTAGATATTCGTCAATATTAATAAATAATTTGTCTTTTTAAAGACAAGAAATACTTATAGGATGACATGTGAATTTATTTATTTAGAAATGGGCATTTTAGATTCCATTATACTTGGAATAATAGAGGGAATAACTGAGTTTTTACCGATTTCTTCAACCGCACATTTAATTTTAAGCGCTAATTTTTTGAAAATTTCCGATAGTGAGTTTTTGAAAAGTTTTGAGATTATTATTCAAACCGGAGCAATTTTTGCTGTGATTGCTTATTATTTTAAAAAATTACTTCACACTAAGCTCATAAAACGTTTAATTGTTGGATTTATACCAACAGGAATAATCGGTATGACTGTTTATAAAGTTGTTAAACAGTATTTTTTAGGTAATATCGCGGTTGTTTTGTGGTCACTTTTTGTGGGAGGAATAATTATGATTTTGATTGAGAAACTTTATTTTAAAAATAAAAAAAATGAGGTAATTGAGGTAGAAAATATTTCGTATTCAAAATGCTTGTTGATTGGATTATTTCAATCATTGGCGGTAATTCCTGGAGTTTCAAGATCCGCGGCAACAATTATTGGAGGTATGTGTTTGGGAATTTCAAGAAAAACAATTGTTGAGTTTTCATTTCTACTTGCTGTTCCCACAATTGTTGCCGCGAGTGTTTTAGACATTTATAAAAATATAGATATATTTGTGACAGACGATTTGCCTATTTTAGGAGTAGGTTTTGTCGCCTCATTCTTAAGTGCGATGCTTGCAATAAAATTCCTTTTGAATTACGTAAAAAAACATGATTTTACTTTTTTTGGAATCTATCGGATTTTATTAGTTTTATTTTTCTTAATAATTTCCAAGTAAAGCTTTTCAAATGTTGAAATGACTTTGTTTTTGTCATGGGCTTGAATTTTTCTTAAGCTCTCTTCACCCATTTTTTTTAGATTTTTGTTTTTTAGGATTTTCAACATTTTTTTTGATAAGTCGGTTTCGTTTAGCTCAAAAAGATATCCGTTTACATTATCTTCAACCAATTCCGGTAGTGCCACTGCGTTTACCGCAAGTATTGGTAGACCCGAGGCCATAGCTTCCATCACCGCCAAGCCTTGTAATTCAGCCGTACCCGAACCAATATAAACGGTGGCAAGGCTGTATATCTTTCTTAAGTCTGTATCTGAAACCCGACCCGTAAAAATGGCTTTTTTATTTAAATTTAATTCTTTCGCAACTTTCATAAATTTCGCTTCATCCTTTCCTTTCCCCACAACAAGAAGTTGAGCATCATTTTCCCTTAAAAATATATTTAAAGCTCTTAAAATTACATCCACATTTTTATCGAGTTCAAGACGGCCAACAAAAAGAAAAACTGGGATTTTGGGATTTATTTTATATTTTTTATAGATTTTTGAATCAACTTTATATTTTATGAAAGATTTTAGATCCAGACCGTTTGAAATAACTTTTGTCGGAGACTTCAAACCTAAATCAACAATCATTTTCACCGCAATATTTGAGGGAGAAGTAACAAAGTCCAATTTATCAAAAACTCTTAAAAAATCATTCCACATTAATTTCGTTAATGGTTTTTCAAAAGATTTAGGGAAATATTCCAAAAGATTTTCGGGCATAAAATGATTTGTACCAATAACAGGAATTCCATTTTGTTTGGCAATGGCAAAGGCAGTTCTACCCAGTAACATATGATTATTTATATGTATGATATCAGGTTTAACTTCATCAATAATTTTGCTTAACATATTTTTTAAACCTGGTTTTAAAATCGCTCTGAAATATGGATGAATCGGTTTTAAAGGTATGGTTTGAATTCTGAATATTTTTAAATTTTTTGATGTCTCAGTTTCATCTTTGAACCTTGCACTAGGCCCTATTACAAAAACATTATGTCCTTTCTGAGCAAAACCTTTGGCTAATCTTTCAACTGCAATTGCTGCACCATTTGTGTCAGGTGGATATGTTTCTGAAACAAGTAAGATATTCATAGTTTTTCTTCTTTTCTTGTTTTTTTTGCAAGAAAATAAATTGCAAATAATATTAATAAAATTGTCCCAATAAGTCCGAGGTATGTTAATACGCTTTCGGCTTTTGTCCAAGCATCTGCCAGGAAATAACCAAGATAAATTATCGCAAGGGATTTGATTAAAGTCGCGATTAAATTAAAAAACAAAAATTTTGGAAACGAGTAGTGATGTAAACCCATCGAAATCAAAACTGGTAAGCCAAAAGCATGCGTGAGCTTTCCAGTTACTATTATTTTATTGGGGTGAGTTTTAAGCAATTTAGTCATTTGATCTGATTTTTCATCCGAAATCTTAAAAAATTTTCTTATTTTTGTAACTTTGCCTTTTGAAAAATAACCAATTGAGAAATAAACAATATCAGCCAAAAAATCACCAATAGTGTGAGTTAAAAAAGCTAAGGTAAAATTTAAATAACTTGTCTTCACCAAAAAACCGGCGATTAACCCAGTTGCGGGGCCTTCAAAAAAAGCGCCCAGAAAAACTCCTAAGTATCTTAAATGTTCAATTAAGTTGAAAATTTGCGAGTCATTCATTGAATGAAATTAAATATGTCTGACCGTCAGTGAAAAATTGATCTTTTGCAAAGTTTTGTCCAAGCATAGGGTTAACGAACTGTATCTTTTCACTTGTGCCAATACTACCTGTTTTCAACAAATCATTAAATAAAAATTCTCTTTCAGTATCAATATCCGGAGTAATTATATGAGTCACTCCCCATTTTATTCCGTTATCAAAACTTGCTGTGCCAACATATATAAACTGGCCTGATTCAGTCACAAAATTGCTTTTCCAAAATCTTGCGTGGTGTCTTTCTTTAAAATTGTCTTTATCAGTTGGTTTTTCAAAGCCAAAAGTATTTATTTCAGTATTCCAAAAGGCTGGGGTTATTGGTGCATCTCTGTATGGATTATTAAAAATAAGTGATGCTCCCATTTTTTTAATTGTTATTAAATTTAGTGGTTCAGCTAGGTACCAACCGGCTTCTTCAAAAATATTTACTAAGGTTTTATCACTGTCCGCGGTAGTAATAAAACTTATGGGCTCAAGTTTTTTCCCAAATATGCTTTCCGTGTACTTTAAAGAATCCGACAAGTTTAGTGATTTCAAATCTTGAACGCTTTGAATTATTTCAATTTCTTTAATGTGATTTAAAACCGGACTATAGTTGATTCCGTAAAAAATATAAAATAAAAATCCTACAAAAATTAGAAGATATGAATAAAAAATGTGATGATTTCTACTTTTTTTTGTTTTTCTATTTCTCTCTAAAATCCATTCGGAAATACCAATTCCAAAAATCAGCCATAGCATTCCAATTAAATATCCACCCCAAACGTCTGTTAAATAATGAACTCCAAGATATAAACGGCTGAATCCGATAGCAAGAATGATTCCAAATGAAATAAAAAATATATTAACTTTTCTTTTCCATTTCTTGGATAATTTAATCAAAACATAAGCAATAAAAGCAAAAAACGCTACCGACATTGTTGCGTGACCGCTTGGAAAAGAATAAGTGGGTTCAAAATATACCGCATGTTCTGGCCTTGCTCTTTCAAAAAAAATTTTAGATATTCGCATTGTAAGTGCAGACCCCAAAAGTGTTATAAAAAATGGAAATATATATGAAATTTTATTCCAAACCCAAAGTAGTGTTACTGAAATAATTGAAAAAACCAATATCGTTTCTACTTTCATTAGTAGTGATATCCAAAGAAAAAATCTAATGAATGAATCAACTCTAAAAATATTTAAAAGATTTGTTACATTTTCATCTAAAACAATGATTGGATTTGAAAAAAAAGAATAATCAATAAGTTCTATATATAGCCAAAGAACATAGAGAAATAAAACTGTTAGAGAAGTAAGTTTTAGACCGTAAAATTTTTTTGGTGTGAGTCTTTTTTTTATGAAAAATGCAATCCTTTCATGTTTTTTAAGAAATGTTTTTATTTCAAAATTATTTGCTAATGCATGTGCAATCGATAATGTTATTGATCTGAGTATTGCAAAAAATTGTTGACCTTTTTTTTGAAAAAGCCATTCAATAAAATAATAAACAAAGGCGAATAATAAAAGTATTACCATTAAATATTCACTTCTTGTAACCCAAATTCCGAATAGATTTAAAGATTGTCCCAAAAGATAACCCCCAAAAATCCAGAAAAAAACCCAAGCAAAAATTCCAAAAATATTAAATAGAAAAAATTTAAAAAAATTAAGTTTTGAGCATCCCGCAACGAATGGTATTAATTCTTTTAAAGTTGGAATAAGTCTTGCACGTAATACTCCTTTGTAGGGTTTTGATTTAATATATTTTTTCGCCCTATCAATAAATTTTTCATTCAAAAATGTACTTCTGATTAGTTTACTTCCATATTTTTTACCAAGAAAATAATTTATATTATCACCTAAAAGTGCCGCGAAAATTGAAAAAAACATTAATTTAGAAATGTCTAAATAACCGTGTCCGGCAACTGCTCCTAAAATTAAGACTATTGCTGAACCGGGGAAAATTAATCCAAAACCCAGAACTGTCTCAAGTAAGGTAGCAAGAAAAGCAATCAGGTAGCCATGCTCAGAGAGTCTTAAGAAAAGTGCAATAAGAAGATTTGTGTTTAAACCTAGCATGATTTTTAGGTGCCAAAAGAGTATATACCATGAAATACTTTTAAATAAGGATTTTTTAGGCTAATTGACTCGGTTTTAGCTATGTGTTATATATATGGCTTACTATATTTAACTTGTGAAGAAATGCAATTAGTAGATATTATAGTCAAGGTATGCGTAAACACGTTGATTATCGTGAGAGAAGTCTTGATTACTCTTTAGTTTTCAACTCAAGGGCAAGAGCATTGAAAATGACTATTAAACGCAGTGGAGAAATTAGGATAACGATGCCTAAAGTTTTTTTTGCGGAAAAAATCGCGGAAAAATTCATAATTAAACAGTGGGATTGGATTTTAGATCAACTAAAAAATACCTCGGTAAATGAATCGAAATTAGGTGAATTTGATAAATATAAAGAAATCGCACGAGCAAAAATTGAGAGAAAAGTAGAGGAATTTAATAAAATTTATAATCACGATTATGGGAGAATTTCAATCAAGCGCACCTCAACAAGATGGGGCAGTTGCAGTTCAAAAGGAAATTTAAATTTTCATTATAAATTGATTTTTATGTCGGAAGAAATGATGAATTACGTCGTGGTTCATGAACTTTGTCATTTAAAAGAGTTGAATCATTCAAAGAATTTTTGGAAGCTGGTTGAGATCGCGATACCTAATTATAAAAGAGTAATAAAGGACTTTAGGAAAATAAAAATTTAGTGTTTAATATTATCGTATTCTAACCACACCATCATGAAAAAATATATTGCCGAATTTATTGGCACATTTGCTTTGGCTTATGCCGTGAGCATGTCACTTGCCGGAAATTTTCCCGTTCCGACTCCGGTTCTTGCCGCACTAACTTTGGGGCTTTTTGTTTATTCTATCGGTCATATTTCAGGTACACATTTAAATCCGGCAATCACAATCGGCTTACTTTCAATCAATAAAATCAAATTAATGGATGCGGTTTATTATATTGTTGCTCAGTTCGCAGGTGCCGGTCTTGCCTATTATTTATCAGGAAGAATTGTTGCACGTGCAATGTTAACTGTCACAGATACTCCATGGGTTCTTCTTGCTGAAGCTTTGGGCGCACTATTTTTTGGATTTGGTGTTGCGGCAGTTGTATACGGAAGAGTTCCAAAAGATTTAACCGGTATAGCAGTTGGAGGATCACTTTTATTAGGTATTTCATTCTCCGCATTGATGAACGCAAATGGAGTTTTGAATCCGGCAGTTGCTTTGGCAATCGGTTCATTTGGAATTATGTATGTGCTTGGGCCTGTAATTGGAGCTAGTTTAGGAATGTGGATTTATAAATATGTGTCGGGGGAGAAAAAGTAGTTCTAAAATTAAAGCATGATTAATAACTCAATCGCAGAAAAATTTGAGGAAATTGCAGACATGCTTGAGGTTTTGGGAGACACAAATGTTTTTAGGGTTCGCGCTTATAGGCGTGGAGCTGAGGCGGTTCGCGGTTATTCAACGGACATCGTAAGTTTAAGAGACGATGAAATTGAGAAAATTCCCGGAATAGGAAAAGATTTGCATTCAAAAATTCTGGAAATGAAATCAACCGGAACCTGCAAAATGCATGCTGAACTACTTGCAAAGTTATCTCCGGGAATTCTTCAAATTTTAAAAATAAGAGGTGTTGGGCCTAAAAAAGCAAAACTTTTTTTGGAGCAATTGGGGATTGATACAGTCGCAAAATTGAAGGGAGCAGCGGAAAGTGGAGCAATAGCGACCTTGCCCGGGATGGGAGAGAAAAGTGAAAAAGCGATTTTGGATTCAATTCAGCAAAGCACGCATTTAAAAGAACGCTTCCCTATCTATATTGCACTTCCTGAGGCTGAAGAATTTGTGAACTACATGAAAAAACTGAAATTCGTTAAAAAATGTGAATACGCGGGAAGTTTAAGAAGAAGGCAAGAAACAATTGGGGATATTGATATTTTGGCAATCGGAAGCGACAGTAAAAAAATGAGTAAGCATTTTTTGGCTTACCCAAAGGTTAAAAACGTTTTGGCTAAGGGTGATACAAAATCAAGTGTTGTAATTGAAGGTGAGATTCAGGTGGATTTTAGAGTCGTGGATGAAACAAGTTTTGGAGCGGCTCTTTATTATTTTACAGGTTCAAAACAGCATCATATTCAAACCAGGACAATGGCTTTGAAAAAAGGATTGAAAATAAATGAGTATGGGGTTTTTAA
Organism: uncultured Candidatus Peribacteria bacterium; assembly: GCA_964441065.1. Lineage (GTDB taxonomy): Bacteria > Patescibacteriota > Gracilibacteria > UBA1369 > 2-02-FULL-48-14 > CALRGE01. The sequence goes on from CAYTWD010000007.1 coordinate 33,960, forward strand.
AGGTGAAAAAAACATTGCAAGTAAAAGTGAGGAAGATGTTTTTAAGGCAATAGGACTCCCCTATATTCCACCTGAAATACGAGAAGATCAGGGGGAAATTGAAGCGGCGCTAAATAAAAAACTTCCAAAATTAGTTGAAGAAAATGATTTAAAAGGTGATCTTCACGTTCACACAAAATGGAGCGACGGTGCCAATTCAATTTATGAAATGGCAAAAAGAGCGGGATCAATCGGTCGGGAATACATTGCAATTTCAGATCACATGACTGATTTGTCGGTTTTAAAAAAACAGGCAAAAGAAATTGAAAAAGTAAGAATATTGCTAAAAAAAGAAGGGTTAAATTTGAAAATTTTTCATTCGGCTGAAGTAGATATTTTAAAAAACGGAGTATTAAACTTACCTGAAGAAGGTTTGAAAATGTTGGATTTGGTATTAGTATCTGTCCATTCCGCTTTTACACTAAACAAAAAAGATCAAACAAAGAGAATTATCACGGCTTTGAAAAATCCTTTCGCTAAAATTTTATCTCATCCAAGCGCGAGACTTTTGAGCAGAAGAGAAGCAATTGAGGTTGATATGGAAAAAATTATTCGCGCCGCAAAAGAGTATGCTAAAGTTATGGAAATTAACGCCCAACCCGACAGAATGGATATGAATGGTGCATATGCCAGAGCATGCAAAAATGAAGGAGTAAGGGTCTCAATAGATAGCGATTCGCACGGAGTCGATCAATTATCAAATTTTAAATTTGGGATCTTTATGGCTCGAAGAGGTTGGATTGAAGTAAAAGATGTGGTAAACGCAAAGGTATACAAGGATTTTAAGAACTTCCTTAAATGAAACAAATTCAACATTTTATTCTTGAGGGGAATATTGGCGGGGAAACTTATTTGATTGAAGATAGGAATTTGTTGAGTCAAATGATGAATGTTTTGAGATATAGAGAAGGAGATGAGTGCGTGGTTCTGGACGGAAAAGGAAATAAAGCCAAGGGTAGCATAACGCAAATTAACAAGCGAATGGCCGAACTCGCGCTAAGTAATCATGAAACATGTGATAAACCTGAAAAAAAGATACGACTTTATGTCGCTTTGTCAAAAAAACCGGCGACTTTTGAATTAATTGTCCAAAAAGCCTGTGAGTTGGGCGTTGATGAAATAATTCCATTGATTTCGGTAAGGACACAGGTCGTCTATCTTAGAAAAACCGAGAGATTGCAGTTAATTATGAAAGAAGCCGCCGAACAATGTGAGAGATGTTTTTTGCCAAAATTGAAAATACCACTGAAATTTTCGGATTTTATAAAAAATCCACCGGAAGGTTTGATCTTGGCAGGTGATGCTTGGGATTACGATATAAAATTAAAAGACGCCGAAAAAAGTAAAATTATTAATATTATAATCGGTCCAGAAGGCGGATTAACAAAAGAAGAACTTGGAATGATAAGGAATATTGGTGGAAAAATTTTTTCACTGGGTGAATATGTTTTAAGAATGGAGACCGCCGTGATTTCAGCAATTTCTGTGGTGAGATTTGCATAAGTTTGTTAAAATGTATCCACATAACAACGCCACATGAAAAAATTCATACTTGCAACGGGGCTTTCTGTCGTCATGACAGGATGTGCCCTTCTTTCACCATACCAAATTACATTTTCAACAAAAGAAAATGAAGCGGTCAATCCAAAGGAAGATACATTAAATTTGGTCATCAGCTCTCCTGCACTTGCATATGTTTCTTCGTATAAATGCGGAGATGCTCCGGAAGTAACGGTTTTACCCGTTTTAAAAGACGAGATGGTCGCTCAAATGGCACAATATTTGGATTTGAATTTTTTGGCTGATCAAGTGCCGGAAACACTTTGCGAAATTAATGTCACTGCCTATGATAGAACAACAACCTCAACTGCAGGAAAGAAAATTAGTGTTTATATGTATTCAAAACCGGTTCTTAAGGCAAGCGAGGACGAACTCTGTGGAGGAATTGCTGCTATTCAATGTGGAGATGGGTTAAACTGCAAAATTGAGGATGATTATCCTGATGCCGGAGGTCTTTGCGTAAAAGAAGTGGTGGAAGTTACTGTTCCTGAAGTCACGGAACAGACTGAAACAAAAACTGAAACTGGAGAAATAACAGAAAAAGCAGAGGTTTCTACTGAAACTTCTGTGGTAACAACTGAACAATGACTCTCAAAAAACTTTCAAAACTACTAAAAATACAAAACGAAAAATTGAATTTACTTTCAAGCGGGGATATAAATAAGTTAGAAAGTAAACATTTTGTAGATTGTCAGGCCGTACTTGATATTTGGAAAGCCGAGGATGGAGACATGATTATTGACTTGGGAACAGGTGGTGGACTTCCTGGTCTTGTTTTGGCGCTTGCAGAAAAAAAGATGGATTTCTCACTTTTGGATTCAACCGAGAAAAAGATTAAGGCTATTAAAAGTATGGTTAAAGAATTAGGTTTGAAAAACGTAAAAACTCTTTTGGGTAGATGTGAAGTTTTTGCTCAAAATCCAAAATCGCGGGAAAAATTTGATATTGCAACTTCAAGAGCTTTGGCTCCCCTTCCAACACTTTTGGAACTAGCTGCGGGTTTCATAAAGCCGGATGGATATTTTTACGCTTGGAAAGGTGAAAACCATAAAGAAGAATTGATACTGTCGGAGAATGCAATGAAAGTTTTGGGAATGAAACTTTTGAAGGTGCATAAATATAAAATGCCGGAAAAACAGACTCGATATATTCTTGAGTTTCAAAAAGTAGGGAAATTAAATAATATGTATCCACGTAAAGATGGAGTGCCGTTAAAATCACCTTTATAAATGCCGAAGCCATATCAAGTTCAAGACAAGTATTTTAAGATGGCGAAAGAGAAAGGCTACAGGGCTCGCAGTGCTTTTAAGCTTCTGGAAATTCAGGCAAAGTTTCACATAATTAAATCGGGCCAGATGGTATTGGATTTGGGAGCTGCACCAGGAAGTTTTTTACAAATTATTTCAAAAATAATTGGTCAGAAAGGGTTTGTCTTGGGAGTCGATTTAAAAGAGATTGATCCATTTCAAGAAAAAAATGTGACTACAATGGTGGAAGATATTTTTAATACCGATTCGATTTTAAAATTTATGAAAAGCAGGAATTTTGAAAAGGCTGATCTTGTAACTTCTGATTTAGCTCCAAATACTTCGGGGATTCGCGATTTAGATCAGGGAAGATCTGCAGAATTAACCGAGTCCGCATTTGAAATTGCATCAAAAGTTTTGAAAAAAGGCGGTAGTTTTGTGGCAAAAGTTTTTCAGGGCGAAGATTTATATGGAGTAATGAAGCGACTAAAATCATCATTTGGAAAAGTAAGTCTTTATAAACCCGATGCATGCAGAGATAGAAGTTTTGAAACTTATATAGTTGCCACGAATTTTAAACCTGATAAAATCGTTTCATGAAAATGCGAAAAGAAAAAGATGCTTTGGGCGAAGTGAATGTGCCATTTGAAAGTTATGCCGGAAGTTTTCATGTAAGAGCCAAATCAAATTTTCAAATTTCAAATTTACAAGCATATAAAAGTTTTTCTGATGCTCTTTGTAATATTAAAATTTCAGCGGCAAGAATTAATCCGCTTGAAAAAAAAATTAAAGATGCAATTTTAAAGGCCAGTAAAGAATTTTTAGATGGAAAATTTGAGAAAGATTTTGATTTAGATGTGTATCAGGCCGGAGCAGGTACACCTTTTAACATGAATTTAAATGAGATTTTGGCAAATAGAGCAAACGAAATTTTGGGTGGACTAAAAGGTGAATATAATTTTGTGCATCCAAATGATCACGTGAATATGTCACAGTCTTCAAATGACGTAATACCAACGGCAATAAGGTTGGCGGCAATAAATGATTTGGAGAATTTTCTTTCTTCATTGAAAAATTTAATCAAAAGTTTTGAAAAAAAAGAAAAAGCTTTTTCAAAAATTTGGAAGTGTGGAAGAACACATTTACAAGATGCTGTTCCAATAACTTTAGGACAGGAGTTTGGAGGATATAAAGCGGCGCTGATTTCATGTGAAAAACAGATTAAAAATGCCGGAGAAGATTTAATGGAACTGGGAATTGGGGGAACCGCCATTGGTTCTGCGATAAATACTCCGAAAGATTTTTCAAAGAAAATGTGTGCAGAACTTTCAAAGATTTATGGAATGAAATTTAAACCGGCAAAAAATCTTTTCCAAAAAACGAACAGTATGAACTCTTTTTTGCATTTGTCTTCAAGCTTAAGATCATTAGCTGTTGAGCTATTGCGTATATCAAATGACTTTAGAATTATGGCGAGTGGGCCCGTGGCAGGTTTTAATGAATTGATTTTGCCTGAGGTTGAACCCGGATCTTCAATAATGCCTGGAAAAGTTAACCCATCCATTCCGGAATGTTTGAGCATGATTTGCATTCAAGTTATTGGCTTGGATCAGAGTATTTCTCTAGCTTGCCAACAAGGTCAATTCGAGTTGAATTGGCACACACCCCTAATAATGACTGATCTTCTACATCAGATTGAAATTCTCGGAAATGGAATGAAAATGTTTGAAAAACATTGTGTTGAAGGATTGAAAGCAAAGGAAAAAGAAATGTCAAAGAAACTTAACACTTCAACATGTTTTGCAACAGCATATGCTCCAAAAATAGGTTACAAAAAAGTCGCCGCCCTTGTTAAAGAATCATTAGAGAAAGGAGTCCCCTTCAACGAAGTCTTCAAGGGTTAGAAGCTTTTGTAACTGTTATAACTTTTGTAATTGTTGAGATCACCTTATTGTCTCCTGTTACTTTTAATAAAAGAACATAAGTCCCAGGTGTTTGATACAAGTGAGCAACTTGTGGCTTTCCTTTATCAATAGAACCATCACCGTAGTCCCAAGCGTATTCCTTAATTGAACCTCTTGAACAGCTTGGATCGGGTAAAACATATAAAGGTGCTGTCCCGGAATCCGCATCAACAGTAAAACATGCTGTTAAAGAAACCGGTCTAACTACAATCGGAATGCTTGTTGTGGCGGTTTTCCCGTCAGCTCCAACAACCGTTAATGTGGCAGTAAAATCACCTGTGGTTGTATATTCATATTGTGCTGAAGAACCACCGTTAAAAGGTTGACCGCCTTCCCCAAAATCAATTTTGTAATCCGCTATGGTACCATCTTTATAAGTTGAGGCAGAGGCGTCAAAACTAACAGTTAAGGGAACCTCACCTGAAGTCGGGCTAACAGTCCATTTTGCAACAATCCCCTGTGCGGTAACAGTAATTGGAACCGTTGTTTCAGAAGTATTTTTTGCCGAATCAGTCAAAATTAATCTCGCTATGTAGTCTCCTTCTGCATCATAAGTATATGAGGCTGAACTTCCGGTATCGTCAACTTCGCCATCATCATTAAAATCCCATTGATAAGAAATAATGTCTTTTTCTTTATCTGTTGAAGTTGAAGCAGAAAAATCAATTTCAAATGGAACCGGACCTGTGATTGTACCATTAACAGCCTCAGGATCACTTGTAATTTTCGCATCCGGAGGTGTGCCTTTATCAACAACACTTATGTCAATTGTTTGACTGTCTGAGTTTGAACTCTTATCCAAAATCGTAAGTTTTATTGTAAGCTTTCCAGTTTTTGTGAAGGTGTGATTAACAGTTTTACCAGTTGATTTTGTTGAACCGTCTCCAAAATCCCAAATATAAGAAGTTATGCTTCCATCTTTTATTTGAGAACCTTCTCCAGAGAAAGTATATTTTTCACCAGTGTAATAGATTTCATCAATTCCAACATCTGAATTAATTATTGCCCTTAAGCCATTGACCGTTCCCGCTTCGATTTGTTCGGTCGCAATGTCTGTTGCTCCGTTGTTGTCTGTTACTTTTAAGGAAACTTTAAAGTTTCCTTCGTTTTCATAAGTATATTCTGCTGTGATACCTGTGGCATCACCGTAAGTTCCGTCCCCATTTAAATCCCAATCGTAAGAAATTATTTCACCATCTGGATCGTAGGAGGTAGATGCGTCAAACTTAACCCTTAACGGAATTTCTCCGCTGTCAGGTTTCATTGTAAACGCGGCTGAAGTGGCTTCATTGGTGATAACGACTTCATGAGTGAACGATTGTGTAAATTCCTGCTTTGTCGCCAGATCAACAAGAGAAACAGTTAATTTTACTGTGTATTTACCGTCAATAGATCCTTTTTTAGTATATCTATGAGTTGTTATATTTCCATTTGAAGTGCTACCGTCCCCAAAATTCCATGTGTAAGATAAAATTGCGAAACTAGTTTCATCAATTGGAAGTTTGCTGGCGTCAAAAGTAATTTCCACGGGAGCCGTTAATCCAATTGTATTGGCGGGGTCTGTGACAATTCCTCCGCTTGCTTCTGCTTGAAGCTTTGGACCAAGTAAAATTATTGAAAGTAACCAAATAGCCGCAAATGCAAGAAAGACAGCTCCGGACATCAATGCTCTTTTGGAAATTTGTTTTTTCTTTTCGAGCTCCTGATTATTTGTCATCAGTGATTTAAAAAGAAAAACTAAGCTCGTAATTAATGCAGCAGTGACCAAAAGTCCGAATTGAACATGTAAAACGTTCATTAAAAAACCGTCAAAGTTTTTTTGTTTCATTCCTCCAATATATTTGAAAAATGTGAAGTTTTTTCCTCCCGCTAAAAATCCCCAAAGATAAATTAAAACAATCAAGCCAAGATAGGCTCCAGCCGCCAAAAATCCCAATCTTTTAAACATTTCTTTTCGTTTTGCTTTTTTTTGTTCAGGTGTAGGTGGAACCGTAACAGGAGTTTTTTGAACTTGGTTTATCGGTGCTGGACTCGGAACAGGTGTTTGTTGTGTATCAGTCATTTATTTTTGTGGTTTGGAAGTATATACAAGGGCTGTACCAGCAAGAGCGGCCATTAAAGCCCCTAAAATAAATAGATATAATTCTGAATTTGTGGCGTTAAAAAGATTAGCACCTCCAAAGGATCCTTGGAAAGTGATTTGAATTGTATCGAACGCGCTATCACCACTGACATTATCAGTAACAGTTAACTTTGTAACAATTTGTCCATATGATTTATCAAAATAAGTTTTCCATGATCCCGATTTTGTATCGGCATAATCAATATCGTTTGCTCTGTCTCCATCTTTATTTGTGTCGTAGAAAATATTCTTGTCAAATTGGTAAGAATAATCTCCACTTCCACCGGTTGCATTGAAGTAAAAGCTTATGTAACCGCTTGTCCCGGTCATTGTAATTTTTTTGGATACCGGTGTGGGCACAGCGGTGAATGAGACTTTTAATGCCGATGCCGGTGAGGCAAGGGTAATTGTGTTTGTCGCGGTACTTTGTTTACCATATGTATCTTTAATTGTAAGACTGACTTTATATGTTCCATAATCAGTGTAAGTTTTTGTTGGATTTTTTGTTGTTGCATCTGAATCGTTATCGGGAATCGTATCCCCATCACTATCCTTTGAAATGTCAAAATCCCATTTATATGACTGAACACTAACATCATTTGCGGTATCCGTTGTCGATTTATCTGTGAAATTTGCCGTTTTATCACTAACGCTGGAAGTGAAGGAGGCCACCGGATCAAGAGTTTGCATTACATTTACAGTATTTGTAACAGAATCAGACTGACCGGTGTTGTCAACCACGGTCATTTTAACATTGTATGCCCCAAGTGCCGGATAAGTGTGGCTTGGATTTTGTTTATCTTTTTCCTCAACATCATTGTCCTTTACACCGTCGCCGTTTGAATCAAGCGAAGTATCAAAATCCCAATAAATCCCGGAATAAACAGAGCCATTTTTTGAATCAAAAGTTGTATTATCTGTAAAAGTCACTGTTTTACCCGCCACTTCAATTAAAAATGCCGCCTGTGGAGCATCAGAATTTGAAGTGACATAAATTGTTTTTGGCTCTGAAACCGAATCAGCCCCACCGTCATCTTCAACTTTCAATTTGACCGCAACTCCGCTTGGATGCGCAACAGTATATTTATACTTAAAAGAAGGACTTGTTTGTGGAGCATTATCCTTAAAACCATCCCCTTCAACATCCCAGGTATATGAAACTATTTTCCCGTCTGAATCAGCGGAAGAAGAAGAAAAAGTAATTTCATCTCCGATTGTAACGGAAGTCATATCTACACTAAAAGCAGCTGTTGGAACCTTGTTTGGTCCATTTGTGACCGTTATTGTGGGAACTTGTGATTCAGAAAGTACATTTGCACTGTTAACCGTATTATTTTGATCATCGGTAACTTCGGCGGCAAATCCATAAGTGACTTCCTCATTTTCTTCACCCTTTGTATTTATTTTTAAACTGAAAGTTGTTGAAGAAAAAGTGCTTTCTCCCAAAGCAACCGAGGAATTGTTTAAGTCATAATACCAAGCTTTTACTTTAACTATTTTCCCATCATCATCACTTGCGTCCACATTAAGATTTACAGTTAACGGTGTGACAAGACTTGAACTCGCCGGAACTGCTGTTATACCTGAGATTTTTGGGGCTAATGTCTCAATTGTTACTTTAATATTTGTTTGACTTGATAGAGAGGGATCTTTTGAGTCCTTAACGGTTAAAATGACATTGAAATCACCGGTTTCCTTAAATACATGACTAGCCTTGCTAGAAGTTGAGGTTGTTTGATCATCAAAATTCCAGCTGTAAGTTAAGTTATTTGAAGTTCCGTCTATATTTATTGAGGAAGTCGCGTCGAATTCAAACTTGGTTTTTATATTTCCTGTAATTGAATCCCCAAATCCAGCATCATTTCCGTCCGTTGTTACATTTAATACAGCGATTGGACTGTCTCCTGAACCGATGTAAACCCTTCTAGTTATTGTATTTGTAATATTGTTATCTCCTAATGCGGTTAACTTCACGTTAAATACACCTGACTTTTTAAATGTGTGATTAAATGTAACCTTATCAGAAACAAATGATTTTGATATCTCACTATCTCCATCACCGTAATCAATTTCAACTTCCTTGGCATTTTTGCTTACCGCAATCATCTCCGCGTCGACTTGTGCCGTACTACTTAATTTATATGTGCCGTCACCCACATCCAAATCAATATCTAAAACAGAAGTAATATTAATTGTTGCTGTTGCAACAGCGCTTTTTTGAAGTTCACCTTCGTGATCGTCTGAAACTGTTAATGAAACATCCCTTTCTCCGATTGTTAAAAAGTTCACTGTTATTTCAGACCCGTCGCTTGATTCATTTTCAATTGTCCAATCCACCCCCTCGGTTCCTTCGATATCCCAAAAATAAGAAATTGTATCTTTGGAATCTGGGTCATATGATTTTGAGCCGTCAAAAACATAAGTTCCCGGTTGAGTGCTGTTTGGTACAGAATAATCAAATTTAGCTACCGGGCTTTGTGAATCAACAAGCAGGTCAACAGAATCAGTGTCCTGGCCACCGGTTGCATCCGTCACCGTTAGTGAAACCGTGTAAATTCCCGGTTGATCAAATTCCGCATCAATTTGAATTCCGCTGTCATTTTTTAAGGTGTAAGGGTTTCCATCCAAAGTCGCTGTCCATTTATAATTGGAAATTGTTCCTAGGTTAGCGCTTGATGAAGATCCGCTGAATTTAAATTTGGTCCCAACAAAACCTGATTCCGGTGAAACAGAAATTCTCGCGGCAGGGGATCCAACGTAAATTTTTGTATATTTACTATCTTTTAACCCTGTTGAATCTGTGACTGTTAAGGAAAGAAGATATGTTCCTTCTTCACCATAAGAGTGGATTTGGGATTTTTCTTGTGCTCCTTCAATGACATCTCCGTCTCCAAAATCCCAACTGTAAAAAACCAAAGCTTCACCGTCTCCATCTGTTGAATCACCGGCGTTAAAGCTGATTCCGGATTGGGCTTCATTTAGGATTACCTTATATGTCTCTTTATCTACAGGTGGAAACAATGAAAAATCAGCCAATTCAGTTGGAACGCCGCCGGCAGTCGCGCTTAATTTTATAATTGAAGAGCGCGGTGAAACTTTAATTGTTACAAACCCGATTCCTGCCGCGATGTCATTTTCAGTACTTAAAGCTTTCATTTTCACTCTATAAGTTCCTGGTTCGTTAAAAGTGTGATTCGTTGTAGGACCGTTAGCCGTATTTGAGTTTTCCGAGTCGCTGTGCTCATCTCCAAAATCCCAAGAAATATTTTCATCAATTACGCTTCCAACTTTCGGATCAAGCGTACCAAGTGAATCAAACCTAACAATCAGCGGCGCATTTCCTGTTGTGGCGCTTGCGTTTACATGCGCGTCTACGAACTGCACATTTTTAACAAGTTTGTAAACCTTATCAACGCTCTTAACAAAACTTGAAACCGAAGCGGCTGAAACGTTCGATATATCTTCCGCGTCTGCAATTTGAGTGTTTACTGTCTCGAAAGAATCATTAATTGTCTGCAAAGTTGAAGTTGCGTTGTCTCCGGTATCAAAAAGATCATTTAAAGTCGTCAAACGTTCCTCTAAATCTATAACTGTTGTGTTGTAATCAGTTTTAGCTGCTTCAATGATGTAATACAATTGATAACAAATCGTTGGATCGATTTCAGAGACAACCGTGTCATAAATAGTTACACCAAGTCCAATTTCTCTATTTTCATCAAAACTATATGTTGAGCTGCAACCCGACTCAGAAGTCGTTGCTGCATTTGCCGAACTAATAAAATTAAAATCCGGAAGATATGAAGTTGTTGATCCACTCTTTAAATAATTATATAAAGCTTGAGATTTTTCATAAGTGGTGCTCAATGAGTCAACCTTCCCTTGAATTTTAACCAGTCCTGATTGGATTTTTTCCAAATAAGAATCTATTGCCGATTGGTCAATATATGAATACGTATCTTCATAAGTATCATCAGTACCCGAAATCGCACCTTCCAAATATTCTAAAATTCCACCTAATGTCTTATCTGATTCGGTAACGTCAACACTGATTGGTCCTTCAAGCGACATTAAATAATCAACTTCAGCGGTTACGGCATTGTATGTTTTGTATGCTGAAATATAATCTGAAGTAACATTGGTTAGTTCTTCCAAAACGGACTGAACATCAAATTCAGCGCCGGATTCGGCAATTGTGGCACCAGTTGTTCCATTGCCCGAAGTATCAGCCCCGGTCGCACTCAAAAGTGTATTTACAATAGCGAAAGAACCTAAAATAATAACTATACCGATTACCGCGTAAGAGATGGCTTTTTTACCTTCGGTTGCTTGGGTTTCATCTCCCCTACTAGTAACATAAAGAACACCCCCGTAAATTACAATTACAGTTGCAACCAATCCCAAGAACGAAAGTGCAAAATTTACAATTTTCTGAATTAATTCTCTTGCAGTCGTGGCTTTTGTAAGGGCAGGATCATAAGCCGCGGTGTCAGGTGCCTCAAGTTTTCCATCATATCCTGAGAAACCGTCGATCGCGGTACTAGATGTCGAACAGCCGTATGCCGCGGCAAGACTTTTTGAAAGGTTTGCACAGTCCGTCGCAGAAATATCACCTTGAGCTTCATCCGAACTTGTAGTTGCAGACTCGTAACTTACGGATATATCAGCAAAAACCGTGGGTAAGGCAAATGTATGAAGCGCCAAAACTAGGCTTAAAAACGAAATTTTTGCGACTCTTTTTATATTCATGACGTGGTATTTATCTTTCATATTCTATATGTTTATCTGGCGGCATCAAGAGTAACAATCGTTGAGGTGATTGCAAATGCCGAAACGGCGATGATTAAACCTATTGCAGCACCCACAAGAATCTGTTTTGCCTTGGTAATATTGTCTTCCTTGCCGGCCGCGGTCACATACAAGTAACCGGCATAAATCAAGAAAACAAAAGAAAATGTTCCGATAGTTCCTGATATAAAGTTTGTGACTTGCACAAAAAGACTTTTTGCATTTGCCAAACCGAGAGTTGTTCCTTGATCTTTAAATAGTATGCCTTTCGCGACAAATTCAGAGATTGCTACAACAAAAAGTCCAACAAGTGACCACTGGATCTGACGTTTTGCCGTAGAAATTTCATCATCAATTGAAGAACCGGCGACATAACGCATACCCGCTGTGACCAACATAAAAACCGCTATCGAGCCGATTAAAACTTGAATTAAACTGAAAATTCCTTCCAAGAAACTTGAGGCTTGGTTACCATATGATGCGGCACCTGAAATTCCATTACGGAAAATATCTCCTTCAATTCCAAATGCCACGTTTCTTACAACTTGATCGGCAATAAAAATCACAATCAAACCTTCAAGTGCATATCTTATATAATTTTTTGAAGCGGTTTCTACTTCAGAATTATCTCTAGCTGCAGAAACCATTCTTACTCCCATTATAACCATAAACAGTACCGCGATTGGAGTAATAATGAGTTTGAAGAAATCTAGAAATGTGAAAATTGCTCCTGTAATTCCTTGAAGCCCGTCTTCGCCGTATGCATTCCCTTGTTCCGAATCACCCTGATAAGTTGGTAAATTGATTGCCTGCACATCAGATTCACCTTCAGTTTGAGTTTTATTTATTTCATCCCCAATTTGCTGGCTTTGGGTTTCTATGTCAGTTCCCAATCCTTTAATAGTATCCTGGAAGCTGGCAGCGTAAACTGGAGCCATAAAAGACAAGTGAATCCCGAGAACAAAGAAGTAAGCTATAAATTTTTTCATATTATTAGAAGACACCGGCTATTACAGTTGATACAAGAGCGAAAGCGCTATAAATAATCACGACTCCAATAATAGAGTTTAAAATTATTTTTTTCGCCAAATCCACTCTTCCCTGTTCTCCGCCGGCTGTAACATACAGTAAAGCACCAATAATTATTCCCAAAAGCATAATCGGTCCAACAAAAGAAACCATTATATTTATTATTGAGACCAATTGTTTAACAAATTCATTTTGGTTTATTGAAACCACTGTTTCAGAAGTAGCGCTGTTATAGACAGTAGAATAAAGAATTTTTCTAACAATTAGATCTGAAGCAAAAACCAGGATGAGACCTGCGGCGCTTAAAACTAGGTTCTTTTTTTCTCTTGAAATGTCTTCATCACTTGAACTGGAAGAAACCATAACCGCACCTGCACGAGCAAACATCAGTGTTGCGAGTGCTCCCAACAAATATTTTATAAAAGTGATTACAATTTTCACAATATCATCAAACAGCGCGGCTCTTTCAACTAAAGAAGCACCGTTTTCCAGAGCATTTCCAGCTCTGTAATCAAAAATTTCGGCAAAAGGGCCGGCAATACTTATTAATAGCAAACCAATAATTCCAAAAGTAATAGATTGTTTTTGAGTTTTGACCGTACCCTCGTTATCCCCGGCGACAACCATAGTCAAACCTGAAATCACCATCATAACAATTGCAATCGCCGCAATGATAATTCTAATTGATCTTGCGATCGGCCCAAGAAGATTCTCAAACTTATCAACTGCTGTATCACCTGTTGGATTAGGTAGACCAACGTTATTACTATCAGGTAAAGGAAGAAAATCCGCAAAAGCGGTTGGAATCATCAAAGATGCCAAAATACCGAAAATTACAGATATAAGTATCTTTTTTTTTATGTTTTTGTTTGAGAGCAAATCCATAGGTGGCCTTTATGTGGAGTTTTAACGTACTAATTATATCACATTTCAGGAAAGAAATCACTTGCTTTTTTAAAATGAGTGGGTGTAGAGTAGTTGACGAAGCCCGAAAGGCTTTTTAAAGATAATCCACAATAACAATATGAAAGCTAATCCGGTATTCAACTACTTTATCACTGCGTTTGAGGAGTTTAGAAAGGTAACCTGGCCAACAAAAGAACAGTCGGCACTTTTGACAGCTGTAGTAATTGGAGTTTCTCTAGCTATGGCGATAATAATCGCGGTGCTCGACCTTGGCTTGAGTGAACTTTATCAAATGGCATTAACAAGTTTAACTAAATAAAAAATGGCAAAACAGGCAAAAAATACAGGTCGTCACTGGTACGTTGTACACACTTATAGCGGATACGAAGATGCTGTTCGCGAGGCTCTTCTTCAGAGAATCGAGTCAATGAACATGCAAGATAAGATTTTCGATGTGGTTGTTCCAAAAGAAACTCAGATTGTGGTTAAGAAAGGTAAGCCAAAAACTGAGAAAAAGAGGCTTTTCCCCGGTTATGTACTGGTTGAAATGATGGTGGATGACGATTCTTGGTTTGTTGTTAGAAATACTCCGAATGTTACGGGATTCGTGGGCAGCGGAACAATTCCGGTGCCGGTTTCCGCGGAAGAATTTGGTGTTATTCAAAGACATATTGGTGAAGATAACCAGCCTAAATTCAAGATTGCCTTCGAGAAAGGAGATCTTGTTATGGTTTTGGACGGACCTTTTGCAGGTTACGAAGGAGTCATCAATACAATTGATGAAGAAAAGGGTAAAGTAAAAGTGCTAATTACTATCTTCGGACGAGAAACTCCGGTTGAACTTGATTTCGATCAGGTCAAGAAGAAGTAAATTTCACGCTAAATCCATGCAAAAATTCACCGTATTCTCCATTATCTTATCCTTGTGTGTGATATTTATACTTGGGGATATGATTTTTCACGGTTATTTGAATAATAGTGTTCTACAGGTTCCGGTGGAAAGTGGAACGGGGTATATAGAGGAAGCCGGGTTTGAAGTTGAAGAAGTTCCAATAGTTGCGGATGCGGTTTTACCGGAAGCAAAATTAACAGGTGAAGACTTTTCCGTGGCCGGTTTTGAAAATCCTGTTCTAAAAGATGCCGTTTTTGATGGAAATATTTTTAGTTTTTTGACTTTTTCAGATCAAAGTGAGGCTTTTGTGTATCAATGGAATTTTTTTGACGGAGAAACTTTTGTGGGATCGGTCTATGAAGTTGAATATAATAGTGAGACCGGCGGTTTTCAGGGTTATTTAACTCTGCGAGACAGAGCTTCACAACTGCTTGATTTGGGAGACGTGAACGAGTCAAACACCTACGGCGATGCTTCTTTCTACTTCAATCACAAGGCAAAAACTAAAACCGTTCATCTTGTTCTTCGCAAAGGTGGAACAATTTACGCATTTCAATACGCGTATTCCAACCATGACAAGATGAAAAATTTGTTCGAACTAATATCAAAGTAGCAGTGGCCTTATCTATTCCTCTCGCTTTTGACAAATTGCTCTGAGTTAGCCTCTATCTCATGCCCACATGGTGAAATGAAAGTTTATTCAGAATTTTCTTAGCTTCATTTTGCAAATCTCTTCTCCCTCACCTTCAAATTAATCGCATGCGCAATCGTGTGGTGTTCGCGGCAGAGCGGAGCGAGGTAATTTGGATTATGTTGTTGAGAGAGCGCGAATGTTTGAGTGTGATGGATATGAACTGAAGGTTTTTTGCAGGTGG
>CAYTWD010000008.1:0-12784 GCA_964441065.1 uncultured Candidatus Peribacteria bacterium
TTTCTTTTAATGCGATTTCACGAACTTTATCCATATCAATTATTCCATTTTCTTCTACTCCGTATCTCACGAAGTTATAAAGCATTCCGCTGAAATTCACAGGGTGGCCGTGAGAAAGATGTCCGCCGTGATCCAAGCTCAATCCTAAAACTTTATCACCGGGTTTTATGAAAGCCATGTAAACCGCGGCATTTGCTGGAGAACCTGAAAGTGCTTGAACGTTCACGTGTTCAGCTCCAAAGAGTTGTTTTGCGCGATCGATAGCCAAATTTTCGATAGTATCAATATTTTCCTGACCCGCGTAATAACGTTTTCCCGGATAACCCTCCGAGTATTTATTTGTCAAAATACTTCCCATGGTTTCCAAAACTGCCGGAGAAACATAGTTTTCCGAAGCGATTAATTCCAATTCTTCTGCCTGTCGTTTTGCCTCGCGCATAATAGCGGCGTATATTTGCGGATCCTGCTTTTGCAAATGTGTGAACATTAGGAAAGGGGGTTAGGGGTGATAAGGGAATTATCAGTAATAATTAAATCCATGGGAACGTCGTGTTCTTCATCAGGAATTTCATCAACAATTTGTTCGTGAAAGGCGAGTCCGATTTTAAATGCTTTTGTATTTTTTAGAGTTCGATCGTAAAAACCTTTTCCGTGACCGATTCTGTGACCGCGGTGATCGAATGCGATTCCGGGAACGAGAATAAGGTCTAGGTCTTCCGGATTGGCGGCCTCGCTGGCTTCATTCATCATCGGTTCAAGAATGCTAAAAGTTCCCGGTTCCAAAACTTCCCAACTTCGAACCGGAATGATTTTCAACTCATTTCTATCGACTTTTGGAATATATATTGTGAGACCTTTTTTGAAGCAATCTTTTATTAAATCGCGCGTGTCAACTTCTTCATTTGTTGATACGTAAGCCATTATTTTTTTAGCGGCTTTGAATTGTGGTAGCTTTTCCAGTTTTTCTCTGATAATTGCTGATTTTTTTGCGTACAAAACCGGCGAGAGCGATTGTCGCTTCCCCCGCGCATCCTGCCTCAATATATTCTTCATATTTGAATTCTTTTTGAATTCTAGGCGACCGAATATTGCCTTTGAAGAAGTCTTTTGTAAAGCAAAAAAAAATGTTACAATCCGTAGCACTTTTAATCCCAACAATATGAACACAGTTAGGTTGAAAATGGTCGTCTTAAGCGCGGCTTTTGTGAGTTTGGTTTTTGGCAGCGCCGCAGGTGCAATCACAACTTTAACGATCTTGCGTTATTCCGATGGAGATCAAAGTACCACAAATCAGGCGACTTTAAATTCCAGCGAACCATCTTTTTCTTATGCTTGGAATCAAGCGGCTCCGGCGGTGGTGAGCGTGGTTGAAATGAAAGATGTTAGCCAATATTATAATATGTTCTTCATGGGGGAACAGCAGGCTCCTTCAGATAGTACCGAACCGAATCTTCAAAAAGTTGCGGCCGGAACCGCTTTTGTGATTTCTTCCGACGGATTAGCTGTTACAAATAAACACGTTGTGGCTGATGAAAGCGGTCAATATGTTGCGTTTTTGGCGGACGGCACTCAAGTTGATGTGAAAGTTTTGGCGAAAGACACTTTGAACGATGTAGCGCTTTTGCAACTTTCAAGTAAAGATGTAAAAACTTATTCGACAGTTGAATTTGGTGATTCGGACGCGATGTCTGTTGGAGATCACGTGATTGCGATTGGTAACGCGGAGGGCGAATATTCAAATACAACAACTGCAGGAATTATTTCAGCAACAGGAAGACAAATTATTGCCGGCGGAGGAAACGAAGCCGCGAAAAGTCTAACGGGATTGATTCAGACGGATGCCGCAATAAATCCCGGGAATAGTGGTGGACCTCTTGTGAATTTATCTGGGCAAGTTGTGGGAATGAACACAGCCGTGGACAGTTCTTCTCAAGGAATTGGTTTCGCGATTGCTTCAAATGAAATTCAGAGAGTTGTGAAATCTTATCAGGAATATGGAAGAATTGTGCGACCTTATCTTGGAGTCAGATACATGATTATTACTCCCGCTTTGGGCGAAAAAAATGGACTTTCCGTTGATCACGGAGCTTATGTTGTGGCTGATGTTCAGGCCGGACTTCTTCCTGTTTTAAAAGGCAGTCCTGCAGATAAAGCAGGTCTTAAAGAAGGAGATATTATTCTTAGCTTGGATGGCAAAGAAATCAGTCAAAATTTTGATCTTTCAAATGCAATCTCAGCTTATTCCGTTGGTGACAAGGTGAAGCTTGAGGTTTTACGTGACGGGAAAAATATTTCACTCAGCGTTAAACTTGAAGAAAGGCCTGAGGAAACAAAATAAATTCGCTGGACAGTGAGTGTGTACTCACCTATGATGTGGGCATGAAAATCATTGCCCACATCGACGCGGATTGCTTCTACGTCTCTTGCGAAAGAGTGCGCGATAAAAGTTTGCTTGGTAAACCCGTTGGAGTATTGGGAAATCAAGGAGCTTGTGTGATTGCGCGAAGTTATGAAATGAAGCCTTTTGGTGTGACGGTTGGAATGCCTATTTGGAAGGCGCGCCAGCTCTGCCCCGATGCGGTTTATGTGAAGCGTGATTTTCAGTGGTATGGGGCTGTTTCTCATGCGATGCAAGATATTTTTAAATCTTACTCCGATCGCGTGGAATTTTATTCGGTAGACGAGAGTTTTATTGATTTTGGGAATTATGAAGGCGATCTTTTCAAGTTGGGTTACAAAATGCAAAATGATATTTTGGAAAAACTGCAAATTCCGGTGAGCGTTGGGATTTCTATGTCGCGCACCTTGGCAAAAATTTGCTCCGATAAAAATAAACCTTTCGGTTTGAAAATTGTTACCCCGGAAAATTTGGAGGAATTTTTAAAATCGACTTCGGTTTCGGAAATATGCGGAGTTGGGCGCAAGCTTGAAAACAGATTGAAAAGCGAAAGAATTGAAACTTGTTTTGATTTTGTTACCACTTCGCACAAAAGAATCAAATCTTTACTGAATAAACCCGGAGAAGAAATTTGGTATGAATTGCAGGGAAAATCAATTCTTGAAATTAAAGATGCCAAACCGCAGAGAAAAGTTATTTCTCGCGGAGGAAGCTTGTGGGGTCATCATAAAGATCCAAAATATATTTTTGGATTTTTAATGAGGAATTTGGAGAGATTTTGCGAAGCACTCTTGAAAGAAGAAGTTGAGATTGGAACTTTCACGCTTCTTATACAAAGCAAGAAGGGCGAGTGTTTTAAAGCCATTGAGGAGTTGCCGGATTTCACGTCTGATTTTGGAATTTTGACGGAGGCTCTTAAAAAAGCCGTCAAGAAAATTTTTGTTCCGGGTGAGGTTTATAGCTACTGTCATTTGATAGGTTCACCTGTTCGGTCGACTTACGCCAAACAGATGAGTTTTTTTGAATTGGAAGATGCTCGAAGAAGCCGAATTTATCAGATTAAGCAAAACATAAATGATAAGCACGGACTTTTCACTTTGCGCAGTGCTTCAACGGCTTACGCTAACAAGGTTTTCAAGGATAAAACTAGCGATTACGAAATTGTTGATATAGCCGGTAAAATTTGTTTTTAAAATATGTGCGTTGCAATTGAATTTAACAAAAATGAAATTTCTCCTTCGGAGCAGTTGAAGCATAACTTCAGGACTGACGGAGATTTTGTGCGGGTTTCAGTTTTAGATTCAAGACCGATGTTGCTAATTAAGGCTCATGGCGGGAATAAACTTGTATTTTGGGGAAATTCCGAATTTTTTCACTGTAAAAAAGAATCTTTGGCGTCGGGAAAGTGGGCGAATATGCGGCCTGAACTTGTTGAAGTAATTGCAAATCGTGCGCAAACGCATGGAACTTGGTTTCAGGTTAAAGAAGGAATTCGCGGAGTTCTTGTTAAAACTCCAAAAGGAGAACAATGTTTTATTTTGACCGAACCATCAACTCACTATTTCAAAACAATGACTCACGCTGAAAGAATGGCTGTTTTGATTGGTCAGGTGATTTAATTTATTCTCTTATAAATTCCGTTCCGTTTATTTCCAAAGTAGAGCCGTCTTTACTCAAATTCAAGTTTAGATTTGAAATTCCGGAATCATTGTTCAGTTCAAGTTCAAATGAATTCTCATTTTCAGATAAAACTTTGTAGGTTCCAACTTCCGAGATTGGTGGATATCCCTCAACTTTATATGTACCCTTTTCGAAAGTGTAATTTTTATACCAACTTGGGTTTTCTTGAGTGGATTCTCCGCCGGCAAACCAAGTTCCCTCAAACTTTTCGGTATTTAAAAGCATTAATCCGAAAGTTAAAGCTAAAATTATTGTGAAACCTGCAAATATTTGTAGAAACTTTTTCATATCTATATTATCCGTGTTTTACTTTTAAAAGTAAAATGCTTAGAGTCAGAACAATTGTAACCGCGTTCGCCAAAATTATCGGAGTGTCATTAATCAACAGACCGTAAACCAGCCAAAGAAATATTCCCAAAGTTGTAACAGAATACATCAGAAGGGAAATTCCTTTTGTGTCTTTTGTTTTAAGTGTTTTTATTACTTGCGGGAAAAAAGCTCCCGTTGTGCAAACCGCTGCCATTATTCCTACTATTTGAATCCAGTTTATTTGCATAATGGGAAAGCGAGGCCGAGAATAGCTCGTCTTCGACGAGTGCAAGTGTGGTGCGCGCTGTAGGAGTCGAACCTACGACCTACTGGGTGTAAACCAGTCGCTCTAACCAACTGAGCTAAGCGCGCATTTTTAGTTTTTCTCCACTTCAGTTGAGTGGCTGGGCAAATATACCAAAACTCTGAAAGAACTCAAGAGATTCGTTATATTATTAGATCAGGATTTTTTTAAATGCCCTCCGTTATCAATAAACGACGTACTTTGTTGCGTAGAAAATGAGTATCTGTAATTTCACATATATCAGCTTCACCTCTTCTTACTCTATCAATGATGCTTATTAGCTCGTTAGAGTCAAAAACTTTTTGGCTACCACTGATTGAGCCTATGTATTTTAGTATTGCATATAAGTGTTCAAAATTTAGCGCACCTTGTATTGATGCCTCAACTGGATTTAATGATCTATTTGGCTGACTTTCTTCAAATTCACAATACTTTCTTATTATAGGAATTTTAGAAATATACTCCTTATACATATCTACATATCCGGGAATGTATTGCTCTCCTCCATCGTCTCCCGCCTGACTTTCGTATTCATCTACCGGAGTTACCAAACCACCTCCATCCACCCATTTTCTATTGAGTCCCATTGTGGTTCCTTCTGAACTAAGATCTTCGACTAAGCCGATCCATCGCCGTTTCCATTTATCTCTGCAAAATGTGTAAGCTAGGGATTGATCATTTGAACTCACTGTACGTGCAACAATTGGGCCTTTACTAGGATGATCTTGTATCCACATTCTGAGCTGATCGTGAAAATTTGGCTCTTCGTCTCTGTTAGTAAACACTAATTTCTCCGGATCAATTCTCTGAGGTTCGCCAAACAAATGCGAATAATCATAAAAATTGCCACCTAATCTCCTTGGATCCATTTCTATATCTCTACGATAACTCGTTAGATCTACATTCCCCCAAGATCGAGTTGTTCCAGTAAATATACGATTTGGGTTAGTTACGTTGGCTTGTCTTTGACCTATTGATGAAACCTCAGAAAGTGGTTTTTGTAAGTGAGCTGGCAAACCAATGCTTTGCTCTTCCCATCCTTTATCCATCCATCCGCTCATTACTCTTATTACATATCTCCATACACTGTGTGATCTGCTCAACATGACTGTTCTTGCGATTAGGTCACTTTCATCAGGTACATACATAACTGATGATAAGATATTTTTTAATTTATATGGTCTGGAAAACATTGCAACTTCTTCACCTTGATGCTCACAAACAATGCTTGGTGCCACACCTTCATTTTTCAAATGTTCGACTGTTAAACCACCAGATAACAAAACATCCGTATGAATTTTTATTCGCTTGCAAGCTCGAGAAACTTCTTCTTCCGATAAAGGTCTACTCCTAGCTTCTTTGGTTATATCTCTACCATGTTGTAATTCTTTCTCTGTCATCTATATTTATTAGATGCAGAATTTAACATATTTATAGTTATACGTCAATAACTAGAATTTCATTCTATGTTTTATGCGGATGATGCGCTCCGCTTTCTATCCGCTATGGTGGGCAAAAGAGGACTTGAACCTCCAACCCGAAAATTCAGGACCAGAACCTCAATCTGGCGCGTCTACCAGTTCCGCCATTTGCCCACGCGTTTCTTAGTTTAGCATATCTCGCGTGGGCGAGCTATGCGTTAACTCATCTTTTCTAAAGTACAAGAATAATGTTATTATTTTCCCGTGGACGCCAACCTACAATTCCTGCAGAACCTTATAAGTGCACCTTTACTGGGTAGTTTGATTGGGGTTGAGAGAGAAAAAGATCATCACGAAAACGGTGAAAATTCACAACATGAATTTGGTGGAATCAGAACAATGTCTTTAGTTGGAATGCTTGGGTTTTTGGTGACTCGTGTTTTTACAGATGATTTGGTAATGTTGGCTACCTTCACGGGAGCATTTTTACTTTTGCTTGTGGCTTCTTACGTCGTTTCTTCGAACCTGAATAAAAATAGCGGAGCTACAACCGAAATCGCAGCGATGTTCACTTATATAATGGGAATTTTGGTCGCGAAAGATCAACTTTTATACGCTACTCCGGTAACTTTAATCGTTGTTTTATTACTTTATTTTAAGGAAAAACTTCATGATTTTGCCCATCATGTTGAAAAAAATGAGCTTTATGATGCGATAAAATTTATTGCTGTTGTCTTTGTTATTTTGCCGCTTTTGCCAAATAAAACTTATGATTCTTTCGGAGTGATAAATCCATATTTGATTTGGCTGATTGTGGTTTTAATTTCAACGATTTCTTTTTTGAGCTATGTCGCGATAAAAGTTATTGGCACAAAAAAAGGAATTGGAGCGAGTGGCTTTTTTGGCGGACTTATTTCTTCAACTGCCGTTGTAATTAATTTTTCGGAACTTAGTAAGAAAACCAAAAAAATTATTAATCCTATTGTGATTGGAATTTTGCTTGCATCACCTGCAATGTTTGTTAGAATTTTGATTGAAGTCTCATTCATAAATCCCGCCCTTTTCTCAACTTTAGTAGCTCCGCTTTCACTGATGTCTATAACGGCAATTTTACTTGCGGTATTTTTCTGGTTTCGAGGAAAAGACGAAACAGGGAATACTTATTCCGATAAAGATTTAAAATTAAAGAGTCCTTTACAACTGGGAACTGCGATCCAGTTTTCTTTGCTTTTAACAGCTTTACTTTTTGTAACTGCTTACGTTAGTAGATATTATGGAAGGGGAGGCATTTATCTTACATCCTTTTTTACCGGGTTTGTTGATGTTGATGCAATTACAGTTTCAATGGGAAATCTATCTTTAAAAGGAGAAATTAGCTCTGCGATTGCCAGTACAGCGATTTTAATAGCGATTATGACAAATACTATTGTTAAAGCCTTTATTGTTTTCTTTTTTGCTTCAAGGCCGGTAGCAGTAAAAACAATTTTTTCGATGATTATTGTTGTTACGGTCGGTATTTTGACTTTAATTGTTTATAACCCGAATATTTATGGTGCTTACTGAGTCTAAAATGCTTCCACTTGGCAGTCACGCAAGTGACTTTAGCCTAAAAGGTATTGATGGATTGATGCACAATCTTGGCGAATATTCTTCGGCGAAAGTTTTAGTTATTGTTTTTATGTGCAATCATTGTCCTTATGTTCAAAAGGTGTGGCCAGATATGGTGGATTTTGTTGCTTCGCTAAACAAAGATGTGCAATTTCTTGGAATAAACTCAAACGCAAATTCAAATTATCCCGAAGATTCTTTTGAAAAAATGTCTGAATATGCAAAAGAAAAAGGACAAAATTTCCCTTATTTATATGATGAAAATCAAGAAGTGGCAAAGGCTTACGGAGCAGTTTGCACACCTGATTTTTTTGTTTATGACTCAGATCGTAAACTTAGCTACCGCGGTAATTTTGAAGGAGTGAAATTTGCTGTCACCGATTTGCTTTCAGGAAAAGTTCCGGGTGAAAACCAGAAACCTTCCATGGGATGTTCAATTAAGTGGAACTAATTATTTCTTTCCCGCCAAACTGTATTTATCTCGACCTACACGTACGAATTGAGATTTATTCTTTAGATTGAGATAAATAGTAATCGTCTTAACATGTCTGCGTTCAAGAACGGCTTTTGTAATTTCTTCACGAGTTCTTGCAAGTCCATCAGACAAAATTTCTTCAATAACATCCGCAACCGTACCAGTTTTATATCCCCAATCGCTATGAGCGTAAATTCCACGGCCGATTAATATGAACATTGAATTTCTAATCAGTTCGTTATGAACAGCCTGAACATTTACTCTCTTTGAATCAAACTTTGACTCAGTGATAAGTGAGGCGATTTTTTGGAAATGAAGTGGTTTTTTTTCGCGAGTGAAAATGTAATTGATTTTGTCTCGAAGTGTTCTTGGGTGGATGTGTCTCCATGAATAAAGACCAATTCCTCCTTCTGTAAATTTGCATTCCTTAACTATTCGCAAAATATTTTCGATTGTTCTGGTGTCTAATTTTGTATTAAGTGTTTCATTGATTTTTACAGCCAACTTGTCATTTGGAATGACATGTTTTGAACTTTGTAAAATTTTTAAACCGGTGCTCGCCACGGAATTAATCAAATCATCATTAAATGACGCAAGTTTGAAGTAAGGATGATATTTTAAAGTATTGGATTCATTTCGAATGCCTTGATCTAAAATAAGCGCAAGGTGCAAATCTTGAATTTCCTGCTCT
Organism: uncultured Candidatus Peribacteria bacterium; assembly: GCA_964441065.1. GTDB lineage: Bacteria > Patescibacteriota > Gracilibacteria > UBA1369 > 2-02-FULL-48-14 > CALRGE01. The sequence goes on from CAYTWD010000008.1 coordinate 8,887, forward strand.
GTTATATTTGGAAGAATATTCAAAAGAAGATTTTTGAAATGTTGATCTTGAACAATGCCTCCCTGTTTTTCCAAAAGTGCTTTAGCGAACTCAGTTAGAATTCTAACGTTTGTGTTTTGCGCGTTTCTCTCAAGTTTACGAAGCGCGCTTTTTTCAATCTGTCTAATTCTTTCACGAGTAACTCCAAAGTGAGATCCAATTTCCTCAAGCGTCATTTTCTTGCCTTTATTGTCGAGAGCGAAACGATTTTCAATAATAAACTTTTCTTTATCAGAAAGTACTATTAGTAAGTGACTGATAAGTGCGTGAAGCTTTAAATCCTGAGGTGACATTTTATTGTCAACGGTGAAGTTAGTAGTGACCATAGTTCACAATTTGTTAAGTTTGGATCCAAGATTTCTCACACATTTAACAACACATTATCACATGTAATATTTTTGTAAAGTTCACATTTTATCCAATTGGTATCCTAAGCAAGGAACGGTAGATATAAGAGATTTTTTTGATTCAGAGTCAATTTTCTTTCTTAATCTACTTATGTAAACTTCAATTGTATTTTGTGAGATGAAATTACGCCTTGTCCAAACATAATCGATAATTGCGTCTCTTGTTGTTACTTCACCGGCGTTGAGCATTAAAAGTTCCATTAAATAGTATTCTTTTCTCGTTAGAAATTTATATTCCGAGCCCAGAATTATTGCCCTACTTTTTTTATCGAGAATTAAGGAACCCATTTGAAAATATCTGTTAACATTTTGAATGCGACGCGTGCTACAGCATTCTTTTATTATAGAAGGAATTTCTTCAAGTTTAACTTGGTCTTCAATCGTAATCACTCTATGGGAAAACTCCCGAAATGGTTCAATTCTAAAAATGTACTTATGTAATTCACCGATAAGAATTATTGGAATGTCTCGGTTCAAATTTCGTAAAAAGTTTATTAGTTTTTCCCATGTTTCGTGGGTTAGCGGATGATAAAAAATCACGGAATCCGTGTATGGGAACCAATCACCAAATAAATGTTCCGGACTTATGCTTATACATTCAATATTTTGTCTTTTGAATGTTTGAGCAAGCATTCCCGATTGTTTTGGGTATGGGCTTATGATTGTTGTGTGCATAGTGTGTTGTTAAAGTGTGACAATCATAATTTTGATCGCAAATAGTTTGTAGTTGGTAAAATCCACAGCAGGTTGAATTTAGTGTTGTCAGTGCATCGACAACATTTAAAAATCATCGACTGTTAACAAGACTTAACAACACTATTTTCTTAATGAAGCTTTACAAAATCGCGAATTTTTTGTTAGCCTCAGTTCGCCTTTAGAAATCTTTATGCAAGTTGAAAGTTTGATGCAATTGGGCTTCACGGAAAAGGAAGCAATGGTCTATTTGATTTTATTAAGAATGGGTCCTTCACCGGCGAGTATGGTTGCCAAAAGATTGGATATTAAAAGAGCCACGGCTTATGCGGTTTTAAATTCGCTTTGTCAGCGCGGAATTGTTTCTTTTGAGGAGCTGTCAAACGGAAGAAGATTCATCCCTCATGATCCGGAATGTATACTTTATAATCTTGAAAAACAGGAATCCGAGTTAAAATTTAGAATGCAAGTTGCAAAAAATTGTGTTGTTAAATTACAAAATACTTCAATAGTACAAGATTCGAGTCGACAAAAAATTGTTTGTCATAAAGGTGAGACCTCGATTTTTAAATTTTTAAAAGAAAAAATTCCAAATGATGCGCCTTTGCATATTTTATTTATGGATTTCGGTACGAACTCAAAATCTTCAAAGGTTTTGAATGAATACTTAGAAAAATCTTCCCAAAAATATCCAGGGAATGTTTTTCTTTGTGTCCCAAAAAACATGAAAAATATTGCAAGGAAAACTTTTGAAAAATTCCGCATTTTTGAATTGGATATGAAAAGTATTTTAGTTAATGGTCAGCTTCTTTTGTCTGAAGATAAAGTAATTTTTATTTCTTCAAATTCGCAAAACGAAATTGAACTTATGTGCTTAGAAGACTCCTTCTATTCCAATTTTGTTGAAAACGTTTTGATGAAAGACTGTTTCGTCTAATTACTTTTTCTTAGAAGTTTTTTTGCTTGCAGGCATTACTACAGCACAAGCACCTTTGCATTCTCCACTATCGCAGCAGGCGTCTTTTGTGCAACTTTCGCAAGAACTAAGCATCATTTTAAGCCCCGCAACAACCAAAATACTTGGCCAAAGATAAGTCCATGTAGCGGCAGGGATAATATCAAATTTTTCCAAAAGAACAACCGCTCCGATAATGAAGGCGATTAAACCGGCCCACATATGATTATCCTTGGAGTGACTTGAACAGCATGACATATTTATATTGTTAAGGGTGATTTCATTATCCTACAAATTTTTAAGCGTGCAAATATGTAGCCTTGTCAGGAAATTATGATATACTCGAATTCGATTTAATATTTAAATTTCAAATTTATGGCAGACGACAAGCAAAATGCGGCCGGTCAACAAGCGGCTCAACAACAATTGCAAGTTAAAGTTCCTGATGATATTCAAGCGGGAGTTTACGCGAACGCTGTTTCAGTAAACGTAAATTCAAATGAAGTTATTGTTGATTTTGGTTACCTTGTTCCAAACAGACCTTCACCTTTGATTGAAGTTGTTAGCAGAGTTAATATGAATGCAAGAACTGCTGAATCTTTCATGAAAGTTTTGGGTGGAGCCCTTGAAGATTTTAAGAAAAAGTCTGCGGCACAGGGCAAAGACGGAGGAGTAACTTTACCTGAAAATGCTTAATGCGAGCAGTTGTTCAAAGAGTTTTGGACGCGCACGTAACCGTTGAAAGTGATCTTGCAGGTTTGATTTCCGGTGGACTTTTGGTTTATTTGGGAGTGGAAAAAGGCGACTCAAATGATGATTTGATTTGGATGGCGGAAAAAATTATAAAAATGAGGATTTTCCCTGACATGCATGAAAAAATGCAGTTCCCGATAACTGAAATTGCAGGTTCGATTTTGCTTGTTTCACAATTCACACTTTGCGCGGATTTATCAGGAGGGAATCGGCCGAGTTTTGGGAATGCGGCCGAGCCGGCGATTGCAAAACAGATGTATGAATCATTTGCGTCTTATATAGAGGATAAAGGAATTAAGGTTCAAACCGGAGTTTTTGGAGCTCACATGATGGTTTCTTCTGTAAATGACGGTCCTGTGACCATAATCCTTGATTCAAAATCGAAAGTCGGTTAGGTTTTGTTTAACATTTTAAATAAATTTTATGTCATTGATGGAAGATGTAATGTCGCTGTGCAAACGCCGAGGTTTTGTTTTTCCCGGAAGTGATATTTACGGCGGACTTGCGAATACTTGGGATTACGGACCTTACGGAGCTCAACTCAAGAGAAATATTCTAAATTTTTGGTGGAAGACTTTTATTGATGATAGAGATGATATGCTTGGTTTAGATAGTGCAATTTTGATGAATCCGAGAGTTTGGGAAGCTTCAGGTCATGTTAAAAACTTCGCAGATCCTTTGATGGATTGTAAAAATTGTAATGAACGAGTGCGTGGAGACAAGATTTTGGAAGAAAAATTGCAAATCACGATCGCCGGTTTGAGTAATGAGGAGATTTTCAATAAAATTATGGATGAGAAAATTAAATGTCCCAAATGTGGAAAATTAGATTGGACTCAACCACGTGCTTTCAACCTTATGTTCAAGACTTATCAGGGTGTGATTGAAGATACGGCTGAACAAATTTATCTTCGGCCCGAAACTGCTCAAGGAATTTTTGTGAATTTTAAAAATATTATTGATTCAATGCGAGTTCGTTTGCCATTTGGAGTCGGTCAATATGGAAAATCTTTCAGAAATGAAATTACTCCTGGAAACTTCATTTTCAGAA
>CAYTWD010000008.1:12794-48707 GCA_964441065.1 uncultured Candidatus Peribacteria bacterium
ATATTTTGTTCGACCTGAAGAATCTGAAAAACATTTTGACGCTTGGGTTGAAGATTACAAAAAATTCTTTGCGGATTTAAATATTCCCCAAGAAAAATTAAGACTTCGTTATCACGAAAAAGATGAACTTTCTCACTATTCGACTAAAACCGTCGATTTTGAATATGAATTTCCATTTGGCTGGGGAGAGTTGATGGGAATCGCGCATCGTGGTTCTTATGATTTAGATCAACACATCAAATTTTCAGGAGAAAAATTGCAATATCGCGACCCGATTACAAATGAAGTTTTTGTTCCTCATGTGGTTGAACCCGCACTTGGTTTAACAAGAATGTTTCTGATCACTTTGCTAAGCGCGTACGAACTACAAAAATTGGAAAATGACGAAGAAAGAACGGTTATGCATTTTTCACCAAAAATTGCTCCTGTTCAGGTTGCGGTTTTCCCGCTTCAGAAGGATTTATCAGAAGAAGCAAAGGTAGTTTATAAAGATTTGAAGAAGACTTTTAGAGCGGAATTTGATGAAAGCGGGGCAATCGGTAAAAGGTATCGTCGACAGGATGAAATTGGAACGCCATTTTGTGTGACTTTTGATTTTGACTCTCGAGAAGATAAATCTGTGACAGTTCGAGATAGAGATTCAATGAAACAGGAGAGAGTTAAAATTGAGGATCTGAAGGCTTATTTGGGAGCTAAGTTGCAGGCTTGATAATCTTATGTTTTTCTGCTATAATTATCAGATAAATCAAATCTGATCGTATGGCAAAAATTTTAGCGACATATATCGAGAGCTTACTGAGAGTAAAAGATTACTGGCATCAGCTTGTGGATTTTTTTAATGCGATAAGTTGGGAAAATATAAAAGTCCTAGCAGTAAATATATACTATGAACTGACTTGGGCCTTCTTTTTGGCTCATTATAAACAAGCGCTTTTGTTGATTTTGGGAGTTTACCTGGCTTATAAATTGTTTTGGGAAACTCTACAATTTTTATATGAATATTTTTCAGCTCAAAATAGGGTTTTTATTCAGATTACAATGCCAAGAGAGGAATCTCAAAAAGATAAAGAGCAAGCAACGGAAAAAGATTTCAAAGAGAAAATTGCGATCATGGAACAGCTTTTCAGAGGCTTGCATGAGATTAGAGAGTTGGATTTATGGAATCAGATTTTGGTTTGGTTTTTTGCAAGAGATACAATTTCATTTGAAATTCATGCGAAATTTAAAGAAATTACTTTTTTTGCTTCGATTAATCCTTATTATGCGGAAATTTTAGAGAAACAAATCACTACTTATTATACAAATGCCTCAATTGAATATGTTGAGCCGCCCCTCATAAAAGACAAAAAAATAAAGACTTTTTTAAAGTCCTACTACCTATATTTGAAGAAAGAAGACTCATATCCTATTAAAACATTTAAGACGCTTGAGAATGATCCGTTGAACGATTTCACGAATGTCCTTTCAAAGCTTGAAGAAAATGAACGCGCAATGATTCAGATCATGATTAAACCTGCGAATACAAAATGGGCAAAAAGAGCAAGCGCACTTGGTACGGCAATGTTTAAGGGTAAAACAATCAGTAAATTTTGGAATATTCCGGGTTTGAATGTTTTGGGATGGTTTGTCACCGCTGTATTTCAGGGTGCGGATGCGGCTTCAAAAAACTACGCGCCCGGCGCTCAACACGGTGATTCTTATGTCCGTATGCTTCAAACTGAAGAAGAACTGGCAAAAATGATTGGTGAAAAGGCGAGACAAGTTGGTTTTGAAACAGTGATTCGTGTTATGGCTTCTTCTGATAAAGGTGAGAGTAGATGTGATGTTATTTTGAATGGTATTTTTGTGGCTTTTAACGCAACAAAGCAGGCGGATTCAAATTGGTTTCAATCGAGAAGGTTGATTATATTCGATTCCATCAATACTCCAATCATGAGTTTTGCCGCTGCAAATAGATTACTACAATTTGGAGAAAAAAAATCCATTCTTACACCTGAAGAGTTGGCTTCACTTTATCATTTGCCCACAACCAGATATAACTACACTCCTGTCATTAAATGGCTACAATACAAACTTTTACCGGCTCCAAACGATATTGGAACTGAAGGTATTTTGATTGGTTATAATTTCTATCGTGGTATTAAAAAAGAAATCAGATTTAAAAGAAGAGATAGAAGTAGACATCATTATATAATTGGGCAAACCGGTACAGGTAAATCCGCTTTTATCAGTTCAATTGCTCGTCAGGATATCGCGAATGGTGACGGTGTTTGTATTGTTGACCCGCACGGAGATTTGATTGAGGATGTGCTTCAATATATTCCAAAAGAACGTGCTAAAGACGTGATTGTCTTTGATCCTTCAGATTTGGAAAGGCCGATGGCCTTGAATCTTCTGGAAGCTGAAACTCCAGAACAACAAGATATGGTTTCCAGTCAGGCAACAGAAATCTTCATTAAGATTTTCGGTGATGAAATTTTCGGCCCTCGAATTCAGCACTATTTTAGAAACGCATGTTTAACTTTGATGTCTGATAAAGACGAAGGAGCGACTTTGATTGATGTGCCGAGAATTTTCGTTGACGACGAGTTTATGAAATATAAGGTGTCAAAAGTAACGAATCCGGTTGTGAAATCTTTCTGGGAACACGAATATGCAAATACCGGTGAGCGTGAAAGGCAGGAAATGATTCCGTATTTCTCAGCTAAATTCGGACCTTTCATTACGAACTCGATAATGAGAAATACTATCGGTCAAACGAAGTCGGCTTTTAATTTCAGGCAGGTGATGGATAATCAGAAAATTCTTTTGATCAACCTTTCAAAAGGTAAACTTGGAACTTTAAATACTCAGCTTCTTGGGCTAGTGGTTGTGGCACAGCTTCAAATGGCCGCGATGAGTAGAGTTGATATGCCTGAAGAGGACAGAAAGGATTTCTTTCTTTACGTCGATGAGTTCCAGAATTTTGCCACAGACACATTCTGTTCGATTCTATCCGAAGCCAGAAAATACAGATTGAATTTGATTGTAGCGCATCAGTATATAAATCAGCTGACAGTTACAAAATCGGGTTCGGCAAACACTCAAATCCGTGACGCGGTTTTTGGTAACGTGGGTACGCTTCAATCATTTAAGGTTGGTGCGGAAGACGCGGAATATCTTGCAAAGGAATATTCTCCAATTTTAACTGAGCAAGATGTTATTGGAATCGCGAATTATAAAGCTTATATGAAATTGACCGTTAACGGCTCAACTTCAAGACCATTTTCTCTTGAAACAATTTGGGATGAGACGGGAAAAAACCCAAAAGTTCGAGATATAATTAAGCAATACTCGAGAATGAAATACGGTAGAAAAAGAATATTTGTTGATCAGGAAATTTCAGCTAGAATTGGCGTCGATATTCAGGAGCTTGGAAAAAACACCGATCCGAGTTACTCTGTGGATACTAAAAAAACGGAACCTATGGACGATCACAAGCCCATAAGTCCGCCAACACCAAGTCCAGATGTTAAACCCTGATAATACTAAATTGGAAATCGGCCCTGAAAACGAGGGGGTAACTAAAATAATATTTTCGGATCACAGGCACCTAAGAGCAATCTCCACGGTTATATTTATTGTCTTGGCTATGCTTTCAGTTGGTTTGATTTATGTTTCTGTGAATACAGATCAAAAACTTGCTCAAAGGGATCAATATATTTCCTCCTTGATTGATGAAGTTGGTCAGCTTAAACAAAGTGTTTCCAGTTCAAAAAAGGTTGCCGTTCAGAAAGGAAAACAGAAAACTCTGGCATTAAGCTCGACCGGTTCTGTTGCATTGGCTTCGGAGAACTCTGAAAGTTCAACTTTTGATGTTTTAATTTTGGGAACGAATGGGAATTTAACAGATACGATAATGATTGCGAGCGTGAACTCTGATTTGAAGAAAATCACAATTTTTTCGATTCCGCGAGATTTAAATGTGAATGGGCGTAGAATTAACGAATATCTTTATTACTATGGAATGGAGAAATTTGAAGATGAGATTGATACAATTACGGGTTTAAATATTCAGAAATACATCAAAGTTGATTTGAACGGATTTGTTAATGTAGTGGATATTTTCGGCGGTTTTGATATTTACGTTGATGAGGCCATTTACGACGGCCTTTATCCTAACGTGAATGGCAGTTACAGCCCTTATTCGATCGCGGTTGGCACTTATCATATGGATGGGGAAGAGTCGCTTAAATACGCTCGTAGCAGGAAATCCACTTCCGATTTTTCCAGAGCAGAGAGACAACAAAAAATTGTGACTGCGCTTAGGTCAAAAATCCTTCAGTTGGACGGACAAATGGAGCTGAAAGATCTCTTTGGAATTTTGCAGTCGGCGATTGAAAATGTTGATACCGATATAAATATTTTAAATTTAATTCCTTATTATTTTTCTTATAAAGACTTCGAGTTGAGTTATGGTTTTGTGCTTTCAAACGAAAATTACCTATATTCAATGATAAACCAAAATGGCGCCTATACTTTATTGCCGAAAACAGGTAATTTTGAACAAATTAAAAGTGTAATTAGCAATTTAGTTAATAATTAATGATTTACCAGAGTAAATTTGTTGTCGTGGATTGTGAGACGACCGGACTTGTTCCGGCTCTTGATAAAATTGTCGAGATTGGAGCTGTGAAAGTTGTGAACGGGGAAATTGTGGATGAATTTTACACAATGGTGAATCCCGGAGTTTTTGTTCCTGCGGAAACAACTCATATTACAGGAATAACCACAGAAATGCTCGCGGGTTCGCCCGATTTCAAAACTATTTCAAAAAAGTATATGGAATTTTTGGAAGACGCGGTTTTTGTGGCGCACAATGTGGCTTTTGATCGTGGATTTGTTAATCAAGAACTTGGCCGAAACCTTGAAACTCAGATGGCTGGACCATTTTTATGTACGATTGATCTTGCAAAATATCTGCATCCAAATCTTTCAAAATACACTCTCGGCGCGCTTTGTGAACATTTCGCGGTCGAGTTGCCACAAGCTCACAGAGCAATTCACGATGCTCGTGCAACAGCAGGTTTGTTGATTAAATTTTTGAGATCAATCCAGAATGGCGGAGCTAAATATCTCAAAGACATTCCTGTGATTCAAAATCTGCCAAAAAAGGCGGAGATTATTTTGGAGAATCAGATTTCTTTGTTTTAGCTCTTCATTGCCTCCATTCCACCCTGAATGTGATAGACATTTTCATAGCCCTGATTTGAAAGATATTGAGCCGCGTCATGACTTCGAATTCCATGCAAACAGTAGCAAATTATTTTCTTATTTCTTGGAATTTGCTCAAGTGAAGTGGGGAGTGATTGAACGTGAATATTCGTTGCACCGGTTAAATGACCTTGCTCAAATTCCATTGGACTTCTCACATCCAAAAGAAAGATGTCATCCCAGTTTGTGTTGATGAAGGATTGGGCTTCGGATGCTTTTAATTTGTGTATTTCCATAATTAGAAGAACCGAAACAATGCTCACGCTTCGCGTGACTGGTTGCGGGGGTTGGATTCGAACCAACGACCTCCGGGTTATGAGCCCGACGAGCTGCCACTGCTCTACCCCGCGAATGGATTCTACGAGAATAGTCTTACTAAGGCAAGTTTGAATTTTTTTTGAATGCGTGTACTATGCCTGTACGTTTATTACTTATCTCTATATAACATGCAACAAGCATACTGCGTAAAATGTAAGGCAAAGAAAGACATGGCCGATGCAAAGGAAGTTAAAATGAAGAACGGACGACCTGCAATGAAAGGTAAATGCGGCGACTGCGGTTGCGGTATGTACTGCATTCTAAGCAAGGCTGCAAACAATAATAAGAACTTTGAAAAAAAAGAAGAGAAGAAAGCTGCTTAATTATTTGTAGATTTTAAAAAACCCCGAGTGAGAGCCTGGGGTTTTTGTTTAAGTCTTCACGTCCAATTTCACTTGATGGTCTATTAGTGTCGCTTTAACGGAACAAACATTCTTTTAGTGTTTCTTCGAGGTACTCATTTGTTTGCTGATTAGTTTGAATTGCTTCTTCAGCGTGAGCAGATAGGCATTCAGAGAACTCCCTTGGTGATCCTATTGCCCAAGCACCAATACCTGTACCAATAAGCGAGCCGAGTGGAATCGCAATAATAGGTAAAATTAGTGTTTCATGAATCAATTCTCTAATATGACTTTGCATTTCGCTCAATTGATGATTTTCAAAGCCGGTCCGTTCTTGTTGATGCATTAAATGAGTCTCAACCATTTCTCTAGGTAATTTTAGAACATTGCAGGCAAAATGAAGAAAAAGTTTATCAGATAAAGCATCTGCAACTTTTGAATATTCCTCTGAAATTCCTCTTAATTTCATGTTAAAGTAGTTTTTCGATTAATTCGTGTGTTTTTTCTGCTTCATCTTTAATTCTACGCTTTTCAGCTTCAGCTTTTGCTCTTTCATTCTCTTTATGTTCAGCAAACGCTTTAGCAAAGAATTCCGCTAATCTCGCCAAATCATCAAAGTTAACTCCGGGTTGAACTTTGATTTGATCACCCACAGATTTTAAAATTACTTTACGGTCTGTCGATGTAACTTCTAACGAAGCTTTGTTATCTACCGGTTTCTTTTCAGTTACGCTTGTATATGGTTCATAATATGTGGCATTCATCATTACTACTCCTTTAGAATTTGAAATTGTAGATTCGAGTCTATTTGCTGCTTTAGTAGTTTTACCTTTGTCGATGCTTCCATGAGCTTCTCCACCACTGTAAAATTGTGTTCTTTTAGTATCAATGGAAACCTTTCCACTAGAAGTTTGAATTTCTAATTTATCTGGAAACTGACTAATAGCAGTCATAATTGTTTCCGCCAATGGTTTTAGCATTAGTACATCACATTCTGAAGCTAAAATTGATTCCTTTGGCTTAGTATCTACTGACATATTTTAAGGGTTATTTTTTAACAGGACAGCAAATATAGCAATATCTTTGATATTTGTCAATGGTGGCGGGGGGCGGAATTGAACCGCCGACCTCGGGCTTATGAGTCCCGCGCTCTAACCAACTGAGCTACCCAGCCACGCGCAGGGAATATTAGGTAATAATTTTCCCGAATGCAAGCTTTAAACCTTGTAGGGGTTGGAGCTGAAGAAGAATTTCCACCATTTTTTGGGAGTAGACCAGCCTGCTCGAATCTGCTGTGCAACTTCTTCGGAGTTTTGATCTTCAGATACAACAACCAAGTCTTTGTCCGGGATTATTATCACTTTTTCTCCTGGATTCACTAGGCCGAGGTTTTGTTTCGCTATTTTTTCTATATATTCTCTAGAGGTGTAATACTGAAAATCTTCGAGTTTTTTACTGTTTTCATCTGCCAATTCCTTATTTTTGTTCTGGAATTCGGCAATGTGTTGTTCAATTTGATAATTGTCGTAAATTGAAACTGTCAGGTTATAAAGCATGTAAGCCAAAACGAAAAAACCCACGATCAAAACAAGTTTTGCGACGCCGAATTGATTGTTGTTGTAGCTTAGCTTTTCCATATTTGATAGAATGACCGTGTAATTCTATCTTATTTATGAAATTTTTTGAAGGAGCAAATAAAATATTCTTTGTGGGAATAGCAGGAATCGGAATGAGTGCTTTGGCAAGGTTTTTTAAAGCTAAGGGTTTTGAGGTTTTAGGTAGCGACGCGAATGCGTCGGCATTGTCGGATGAACTTCAGGCGGAGGGCATTGATGTGAAAATCGGCCACGGCGAACTTCCAAAAGATGTGGATTTAGTGATTTATAGCGAGGCCATTCCTTTAGATAACCTTGAGTTGGAGAGGGCGCGCGATCTTGAAATTTCATCGATGACTTATTTTGAGGCTTTGGGAAAAGTTTCGGAATCTTTTCATTTAGTTGCGATTGCGGGAACTCACGGGAAAAGTACAACGACTTCGATGCTCGGCTTGATTTTGACCGCGGCCGGTTTTGATCCAACTGTGATTGTGGGCACGAAAGTTAAAGAATTTGGAGGAAAAAATATTCGAGTTGGCGATAGCGATTTGATGTTGGTTGAAGCTTGCGAGTATCGAAGAAATTTTCTGCATTTGAAGCCGGATTTATTGGGAATTTTGAATGTGGAAATGGATCATTTGGATTACTTCAAAAGTTACGAAGATTACGAGAAGGCTTTCCATCAGTTGGCGGATCAGAGTAAAGAAGTTGTTTGGCCCGACGATGTTAGTGAATATGAAGGCGAATTGACCGTACCGGGTGAACATAATTTATTGAATGCGGCGATGGCGGCGAATTTAGCTCGAAAATTGCAGGTCCCAGAGTTGGTGATTGCTAAGGCTTTGAAGGAATTTAATGGTGTGTGGAGGCGTTTTGAATATTGCGGCACAAGTTGCGGAGCTTTGGTTTATGACGACTACGCTCATCATCCAAGTGAAATTATGGCGACTTTGCAAGCCGCGCGAGAAAAACATCCTGAAGCTCGGATTGTCGCGGTCTTTCAGCCTCATCAGTACAGTCGAACCGCTGCTCTTTTTGATGATTTTGCAGAATCTTTTGAAGACGCGGATGAAGTTATTATTGCAGATATTTATGAAGCTCGTGATACGGCTGAAGTTAAGGCGGCGGTTTCTGCTGAGAAATTGGCGGAAGCGATTCCCGAAGCTCAACACATTAGTGGAATGGAAAAAATAGCCCACTATTTGTTAGACACTTTGAATGAAGGCGACATGGTTCTGGTGATGGGAGCCGGTAATATCACAAATCTTGTGCCGATGATTTTAGATGAGGGTGGAGTTGGGGAAAGTTGACTTGTGTGATTTTATTTTGTAATGTCCCGCCGGGGGGGGACTTTCCAACCTGCAAAAGTGCACCTGGGTACACTTTTAGATTTTTGGACGGGTGAAATATCCATACTTAGAGTCTTCTATTTCAATATCCTGCTCGGCTAGAGTTTTTCTAATTTCGTCTGATTTGGCGAAGTCTCGGTTTACACGGGCAGACTCACGTTCTTCAATCAGGTCTTGTTGTGATGCCGAGATGCTAAAATCAACAGGGAAGATTTGTAAAAATTCGTTTAATTTCGCGAGAGTAGATTTTGGATTTGAAGGTTTTGTGTTTATCCATTCGTAGAGAATTCCGAGAGCGCCGGCTACATCGAAATCATTATTCATTTTTTCTTTAATTTTCTCGATTAAACTTGAGTCGATTTCAGTGGTTTCTTCACTTCGCAAATAAGTTTCATCTAGTGAGCGGAGTGTGTTTCGGGCTTGTTCAAGTAGAATATCAGAAAACTCTATAGGCGAGCGATAGTGGCTTGAAAGAAGGAAAAATCGAACAACGCGCGGGTGATATTTTTTGAAAATGTCTTTCAACAAAAAGAAATTCCCGAGAGACTTACTCATTTTTTCTTCGTTCACAGTTATGAAACCGTTGTGCATCCAGATTTTTGCGAGAGGTTTTCCGCTAACGGCTTCGCTCTGAGCGACTTCGCATTCGTGGTGAGGGAATTTTAAATCGAGACCGCCGCCGTGAATGTCAAAAGTATCGCCGAGGAGAGTTTGGCTCATGGCGCTACACTCAATGTGCCAGCCGGGACGGCCTTCGCCCCAAGGGCTCGGCCAAGCGGGTTCACCCTCTTTTTTTAGCTTCCACAAAACGAAATCCTGATGATTTCTTTTTTCTTTATTTTCATCAACACGAGCGCCGGCATTCAATTCGTCGAGTTTTTGGTGGGAAAGTTTTCCGTATTCCGGAAATTTTGAAACGTCGAAATAAACTCCATCGCTTATTTGGTATGTGTAGCCTTTTTCTTCAAGTTGCGTGATTAATTTAATCATTTCGGTGATGAATTCTGTGGCTTTTGGTGACTTTGTTGGTGTTTTAATCCCAAGCAATTTGTAATCTTTTTGATACTCGGGAATTATTTTTTCCGCGAGTTCGGCAACAGTAATTTTTTGTTCCGCCGCACGATTGATCATTTTGTCATCTATATCTGTAAAATTACTGACAAATTCAACTTCGTGGCCTAGAAATTCAAAATAACGACGCACTAAATCGAAGACAATCGCTGAGCGACCGTGACCAAGATGAGCGTGATCATAAACTGTCGGACCACAAACGTACATTTTAATTTTTGCCGGAGGCTCGTAATTTATTTTCTGGCCGGAAAGGCTGTCGTAAATTTGCATTTAAAGCATTTGTAAGAGAAGACTTTTTATAAGATCAATCAAAATCAAAGCGATTAAAGGTGAAAAATCCATCATTCCGGTTCGGGGAAGTGCCTTGCGAATTGGACTTAAGATTGGCTCGGTTGCGTCATGAAAGAAACGAGTTACAGCGTTTGATTCACCATTTCCAAGCCAAGAAAGAATTACTCTAACAAAAATCAGAGTGTTTAATGTGTAGGCAAGTAGAATTATCGTTTGGGCGAGCATAATATCAAAGCTGAATGCTCGGATATTATCAGAAAGTTTCTTGCTTTGCCAACTTGCGAGAAACAAAGTATCCAACTGAACCAAGAAGGCTCAAGGCGATCAGCAAGTTTGTGCCCGGACCAGTTTCAGGCGAGCTTTTTGGAAGTGCGCCGTTTGTCAATTCAGGTTCAGGAGCGGAGGGTTTTAATGTTGAAGATTCAGTAGTTTTTTTCAAAGGAGTTCCCACTACTGTTGCGCTTTGTTCACCGACAACTCCGTTTGAATCAACAGCAGCAACGGCGAAGTAATATTTTTCACCTCCGCTCAATCCGCCAATTAACCAACTTGTAGATGCGTCGAGAGTGTCTGATCTTGCGTATAATTCTTCTTTCGAGGGACCAAAGAAAACTCTGTAAAATGAAACTGTATTTGTAGATTCAACAGGTTCCCAGCTAATTGTGACTTCTTCACGACCGGAGGCTGAACTCAATCCTGTTGGAGCCGGTAGAACTGTACCCTCGGAAACTGTTCCGGTAGAACTTTCAATAGAACCCATGACATTAATTGTGTCTTGAGCTCTGTAATCAGATTCATTCCCTAGCTGGTCTTGCAAAACCACATTTACCGGATAACTGCCTTCAATTGAAGGAATTAAAAGTTCTCCTTCATATTTTCCTGCGGTTGTTCCTTCCGTAAGTTCATTAATTACCCCGTTTATTTCAAGCGTGACGGTTTTTAATTCGTTTTCACTCAATACTGTAGCTTTAACTTTATCGCCGGCTTTAATGGATGTGCCGGGAGTGAATGTAAGCGAATTTAGTTCAGGCGGCGTTGTATCTATAACAACAGTTTCCACGTCAGAAGTTTCAACTTTGCTTACGATTTCAACTTCTCCAGCGTCATTTAATTGAGTTTCATCAATATCAACATAGACATCATAAGAACCGTCATCTAGATCTTTGAGTGAATAATCAAAACTGTTTTCTTTTGTAATTTCAACTTTCGCGGCTTCTTCATTATTTAAATAAATCACGGCGGTTTTTCCATAGTCTCCGGAGCCGGTAACTTGAATTGTATTATTTGAAATTGAACCTGAAACCGGACTTATAAGCGTGAAATCGCCTTTTCTTTGATAGTCGGTTGTTTCATATGTATTTTGATAGTCTATTGACTGATCCAAGGCGGAAGTGCTGGTTACAACTTTTGTATTTATTGATCCGTAGACTGTACTTTGATCAACATCTGTTGCAGTTACACTTTGTTCATCGGGTGTCACAAAACTAAATCCCAAATCAAAGTTATGTTGACCCAAATCTGAGGCCACAAATGTGTAATCATTTGGTAGTGTTGCGTTGTTGTCAGTTGAAGAAAAGTGAATTGTTCCCGTGTAGTCGGTAACAGTTAGACCGCTTCCATCAACGGCTGTAACTCTGATTGATTGTTTTTCACCGACCTTTGTTTCTGTTTGAAGGCCACTTAGATTCAAAGCATCAACGCTTCCTGATTCAGAAGCAAAAATTACTTTTGTTCTTCCCAAGCTAGATTTGCCTGTAGTGAAAGCAAGTTTTGTATTGAAGCTTTTATTTGAATCTTCATCTCTTGCAAATATTTTTGCCACCCCTTTTTCAGTTCCGCTAATATAAAATTTCATCACTCCGTTTGCATTTGTTTCCAAGTCAGGTGAGGTGATGCTGTCACTATTTCTATCAGAGGTTAATTCAACTTTGTGTCCGCTAACGGGATTCCCGAAAGAATCTCGAAGTTTTACTTCCGCTTGAATATTCTCGCCTGATTTTGCTGTGTTTTTGCTAAGTTTGATTGAAGAATTTTCTTCGGAAACATTTGCTGGTTTGACTTCAAATGAAACAAATTTTGAGTAATCGCTTCCTTTTGTTAGGTTTTTTGCAGCGAGCAAATACGAACCCGCTCGATTTAAATCTGCACCTTCTATTGTTACTTTTGATTCTCCTGAGGCGTCACTTGCTGTATTTAAATCAATTTTTTCTCCGTTTGGTTGTGTTAGCTCCAACTGAATTTCATTGTATGTGTCTGCATTTGAAATTGAAACGGCTGTTGATTCGCCTGCAATTGTATTTGAAACTTCCAACTTAATGTTTGAAGTTGACTCTGCCTCGGTTGAAAAAGGAGTAGATAAAAGAACGCTAACCAGCGCTGCCACAAGCAGATATCTCGATTTGTGCAGAAAATTAAATACTTTGTTTGCCATACTTTTGTTTTTATTTATCTGCTAATTATAGCAAAAAAAACCTGAAAAGTAAAGGTGGCTTACTCTTTCAATTTAAGCAGCTTGAAGCCAAGATTTGTAAGTATTTATTTGAGCGTCCAATTCGGATTTTTTTGGTGAATCTCCCAAAGAAGCCCATTCTGCCATCTTTTCTTTTATCAAGTTTCCATTTTTGGCTTTTAGTAGGACTTTAATCAATTGTTCACCCTCAATTCCCGCAGGGTGTTCAGGATCATATTTTGTTATTTCTACAGCAGGTTGTAAATTCTCAATTTCTCCTGTTTGCTGGTTGAAATCACCGGCTCTGAGTTTGTGGATTGGGGCCAATCCCGCAGCTGTTCCTGCCGCGTAATAGCCTAAAACTTCAATCTCATCACTTGGATTGAAGGCTTCATCAGGTGAAATATCTGTTTCTTCAACTTCCCAACCCAATTCATTTTTCGCGAGAGTAAGAATGGACTTTCTTGTAATACTGTCCAAAATTGTGCCGTAATCTAATTTTGGAGTCTGTAAAACTATTTTTCCTTTTCTGCGTATTATTCTGAGATAACTTGAAGCTAAGGTTTCTTCAATTCTCGTTTTTCCTTCATTCATATATAAAATACCTGCCATTCCTGCTTCGATTGCTCTGTGATTCATTCGAATTGTTGCCGCATAGTTTCCGGCTCCTTTAGTTTGTCCGGCTCCATTTTCAACTGCCCTGAAAGCGTTTTGTGGAACAAAGAAAGTTTTTTCACCTTTTGTGAAGTAACTTTCCATACTTCCAATAACAACGGCAGTCATTATGAGAGCGTGTAGGTTAGAATTATTAACATGAAGTCTTCTGCCCTTATCAAACCAATCAGGTCTAATATACATTCTGCCTTTGCCTTTTTCAGGAATAAATTCTTTATTTTCTTCAACGCACTCAATAACCATCTTTTTGAACAATTCGTAAGGAATTGGTGGCATATCGAAAAATTGTCCTCCTTTAGACATTCTTTCATAGTGCTCGTCTAGTCTAAAAATCATAACATTGCCGTCTTCATCTTTTTCCACGCCGATCCCTTCAAAAAGTGCAACACCGTATTGTCTGTTCTGTTCCAAAATTTCAGATGAAATTTCTCCACGCGGAACCGCCACATCATCTGACCATTTAATGCTTTCTTCAATTATTCTTTCTTGAGATGGAACTTTTCCGCCGTCTGGGCCGGTAACCATAATTCCATCATCTTTTTTTGTTCTGTCGTATGTGACAGTCGCAAAAACAACATGACTACATTCATTTTCAGCAGAGAAACCAAGTCCATCTTTAGTTTCAGCTTTTGCCAAAATTTCTTGAGGACTGGGTTTTGCTGAAAAATTTGTATATTTTATTCCCAAAGGAAGTCTTCTCAATTCTATATATTTATCTTCTGTACCATGGCTGTTGTTTTTTGAGTTTGGATCGTCGGCCGGGTAAATTGCATTTGTTCTTCCTACCTCATTAACAGTTATTGGAAGATAACCGCGATTCATAAAAATTCGTGCATTTTCAATGAAAAAGGGTAGGTATTCCGGGCTAAATTCCACTTTTTTACTTTGATTAATTATTTTTTCAACAAGAATTAAGTTTAGCTGATTTAGAAAGGCAATTGTAGAATCACCTTTACTAACGGTAATTCCTCTTAATCTCCTAAGCTTAAAATAAGCCCTCAAGGCTTCATTTGGATCTTCTTTTATTGTATCAATTGTTGCAGTTACATCGTCGCTGAAAGAACGCAGGAATCTTTTCAGATCAGGGCTATGAAGAATCTCGTCCTCTGTTTGACAGGTTTCAGTAAGCCTAAGTGTATCGGGATTTCGGCTTGCCATAGAGGAAATTTACAGCTCGAACTCATACTCATCGAATTTAAAAATTATGTCAAGAAAGATTTAAGCGGAAATCTGTAAATTTGCTAAAATACTTACATGTTTAAAAAGATTATTTTACTTCTGTTCGTATCTTTAGTTTTTGTCCCAAATGTTTTTGCTGAGGATTTAAGTGTCATCAAACCTTTTATTAAGGCGAATACAAATGTTGAAGTAAATAAGTCAATCATTTTTGACGCAAGTTTAAGTATTTTTAGTGAAGATGCGGGGAAAATTACTTACGAGTGGTATTTTGGTGACGGAAATAGACAGCAGGGGACTGAAGTTGTTCATTCTTATGCAAATCCGGGTGAGTATGAGGTGATTTTGAAAATGATTCCGAGTGAAGGTGAAGCGATTTCAGCACTACAAAATGTTTTTGCCTATAAAAATTCTTTTGCTTTGATTACAGATGTTGAGTCGGAGTCGGATAGAATTAAAAATTTTATTGATTCGGCAAAAAAAGAAGATATTTTTGTTGATTTGATTGCAAATTATACTGAGAGTTCAGAATTTCTTTCTGAAGATAGTTTACAGAGAAAAATTTCTGACAATTTAATTTCTTTGGAATCAGTTGATACCATTGTGGTCTGGACTAAAGGCAGTTCCGGGCTGACTGTACTTTCTCAACTACAAAAAAGTTTGGAGAACCAGAATTTTTTTGAAAATAAAAAAATCATTTTTATTTCAGATCAGAATTTTGGAAGTTTAAAAAATATCGCGAAAGGTACTTTTGAAACGATTCATCCGATTGAGATTTTGTTAACAAGGCCGGAGGCTGTTTGGGTTTTACTCGAGACAAATTCAATGACTGATCTTGAGGAAATTTTAAAAAGCAGAGCAATCCAATATGAAATTGTTAATGATAAATTGAACTTCAAAATTTGGAATGCAATGTCATATTTTGTTAATAGAATGATTCAAAAGGGAGTTCCGAGTAACACAATTTCTTTAGTTTTGATGTTGCCTGTAATTGTTACTATTGTTGCTTTTATGAAGCAGGTTGTCGGGGTAACTACTTTGGGAGTTTATACACCTTCAATTTTAGCTCTTTCTTTTATAGCTCTAGATTTAAACTTTGGTCTTTTGATTTTGTTTGTGATTTTACTTTTTGGAATGATTACAAGATCAATTTTGAAACGCTATAGACTTTTATATATTCCAAGAATGGCGATTTTACTCACGATTGTGAGTTTAACGATTTTGTTTTTGCTTTTTGTGGGATCTTATTTTGATATTTCACAAATCATGGGAATCGCGGTTTTCCCAATGTTAATTATGAGTACTTTGGTAGAGAAATTTTTGTCTCTTCAAAGTGGGAAAGGTTTTAAATCTGCATTATTTATAATTTGTGAGGCGATTTTTGTGGCTATTCTCGCTTATTTTGTTGCGGAATGGCCTTGGTTAAAAGTTACGATTCTCGGTCATCCCGAAATTATTTTCTTATTTTTATTGGCAAATATTATTTTGGGACGATGGACCGGCCTTCGTGTTAGCGAATATGTTCGTTTCCGCGAAATTATCCGTCACGTTGAAGAAGAATGAAATTATTTAAAGATTTCGGCATTCTCGGTATAAACGCAAGAAACCTTTTATATATAAGGCCATTTAACAGTAAAAAAGCTGTTAAAATGGCTGACAGTAAACTTAAAACAAAACAATTCCTTTCGGTGAGAGATGTGCCGGTTCCAAAACTATTTGCTGTAATCAGAAATGAAGACGAACTGTATAAATTTGATTTTTCTACGCTTCCGCCGGCTTTTGTTTTAAAACCAAATTTGGGTTTTGGTGGGGAAGGTATAATTCCGTTCATTGGAAGGAAAAATTCACTTTATGAAAAATCTTCAGGGATCTTAATGACAGAAAGTGAACTTAAAGAACATATTGGAGATATTTTGGAAGGAAGATTTAGTATGTCTGGAGTTCCGGACACGGCATTTTTTGAACAACTTATTGTTTGTGATGATAAATTGGGCAAATTTTCTTATAAAGGTTTGCCTGATATTAGAGTGGTTGTTCACAATTTAATTCCGGTTATGGCAATGCTTCGTCTCCCTACAAAAGAATCGGACGGAAAAGCGAACTTGCATCAAGGTGCGGTTGGGGTTGGAATTGATATTGCGAAAGGAACGGCAACAAATATTGTTTATAATAATAAAATTGTTGATGAAGTTCCTGGTTTTGGATCCATTAAAGGTTTTAAAATTCCGTATTGGGATCAAATTTTGAGAATTGCTTCAAATGTTCAAATGGCAACAAATTTAGGTTACATGGCTGTTGATATTGCAATTGATAGGAATATTGGACCGGTTTTGCTTGAAATTAATGCGCGTGCCGGTTTGGGGGTTCAAATAGCTAATCTTGCACCACTAAGAAAACGTTTGGAAAGAATTCAAGGTTTAAAAGTAAGTAGCCCTGAAAAAGGAGTAAGAATTGCGCAAGACATGTTTGGGAATAAAGTTGAAAAAGATGTTAAGAAAATCAGTGGAAAAGAAATTATTGGCAGTAGAGAAAAAATTACAATTTTAGATAAAGATGGAAAAAGAATTGTGTGGGCGTCAATCAATCCGCTTTTGGAAAAAACTTTGATTGATAGAAGTCTGGTTAAAGATTTGGGTTTTGATGTTGATCAGAAAAATGTAAAAATTAAATTTTCTTTGTCTGAGCAAAGAATCCAAACTTTAGCACAAGTTGAAGATCTTTCGGGAAAACCTTTTGAAGTTGTTGTTGGGAAAAGAGATCTCCAAGATTTTTTAATTGATCCTTCAAAAGACAGGTCAGGAATTTCAAAATTGTCACGTATTGAAAAAAAAGAAGTTGGCTTAAATTTTGACGGACCAAATTACTTGGAAATTGATAAAGCTTTAATTTCAATAGACAGACAAACAAAACTTCTAAACCATTTAAAGCCAAGTAATTATGATGGAGAGAGGTCTAAATTTTTAGACGATTATAATTATAATCCACAGTTTATTTATGGAGAACTACAATTTGACCCTCTACATTTAAAAGAAAAATTAAAAAAAATTGAAGATAAATGTGATGAATCAGCTTTGGGGCTTTTGTACAGAAACAAAATTTCCGAGTTTTATAAAAAAATTGAAATGCTTGAGTGCATGTGTACAGATAAATTCACGGCAAAAAGTTCTGCTCTTTACGGTATGCCGGATGAAGCCCTTATTTACTCTGCCAAAGAAAAATTAAGATCAATGCCAAATAATTTCCCTGACTCAGGTAAAAGTCTTTCAAATGATGAAATAGTTTATAGACTAAAAGAGGCTTTAAAAAAATATACTTTGAATGATTGGAAAGTTGTTTTAAAAAAAGAAATGATTGCTGATTGTAGTGCGGGAAAAGATTCCACGCTTTTTGTTAGATATGATGCAGCATTCACTGAAGATAGATTGAGAATGATAATTGCTCATGAAATTGAAACTCACATTTTAACTGCTGAAAATGGTAAGAGACAAAATTATGGAATGTTCAACAGAGGTTTTGGGTTTTATCTTGAAACACAGGAAGGTTTGGCGATTTGGAATCAAGAAAATGTTTTAGCTCACGACGCAAACAAAAATTATAAAGCAGCTATGCTTGTGTTGATTGTAAAATTTGCGGAAAACAATAATTTTTCACAAACCGCAAAATATTGTCTGGATTTGGGTATGTCACCTTTAAAGGCCTTTAGAACAACTTCAAAAGTTAAAAGAGGAATTGAAGATACTTCACAACATGGTGTGTTCACAAAAGACGCGCTTTATTTTGCCGGTTACATGCAAATTCAGAGTTTTGTGGCGTCGGATGGTGATTTGAAAGATCTGTATTATGGAAAATATAATTTACGAGATTTGAATTTGATAAAAAAAGTTCCATACTTAAATCCGCCATCTGTTTTACCTTCGTTTCTTATTTAAACTTTTTTAGGACTTTTTCAATCTTATTACATTCGTGATAAGCCTCAATTTCCCTATATAATTTTAGAAGTTCTTTTAATATTTCTTTCCCCATTACTTCAATGCTCTGATTTTTATTTTCACGTAAAATATTATTTATTTTTTCAATAACAAATAGGTTTATTGAAGACTGCAAATTTTCCTTAAACTTTTTTGACAGTGATCCAAATATGTATTTTTTATTTAAATGCCAGTTGTGATTTGGGTCAATAATTCTTTCTATAAGTTCGGGAATTATTTCTTCATGCTCTAATCTTGCCAAAGCCAATATTGCCCCATCAAGAATTTTTATATTATTAGTATTTAAATTTTCTATAATTAGGTTTTTAGCTCTCATATTTTTGATTATACCAGCGGCTTCAATTCCATCTAAAAGTGTATTAGGTTTTTTACTCTTTAAGAGTTGGTTTAAAACGTGACTGAGTTTTGGTCTTAATTTTTTAAATTGCCACAATGCAATTATAGAGGAACTTCTTAATTCACTATTTTTATTTTTTAAATAAGGTTCTAAATATGGAATCAGATTGTAATCTTTAAATAAACTCAATAGTTTTATGAACTCTGCCTGATGTTTGTTTTTACTTTCTATTGTTTTAATTATGAAGGAAGTTAATTCGTCCGGGCTAATTTTATATAGTGCTTTTACCAATAGCTCTCTTACGTAATCATTCTCCTCTTTTTCAATAGAAGATTTCAACTTTTGAATTGTAAAATATCTTGTTAATGACTGATCAAAAATCTTACTTTCCAGTGTGTGAAAATCCATAATTGTGGTAACCGCTGCAATTCGAATTTCATCTGTTGGTTCTTTGAGCATTTCCAAAACGACACTTAGACTTTCCGTGTCCTGTCTTTTCCCAATAGTATAAAGTGTTTTTTCTTTAATGACTGATGATTCAGTTTTCTTTTTAAGAATTTTTTGTAACGTTTGTGGAAGTTTTCCATGCCCGTTTTGACTTAGAATTTCAATCGCATTCAACCTTGTGTGTATGTCATTTTCGCTACTTAAATTTTCTTCTGACATTTTTGTATATTTTTTTGCCAGATCAGATGTGAATACTGCCATTATGATGCTTAATGTTATAAGTGTCATATTCAAAACAAAGGTTCCGATTTGTGGATTAAAGATATTGGATATAAGTAAAATAAAAAATGTCCCTCCTAAAGCGCCGAGTGGTTTAATAATACCCTGAATCAACTCTTTAGTTTCAGCCCTTAAATCATGAGGTATTGCGTAATATGATGAGTTATAGGAGTTTGAAAATATTAAATTTGTAACATCAAAAGTACCCTTTGTTATCGCTGCGGTTGAAAAACCGAATCTTAGTGAAACTATTATACCGTTTAAAAATGTGACAATGGGATGAAGGAGCATACTAGATACAATTCCAAGTGAGCTTATTATTCTACTTGCAAGTATGAGTTGTATTAATAATGTACCTGAGCTAAAGATTACACTTAATGTACCTAATTTTTGGGCAAGATTTCCCTCAAAATTACTACCCATTTGAAGTACATTCATTTGAATCGCCTTTGTGTATTGGAATTCAACAATGTTCATTAAAGCCCAATTCATAAATATGATGCACATTAGACCTTTCAAGAATGGGATTTTTTTAATTTCTGAAATACTTTCACTTATACTTTTTTTCTTAATCTTTTTTAAAATTTCTTCTTCACTTTCCAGCTTGGGAATTTCCATGGTTTTACTATTAAACAGTAAAACAACAGGGAGAATTAAGATTAACGAAATTGCCCACATTGCAATGAATTTATATGGGGCCAAACTAGTTGCGTAAATACTTAAGATTAAACCACCCGCGATTGTACCGAATATCTCAGCCGATTCAATGACAGGGAAGGTTCTTTGACTTTCCAAAGGGGTGAAAAGTTCTTCAAAAAATAATGAAGCGATTATATAAACTTGGGACAATATTACCGCTTGAGTTACCAACAAAACTGAAAGATATATTAAACTGTGATTTGAACTGAAAAATAAGGATGATATGATTAAGGACGCTGATAATAAAACACTAAATGAAATTAATATTTCTTTTCTAATCTTGTATATAAAATTTCTATAGATTAGTGTTCCCGTCATTGATAAAAGAGCGTTCCCTAGGAATAATATCGGTAAAAATATAATACCAACTCTGTTTAAAAAGCTTGCAACGACAATTGTCCAGCCCAAAATGAATCCAAATCTAAGGAGAAAACTAACAGTCCATGATACAATCACCCTTGGCCATTCCAGGCTTGTTATGTTAAGTAATTTGTTTAATTTCTGCACATTTGATTTTTATATCACATAATTATAACATTATTACAGGTTTATATCAAGACTCGATAATCATCCAAATTAGACTTAAATGAAAAAAAAATATCTTTCGGTTTTGGCATTGGGTTCGATCTTGCTTGGATTGTCATCAATTATAAGCCGTATATTGGGAGTTATTCGCGATCATGTTTTTGCTTATTTTTATGGAAATACATTGGATCCATATTTTTTGGCATTTAGAATACCTGATCTTATTTATAATTTGTTAGTTTTTGGAGCTATGTCTGCCGCCTTTGTTCCAATTTATACAAAATTATTAAAAAAAGGTGAAAAAGAATCTTCCGATTTTGCAAGTGAAGTATTTAACTCAATTTTTGTATTACTTTTAATTGTTACAGTTTTATTTTTCATACTTTCACCTTATATTCTTCCTTTTATCGCATCCGGTCTAAGTCCTTCAGATTTAAAGATATCGCTTGAATTAACACGTATAATGCTTTTATCTCCAATTTTTCTTGGACTTAGCAGCGTTTTGCAAGGAATTCAAAATTCAAAAAAAGTTTTTTGGGGAATTTCTTTGGCACCGATTTTATATAATCTAGCAATAATTATTTCAGCATACTTTTTTTCAAATCGATTTGGTTTAAAAGCCATTTCATATGGAGTTGTTGTTGGCTCATTCATACATTTTTTAATACAAATCCCCTTTTTATTCAGGTTAAATTTCAAGTACAGTTTGATTTTCCGTTTAAAAAGTGATCAATTAAGGAATTTTATAAAACTAAGTCTACCTAGAATTTTTGGACTTTCAGTAGGGCAGTTCGGAATTTTGATTGATACAACTATTGCAACATTAATAGGTATAGGAAGTTTATCAATTTATAATTTTACAATTAATTTACAAAGTTTACCTTATGCCGTTGTTGCTGTTTCATTAACAATGGCAATTTTTTCAACCCTTTCCGAACAGGCTGACAATCCCTTAAAATTTATAAATACAATTAAGAAATCAAACACAGCTATTCTTTTTTGGGTAATTCCTGCGATCGTGGGTGTTTTTATTCTTAGAGTACCGCTCGTTGATTTTATATTAAAAGGTGGAGCTTTTGATCAAAATTCGGCAAACATTACTTCTTTAACTTTGGCAGTCTTTATTTGGGCCTCGCTTCCTCAGAGTATTGTGCCACTTTTTGCACGAGCTTTTTATGCGTTGGAAAATACAAAAATACCAGTTTTAAGCGCTTTTATTTCGGTTTTGGCAAATATGATTGTGAGCTTGGTTCTCACACAAATATATTTTGTTCCCGTTTGGGCCTTGGCTGTTTCGGCAATTGTGAGTAATTCAATAAATGTAATAATTTTAATTTGGACGCTTTCAAATAAATTAAAAATTTCATTTTTGGATTTTTTTGATATTAATAAAATTTTAAAGATTTTTGTTGCAACTTTAATTATGTCGATTACTGTTTTCTTATTAAAAAATTATACTCATAACTCTTTACTACTTACACTTTTCTTATCGAGTACGATAGGATTTGTGATCTATTTTATCTCTTCATATTTTCTTAAAACCATCCCGAGCATACGTGAAGTTGAAACGAATTTGATAGATTGAAATGTTTCTGACCCCTAATGTTCGTATAAATTTCGACTGTGTAATACCCGGCTTCGGAAAATGGAATTTTTAAAATATTTTTGCCCTCCAAAACTTTAAAATTTTTTTCTCGTACGATATTATTCCCAACTTTTATTCTATAAATTCCTGTTAAAACTTTTTCCGCAGGTTTGAAAATTAAGTTTATGCCTTTATTTATTTTTATTTTTTCGGGGATTTTCCCTAAAAAAATGAGTGGCCTATATGCAAAATTCTGAGTGAAATAGTAAACCTTTTTTTCTGACTTATGAATTCCAATTCCAACACAGTTATAATCTACGTTTAAAATATTGGCTCTGTGCCCAGGACTGTTCATTAATCCGATTTCAGCTCTATGAACCGGTAGAGGATAGCCACCGATTTTTGCTAAGTTTTCACCTGATGTAACTTCGGTAATTCTATCAATTTTATATCTATCTACGTGACTATGACCGCTTAAATTCTCATGTTCAAAATAATCTTTTTTTGCCATGTCTCTACTATGTTTTCTTGCTACATGACTTAAATCATCTTGGAAAAAAATTGATCTTAAATGATTTCTTCTTCTATCACGATTTAATAAAAAAAACATCTGTAATTCCATAGTCTTGATGGAGTTTGGAAGAAATATTCTTCTTAGAAGATAAAACAGAAAATCAATTAGTCCCATTTTTTACGGCGCTGATAAATATGTCCGATCCCAATTTTTGCACAGTTTCAAATTTAAGTGAAACCGGACTTTCAATTTTTGCGAAATCCAGTGCATCTTTACCCAAAATTTTGGGAGCAATATAAAAGTAATATCTATCAACAATATTCGCCTTAATAAACGAAGAAAATATTTTATTACCTCCTTCAACCAAAATAGATAAAATTCCCAATTCATAACATTTTTTCATTACATCATTTAGATTTTCATTTTCAATTACCAAAAAGTTATCATTTCTAAAAATTTTTAAACTTCTATCCATTTTTGATTTTTTTCCAAGAATGATTCTTATAGGTTCTCTACCCACAATTGTGCTTAAACCTAGATTCGGATTATCTACAATCACCGTCCCACTTCCCACTAAGATTCCCTGATGTTTACTTCGCAATATTTCCGTCATTTTTTTTGATTTATCACCTGTTAAAATTGTTCTTTCCATATTTGATTTTGAAATTTTCCCATCAATTGAAATTGCGGCTTTCAAGGATATAAATGGTCTTTTTTTTTGATGAAATGTATAAAATTGTTCATTCAATTCTTCAGCGGCTTCTTTTAATAAACCAATTTCAACTTCAATCCCTGCTTCTATTAACTTTTCAACTCCTTTACCATTTACTTTTTCCGATGGATCCAAGGAAGCAATTATAACTTTTTTTATTCCACTTTTAAT
Organism: uncultured Candidatus Peribacteria bacterium; assembly: GCA_964441065.1. Taxonomy (GTDB): domain Bacteria; phylum Patescibacteriota; class Gracilibacteria; order UBA1369; family 2-02-FULL-48-14; genus CALRGE01. The sequence continues at coordinate 36,571 of CAYTWD010000008.1, forward strand.
TATCAAATCTGTACAAGGCGGAGTTTTACCAAAGTGACAGCATGGTTCCATTGTAATGTAGAGTATTGCGCCTTCTGTGGATTCTTTACAGTTTTTTATTGCAATTACTTCAGCGTGATTACCCCCAAATTTTTGGTGAAAACCCTCAGATATTCTTTTATTTTCCTTAACAAGGATTGCACCCACCATTGGATTTGGCAAAACAAAACCCAAGCCTTTTTCAGCAAGCCTTAAGGCTCTTCTCATATGACTTGTGGGATTTAAAAGTATATCAGACACGATTTAAAATATGACCCAGCTTATCTTTTTTTGTTTTTAAATATCTGTGTTGATGTTTGTTTGGCCTTGGTTCAATACCAACCCTTTCACTAACACTTAAACCGTGACCTTCCAAACCCACAATTTTTTGTGGATTGTTTGTCATCAATCTAATACTACTTAATCCTAAATCTTTTAAAATCTGTGCGCCCAAACCATATTCTCGCAAGTCTGCTTTGAAACCCAGCATTGTGTTTGCTTCAACAGTGTCATAACCCTCTTTCTGGAGTTCATATGCCTTTAATTTGTTTATTAATCCAATTCCTCTTCCTTCCTGACGCATGTAAAGCATAACTCCTAAACCCTCTTCTGCGATTTTTTGCATTGCGGATTCAAATTGAGGACGACAATCACATTTTAAAGAATGAAAAACGTCACCAGTCATACATTCCGAATGAACTCTAACTAAAACATTTTTTTTATTTTCAACATTTCCCATTTTTAAAATTACATGTTCTTTTTGATCGATTTGATTGCTGTAAACCATTATTGTGAATTTTCCGTATTCAGTATCCAATTCAGTTTCAACCTCACGTTTAACCAATTTCTCATTTTTTCTTCTGTAAGAAATTAAGTCCTTGATTGTTATAATTTTAAGATTATGTTTTTTTGCGTATTCGAATAAATAATCAACCCTTGCCATTTCGCCGTCTTCCTTTGCAATTTCACAAACAACACCTACAGGACTGAGTCCGGCCATTACTGCTAAATCAACAGCAGCTTCGGTGTGACCAGCTCTAACCAATGCCCCACCTTTTTTTGAAATTAGTGGGAAAACATGGCCCGGTTTAAAAAAATCATTTTTTGTCAGTTTTGAATCTGCAAGTGCTCTAATTGTCTTTGCTCTATCTGATGCGGAAATACCAGTGGTAGTACCATTTTTAAAATCTACTGAAACTGTAAAGTTACATTTATCATTCTCGGCATTTTTGCCTGTCATTGGGTTTAAATCCAGTCTTTTTGCTGATTCTTCATCGAGTGGAACACAAATAAGTCCGCGACCTTCCGTCATCATAAAATTTACAGATTCTTTTTTGCAGAGTTCCGCAGCCATAATTAAATCACCCTCATTTTCGCGGTCTTCGTCATCAACGACTATAACCATGTTGCCTTTTCTTATTTCCGCAATGGCTTCATCGATGCTACTCCACATGTGAATGTAATTATGCTTCCAACCTCCAGAATCCGTCAATTTGGATTCCGTTCAATAGAGATTCGATAGTTTTTTCCGGATCTTTAACGAAAGGTTGTGTTAAAAGTGCATTTTCTTCTCTGAATTTCTTTTCTTTACCCATCATAATTTTTTCAATAATATTTTCAGGTTTACCCTCATTTTTTAGCTGTTCAGTCCAGATTTCTTTTTCTTTCTTTACAGCTTCTTCAGCAATTTGAGACGGTGAAATAACCTTGGGATTCATCGCCGCAATGTGCATTGCAATATCTTTTGCAGTTTCTTCGTCGCCACCATTTAAGGAAACCACTACCGCAATTTTATTATTTGAATGTATGTATTTACCCAAATTTTTTCCCTCCACAACTTTTTTCTCTTTTATTTCGATCTTTTCGCCCATTTTTATATTAAGATCTGAGATTTCACTTGTGAAATCAGCATTTTCTCCTTCTTTGAATAATTTTGAAGCAAGACTTTGAGCGGATTTTATAAAATCCTCATTTTTTGCAACGAAATCAGTTTCACAGCCAAGAGAAAGTATTGCAGCTTTACCGTTTACATTTTCAACTACAACGACTCCAAACTTTGTAGTTCGGTCGTTTCTTTCAGCGGCTTTTGTTTCACCCTTTTTTCTTAAAATTTCTATCGCAAGTTTTTCGTCTCCATTTGCCTCTTCGAGTGCTTTCTTACAAGACATTGTGGAAACGCCTGTTAATTCTCTAAGCGCCTTAATTTGATCTAATGTAACTGTCATGGTTTTTGGTTAATGTTAGTTTGTATCGTGGGATTTGATTCTACTGTTGTTTGTACAGTACTTGCAGTATTTACTTCTGTAGTAGGATTTTTCTTTAAAAACTTTTCTAATGGAATTTTAATCGCAATTTTACTCAGAAGTGGAATATCATATTTTTCACCATTCCAAGCTTTGTTCGCGGATAATCCAATATAAACAAAGTAAAATCCATATAGCATTCCTCCGAAAAAAGTTGAAATATATCCCCCCGTTATTAACGGTATAAAGAAAATCAAACTTGATAAGGCACCCATTTTTGAATGCCACATAGAATTTTCATTTTTACCGTTATGCAGAAGATTTAAAATAAACAAAAGTGGAATATAACTCAAAGCATCAAGTAATCTGTTTTGCTTTTCCTCCTGACTAATTTGATTTAATTCAGTCATTTAAAATTATTTTTTAGCCTGTTTTCCTTCTTTAATCGCGTCAGCAATTTCATTCACAAAGAATGTAATTGATTTGATAGCATCATCATTTCCAGGGATGATCAAATCCACGTTATCAGGATCAGAGTTTGAATCAACGATTGCAACAACTTTAGCTCCAATTTTCTTTGCTTCTTGTACAGCAATTTTATCTCTGCAAACGTCAACAACAAAAACGATATCAGGTGTTCTTTCCATGTGCTCGACACCGCTTAGAGCGTATTCCAATTTCTCAATTTCCTTACCAAATTCAAGGGCTTCTTTTTTCGTATATTTATCAAAACCGCCATTATCTCTTTCGTCTCTCAATTTCTGCATGTACTTCACTCTTGCTCTAACTGTTTTGAAGTTTGTTAACAGACCCGGAATCCATCGCTTTGTAACATATGGCATTTTGCATTCTTCAGCTTTTGATTGAAGTAAATCAGCACATTGTTGTTTGGTGCTAACCATCAAAACTGTTTTTCCTTGTGAGCAAGCGAGTTTCAGGAAATTTTTTGCTTCTCCTAGACCAACAAAGGTCTTGTTTAAATCAAAAATATGAACTCCATCTCTTACACCATAAAGATATGGTGCCATTTTTGGGTTCCATTTCGTACTTTTGTGTCCAAAATGAACTGCGTTCGCGAGCATTTCTCGCATCTGTGTCTTTTGATCTGACATAATCCTTGGGGTTAAATACCATTTACTTTCATGTTTTGCTTTAAACCTTTTCAGGTCAGGATGGCAAAATCAAGTAAACAGCTAAATTAAAGTACTGAAATTATACTTATCTATTTTTAATCTGCAAGCCCATTTGACTTTAAGGTTTAAATATGATAGAATTTAGTGATAATTTCAATTGAAATGGATATTCCAAATTCAAACATCTCTGTAGGTACTCAATTAGGTCAAACTGCTCAGCAAGCGCAAGCTTCTACGCAGGTACAATCCTTATTTGAAAAACCTATAGAAATTTTAATAGTATTACCAACTCAAGCTTATTTTATATCAGGAATACGTGATTTTACTCTTCATATGACTCAAAATCTCACAGGATTTTCAGAGAAATGGGCTTATCGTTTTCAGGCTATTGTGGATGAATTATGCAATAATGCGATTGAACATGGGAGTGAACCTGGAAAAGATATAAAAATTAAGTTTATAAGTACAAAAGGCGTTTCTTTGGAGGTTTCAGTAGAAGATACTGGAACTTCTAAAGAAAAAATGACTGCAGAACAATTGACATCACTTTTGAAGGAAAGAAAACAAATGATGACGGCTCAATATCTTGGATTTAGAGGAAGAGGATTGCCAAAAATTGTGGGTGAATGGACAGATGAGGTGATTTTTGAAAATGTTACAGGTGGAGGTATTAGAGTAAAGATAAAGAAATATTTACGAAAAGAAGATGACACTGTATCCTCTGTTGGAAACACAAATCATATAGTATTAAAATAATTTTATGACCGCTGTACAGATTACATTTGAAGATCTAGCAAACATGCCAACGGGCAAGGTAGTTAAAATTGTTCACATTGCAGGTCAACTTGATGAAACAAATGTTGATGAAGAAGCAAAGAAAATTTATACATTAATTGAAGCCACGGGTCAGGGTTTGAACCTTATTTTTGATTTCTCAGCTCTTGAGTATATGAATTCTAAATCAATAGGTTATTTAACTGATTGGTATAGTAAAGTTTCAGCAATGGGAGGGAAAATTGTGATTTCCCAAGCAAGAGAAAATATATTGGATATTTTACAGGTTGTTGGTCTTACACAGCTGATTAATGCTTACCCTAGTATTGAGGAAGCAAAACTGGCTATAATGCAGTAGTAAAAAATTTACATGCTTGATGATTTAAAGATAGCTATTGTTTGTGATTGGCTCACTGTATTTGCGGGAGCAGAAAGAGTAGTTTATGAACTTTCACGACTTTTTCCAAATGCAAAAATTTATACCTCTCTTTATGATGAAAAAAATTGCGCCGTTTTTAAAGATAGAAAAGTTATTGAGTCATCTTTGAAGTATTTTCCATTTGCGAGAAAATTTCATAGATTATATCTGCCTTTTATGCCTGCTGTTTTTGAAAGAATGGATTTTTCTGAATATGATATCGTAATCTCATCTTCGCATTCGGCATCAAAAGGGATAATTACAAAACCTGAAACTTTGCACGTTTCTTATTGTCACTCTCCAATGCGTTACGTCTGGGATCAATCACATTCTTATCAGAAAAATTTCAGATCTTTATTAGCACTTAAATTTTTTTATTCGCCAATATTACACCGGATTAGAAAGTGGGACAGAATTGCTGCTGAAAGAGTGGATACCTACATTGCAAATTCAAAATTTATTTCAAGAAGAATTAATAAATATTACAAAAAAAATAGTAAAGTTATTTATCCTCCTGTGAATTTAGATTTTTTCAGACCTGAAAAAAATAAAGAAAATTATTATTTGGCGGTTGGAAGGTTGATTCCCTATAAAAAATTTGACCTATTGGTTTCAACTTTTAATGAGATAAAACTTCCCTTGAAAATAGTTGGTGATGGGCCTGAATTAAATAATCTTAAAAAAATGGCGAATGATAATATCGAGTTCTTGGGCAATGTTTCAGATAATCAAAAGAAAATTATTTATTCTTCCGCGAAAGCACTGCTTTTTCCACAAGTTGAAGATTTTGGCATTGTTCCACTTGAAGCGATGGCATCTGGAACACCGGTTATTGCTTTTGCCAAGGGTGGAGCACTCGAAAGTGTTACAGAAAATATTTCAGGAATATTTTTTTATGAACAAAATGAAAAATCAATTAAGGACGCAATTAAAAGGTTTGAAAAAATTGATTGGAATACCGAAAAAATTGTTCAGAGCGTAAATAAATTTTCTCCTGCCAGGTTTAGAGTTGAGATTCTGCATTTTATTGACGAGGCTTGGAAAGGCCACAATAAAATGTTAGTGTAGATCCATGAAAATTAGGAAATTAAGAATTTGGATTGTTGTTTCGGCTCTTATATTCTCTTCAATTGGGGCAGTTTTATACATAGATAATTTAGGAGAGCCAGATTCAAAGGGTCTACTTTTTATCACTATTGGTATTAATCAAAAACTTTTACCCGGTGAATCTTCTTCCTATGAAATTCAAAGAGCCAGTGAACATTTCTCAGATTTAGTTTTGGGTTGGGTTAATGAACCGTCTTTTTCGAGCGAACTTGATGAGAAACTTAAGTTTCACGCTAATTTTTCAGGTTTAAGGCAAGAGAAACAGAATTTGATATTTTATCTTTCAGCAGAACCGGAACTTTATAATGAAAATGTTGGTGTGGAATTTTTAAATTTATTGAAGTTAAGGATATCTGAATATGATATAATGACAAACTCAGGTTATTTAATTGCATTTCATAGTTACACTGATTTGGAATCCGATAGATCGAGCCTTAGGATTTTTCTTGGAATAGTTTTGTTAGCTATACTAGTCACCACGACTTTTCTGATTTTAATAGAATATGCGATTAAAAATAGCGGTAGATCTTCGTCCACTACTTGAAGATTATGAATGCGGAGTGAAGGTTTATACGAGAGAAATGATTCTGGAAATGTTAAAAAGTTCAGATTTTGAATTTGATCTTTTCTACCAAGCAAATAAACGGTTTGAAAAAATTCATGAGATATTCCCGAATGTAAGACATATCAAGATTTCTAATTTTTTATTTAACCTTAAATCGATTTTTTCTTTTCTGCCTATTTCGGATGATTATTTTGAATATAAACCGAACTTAATTTGGATACCTGACAGGAGACCCTTTTATAAAACTGAAATTCCGATTGTTATGACTATTCATGATTTTGTACCAGAGTTATTCCCATCATCATTGTCTGTAAAAAGTAGAATTTGGCACTTTTTCTTTTCATACAACAGATTAAAAAAAATATGTGCCGGGATTTTGGTACCAAGTTTAAGTACGGCATCAGGTTTAGGTCTTGAATCACCTCCATTTGAAGTAACTTTTGAGGGGGCAAATATTTTAAAGATAAGCAAACCGCCTACAAAATTCAAAAGATTTATTAATAAAGATTTTTTTCTCTCAATTGCGCCGGCAGATCCCAGGAAAGGTCTGAAAAAAATTTATAGGCTCGCAAAATTTTATCCGAATGTGAACTTTGTAATTGCTGGTTATAAGAAGAGAGACAAAAGATTTTCAATACTCATTAAAAGAAGGTATTCAAATATCATTACTTTGAATGAAATCAGTGAAAGTGAAAAATATTGGTTATTCAAAAACACAAAAGCTCTTTTGGCTTTGAGTGATTATGAAGGATTTGATTTACCCGTTTTAGAGGCTGTAAAAGTTAAATGCCCGGTAATTTTATCAGACATATCAGTTCACAGAGAACTTTATCATTCCAATTTTTTTATTAAAAACAATGAGCAACTGATACTAGCGGTTAAGAAAGTTCTAATGGGTTATGGGGAGGTTCCCAAGCCAAGGGGAGATTACTCTTGGGAGAAAGCATCAAAAAGAGCTCTACTTTTTTTTGGCCGTATAATCGCTAACGAAAATAGAAAGTGAAGTTGTAACTGGAATTGCGATTATCATTCCCAAAATGCCCAGCGTTGAATAACCAACAAGCATCGATAAAATAATTATAATAGGACTTAGTCCTAGGGCTTTTCTCATTACTAGCGGAACAATAATATGCCCCTCCATTTGTTGTAAAATAATATATAAACCAAGAACCCAAATGCTTAACCATGGAGATTGATTAAATGCGACCAAAATTGCGGCAATACCTGAAAGCAGTACTCCCACTACAGGGATAAGCTCTGCAATGCCAATCATCATAGCTAATGTTAAGGCATAATCAACACCTAGAATCAATAGTCCTATAAGTGTTAGAGCAAACATTATAAACATCATTGATACTATGCCCCTTAACCAATATCCAACTTTTTGTTTAACAGTTTCGATTTTCTCAATAATGTACATTCCGTGCTTTGAAGGGAAAAGTGAAATAAAAAAATTATTAACGCCTTTTTCTTCGATTGTTAAGAAAAATGTTAAAATTAAAACAATTACGAAGTTTAATACCCCGTTAAATACAGTTTTTATAACTTCAAATGTGTTACCGGCAAAGGATTGAAGTTGAGTACCTATGCTTTCTAAATATTGTTTTGCTTCGCCAATAATGAGGTCCCTATCTATTTCATGAGCGAAACTATCTATAAAAGGTTTGAGTTGTTGAATTATGAAATTGTCACTTGAATTGGTAAACGAATCAAGATTATTACTTATTTGGCTAAGATTTCTAGCCAATTCAATTATTTGAATCGCAATTAACGGAACCAATTTAGTAATGAAATAGCCTAAAAGTAAAAGTAAAAGGAGATAAATCAATAAAACAGAAACTGCTTTAGGAATTTTATATTTTTCAAGACTTTTAACTGTTGGATGCAATGCGGCTGAAAATAAGTACGCAATAAAAAATATAAGCAAGATTTCTGATATTTCACTTAAAAATTGTGCCAAAATCACTAATCCAATAATTACAAGAGTGGCTTTCATTACACTAAGTAATGAAAATTCAACAAGTAATATTTCATGTTCCTCGGTCTTTGGTTTATGCGGTTCGGGAATAGATTGCTCATAACTTTCTTGCTGTTTTCTTTTGAGTTCATCAACCTTGTTCTTTAATTTTAGAACATTTGCTCCTGTACTTTTCAAAAATTTATTAATTCCAAACATTTTTTTCATATCAGCCTGTTATCGCAAGTAAAACTACATTAACTATAAACCAAGCAACAGAGGTTAAAATCAGTCCTCCTATTGCATATAAAATAACTTTTTTTCCTTTTTCCTTTTCATCTGATATTCCGCCCCAGATGTAAAAATACGCTCCCACTAAAATCATTAAAACAGCCAATAAACCGGACAAATTGATTATCCAAGTTAAAATATATTTAATAAAATATGGAACCATCCAAAATTTTATGTATCCGCTTTTAACCGCACACCCCAAGATATAATCCTGATCTTCGGTAGTTCCATTTTTAAATGAAGTCTCAAGTTCTTCACCTTTGTTGTAATTTTTCAAATCGGCAATGCAACCTTGTTCCGTGGTTTCATTAACTGAATTACTACTAGGTAATACAGTTGTAGCGGCAAAAGCCGAGCCACTCCAAAAAAGTGATGAAAGCGTTATCCCAAGTAAGGCGTGTTTCAGAAACTTCATTAACACCATTTACTCATATTTAAGCTCCAGAGGCAAGTTTTCTTCAAATAAAATTCTTCCCAGTCTCAACATTGTTGAACCTTCATTTATTGCAATTTCAAAATCGTCAGACATTCCCATTGAACATTCTTCTAAATCATCTTGAAAAGATTTCAATATTTTGAATTCGTTTTTTGCTTTATCTCTTTTGCTAGCCATTCCCATAACGCCGATTAAATTTAAATTTTTAAGTTTTTTTATCTCAGAAATGAGTTTTTTTGCGTTTTCAATCTCGACACCGCTTCTTTGCGGTAATCCCGATATGTTAATTTCAAGCATTATTTTTTTCTCTCCAAGAGAGTTTATTTTTTGAGCTTGTTCTAGATTTTCGACAGTTTGAATTACATCAAAGAGATTAAAGATTTTTTTTATTTTTCTACTTTGCAGTTTTCCAATAAAATGTTTTTCAAGATTTGGTAGCAGAGGAAACTTCTTTTCAGCCTCCTCAAGTCTATTTTCAGCAATTCTCTTAATATTATATTTTTGAATTATTTTAAGAATTTCTTCAAGATCGTGTTTTTTGCTAATCAGTACCAGCTTGAGTTTTTTCATTTTATCTGTTATTTTGCTATTCCTATCTTATATATATGTCTGCATTAGTAGCAATAGTCGGTCGCCCAAATGTTGGTAAATCTACGATTTTCAACAAGTTTTTGGGTAAACGCCACGCAATTGAATCTGATATCCCCGGTACAACGAGAGATCGTCTCTATGGTAAACTTGATGTTAACGGATTTAAAGTGATTTTGGTTGATACGGGTGGACTTGAAACTGAAGCGGGTAATGATATAGAGGAAAATGTTCAAGAACAGTCGAAAGTCGCCATTGATGACGCTGATGTGATTTTATTTGTTGTGGATATTAGGTCTGATCTTACATCTGATGATTTTCATGCGGCAAATTTGCTTAGAAAATCAAAAAAACCCGTGATTCTTGTCGCGAATAAATGTGATAATCCAAGTTATGAAGAGCAAAGATTTAATATGTATGAACTTGGTTTTGGGGAGCCGGTTCCGGTTTCAGCAATTCACTCAATGGGTATTACTGATCTTGAAGTGAAAATTGAGGAAGAATTAACAAATTTAAAGTTTAAGAAAGAGATTGAAGAGGAAAATGTAAATGGAATTAAGATCGCATTTGTGGGTAGACCTAATGTTGGTAAATCGACTATGGTTAACGCGATTTTGGGGAAGACAGAACTTGTTACATCTGCAATTCCTGGCACAACGAGAGATTCAACCGAGATTCCTTTTAAATATAACAAAAAAGACTTTGTTTTGATTGATACCGCCGGTTTGAGAAGGAGAGGGGATATTGAACAGGGAATTGAAAAGTACAGCTCTCTTCGCTCACTTCAAGCTGTGGAAATGGCAGATATTTGTGTACTTTTAATTGATTTTGAAGAAGGTGTTACGAATCAAGATTGTCATATAAGCCAGTTTATTCTGGAGCAAAACAAAGGTTTAATTTTGGTTGTAAATAAAATTGATACTTTGAAGGGTGAGGAACGTGAAATTAAAGAAAATAAAACTATTTTCTATCTAAAGAGAGACATGGCCTACATACCTTGGGCTCCTGTGGTTTTCACCTCAGCGAAGGATAAGAAAAATGTATTTAAAATTTTGGATTTGGCCATTGAAATTAGTGAGGAAAGAAATAAAGAAGTTCCTAAAGAAGATTTAAGTGTTTGGTTGGATGCGGCTTTGAAAAAACATCCAGGTAACTTAACTCGTGGAAAACGAAAGTTTGAAATTTTGAATGTTGAACAAATAGATAGAAATCCACCGGTTTTTCTTTTCAACTGTAAATGGCCTGAGATTATGCATTTCTCTTATTCAAGATATTTGGAAAATTCATTAAGAGAGCATTTTGGATTTACAGGAACAGCTCTAAAATTAATTTTCAGAAAGGCAGGGGAATCACTTAAGAGTAGATTTAGAGATAAGACTTAGTTTTTCTTCCCATTTCGTTCTTATTTTTTCTCGCATGTCATTGTCATGAAATTTTAGCATTTCATCATTGATTATTGTGCCATTATTGTTGGCTAGTTTTTCCATTTTTTTCTTTGCTCTAGTAATTTGAAAATCTCTAAATCGTTGATTTATAAAGTCGAAAGAAAATATTTTCTCTATAATTTTTTTAGATATTTTTTCAATGAAATTTCTTTCAATGAAATGTTCTCTATTTAAATTTATTTTGTTTGTAAAATATAGATTCAGAAAACTATTATTCTCTTTGAGTAAATTTTCATAAACTTTAAAATCACCGGCTATCGGTTGAAGAGTTTTTATCCAAAATGCCAAATATATATCATAAGGTTTTATTGCGATTCTTGAAAAATCCATATTTTCTTCGCTAACAAAAAAACTCAAACAAAATCGCGCTTTAATTTTTTTTCCGTGTCTTCTCACTCCAAAAATCGAGGTCAAAAGAGTTATAAAAAATCTCGCAAAAAATATTCTATTTTTCTCTGTTATAATTAACAAATCGATGTCGCTGTTTTCATCAATATCGTTGATGCACAAGCTATTGCAAACACAAACCAATTTTATAAAAGGACAAATTGAAAATAAAAATCTAAATCTCTTAACTTTTTCCCAATATTTTTGAGATCTTTCAAATTTTTCTTCGTAGTCTATCTTGTTTAAATCAATTGAATAAAAATCCCCTTCTTTTTTAAATGAGGAAAGTGTTTTTTGGATTTCATTTTCATTTGTTTTCAAAAATAAAAGATTTTCAGTAATTTGAGATCTGTTTAATGGTATTTTAAAAATATCAAAATAAGCAAATGTTGCTAAAACAGCTTGATTGTAGGTTGTTTTTTTACTTAAAAATTCCATTTTTTATCTTTTAGATTATAATAGCACGGAATTATGTCTGATAAAAAAATTGAACAGATTTTAAAGAAAATCCCAAGTTTCCCGGGAGTTTATAAAATGAAAGATTCCGAGGGTAAACTTTTATACGTGGGGAAGGCTAAAAATTTATCTAAAAGGGTTCGGTCTTATTTTAGAAAACAAAAAGATATGCCGATCAGAACTCAAAAATTGGTTGAGCAAATTGATAATATTGAGTGGATTGAGGTGGGTTCAGATTTGGAGGCTCTACTTCTAGAGATAAATTTAATTAAGGAATACAGGCCAAAATATAATGTATTGATGAAAGATGATAAGAATT
>CAYTWD010000009.1:0-23154 GCA_964441065.1 uncultured Candidatus Peribacteria bacterium
TTACGCCCAAAAAATGGATGACATTTACCTTCCAGATGAAGAGCAGGTTGCGAATGAAGCGACACATTTTTCGCGAAAGGAAATTAAACCTGAAGAAGTAAAAAAAGAAGGAGGTAGTGGAATTAACGCGTCTTCTTATGTGAAAATTACTTTTGATAGATTTGTGACTTTGGTTGCGAATCACAGTTTCATTGAAGTTGTGGAGAAAAATAAAGATGAGGAAGTTATTATAAGTACGAATTTGCTGACAGATTTGGCAAATGCCAGAGGAATTTCTCCCAGAAAAATGGGTCCGATTTTGTTTGCTGCAGGTTTGGTAATTGGAGGAATTATTGTTAAATTTTTGTTATGAAAAGAATAATGTTGAAAATTTCGGGTGAAGTTTTAGCTGGCGACGGCGTTGGAGTTGATGGCGCGGAATTGTTAAAGTTATGTGAAGAAATTAAAGCAATTGTAAAATCAAAAGTTCAAGTTGCAATTGTGGTTGGGGGCGGGAATTTTTGGAGGTATCGCGACAATAAAAAAATCCAAATTTCCAGAGTTGATTCGGATACAATCGGCATGATGGCAACGATTATGAACGCGAGACTTTTACAAGATGCGTTGAGGTCTATTGGAGTGAAGGCTACAGCTCTTGCGCCACACGTTTCATTCTATTTCGCGGAACCTTTTTTGGCATCGAGAGGAATAGCTTTATTGGAAAGAGGCGAAGTTGTGATTTGCGGAGGCGGAACCGGGAATCCTTATTTCACAACAGACTCGGCGGCGGCACTTCGGGCTTTAGAGTTGAAATGTGATGTTTTGATGAAGGCCACAAAAGTCGATGGCGTTTATGATTCAGATCCAACAAAAAACAAATCCGCAAAGTTTTTTGAGAAAATTTCTTACGATGAAGTTTTGAAACGCGGACTTGAGGTTATGGATTTGAACGCGATTGTGTTGGCGAAAGACAACGGACTGCAAGTCCGTGTTTTCAATTTGAAAAAATCGGGTAATTTGTTAAAAGCGGTAAAAGGGAAAAAAATTGGTACTTTAATTTCATAAAAATATGCAACTTCCAGTAAAAGATTTCGATAAAACAATAGTTCACCTTGAAGATGAATTTAAAAAACTTCAAATTGGCCGCGCTTCAGCGGGTTTGGTGGAAGGTTTAATGGTTGAAGCTTACGGTTCAATGCAGGCTTTAAAGTCAGTCGCCGGCGTTTCAGTTCCGGATGCGAAGACAATTCAAATTCAACCTTGGGACAGATCGATGTTGGCCGTGATTGAAAAAGCCATTCGTGTTTCAGATTTAAATTTGAACCCGGTTAATAACGGCTTGGCGATTATTTTGAGTATTCCGCCGTTAACAGAAGAAAGAAGACGCGATTTGGCGAAAGTTGTGAATCGTTTGGCTGAGGAGGCAAAAATTTCGGTTAGAAATATCAGGCACGATTATATGGGTCAGTTGAGTAAGGCCGAACATGATAAGGAAATTCCTGAAGATGAAAAAAATCGACTCGAAAAACAGATGCAAGAAAAAGTCGATGAAATAAATAAAACAATTGAAGCAATGGCAAAAGCGAAGGAACAATCCATAATGACAATCTAAAATGTACTTTTTGACAGCAATAGTATTCATATTTATTTTCTCTTTTTTGATTTTGGTTCATGAGTTGGGGCATTTTGTCGCGGCGAAAAGAGCCGGAGTTAAGGTTGAAGAATTTGGATTCGGATTGCCACCGAGAATTTGGGGCGTGAAAAAAGGTGAAACAATTTATTCAATCAACTGGATTCCATTTGGAGGTTTTGTGAGAATGCTTGGCGAAGATGGAGACAGTCACGATAAACGAAGTTTTACCAATCAATCGCTTTGGGTTCAAACAAAAATAGTTTGCGCGGGTGTTTTAATGAATTTACTTACTGCATTTTTACTTTTGACTTTTGGTTTCTTGATTGGGATTGAACCACTGCTTGCAAATGTAGATGATTTTTACGACGCGATTCGTGCCGGTCAGGTTGAAATTCAGCCCGGATTCATCGACGCAAAAAGTGGAGAAATGATTTTGAAGGTTGATGGACAGCCGATTAACAGTATTGAGAAATGGGATTCGCTTTCGGACGATGCCGTTGCAACAGTCTCAAAAGGCAAAGATATTTTTACCGAGAAAATTGATAAGAGTAAATTCTCTCCATCTTACATGAACAGACTTGTTTATTTTAAAGATGAGAATTCCGTTTTTAACGGCAAGTTGCTTCCGGGTGATGTTTTGTTAACTGTTGATGGGGCACAAATTTTAGAGGAAGCAGATTTGCTTGCGGGAATAAAAGGTAAAACTTCTTTTGATATTTCTTATTACAGACCCGGTGAAGGAATTCTTGAAACAAATATTACTCAGTCGCCCATTTATCCGGTAATTTCTTATATTGAAATTGGTTCTCCGGCTGAACAAATTGGATTGATGATTGGTGACCAGGTCAAAATGATAAATGAGAAACAGATTTTAAGAGCTGAGAATGTTGTTGAAATTACTGCTGAAAATACAGCGAAATCTATGAGATATATGGTTATTCGCGATGGGAATAATTTAAGTTTTGAAATTCCGCTGAGAGAAGACGGTAGAGTCGGAGTTTCGGTGGCGAATTTGCTTCAAGATAATGCGATTTCTTTTTACTCTTCTTTAATTCCGCATACTTTAATTGAAGTTCATAAAGTTCATTATGGTTTTTACGCGCCGGTTCAGGCTTTCAATGATATGTGGAAGCTTGGGAAACTAACCGGACTAATGTTTGTAAAAGTTTTGGGTAATTTTGTGAGCGGAGGATCTGTTCCTGCTGGCGTTTCGGGTCCCGTTGGAATTGCACAAATGACTTATGTATTTTTGCAGGATGGATTTGCGGCGATAATAAGATTTATGGCTCTGCTTTCTCTGAGTTTGGGAGTGATAAATATCCTTCCAATCCCGGCTTTAGACGGCGGTAGATTCCTTTTTATTGTGGTTCAAGCAATCACAGGAAAGAAAGCAAATGCAAAAATTGAAGGTTATATTCACACTGCGGGTTTTGCTTTCTTACTGCTATTTATTGCATACATCACTTTCAACGATGTGTTGCGTCTATTTTAGGTAATGTGTCAAAGCTTTTTTTTTCTTCACACTTGCATTCGAATGCGCTGAAGTTTTAATATGCTAGTCCATTCAATTTTCATATGCTAGCTGTTTCTTCGGAACGTGAGCTTTGGCTTCGCATCCTCGAAAAAGTAGAACCGGAAGTTAAAAAGCCTCACTTTCTAACTTGGTTTCAAAATACGGGTGTGATTTCTTTTCATGAAGGAACATTGACTATAGGTGTGCCAAATTTATATTCCAAAGATTGGTTGGAAAATAAATTTAACGAGCAATTGATTTCAGCGATTCGTTTTATTGAGCCGCGTTTTAGGAATTTGCTTGTTGAAGTGAGGCCGGAGTTTGAGTCAAATAATGATAATAGAAGTATTGATGTAACAAAATTTTTTGGAAATGAAAAAAAAATGAGAAAATTGCCCGGTAAGCAGGAAGTTAGATTGGCGGAAGGAGTCGCCAGCAAATGTTTGAATCCAAAATATACCCTTCATAATTATGTGATTGGTCAAAATAGCAGATTGGCGCACGCGGCTTGTTATTCTGTTGCTCATAACCCAGGTAAGGCATACAATCCGCTTTTTGTTTATGGCGGAGTCGGGCTAGGCAAAACGCATCTTTTGCAGGCTACAGGAAATGAAATTTTAAGAAATGATCCTGATAAAATTGTGGTTTACATGACCAGCGAAAGATTCACAAATGAAATTGTGGACGCGATTGGAAAAAGAAATTCGAAGGCCTTTAAAGACAGATATAGAAAAGTTGATTGTTTGATTATTGACGATATTCAATTTCTCGCAGACAAAGAAATGACTCAGCAGGAATTTTTTCACACTTTTAATGAACTTTACGATAACAACAAACAAATTATTATTAGTTCAGATAGACCGCCGCGAGATTTACGTGGGCTTGAAGACCGCCTCGTGAGTAGATTTGGAATGGGGATGATTGTGGACGTTCAGCATCCGGATTACGAAACCAGACTGGCGATTTTGCATGCGAAGTGTAGAGAACAACAGTCCTTGATTCACCCCGAGGTGCTTGAATTTATCGCAAAAAATGTTGCGGATTCAGTTCGTGAACTTGAGGGTTTACTTTTGCAGGCAATCGCTGAAGCGGAGCTTGAACATACGACTCCAACCGTTCGTCATGTTGCTACAATCTTAAAAAAACTGCGTAAAGCGATTCCTTTTGAAATGAACTCCGAGACTGATCAAAGTCGAGCAAGAACTTCGCAAGATGTGGTTCAAATTGTGGGTGGATATTATAAAGTCGCACCCGCTGATATTTTTGGTGATGCTAGAAAGAGTGAGATTATGAAACCAAGACAAGTTGCAATGTATTTAATAAGAACCGGATTGAATTTTCCTTATGAAAAAATTGGTGCGGATTTTGGCGGTAAAAATCACACAACTGTTATGCACGCCTGTGAAAAAGTTGAGAAGCAGTTAAAGAAAGATCAGGTCTTGATTAAAGACATAAATTCGATTAAAAGAGATATGGGCATTTAGGCGCATGAATTACACATACTACAGACGTTATCAGCCGAAGAAAAAGAGGGAAACTTTCTCGTCTTTTTTTTGGTTGGTGATTTTCCTTGTTATCTCAGCGATTTTTTTTAAATCTTGCTTTACCTCAATTACTAATACGAAAAATGAAAAGCGAGATGAAGCGATTTTGTCTATTGATAAAGGTTCCGCTCAAGTTACGGTCTGGGGTGATGATGGCCCAAGTCCAGCCGCAAATTCTCAAATAATTCTTGAAGGCGACAAAATTGAAACTGCGGAAAATACTTACGCGACTTTGAGTTTTTACAATGGCACCAAAATTACTCTCGATCAAAAAACCACTCTTATTTTTTCCGAGGTTTCTTCTGAAGAAAATAATGATTTTTTAACTCTGAGTTTGAAAAATGGCCGAGTTTTTGTTAATCAAATCCCAAATGAGGACGGTCAAATGACTTTGACAATAGAAACCGATGTGATGAAAATCGCATCAATTCAAACTCAATATATCGCTTCAAATATTCCCGATAATGAATATATTTATGTTTTAAATGGAGAGGCAAATCCTCAATTGGTTGATAAAGATGTTGTTATTGAAAATACCATATTGAAGAGTGGTCAAAAAATTGCCATGCCCGATTCAAAAGAGACGGCTCTTTTGGCTCGTGAATCTGTCACTCTTGTTGAAGACTCATCCGATGATTTGCTTGGCGACCCTTTTTACACTTGGACATTAATTAAAGCCGGTGTTTTGCAAGAAAGTTCCACGGGAACAATAATTGATGAAAGTACAGGCCAAGTCAGTGATACTGTCACCACAGAAATTCCAACAACTACAACTGGAACCGTTGCCTCAAGTTTAGTAATTTCAGTTACTTCACCTGTTTCCCCCGCGACAATTGAAAAAGATGGAATCGCGATTGAAGGCACAATTGTGAGTGGAACGGCTTCAAAAGTAACTGTCACATGGGATGGAAATAACGCGCCTTACACATTGCAAGGTTTCAAAGCCGGCGGCTCAAGCTTCCGTTTTGTTGCTACCGCCGAATACAAAAACCTCGTCGTTGGCGCCAACACTTACACTGTAATTGCATACGACGCTGACGGCAAAGCAAGCAATACCGTTGTTGTTAAGGTTAATGCGAGTTTTTAGAAATTAGCGAGGTTTGCGACAAGCAAAACAAAACCGGCTCCAAAAAGACAGCCAGCCATTTTGCCTACGGCTGATTTTAGCATTGTTCTTTCTTCGGGGACTAATTCCAATCTCAATTTTTCTGCATAATATCCCTCAAAAATTCCCGCAATACCGTCTGTTATCGCATTACCAACTACGCCTCCTAAAATAGCTCCTGCCACGCCAGCAAAATGACCACCAAAAATTGCCATGACTGCTAAAATCCCGTTATCTATCAAACCAAAAAAAATATCCGGTAGAACTGATTGTAGTTTAATCTTGAATGGGATAAGAGAAGCCATGCAAAGAAAGGCGAGGATAATTAAAATAAAACCTATCCATTTGGCGTCATTAATAAAAAAAATACTGACTCCTGCGATAACGATGCAAAGAGTTAGAATATTTATTATAGATAAAATGAATTTTTTACGCATAAGTTATAATTTATTATAAATATTTATTCTTATTCACCTCATGCTCCTCATTTGTGATGGCAAAAATCGTATCGCCGGTTTTTGGATCTGTTAAGTAAAACCAGTATGCTGAATCTTTCGGGTAAATTGCGGCGGTAATTGTTGCAAATCCAGGATTGCTTATTGCGCTTGGAGGAAGTCCCTTCACCAAGCGGGAATTATAAGGATTGTCAGATTGCAAGTCTCCAGCTGAAACTTCACCATCTGGTTCGATATATAGTAGTGTCGCGTCAATTCCAAGTGCCCAGTCGTTGTCGAGGCGTTTCCAAATAATTCCTGAAACGATCGCGGTGTCATCAGGGTGAGTCGCGTAATTCACTTCTTTTTCAAGCATCGAAGCAACTTTGATTACATCTCGGATTGATCTGGTTTTGAGATCAACTCTCATTTGAGATGTAAACTTTGAATCGAAATTATTTAGCATTTGTTTAATCAAAGATTCGCTCGTGAAGCTTGCACTATCCAAAAAATAAGTATCCGGGAAAAGGAAACCCTCAAGATTTTTATCGTCCTCCAAAAAATCATATGTGGGGAGCTGACAGCTGGCGGCGCAGGTTTTAAAATCGCCGGCTTTTATGAGACCTAGATCCGCAAGTTGCGCGTCAATTTCAGCAATTGTTTCACCTTCCTTCACTGTTAATGCCATTTCACCGGTTCCTTTTGTTGTTAAAATTGTGACAATTTCTCGAATTGTCATACTTGGGCTCAAAACAAATTTTCCGTAGCGAAGTTTATTATCCAAATCTTCATTTTCTACTGTTCTCAAAAAACTGCGATAGTCGACCAGTAATTTTTCATCTTTCAAACTCTCTGCGATTGATTTTGCGCTTTCTCCTTTTTCAATGTTGAAAATAATTTTCTCAGTGCTGTTTTTGTCTACAGCTTCATTAATTTTGTATCTCCAAAGCGGATCCCAAAAATGCCAAATTCCGAAACCGACAAGAAGTAAGATTCCAAACTGAAATAATCTTTTTTCCATTAGGAAATTTTGTCAGTTCCTCCTGCAAGACCGGGAAGACCCAAATCGCCCATAACATCACGCATTCTTTCTGCCGCAATCTCTTGAGATTTTTTGAGGGCTTTATTGAAAGCGGTTAGCAGGGCTTTTTCGAGTTTCATTTTATTTTCGGGTTTTGCCATTTCTTCCGAAATTTTTACGTCAATAACTTCTTGTTCACCGTTAATTATAACAATTATTCCTTCAAATTCGGCTTCTATATGCAAATTGTTGAGGTCTTTCTTGATTTGTTTTGCCTTTTTTTGTAACTGATACATGTCTTTTGCTTGTCCGAACATTCCCATATTTTTTGGTTAAATTGCTTACAGGAGTATAGCAGAATTTATTGATTTTGGGAGTGGATAGTAATAACATCATGTACAAGCCGATAATTTGTGATAAGAAATTTATTAAAATCCGGATTTGGAATCGATCAAAAACCAAGTGTTTGTGACAGGTTTTTAGCTGAGGCGCATTCCAGATCAGGTGCTGTAAGTTCAACTCAAGATGGAACTAGATCTAAAATTATAAGGATCTCGGCGGTGCTTCCGGGAGAAACTTCTTTGGATTGCACATATTCAAGAGATTCCAAATCAGCTTTGCTTATGCTTGGAGATCCCGCGGTTTCAAATCAAATTCTTTTTATAATGCGAGATTTACATGAGATGGGTGCTGTAATAAGACTCAAATTAGAGAAGGGAATTTTGCATTGGCTGAAATTTATTGAGAGACCGGGTGTGAAAGAAATAGATGCAGGTTTTACCGAGAAAGAAGGACCTGAACGTGAACTTGATTTTTTGTATCGTCATCACCCAATTTTACACCGTGATTTTGAGTATGGACTTGTGGGGCTTACCGCTATGCATGCTTCAGGTATTAGCGACAGAAATCCCGTATCTTTGGATTTCCTCTTGCGTCATTAACCGGACTTAGCTAAAATCACCCCGCTAACACCTCAGTACAGGTGGGGCTAAACTAAAATTATATGGAAACAATAGTATTGAAAGCACAGAAGAGAGACCCAAAGGCAAGACCAAACACTCTTAGAAGGGTGAAATTGGTTCCAGCAGAGTTTTACGGCCGTGGAGTTGAGAATATGAGTTTACAGTTGGCTTATGGAGATATTCGAAGAGCTTATAAAACCGCAGGTAGCAACACTATTATTGATCTTGAAGTAGAGGGCGGTTCAAAGCAGAAAGTTTTGATTCACAATGTTGACTATCATCCTGTTTCAGACGACATCACACATGTTGAGTTCATTAATATCAAGATGGATCAGGCAATTCACACACGTGTTAAGGTTAAACTTGAGGGGATCGCGCCTGCTGTTAAGGAATTGCAGGGAACATTGATCCAAAGTATTCACGAAGTTGAAATTAAATGTCTACCGGGTGATTTGATTCATGAATTGACATTAAACGTTGAGCCTCTTGTTGATTTCAACTCTTCACTTCACGTTAGCGACATCAAACTTCCTGAGAGAATCACTCTCATTACAGATCCTGGTTTGACTGTGGCTACTGTCGTTCAACAGAAAGTTGAAGAAGAAGCTCCAGCTGAGCCGGTTGATCTATCTAAGATTGAAGTTACTTCTGAAAAGAAGGTTGAAGAAGGTGCTGAGGGTGCTGAACCTGAAAAGGCTGAGAAGAAAGAAAAGAAAGACTAATTTATTAAGTCTTCAAGTATCTTTCGCATTGTTTCGTAATCTCCATCTTTTGCGGATTCCGCGGGAATCATTTTTAAGATAAAGTTTTCGCCTGGTTCGAGTTCGGTTGGTAAAAAATCAGCCGGAATTTTAAAGGTATGTTCTTTCGCCCCGAGTTTCAGTGAAACACTGGCTTCGCCATCTTCTTTTTGGAGAAAATTGGCCAAATATTGATATTTAAGCGGGTTGAACATTTGGGTTTTTGTGGAAGGGATAAGTGTATGTGAAATGCGGGGAGAGGGCAAGAGACGTGGCTTGCTAGAATGTGAATTTGATGTAGAATCAGGGCACAATTTAAATTGTATTTATGCTGTATAATGGTGATGATGATCCGATATTTCAGGACACTTTTATTCATCCGTATGATAGGATGAATGAACGCCAAATTGTAAGTGATGTTGAGAGAAGGATAGCGAGCATAAAAATCCAAGCTCAGCGTGGTTTGGTGCGATGGCAAATTGATGAACTTTTGGATGATCTTTATCTTGCCAGCGGATTAAGTGAATATGACAGACTGGCAAGAGAAATTATGAGTTTGGAGGGAGAAGGCAAAAAGGGGGAGGCTCGCAGATTTCTTGAAGCAGCCAGAGCACGTTCTGCACATCTTGAAACTGATCATCAAGTTTGGAAGATGGAGAGTTTTTTGAGAGATGTTGTTCTGACTGAGCAAGATGAATCAGATGATGATTGGAGAAAAAGAGCATATCCTATTCTTGGTACGAGCATCGAGGAAATAGAAGGATTCAAAAAAACCGGAAGTATTAATCAGGCACGAATGCTTTTGAAGGCAATTAGATTATTTTCTGAGAAAGCTGGAGTTCAGAGTCTTTCTAATGATGAAAAATATCATTTGGCGGCATGTTTGTGTGGCTTGGAAGCTTCTTTGTCACGCGCTGGTAAAAATTTAAACAGTATTGGGGCTCGACGGGAAGAATTAAGAGTTGCTAGAGATGTGGCAAAAGGTGTGACTGTACAGAAATCGTCTTTGGTAGATTTTTCTTGGGTGTTGAGTGAGATGCCAAACCTGTAAAACTGTGCCCGCGCACATATTATGAAATAGATTTGACTAGGTCAATGACATTGACTATCTTTAATATTTATGGTTTGATTGTTTCGTGGAAAAACCAAAAATAATTCAGAGTGATATTGTCGCGAATAATTGGATTCCGGTAATTATGGGATTGGCCGGTGACATGGGATTCGACGGCCGAGAAGATCATGTGATTCCAACATTGCTTGCTATGACGGCTTTGATTGGCATTGGCCACACTGTTCAATTTGCCGAAGCGTATTTTCGACGAGCTATGCCGGTGAGAAATTATGTTAAGGCTGTCTTGACCGGATCTGAAAGAGTGCGTGGAGCGGATTCGATGTATTAATAGTCAAGTTTTACATGGCAATGATTCTAGCAAAAGATTTACCTGATTTTATCGCAACAGTGGAAGGACTAAATCCCCATTTGATTCATTCCCGCCTTGTTGAAGGTAGTGAGTTTTCAACGCATGCTTATCAAACAACTACAAGTTATAGAGTGGACGATGCGAGGGTTCATGAGACATTTGGGAATGAAGATAATTTTGCTGAATTTTTGCTCGAAGTTGGAAGGCGATTGCAGGGGCAAGTTCCTGGACAAGTTTTAAATCAATTATTTCCTCCGGGAAAGAAAGTTTGCGATATTTCAGAGGCAGTTAGAAGAAATATAGGTATGTGTTTGGAGAAAGCTGCGGTTGTTTCTTTAAGAAATGGTTCAATTTTAGTTAAAGGATTAATTGGTGCGCCCGGTTATGGAAGAACTTTTCATGCTTTCAATTTGAAAGAATCCGATGGAGGTGTTGTTCTTATTGATGCTCAAAATCCAATCATTGCAAATGGTACGGCAGGTACGGTTTACTATTCGTTTTGTTTTCCATTAAAGGGATATGATGAGGTTGATAAAAGATTTGTTTTTGAAGATAGATTTGAGGAGAAAATTCGTTGGAAGTATCATTTGCCTTTGAATATTAAAACTGCACCTGAAAAAGTGTCCCCGGGGACATATTAGAAAATAATTTTATGTAGGTCAAACTGTGACCGTATTAGTAAAAAAGCACCCACATTTCTGCGGGCGCTTTTGTTTTTAGTCGGCGACTTATAATAGCGACTTCACTGCGATAATAGGAGCAATGATTAAGGCGATTGTATTAATAACTTTGATGAGCGCGTTTAAAGCTGGACCGGCTGTGTCTTTGTAAGGATCACCAACTGTGTCACCAACGACTGCTGCGTGGTGTGCGACTGAACCTTTGCCGCCGTGGTTTCCGTCTTCAACGTATTTTTTTGCGTTGTCCCAAGCTCCACCGGCGTTACTCATGTTGATTGCCATAAGTAGACCTGTGATGATTACTCCACCAAGTAGACCGCCAAGTGCAAGAGGACCAAGAATGAATCCAACTAGAAGTGGAGACGCCACCGCGATTACTCCGGGCATTACCATTTCTTTCAGCGCGGCTTTTGTCACAATATCCACACAAGTGTTGTATTCGGGCTTAGCTTTTCCTTCCATAATTCCTTTGATTTCACGGAATTGTCTTCGAACTTCTTCAACAATGCTGAAGGCTGCTTTTCCAACCGCTTCCATCAAGAAAGATGAGAAAAGGAAAGGTAAAACCCCTCCGATAAATAGACCGATAATTACTCGGTAATCTGAAATATTGAAAATGAATTCTTTGGTAGAATTTTTCATTAATTCCTCTCCGTATGCTTGGAAAAGCACGAGTGCTGCAAGAGCCGCAGAAGCAATTGCGTAACCTTTTGTTACGGCTTTTGTTGTGTTTCCAACTGCATCTAATGCGTCTGTATTTTCACGAACGGCCGCAGAAAGTTTTGACATTTCCGCAATACCTCCGGCGTTGTCTGTGATCGGTCCGTAAGAATCCATGGCGATAACCATTCCAGTTGTTGAAAGCATTGCTACGGCTGAAACCGCGATTCCGTAAATTCCGCTTTGTAGAACTGAATTTTCACCAAGCCAGTAAGCCGCAAAAATTCCTGCTACAATAATTAAAACCATTGGGAAGGTTGACTGCATTCCAACTCCAAGACCTGTAATTAGATTTGTTCCCGCTCCTGTTTCTGAAGATTTTGCGATTCTGCGAACCGGACTGTATTCCTTTGAAGTGTAATATTCCGTAACTATGTTGATTAATAATGTGATAATCAAACCAACGACTGTCGCGAAGAAAATATTCATGTCGTTGATCATATATTTTGTCGCGAAGTAGAAACCGATACCGGCAAAAATGCCTGTAGCCAAAGTTCCTTTATAAAGGGCGGCCATGATATTTTTTGAACCTTCGCCCAATTTCACAAAGTAAATTCCCAGAATTGAAGAAACAACCGCGATTGAACCAAGAGCAAGAGGGAATTCGATTCCTGTCACTCCGATTTTATCTGTTAGAGTTGAAGCGGCCAACACCATTGCGGCAATCAAAGTTACCGCATAAGTCTCAAATAAATCCGCGCCCATTCCCGCGCAATCTCCCACGTTGTCACCCACATTGTCCGCAATAACCGCAGGATTTCTTGGATCGTCTTCAGGAATTCCTTTTTCAACTTTACCCACAAGATCTGCACCAACATCCGCCGCCTTTGTGAAAATTCCTCCACCAACACGGGCGAAAAGAGAAATCAAAGACGCACCGAATCCGAATCCGATTAAAACTCCCGGAGCTTCCGAAACGGAAAGACCGAACGAGTTCACAAAAAGCCAGTATAAACCTGAAACTCCAAGAAGAGCCAATCCAACCACAGCCAAACCTGTTACCGCGCCACCTCTGAAGGCGATTTTTAAAGCAGGTGCAAGCCCGTCTTTTGCGGCCGCGGCTGTTCTAATGTTTGCTCGAACGGCAACTCCCATTCCAATATATCCAGCAAGAGCTGAGAAAATAGCTCCAAGCAAGAATCCCATTGCGATTAAAAATCCGTTTGAAGGTAAGGCAAAGCCTAAAACCAAGAAAATAATTATGGCAAAAACCGCTATTGTTTTGAACTGACGATTTAAATACGCCATTGCGCCTTCTTGAATGGCGTTTGCAATGTCTTGCATGGTTTGATCGCCCGACTTTTTATTTAGTACGGAAACGATCAGTGCTACAGCCCAGAGCAAAGATAAAATACTTGCTCCGACGGCAATAAATGGAATATTCATTTAAATGAGGTTAAATTGCTTAAGTCCGGCCTATTCTAGGCAAAAACTACAGTTTCATCAAACCCAGATTGAAGAATCCTTTTGACTAGTCACAAGATTATTGTTTTAATGATAACGTTTACTCAACCACCACCATAAACATGGATCATAAAAAATACTTTAAGGAAGCAGGGGAAATTGTTTTATTAAATGATACGGTGATGAGGCAAGTTGCAGATGATAAAGAAGCTCTTTATGAAGGATTTTTTATTTTAACCCTTTCGGTTTTTTTGGGCTCTCTCGGTTATTTTTTGTTCCCAAATCCCGGAATTGTGGTCTATCGACCCGACTTTTTCACTGTAATCAAGAATACAATTGAGACGACAATAATTTCCTTGATTTCTTTTTATGCGGTTGGCTATGTTTTGCAGGAGTTTTTCAAGAGTAAACTGAATATGAACGGCTTCGTTCACATTATGTGTTTTGCGTCTTTGATAAGATTTATTGATATTTTACCTAAACTCAGCCCAATCAGTGCAATTTGGGGCTTGGTAATTCTTTTGGCGACTTCACGTAAAGTAGCAAAATTGGATTGGCCTGAGACTGCTGTTCTTTTCTTGGTTATGATGGGAGTCGGTTTTCTCCTTAGATAAGTCTGGTAAATGACCTGAATTTATGGTATAATATCATGAGTGATTTTTAATTATGGCAGAAGAAAAACCAAAAGAAGGAGGTAAACAAGCCTCGGTACCTGTCCCTGAAAATCAGGATAACGATGCGCTGAATTTGGATTTACCAAAACCCGTGGATGTTTTGGCGACTCCGCTTGAAGTTGAGGAAATGCCTGAATCGAGTGAGTTACAGAAAAGAAGACAGCAAACAAAGAATAAACTTCGTGAATTTGCGGATGTGGCTGACGGAGAATCCACGACTTTGGATGTTGGTGAAAGTGGTGGTTTATTGGATATAATTAAAGAATCCGGTCTATCCAGCAGACATTTTAAGTTTTGTTGCGGCGGAATTTTTGCGATTTTACTTGTTGCGGGAGGAATTTATGGAGGCTTGAAAGCTTGGGACTACTATAAGAATAGACCCGTTGAAGTGCCTCCGGTTGAAAATCCCCCAACTCCGCATGAACTTTTTGATTCTCAAATTGAGGTTGGAATTCAGATTGGTTTTGAACAAGCCAACGCCGATAGTGCGACAAGCACAGGTGAGGAATTGGGCACGGAAAGAAATTCAAAAGAAGAATATTCACGTTTTGTGGAAGATTTTCAAAGAATTTATAATGTTTTACAGGTTGACGTTCAGAGTTTGCTCGATCAGTCGACAGATAGAGCCTTGGCATTAGATAAATATGTGGATCAGTTGGATGAACTTTTAAATATTGCGAATTTGAATTTGAGACAGCTTCAGAGAGAAGAGGAGGAATTGATTGGTCAGTTTAAGACCTTGGATGAAAGGAAAACTTCAGACGAAACTGCATTTTTTAATCATATAAATGAACTCGATGGTGATTCTAGTGTTGAAAGTTTGGACGATTTCATTTCACTCTCAAAAGAGTTGGTTGAAATAAGAGCAAATTATAGAGCAAGGAATAAACTTGATGCCTTTTATAATGATGGAATTACAGAACTCGAGCTTAGAATTAAAGATATTCAATTGAACAAAGAAGCACTGGTTAAAGGTGTTCAAGTTGTTCAATTGTCCGGCTCTGATTTGAAATTGGTTATTGATGGTTCTCAGCTCTAAGTGATATATTTCGCTTATGGTTTATGAATTATTGAGATCGGAGATTTCTGAAAAGCGCCCCGACATTGATTTGGCGGAAGTTGATCGTGCTTATGAATTTGCAAAAAAGGCGCATGCCGGACAGAAGAGATATTCGGGAGAAGAATACATAATTCATCCGGTTGAAGCGGCTAGAATTTTGTTGAATCTTGATCCTGATTTGGCGGCTATTCAGGCTTGTTTAATGCACGATGTTTCTGAAGATACTCCAATTACTGTTGTGCAGATTAAAAAAGAATTTGGAGAAGATGTTGGGAATCTTGTTGAGGCAATGGAAAAAATGGCTGTAATTAAAGTCAAAAAAGAAGATCAACAAACTGAAAATTGGAAGAAGATGTTTTTGGCGATGGCAAAAGATATTCGTGTTGTTTTCATCAAACTTTCGGATCGACTTCACAACATGCGAACTCTTCAATTTGTGCCGAAGGAAAAGCAGGAAAGAATCGCGCGCGAAACACTTTTTGTTCACGCAGCTATTGCTTCAAGACTTGGTATTTATCAGGTTAAAAGTGAATTGGAAGATTTGTGTTTTAAGTATTTGTGTCAGCAACAGTATGAAGAATTAAAAGTGGCGGTTACAAAATTCTCAAAAAAAAGCGATCTTTCAATGGAGTTCGCTTCTTCTCAGATTGAGCAAATGCTGATTCGTGAGGGAGTTGAAGTTCAGGAAGTGTCCGGTAGAAAAAAACATTTGTGGAGTATTTATCAAAAAATGAATAAAAAGCAGGCGATGGATATTTCTCAAATTTACGATCTTTTTGCGGTGAGAGTGATTCTTCCGGATTCTTATAAAGATGGGAAGGAACAAGTTTCGCATTTGTATTCAACACTTGGAATTATTCATAATAATTTTATTCCGCTTCAGGATAGATTTAAGGATTATATCGCGGTCGCAAAACCGAACGGTTACAGAAGTTTGCACACAACGGTTTTGGGCTTGGGCGCAGATTTATACGACGCGCCAACTGAAATCCAAATAAGGACAGTTAGTATGCACGCGGAGGCTGAATTTGGAGTTGCTTCACATTGGGCTTACAAAGAAAAAGTAAAAACCGGCACTCAATCTTTAAAATTACAAGAAGCTTTTCATGAAATTAGGGCTCTTTTACAGAGAGAACCGGACCTTGAAGCGGAAGTTCGCGAGTGGATAGAAAATTTCCAAAAGATGTCTTTGCCTGACAGGAAGAAAATTCAGAATATGCTTTTAGAAAAAGGTATTGAGCAGAAATATTTGGATAGTATCAGAAAGGCGAGATCCGGCGGTCCACTGATTTTGGGAGGAAATTATCAGAAACACAGAGTTTGGTTTAAGGGTTTAGCTGAGGGTATTCAAACAGGTTCCGAATTGGATATTTTCCCGGATAAAATTTTTGTTTTAAGTCCGAAAGGGGATGTTGTTGAACTTTCTCGAGGAGCAACTCCTTTGGATTTTGCATATCTAATTCACACGGATGTCGGAAATCACTGTAACGGAGCGAAAGTTAACGGAAAGGGTGTTCCACTGGATTATGAACTTAAAAATGGCGAGATTGTTGAAATCGTTACGCGTTCAAATGCAAAACCCGGTAAATATTGGCTTTCTATTGCAAAGACTCCAAACGCGAAGTCGAAAATCAAAAACTGGTTTCATAAGCAGGAATTTGAAAGTAACGTTAAACTTGGTAGAGAAATGTTGAATAAAGAGTTGGAGCTTATGCACAAGCCAAAACTTGATGAAAAGTTTACTCTTTTGAAAGATTATGCGGGAAAAGCGCGAGCGCTGGATGACCGAATTGATATTTTGGAGTCAATTGGTTTGGGAACTGTTTCCGCGGCTCATGTTGCAAAGACTATTTTTGCTTCTGAAGAAGCACATGAAGAGGAGAAGGAAATTTATTTTGTTCCAGAACTAACAGGAAAAGTTTTGATAACCGGTGAAGATAATTTACCTCTGGTTTTTAGTGCTTGTTGCAAGCCAAAACCACCGTACGGGATTATTGCTTATGTTACTCGCGGAAGTAAAATTTCTATACATCGTCAGAATTGTCGTGAGTTGAGAGGACTTGATGGAGACAGGTTTGTTTCTGCGGTTTGGGCTTAATGTTTTGTTGGAGAGTCAATTTGACATAATTCTCTATTTCGATGTAGTTTAGTATCCTTTTTAAATTAAAATTTATGCCGATAGATAAAGAACAACTTATAATAAGGATACTTGGTGCAAGTGAGAAAAAACTCGAACAGATCGCCGCAATTTTGAGTATACAAGAAGAAACAGGCGAACAAGTTGGAGATATTATAACATCACAAGAGTGGATTGACACACCTCCTGAACTTGTAAGATTCGCGGAAATGTACAACAAATGGAGCCCGCTAAGTAAATCAAGACTTACATGGAAACAAGTTAAGAATACAATGCTGGCAAATAACAGTGCACTCTTAAATCAAGTAGATGAAATCTCAAAAAAACTAGGAAAACCAATTGTAATGTTTGGAGCAAAAGATGGAAATATCCTATTTGCAAATGGAGGGAAAGGACCAATTCTAACCGGGAAGCGATACGCACAATCAAGACAAGCGGCAAAAGATATTGAATTAGAGTTATTCCCATATGATCCGCCTTCCGCAAAGAGCGAAGAAATCCTTATGTTTGAAGAATTTACCGGCATGCCAATCGTATCATCTGAAGATGGAAAACCTTCTATATGGCTAGAAAATGGAACTGTTCAGGCAGCTGGTAGCTTGGTTGCTGTTGCAATCTTCGATGCGGACACTCAGTCGGCAGAGGTGTACTATGAAGGTATCAACTGTAATTTCACAGATTGTGGAGTGCGAGGCCTGCTAAAGGCGAAGGCTTAATTTTTGATTTGTTTCAAAAAGCTTCTCGATAATATTTTTCAAAAATTCGCTTTCTTCTTCGCTGAGCGAGATTTTTTGTAAGGTGTGCAGGCCGGTCTCACGGAAAAATTCCATGGCTTTTCTGTATTTTAGTTCAATCGGCGTGTCGTTTGCATGTCTGCATTCGCTGCAATTCAGCGCGTTGCTGGTTTCGCTCAAATACATTCTATCTTCAACTCGGTGGCAAGTTCCGCAGTTTTTATAACTCGGAAGATGCCCCAAAAGATCTGCCAGTTTTACAAGAGCAAAATCGACCGTAAAGAGATGAACTTTGTCAGAATTTAAAAGATTCATTGTCTCCAAAAGCAAATCGTAAATTTCAGGATGCGGATCTTCTTCAAGCACACGGGCGTTTATAACTTCGACAAGTCTGCAAATTGAAAAAATGTTGAAATATGAATCCTTCAGGTGGAAAAATGGGTTTTCACAGCGAACGGTTTGTAAATAAGAGTGACTTTTACTTTCGTAAACGGTTGCTGAAATCAGATTCAAAAGTTCAAGATGGCCTTTTCGACGGGAGCTTTTACTTCGCGCGCCTTTCACAATCATTTCAAGTTTTTCTCCGCGATCAGTGATTACAGCCACACACATGTCATTTTCCATGAAAGGTCTGGTGCGAATCACGATTCCGTTGATATTGCGGATTTTTTCCTTCATGAATTTCTTAAGTAATAATTGAGCGCGATGTAACTTGAAGCGATTCCGATAGCAATACTGCCGATTAATTCAGATCCGAAAAATAAAAATGGATGAAAATTATCTTTAAAGTTGGTGAGGGTTGTGAGCTCGGAGCCTTCAAGGAAAACTGTTAAGAGCGTGAAACTGAAAAATACCGCTATCAAACTGTAGACAATTCCCTCGAAAATAAAAGGGAACCTGATCATATTTGGGTTAGCGCCCACCAATTGCATGATTTGGATTTCGAGTTTTCTGGTGAAAATGCTGAGGTGAATTGCGTTAATTATGATCAAAAGTGAGCCGAAAATAAACGTAATAATTACTCCAAAAATCAGTTTTTGTGTGAAGTTTGTGACGCTGATAAGTCTTGTCACAATTTCCTCATTTTCATTTGAGCTTTCAGAATCAATCAGATATTGGGAATAGTCACTTTTTTGGATGTAGTCTGTCACGATGCCGTGATTTTCAGGTTTATCGGTGATGATTTTGATATTTCCGGGAAGCGGATTTGCAATTCCGTAATTTGTAAATGGATCAGCTTTTTCAGGATATTCCGAAAGAAAATCCGCCAATGCTTTTTCTTTGCTGGTGTAAACCGCGCTTTTCACAACGGGTATTGATTGAACATCTTTCACCATTTCATCGATTTCGTAAGGAAGAGCGTCGTCTGAAATGTAAAGAATCAAATCCACCTTTTCACCGATTTTTTCCATAGTCGCTTGGGTCAGCACGTTCAAAACCATTATCACGTTAAAAATAAATAAAATCAGTCCCATCATTACAGCTGTCGCGACGCTAAGCAGAAGGTTTCGGCCAATGTTTTGCAGAGAAATTTTGGCGAGTCTTTTAAAGTTGTGGTGAAGTCTGATGCGCATTGTTGCGTAGAATGGAGCTTTTGAAGGCTTGTGGCTGGAAGGGTTCTAACCTGACAATTTCGATGTCGAGTTTTTCTTTGATGAAGAATTTTTTCAAGTCGTAAGTGAAGACGAATTGATCGTAGCCCAGTGCTAGAATATTTGGTCTGTATTTTTTTATTACTTTGTATTTGTCGTGAGGATTGCCAAGCACCGCTTTATCAACATATTTGCAGTTGCTTACATTTTTCAATCGGAGTTTTTCATTGTGACTCGCATCAAAGCCCTTAACTTTTTTGACCGTTGAATCTCTTGCAACGACGACGATCAGTGTTTCCCCGAGTGACTTTGCCTGTTTCAGATAATTTTCATGACCCGCGTGAAAGAAATCAAAAGTTCCAAAGGCCATCACAAGTTTTTTATCCGAGGTTTGCATCCGGCAAATAAAAATTTAAATAAAGAGCGATTAGGAATAAAATTATAGACAAGCTTGAGAGAATAATGAAGGCGATTTTTTCTCCGCCAAAAATCGAAGCAATCCGAAGAGAAAGCCGTGAACTCGCAAAAATTAAGGCGGAAAAAAGGAAGGGAAGGTCAAGACTTCTAAAAATAAGCAAATCGGGTTTATTTATAACTTGTTGCGCGACCAAAAAAGCGGCTGATATATGAAAAAGCCCAAATATAAGGAAGAAAAAGAAGGAAATTTGTGCAATATTTTGGAGCGTTTTCTGCATGAGTGTATTGTAGCGAAAGAATGAAAAAACATAAATCCGAAAAAACAGGTGAGTTACTGGTTTTCTTTCAAATGTTTTTTTATGCCTTGTACCCAATAATTATTAATTACGGTGTAAAATTTATTCCACCGCTTCAGTTTTCCGCGTACGCAGTTTTGATTTCAGTTCCATTTTTCCTTGTTACAAACTTGGTCAGACAGGAATTTTCACAGCTTTTCCTGAAAAAAGCTTGGCCGTATTTGATTGGAATCAGTTTCTTTATTGTTATAATTCCCCAGGCATTAACTTTTTGGGCCACTTCAAAAACAAGCGGCATTAACACGGCACTTCTCCTTCAAATGGAATTATTTTGGGCTACTCTGATTTGTCCTTTTTTTGGAGAAAAATTATCAAGAAAAAGAGTTTTAGGTACATTTTTTGTTTTACTCGGCGGGATTTTTATTCTTTTTAAAGGCGGCTCAGAAGTTAATATTGGGGATGTTGTTATTTTCTTTGTTTCAGGTCTTCCCGTTTTTGGAAATATTTTAGCAAAAAGAGTAATGAAAATTGTGAGTTGGTCTACGGTTTTACTTTTCAGAATGACTCTGGGGTCGATTTTTTTACTCAGCATTGCGTATTTTACAGAAGGACTTTCACTTCCATCAAGCGACGTTTTACCATATTTACTTTTTGTCGGGCTTGGAATTTTTGGTTTTTCAAAAATATTCTGGCATGTCGGTTTGCAGAAACTCGATATAACCAAGGCCACGGCAATTTCAAACAGCTATCCTTTTGTTAGTTTATTATTTGCGTATTTTGCATTTGGCGAAACGCCGAGTTTTTATCAAATTTCAGGCTTAATTTTGATAAGTGCGGGTTTATTTTGTATGGTTAGAACAACTTCAAGACAGTATGAAGTGCACCCGGGTGCACTTTCCCACCTGTAAAACTGTCCCCGGGGACAGTTCATGTTTCCATTTCCCGTCGACGTGCGGATTATTTTGATTTAAACTGGCCGCATGCAACTTACTGCTGAACAGGTCAAAAAAATTGCGCATCTGGCAAGGCTTCATCTAACAGATGAGGAAGTTGAGCTTTTTGCAGGTCAGCTGACGAATATTTTGGATTATGTGGATGTTTTGAAAGAACTGGATACAAGTGGCGTGCCGGAAACTAATCAGGTTACCGGGCTCACTAATGTTCTTCGTGAAGATACTGTTTCTCAAACTTTGTGCAAACCCGACGAACTTTTAGAATGCAGTCCGCTTCCAAAAGACAAACATCAAATTAAAACAAAACGAGTAATATGAGTGATTTATTTTGGTTAACAGTTGCGGAAGCCCACAAAGGTTTAAAGGAAAAGAAATTCTCTTCAAAAGATTTGGTGGATTCTTGTTTCGCACGAATTAAGGCGACTGACAAAATACTGCATAATTTCTTAACTTTAACTGAAGATCACGCGTATGAGCGTGCGGCATTGGCGGACGCAAAGATAGCCAAAGGAGCAGAGATTAGCGCCCTAACGGGCGTGCCGGCCGGAATGAAGGATCTTTTCAATACTCGTGGAATTCGCACAACTTGTTCTTCAAAAATGCTGGAAAATTTTGTACCGCCTTATGAATCAACAGCGACCCAGCGACTTTTGGACGAAGGATATGTTTTACTCGGAAAAAATAATCTGGATCAATTTGCTTGCGGTGCATCAACTGAAACTTCTTGTTACGGTCCAAGTTTGAATCCTTGGAACCCGGAATACGTCCCCGGTGGCTCCTCAGGTGGAAGTACTTCAGCGGTTGCGGCCGGACAGTGTTTCTTTGCTTTAGGAACAGATACCGGTGGTTCAATCCGTCAGCCCGCATCACTTTCAGGTTGCGTTGGTTTGAAGGTGACTTATGGAAGAGTTAGCAGATTTGGTGTGACCGCGATGGCGTCGAGTTGGGATACGATTGGTCCGATTGCCAGAAGTGCGGAAGATATTGCTTTAATAATGAATGCGATTGCAGGGCCTGATAAATTTGATTCCACAACTCCTCAGGTTGAAGTTCCGGATTACACAAAAAATTTGAACAAAGGAGTGAAAGGTCTGCGAATTGGCGTCCCAAAAGAATACTTTGCGGAAGGAGTTGAGCAGGAAGTTAGGGACGCAGTGATGGCGGCGGTGAAAGAATATGAAAAGATGGGCGCGAAAGTTGTTGAAATCAGTTTACCGATGACAAAATATGGAGTCGCGGTTTATTATGTGACAATGCCTGGAGAACTTTCCACAAATCTTTCAAGATATGATGGAATTCGTTTCGGCCACAAGCCTGATGGTGAGGTTGCAGATCTGATTGACTACTATAAACGAAGTCGTGGGGAAGGTTTTGGTAGTGAAATTAAGCGCAGAATCATGGTTGGAACTTTCGTGCTTTCCGCAGGTTACGCCGATGCATATTACAAGCAGGCTCAGCGCGCGCGAACCTTAATTATTCAGGATTTTGACAGAGCTTTTAAAGAAGTTGATGTTTTAATGGCGCCAACTTCACCGACTCCCGCATTCAAAGTTGGCGAAAAAGCTTCAACACCTCTTGCGATGTATCTTGCCGACGCACTCACAATTCCACCCTCCGCCGCGGGAATTCCGGGAATTTCCATTCCTTGCGGATTTTCTTCAAAAGGTCTTCCAATCGGTTTACAAATAATGGGACCAATGTGGAGCGAAAGCTTGCTACTCCAAACCGCCGCCGCTTACGAACAAGTCACAGAGTGGGGAAAGATGAGACCGAAGATTTAGAGTGACTCAAAATACGATTTGGTAAAGTCATGTTTCTTGACCCTTTTTTGACTTCGTTTATATTGGAAAGTCCAAAGCAATCTCCGAAATTATTGCAGGAATATTTCAGGACTTATTCAGATTTAGTTATTAAAGTTAGGTAGTTAATACTTAACCAAAAATGTATGACACAAAATGAAATCACACAAATTCTTCAGGCTATAAATGAGCTAAGTCTGAATGTTAATTCTAGACTTGATTCTATAGAAAAGAGATTAGATAAAATTGAAGCACGCATGGATGCCATAGAAAAGCGAATGGATAAAATTGAAGCACGCATGGATGCCATAGAAAAGCGAATGGATAAAATTGAAG